>DASVOE010000047.1:0-5315 GCA_036383515.1 Chitinophagaceae bacterium | reverse complement strand
TTTGCCAAATTGAATTAATCCTTACATTTATAACAACAAAAAAGCAGGCTGGCTAGACAACCACCTGCGTTGGTCTTCGTTGACCGTTCACATGAGAAAACTTATATAAGTCTCTCCCGCCAAAGCAGGAGAGATTTTTTTATTTTATACTACCTAAAATTAACACGTAAGCTATGGACGAAGATCAATTATTTACCGGGCCGTGAATAATTCACACTGTACCGTTTTTGATACCGGAATATCCATCCTTACTACCGTTAATAAAAAAGGAACTGCAAGAATGCAATTCCTCTTATTATAACCACCACCGCTTCAAAAACTTCAGATCACCTGTTCAATAGTTAGTATTTTGCGCCATCGCAGAATTGGCCAGAATTTCAGGTTGTGGAATGGGAAACACCCATTCACGGGCTGATGGAAGCAAGGTGCAGAAACTTGCACAGTTGGTAACCCGGTTCACTGTTCTGCTTGTCCTCTTCAAATCAAAAAAACGATGACCTTCTCCCACCAATTCTTTTCTTCTCTCCTGTTCAATAGCGGACTGCAACGCCACACCCACCAGAACAACCGGAACATAACCATTGATACGAGCTGCTCTCAACGTATTAAGATCTGCTAAACCTAACGCTTCATTAATACCTCCCAACCGTGCATAAGCCTCGGCCCTTATCAAATACATTTCACCAGTGCGGAATGCTTTAAAATTGACAATACCATCGGGCTTGGGCAGGCTCGATTGCTTTGCATCATACTTGATCAATACTGTACGGGCCGGTCTTGTAGGATCGTTCCTGTTAGCGCCCCGTTGCAATACACGGAAATAACTATTATAACGAACATCATTTGCAGCGTCATATAAATTGAGCAGGTTCGTAGTAGGGCGAAACTCTGCCCTGTTACCAACTGAATAGTACATAACAGAGCCAGCCGGGGAATCAAAAGCTTCAAACTTTACAGACCATATTACTTCTGCAGTAGAAACATCAATCCAGATATTGGGGAAATTGGCCCGGGTAGAAAGTGGTCGTGCATTAATGACGAGTGTTGAATACTTTACTGCACTATCCGGCACATTGCTGGTAAGATACATTCGTGCAAGAATGGCGTTGATCACCATATCATCTACGTAAGACCTGTCAGCAGAAGCAGTTCCATTTCCCTGTATGGGCTTATCCATATTCAACATCAGTGATTTTGCCATTTTCAATTCCTGTTCGATCTTATCATAAGAACTTTTTACAGAAAGGCGGGCAGGTTTTTGCTCTACATCAAATACATCTACATAAGCAATGCCTCTGGAAGCAGCATTTCTATCTGTTGATTCTCCGAAATAGCGTAGCAGGTCAAAATGAACCATGGCCCGTATGGCAATAGCCTGTGCTTTTATCCTGTTCACTGCACCCGCATCTGTTGTGGCAAATTTATCCAGTCCTCTCAGCGTTAAATTCGCCTGCTGGATAATGCGATAAGCATCCAGCCACATATCGGCAATACTGGCATCGTCAGCAGTATAGGTCCAGCGGGAATAATCCTGGAAATTGCCCAATGACTCCGAGCTTTCAAAAAGGTTATCACTCATTATATCCGGCAAACCTACCAGCGCATTGGCACCGGTGTTGGAAGTTCCATAATAACCATCCTGCAATAGCCGGGCATAGATACCAGTCAATGCTCTTTCGTAATCATCCAGCTTGGTAAAATAATTCTTGCTATCGATCGTATGAGATGGATCCTGGTCTATCGCTTTGGAGCAGGAAGCCAAACCTCCCGCTATCGCTATCATTATTACCCAATATGTCAGTTTAATTTTTTGCATCGTGTTGAGTTTTGAATGAATCAATTTTTTTATTACAAACCCACATTCACTCCAAATGTGATTGTCTTTAATTGCGGATATTGTGAGCCCTGCAATATGCCGGTTGCCACTTCCGGATCATACCCTTTGAAATTATACCAGGTAGCCATGTTTTGTCCCTGTACAAAAACCCGGAACGAACTGATCTTTGCTTTCGCCAATAATTGTTTGGGCAGATCGTAACTCAGCATCACATTCCGCAGGCGGAGGAAATCACCTTTTTCTAAAAAGCGTGTAGTACCTAATTCAAAATTGGAGAAGGGACTGGGAATATTGGTGATATCGCCCTGGTGCTGCCATTCAGTAAGCAAGTCGCGGCTAACATTAGAAATAACATAAGCAGGATTCTCTACGTTTGCCCGGTCGTTATTATAAATATGATGACCTTTCATATAATTGAACTGCACGCCGAGTTCAATTCCTTTATAAGAAACATTGGTATGGAACGCACCAAAATGCGGAGGATCATAAGTTCCTACAATTACCCTGTCATTCGGATTGTATTCGTTGGTAGTTGTTTTACCATCTGCTTTATAATATAATGCATCGCCGTTATCCGGATCAACGCCGGCATACCGCACGAGGTAGATTGAGTTAGGTCTTTCTCCTACCCTGTTAATTGCTGTACCGGATACATTTTCTTCTGTGCCATCCAGTTCGATCACCTTAGCTTTATTATAAGTATGATTGAAACCAATACTCCAGGTGAGGTCATTTGTTTTGATGATATCAGCAGCTATAGAAAATTCGATACCCCTGTTCCTGATCTTTCCAAGATTTGTAAGGATAGAATTTACACCATTCGTTCCGGAAAGTTGCCTGTTGAGGTATAAGCCTGTTGTTAATGCATTGTACACTTCGATAGTACCGGTGATCCTGCTTTTTAAAACAGAATAGTCAATACCGGCATTGAAAGTTTTTCTTACTTCCCATGTCAGGTTAGGTTTGGCAAGATTAGCCAGCACCACACCACCCAGTCCGTTGTATGTACTGCCACCAAATTGTTCAATGGCTTCGTATGAATCACCTACATCTTCATTGCCCGAAGAACCATAGCTCACTTTCAACCGCAATTCGTTTAACCATGATGTGTTTTGCAGAAATCTTTCGCTGCTGAGCAACCAGGCTGCACCAATACCACCGTAGTTGACCCATTTATTTCCTTCAGCAAGACGGGATGAACCATCTCTTCTGAAATTAGCATTGATAAAATATTTATTACGGAAACTATAATCACCCAACGCAAAATAAGACATCAGGCTTTGCTTTGTTTGTCCATCGCCTACATTGGGTATATAGCCATTGGTAGGTGTACCCGGCGTAACATCAGCGCCATTACTAAAAATACCGGTAAGACCATAACCGGTGTAATTGAACGTAGTTGTGCGGCGTTTGATATATTCATTGAATAAAGAGACGCGGAAAGTATGATCACCCACTTGCTTACCATAACTCAACGAGGTAGTACCCGTAAATCTTACTCTTTTCAAACTGCCCCGTGAAAAGGAACCATCAGTTCCGGTTTGTTGACTGCCCAGGTAAGTATCTTTGTCAACATATTCAGTGGTAGAATTATCCGTATAGTCAATACCCCAGTTGGTTTTTGCAGAAAGCCCCTCTAAAAAAGGAAATTTATATTCTAATGACAGCGCTGCTATTCCTTTTAACTGCTCATTTGATTTTGGATCACCCAAGAGTTCCTGCAATGCATTAGGCTGACCCTGCAAAAGAAAATCGGTATTATTATAAGTTCCGTCAGCAAAATAAGGAGTAACATAAGGGTTGGCCCAGCGGATCGCATTAAGCGGATCGCCAATATATTGGTCGTTCTCGTTAGTATTCGAAAGTTTGGAGGAACCTACGAAAGTTGTCAATCCTACTTTCAGGTTGTTCACCGTATGATCAATATTGATACGACCCGTATATCTTTTCAATGCGGTAGCAATAACCAATCCTTCCTGGTCAAACATAGAACCCGAAATAAAAAATCTTGTTCTATCATTACCACCTGTAAGTGATAAAACGTGTTGCTGTGTTTTTGCTTTCCGGAACATCACTTTGTCCCAGTTAGCATTTACTTTGGAAAGACTATCCATATCTGCTTGTGTCCATCCGAAAAAATTCATACCGTAGGGATGATCGTACTCTGTTTCAAACCTTATTTTTTCTTCGGAGTTCATCAACTTCAATTTATTTTCCGGCAATTGACCAATACCATATTGAAAATCGTAGTTGATACGGGTCTTTGCATTTACACCTCTTTTTGTAGTTACTACAATAACGCCATTAGCACCGCGGGAACCATATTGAGAAGTAGATACAGCATCTTTTAAAATACTATAGCTTTCAATATCTGCTGGATTAATACTCTGAAAATCGGCACCCGTCACCTGTATACCATCCACAATAAATAAAGGTTGAGTAGAAGCAAGCACAGAGCCTTTACCCCGGATAGTAATATTAGAAGCAGCAGCTCCGGGTTGACCGCTTTGAGATTGCACTAATACTCCCGGCGATTTTCCTGTCAGCATCTGGTCAAAAGAAGCAACGGGTTGAAGTTTCACTTCATCACCTGCAACTTTTGTTATGGACCCAGCCACCTGGCGGCGGGCTTGTGTATTATAACCGGTCACCACCACTTCCTGCAGGTTGCGCTGGGCTACTTCCAGTGAAACATTTATTAAACTGCCGGTTACTCTGACTTCTTTATCGCTGAATCCAACGTTAGAAAAAACAAGTGTTGCATTCGATGGTGTTGAAATCCTGAAGTTGCCATTGATATCGGTAGTTGTTCCGGTGCGTGATCCTTTCACCGTAACATTTACGCCTGACAATGCTGAATTATCTCTTGCATCAGTAACTTTTCCTGAAACATCCGTTTGTGCAAACAAAGATGTGGAAGCAGTAGCCATGCTAAGGATAAAGAATAATAGCCTTTTCATGTATTTGTGTTTGGTTTAAAATGGTTGTTCGGTAACCAGTCTTTATTTGGCAGTAACAAAAATTAAATCAGCGCTGCGACTGGTCAATATTCATGATAAGCTGATGTAACAGAATGACAGTAAAAAGGAAATGGGTGCTTCATGCTGATTACTGTTATTGACTCAACCATGAAAAGAAAATGTTGAAGCAGGAAGAAAGATGCTTATGAATAAAAAATAAGCAGCCGTTGTGCAGCTGCTTATTTCGTTTGTTATTTTTTATGTTCAAAACTCCTATTCCCTATAAAGTAATATTTAATGTTACCTTTTGAGTAGTTGGGTTATTTTTTGAACCAATAGTAAGCAGCGAGCCATCATCAGCTACCGCCTTCACAACGGTTAACGTAGCAGTGGCAGTAGTGGCCGGAGCTACGATCACTACAGGGATATTTACAGTGGCCGCCACACTTGTTTTATCACGATCAATCACTGCCGTTTGATTAGTAAGATTTACACCTCCTCCTGTTACATCATAATAA
>DASVOE010000046.1:0-21596 GCA_036383515.1 Chitinophagaceae bacterium | reverse complement strand
ATGAAATAGTTCCCTGTTTTTGGGAGGCTTGCATCCACTGCTTTTTTTACCTGTGTCTATTTGTATAGCCAGCGAAGATTGACCCGAAGCCCAAAGGCCGGGTACAAATAATAAGGTGGTGATGATAAGGAGTCTGGTCATTGCTGTCATAAGGATCGTTCTGCAAATGTAATAACAAGGGCCGACATGGTTTATTTATACAATTCTGCTGGTATAGATGGCTTTATAACGATGCCCGCTGCATTCCAACCGTTAAAAAATCGTGCCGGTGATAAAGAAGGCCCTATGGGGTATTAAGTTATCATTAAGTCTCTGTGAACAGTGAGCCGGGATTTCCCCAAGACCCGATTTCCAGTTAGGTTTGCGCAAAATTTCACCACAATGGAAACCAAAGGCCGAAAGGTGCTGATTGCGGATGATGAGCCGGATATACTGGAGATCCTTAAATACAACCTTTCCAACGAAGGATATGAAGTGGTGACTGCCAAGGATGGTGATGAAGCCCTTGAAAAAGCCAAACGACACGTGCCGGACCTTATTGTGCTGGATGTAATGATGCCCAAAAAAACGGGGGTGGAAGTATGCCAGTTACTTCGTTCGCAGCCTGCTTTTAAAGAAACACTCATTATTTTTCTTACCGCAGTAAACGATGAAGGCACGCAAATAAAAGGTTTGGAAACCGGCGCTGATGATTATGTAAGCAAACCTGTAAGCCCGAAAGTTTTTCTCAGCCGGGTAAATGCCCTGTTCCG
This sequence comes from Chitinophagaceae bacterium, assembly GCA_036383515.1. Taxonomy (GTDB): domain Bacteria; phylum Bacteroidota; class Bacteroidia; order Chitinophagales; family Chitinophagaceae; genus CADEDV01. The sequence continues at coordinate 20,844 of DASVOE010000046.1, read as the reverse complement.
CCGCCTGAATAAAACGGAGGTAAAGGTGTTGAAAATTGATAACCTCACTATAGACCCCGAACGTTTCATTATCCAGGTTGATGATAATGATATTGTGCTCGCCAAAAAAGAATTTGAACTATTATACCTGCTGGCATTGAAACCGGGCAGGGTTTTTCTTCGCAATGAAATTCTAAACCAGGTATGGGGCAATGATGTGATCGTGGGCGACAGAACCATTGATGTACACATCCGCAAGATCCGTCAAAAACTGGGCATTGATTGCATTACGACAGTAAAAGGAGTAGGATACAAGTTTGAGTTGTGAGCCAGAATCTTCTTAATGAATGGTTCATAGCCAATCTTACTATTTTTGTGCTTTCCTTTCATGAACTATGCGCAATTTACCATGAACATTTCCACTAAAAGCATTTCTCCCCGGCAACTTTCCTTATTTATAGCACTTATATTGGCAGCACCTCTTAGTTTGCTGGTACTTATCATAGAGAAAAGCTGGATATGGACTTTGGGGTCTTTTGCAATTATACTGGGGGGTAGCTATTTGCTGATATCTGTAATGCTGGAGCGGTTTATTTACCGCAAGATCAAACTCATTTATAAATTTATTTATCAAACCAAGGCCACCCGTAAAGAAGAAACCTATTATAAGTATGTGCTTCCAAAAAAAAGTATAGATGAAGTAAGGGAAGATGTAGAAGCATGGGCAGAAGAAAATAAACAGGAGATAGAAATACTCCGTCATAATGAACAATTCAGGAAAGAGTTTCTGCAAAATCTTTCGCATGAGTTTAAAACGCCGGTATTTGCCATCCAGGGATACGTGGATACTTTATTAAATGGAGCATTGGAAAATCCTGACGTCAATAAAAAATTTTTGAAGAAGACGGCTAAAAATGTTGAACGGCTAACCAATTTACTCAATGACCTGGATGAGATTTCAAGACTGGAAAGAGGTGAGCTGGTTTTATACAAACAAAATTTCATCATACAGGAGCTGGTCAAAGAAGTGTTTGAAACGTTATCGCTTAAAGCGGATGAACGCAATATTCAATTCAGTATAAAAAAAGGATGCGAATCGCCCCTTACCGTGTATGCAGATAAGGAAAAGATAAGACAGGTGCTGACCAACCTGGTTGAAAACTCAGTGAAATACGGAAAACATAACGGTGGTATTGTAGCCAGCATGTATAATACAGATGGTAAACATATTTTGATCGAAATAAGTGATGATGGCATTGGCATTGGTGAGAAGCATCTGGCCCGGGTGTTTGAACGGTTTTATCGTACAGAATCCGGAAGAAGCATTGATGTAACAGGAAGTGGGCTTGGGCTGGCCATCTGCAAGCATATTGTAGAAGCTCATGGGCAAACTATTCATGCACGCAGCCGTGAAGACATCGGAACCACTATTGGTTTTACGCTGGATCGGAGAAGAGAATAAAAATAATTTAAGTCCCCATTTAAGGAAAATGGATTGCCGGAATCTTCACCGGAAAATAAATAACACCGGCTAATGGATCAAAACAATAAATAAATGTTGCTGGCAATAAACTAAAAAAGAAAGACTTATACAGATACCTTTTCTTCAACGGCCTTTTTAGTCTTCTTGAGTTTTTTGGGCAATGATTTCAGAATATCTGTGCCGATCAACCTAGCCGTTTTCCTAATACGGCTTTCAAATTTCTTTTCCCCAATTACTGTTTTATAATCAGCAAGCGTAAGAGAAAGTTTTTCCTGCAGGGTTTTGCGGATCAGTTTTTTTGATTTTTTGCCCGTTTGAATGGCGATTGCCAAATCTGTCATATCTGTTATTTTTAATTAATAATGTATTTGCTTAAAAATAACACAAACTTAATTTGGGGCAATGTTAAGTTTTGAAAGTCTTCCCTATCAACTATTTAGTTATGGCCATCTGCCACCAATTGTTCACAAAGGCCAAATGAAAGGGTCATACCGGCTCCTCCAAGAGCATTGATTATAGTTACTCCCTCTTCGGGTTGCAATACAATATGGCTTTCTCCATTGACCAGTTTTGGATAAATACCATTCCAGGTTTCAATAACCGATTCATCTTTTACTGCTGCAAATTTTTTAAAATAATTCAGGATCAGTTGATTGATATGGTGCTTATCAAATGGATCATGAGTGTCCCCATATTCGTGTGAATCGCCTACCGTTAATTCACCTGCCTGATTTTGGGATACCATCACATGGATACCCCATTCCAGGTATTCAGCATGCTCCTGTTCAAACCTTTTTTTGAGTTGGGAAAGAGATGATGCCGCTGCAAACCCTTTATAATGGATTAATGATAACGCCCCGCATAGCGATGGACCAATCCGCCAGTTATTCGGCTGAGCAGCCAGCCGCATCATCTGTAATTTGCATTTAGTGATACCAGCAGTCACATAGACTTCAGGAAAAAGTGTTTCGAAATCAGCACCGCTACACACCACTATTTGGTCCGCTTCCAAAGAATCAGATCCCATATAAACAGTAGAATAGTAAATTTCAGTAACCGCTTTTCCCCAGATAAATTCTACTCCATATTTTTCAGTAAGTAAAACCGGAAGGGCAGCAATAGCAATTCTCGGGTCAACGATCATTTCATCCGGGCTCCATAATGAGCCACGGAGACCTTTGCTAACAACAGCACCTGATAATGCTGTGGTTTGAGTTGCTGTCAGCATCTTGCATGCCCGGTATGTTTTACTTGCTTCAGCAAATTCTTCCATCACCTGCCATTCATCTTCAGCGTAGGCCACATGCAAAGAACCTGTTTCATCATACCAGATTCCGGCCTCATTGCACAACTGTTTCCAGATACTCCGTGAAAGCATAGCTGCCTGGTACAATTTTTCTCCCGGCTGACCAATGGGCCATATCATTCCGAAATTGCGGATAGAAGCCCCTACCGCTTTGTGATTTCTCTCTATCACTTTTACTTTGTATCCTCTGACAGCCAATGCCCGGGCCATAGCCAGGCCTGCAATGCCTGCACCAATAACGATCGCTGATTTAGCCATAATTCAAAGAAGGGTTGACAGATGGAAAATAAGCCTGGTATTTTTTTCTGAAATAAAATGCAGCTACGGTTACAAGGACTATACCCGCAGAAGAAATGATCAATACCATCCGTATAAAAAAGTCGGTCCATGATACGTTAAGACTGCTGAAATTTTTTATCAGCAGGATCATATCACTTCCCAGGTAACCAAATGAATCGGCTACATAAATAATAAAGCCGGCATTACTGACGTATTTAAAACTGGCAATAAGCCGCTCAAACAACATGCAATTAAAAGGAACATAGCCCATATAAAGCCCTACTCCTGTCAATGTCATCCACCAGAAAGGAGAGATCTCTTTACTCATAAATAATAACGTACATGAAATAGCAACAAAGAACCCTGTTACGATCACAATATGATTGATGAGCAATGCATGAATATTTTTCCTTACAAAAACTAAAAGTCCCATTAATACCAATACGATCAATGAAGCAGGTAATTCGCTGCGTGTAAAAACAGATGCGTCTTTCGAATAACCCAGCTCGTTCCACATATCTGCCGCAAAGTTGCTACGGTAATCCCGGATAATGGTGAGCATCACATACGAAATTATCAGAAGTATTAAGCCAGGAAGAAAAGCTTTTAAAAAATTGCTGCGGTCTTTTTTGTTCATCGGCTGTCGTTGTGTTCTGACACCTATATCAAGGGCATCAGGCGCTGGTGTTTTTTCCAATAACCAGGTAAATAAAACAAGAGGTATGAAAAAGATCAACCCGGTTAACCACGGCATCCACCATTCACTTACATTCCACTCCAGCATAATATATTTGCCCACACTTTGTGTAAAGCCGGATGCGAATATAAAACTGGCAGACAACACAGCGCCCAGCAGCTCAGTCGTTCGTCTTCCTTCCAGGTAGCTAAACACTAATCCATAAATAACACCCAATGGAAATCCGTTGATGAGCAGAAAGATAATATTGTAAGGAGCAGGAACTACAGCAAATAGTAGTAAAGCGATCCATGCAACAGCAATCAGCTTTAAAATGTTTGTTGATCTTCCTTTGTTTTTCATACCGGCGATAAAGCTGATACCAAAAAATTTACTTACGGTATAACCGATTGTTTGGGCAATTACCAGCCATACCTTGTAATCAACACCCCCGTATTGCAGGCGATCAAAACTGGCAGCAGTAAAAGGCTTTCTGAATGCATACATGCAGGTGTACACACAAAATGCGGAGAGGGCCGCCAGTAATGTGCTGCCCCATGCTATCTTATTGGTAGTAACGGCAGCCATCTTATTGTAAGATCGCAGGGAGTTCTGAAAGATGATGTATGATATGGGTCGGTTTATACTTTTCCAGGTCAGTCTGCAAATAAGCGCCTGTGGTGATGCCCACTACATAACCGCAACCTGCATGCTGACCTTCCTGTATATCAACAGCTGTATCTCCGATCTTAGCTACTAAAGAAGCATCGTCCACTCCCGCCCTTGTCATCAGCTCATGGATCATATAAGATGCAGGTCTTCCTTCTTCTACTTCATCACTGGCAATGTAATCATCCACCAATCCTTTTTCTTTCCATTGAAAACGTGTCATTATTGTATCAGCAATATCTTTGGAAAAACCAGTATTCAGGGCAATATAAACTCCCTTTTCTTTCAGGTATTGAAACGCTTCTTCCGTTCCGGGCAATGGCTTTACTTCAGATGAATACTCATAAAAATCGATCATTTCGTTTTCAAAATCTGTATGTACCTGGTCTATTAGCTGTTCATCAAAATCAACACCTGCTCTTTCTAATACGATCTGGATAGCCAGTGGTTTGTGATAACCCATTAATGGATTTACATCTTCTATGGTTATTTCCACTTTATTTTTCCGGAATGCTTCCTGGAATGCTTTGGCAACAAAATTGTCGTCGGCTACAGTAGTACCTGCCATATCAAACACGGCCATTTTGATATTCATAAAATATTTTTATCAAAGTACCGGTTTGATTATGCCCTGCTGGTTAAGGTAACATGAACAAATCCTTAATTCTGGAAAAGATGGCGTAATACCATGTCTTTATACTTCTGTAAAAGTGGAAGGGGTTGTTGTTCCAGCTTTGCTTTATCATCCCACTGCCTCAGTTTAATATATAATGGATGCAGACTATCCCTTTCAAAAAAATCAGCTTCAGTTTCATCCATTTTACCACCTTGCTGTTCCAGGGTTATCTTACTGGCTTCGGAAAGTTGATGATAATACCCGGAATACTTAAAAGTGAGATACCGTTTCGCTTCCACATGATTTTCAACCAGCCTTGCAATCTTTTCTGAAAATCCATTTTGCCGCAAATAATTACCTGCTAAAGTTTCATGATCCTGCACACCATAACCATCCATTTGTTTAACTGCCATGATATGTTCGCACAGGTGACCAATATCATGAAAAAAAGCAGCCAATATTACTTCTTCATCATACCCTTCTGCTTCTGCCAGCTGCGCAGCCTGGCACATATGCTCCAGTTGAGATACAGGTTCACCGATATAATCTGCACTGCCATATTTTTCATACAAGGAAAAAATTTCTTCAGTTATCTTTTCTGCCAGCTCTTGTTGCATATTTATTAGATTTTTACTGCAATTGATATAAAGCCACTGCGTCCCACAGCATTGATACCTGAACCATGTGTACGGTAATCTTCATTGAATAAATTTTGTAACCCGATATTGATCTGAACGGCTGCTATTGTATATCCCCCATACAAATTGATCACCTGCCAGCCCGGGGTGCCGCCTATAGGAATACGGTTATCATCTTTATCGCCCTGTGCTAATCTTTTTTGGGAAGAAGCAAATTGAAACTCCGTTGCTGCAAACCATTTATTTTTTCTGTATACGGCCGTCAATCTTCCATTCAAGGGTGGTATTCGACGCAATGGTTCCTGCTTACTTAAACTTTGACCATAAGCATAAGCGATCCCTCCGCTAATGTTAAGTTCCTTTATCACATTCCAGCTTAACTCTGTTTCAACTCCTTTGATATAAGCCGCTTCAGTATTCTCTTTTTGATAAACAGGATAACCGTTAATAATTTGTCCGCCTGATTTTACTCTTGTGATCAGATGTGCCAGGTGCATATAATAAGCGGCAATAGTTCCGCTAAATTTTTTTGCCTGGAATTTATAGCCCAGTTCAGTATGTTTTGATTTTTCGGGTTGCAGATCATATGCAGGCATTTCATAACGAAAATCCACAATACCCAATGTTCCCATATCGTCAATATTGGGCGCCCGGTAACCACTGCTGAACGAGGCATACACTGTTTGACGGGGCTTAAACTGGTACATTACTGCTGCATTACTTACTACGGCGGAAGGAGAAATTTTTACATCCCCAAGTGTTGTATCGCTGATGCGGATGTCAAAAGTATTGAGCCGCAAGCCGACATCAATAACCCATTTACCTGTATGAAAATGATGCAATGAATAGATAGAATAATTACCATACCGTGAATCGTTCGGGTATAAACCCCGTAGAAAGGAAGACTCCCCGGTTTGTGTATTGATATCTTTGCGGGTGCTTCCTATTTTATCGTAATACAACTCAATACCTGAATTGGCTGTCCATGCTTTATTAAATTCAGAAAAAATATCTGCAGTTAAACCGATCGTATTGATTTCATCCCTTTCTCTTCGTAAAGCAGAAGACCCGTTCTTCCGGCTGTTGCGACCTTCGATACTTTGCTGGAATGAAAGTGTTAGTTCTGTTTCTTTTAAAAAACTAGATACGCCCCGTACATTCATTCTTGCATAACTCAATAGCCGTTGCTGCGGATCCATTTCATTGATCGCAAAATTCTCCAATACTACTTTATGATAGACAGGAACGTTTCGTTGCTGCAAAAACTGGTTCGCTATCGTTAACTGTATATTTTGCTTCAGCAGAAATTTTGTTTTGATATCAAATGACCATTCCTCGTACCCTGAAGGAGATTGCCTGCCGGCTGTATCTCCCCCCACCAGGTCACCAAAACTTTTTTTTGTAATTCCTGTGATCAGTGCAGAGCGTTTGCCTGAATATTCAGCTTCACCCCGTACGGTCTTCTCCATATCATTCGACATATATTTACCGGTCATGCTACCATGTAATGAAGATTTATTAGCTGCAAAGCCAGGTTCACGGGTGAGAATATTCAACACACCACCTATCGCATCCGTTCCATATTGGACTGAACCGGTTCCCCTGGCTACTTCAATCCTTTTGATAATATACCTGTCAATCGTGTTCAGATATTGATTAGGGCCATACCGGAATGTGGAATTATTTAAACGGATGCCATCCACCAACAGGAGCGTCTGATTCCCGGTAAGACCCCTGATGAAAGCAGAACCACCCCCATGATTTGTTTTTTGAACAAACACTCCGTTCATTCCCATTAAGGCTTCAGGTACAGAGCGGGGGTTTATTTCGGCCAGGGATGATTGTGATAAAACATTTACGGAATAAGGCACTACCAAACTTTGGTATTCATGCCGCTGGGCCGTCACTACTACTTCATCCAATGAACGGGTAGCGCTGTCTTTTTTTTCATGGGCGGGTTGTTGTCCTGCAACAGCTATAACTGCCAGCAATAAGGATATAACAGATACTACTCTCTTCATTTTATTATTGATCATCATTTTCTTTTTCTACCATTTTTACAAAAGCACTTCGACGGGGCGCAGGCATAACACTTTCTTCTCCTTTCACTGCTTTCCATATTACTTCACTGAAAACAAGGTCAGGGATCCGATCTTCTTTACTGAAATCAAAAGTTTCGCTTAATCGGGCACTGGCAGTGTTCTTTGTATTTTTTTCCGTAATGTCCACTTTAGCAGCTACAGATTGAAAGGGTGTGAGATCAGGAGTTGAAGTAAAACATCGCCACATCGGCTCGGCAGCAGCATCATACTGGCTCATTGGAGGTAAACCCAATATCAATTCAATCGTGCGCAACATGGAAGAAGTAGAATACATGGTATGATCCACCAGTTTTCTTTTTACAAACCCACCCGCCACATAAGCTGTACTTCTATGCGCATCTACATGATCAGGGCCATTCTGTGCATCATCCTCAATAATAAAAACAGCGGTCTCTTTCCAGATCGGGCTTTTGGATAGATATTCAACAAACAATCCACAGGCCCAGTCATTATCGGCGACATGGGCAAACGGAGTGGGGCGACCCACTTTTTGTCCCTCTGTATGATCGTTGATAAACCGCAAGGAATTAAATCTTGGAACCGCATTAACAGCTAACATAGAATCAAACTCTCTTTTCCATTGATAAAATCTTGTAGTATCTCTTACGGTTTCATCCCAACTGGTATAATAAGGGCAAAAATGATTTTCCAGTACGCTGATATTGGCCTTATAATCATCTGCAAATTCTCCATATGTTCTGTACGTTACACCGGCCCGTTTACAATAATCCCAGATAAAACCACGGTCAGGGTTGGCAATTTCACGATTACCTTCCGCATCATACTGTCCGCCTCGGCCGCCATAATTGGTAGGCCATGTTTTTTCTAAATAATCATTGGCATTAGCAGCAGTGCTCCAGTTATGACCGTCTGCACTTACTTCACCATCCACATAAAAATTATCAAGCAATACAAATTCTTTGGTCAGTTTGTGCTGGTTTGGAGTTATCCTTTCACCGAATAATACCAGGCTGGTATCGCCGTTACCTTCAGCCACATCACCCAGCACCTGGTCATAGGTCCTGTTTTCCTTAATCACATAAAACACATATTTAATAGGCGATGGGTCACCCACTTTTATTGGAATGGGATTACCTGCTTCACCTTTTGAATGCAGCTCTCCTTCTTTAGTATAAGGTGTATTTTCATAAACAGTTTTTGAATATGAAGCCAGTTTAGCAACTGAAGGTTCATCAATAATACTCAACGTTCCTTTAAAAAGGCCGCCGATATACTGGATCTTGCTTTGCTGTCTTTTATAATCACCCTGCTGGTAATTGACTTCCTGGTCTTTTTTAGAAGGGTCCGGGCCTTTTACATTGGATAAAGAAGTAAATCCTTTCCCATTAGAAACATAGATTTTTTTGCCGATCACTTTCACATTGGTAGGATACCAACCCGTGGGTATAAATCCTTTTGACTGACTAAAGCCGGGTTTGCTTACATTGAATACAGCGAGACAATTATTATCTGCATTCGCCACATATAACGTTTTTTGATCTTCGCTCAGCGCCAAACCATTGCTGGCAGAACCAGTAGGTGCATTGGCATACAGAGCTGCATTCAATACCTCCAGCACTTTGCGCTGGGCAATGTCAATCACAGAAACAGAATTATCACCAGCATTGGCAACAAAAAGATGTTTGCCATTTTGAGATAATAATAATTCGTTTGGGTTTTCGCCCACGTTTATTTCGGAAATGATCTTTTTTGCGGCTATATCAAAAACCAGTACTTTCTTTCCGCCCCATAAGGAGATATAGAGCTCTTTCTTATTGCCGGACAGCAAACAGGTATAAGCTGGTTCTCCTAAATCCTGCTGATGAATAATTTGTTTGTCCACAAGGTTTACGATGTATAAAGAGTTATTCTCTTTAGTAACAATGAACATGTTTTTGGCCAGGTCATCCAACTCTATTCCTGCAGGTGAAATTTTTTCCGGCCATTTTTTCCCGAGTTTAATACTATCTGTCAGTATTAATTTTTTATTCGCTACAGTATATTTCAATATCCAGTTATCATTACCACCGCTGGCATATAGAAATTTTTCATCGGCACTGAATTTTAATCCATACCATGACTTAGGTACAATCACCCTGGCCAGTTCTTTCCCTGCTTTTACATCCACCAGTTGAATGCTCTGAACACTTTGCCCGTTATTAGTAACCGCTATCCATTTTTTGGATGGGGATACAGCGATGTTGAGCGGCAGATCACCTAAGGGCAGTGAACGTCCCACCGGTGACAATGTCCAGCCATTGGGCAGGGTTACTTTTTTTTGGGCTGTCCCGGTAAAAGACAACAAACAACCAGCAGCCGTTAATATAACAAGTCCGGATAATCTCATACCTATTGATTTAATTTTTGTTTATAATGCCCTTCCCGCTGCTCATCTTCATCATCCATCTTAGGTCCCTGCTGAATTTTACGCCAGTCAATCGTTTTATTATAGCGCTTCATAGCTGCCTGCGGATCAAATACCCTCTTATCAGGCATCACTAAAGTATAAGGCCTGTAATTGGGTGTACTGGTAAAAAAATCATTCAGCAGTGATGCGGTCACATCATACTGGTTCACATAATTTATGTTCAGAATGTTGTAGATCACTTTTAAAATAGAACCAAAGTTGGCATGGGTATGAGAAACATAATTTCTCTTTACATAAGGGCCAGCCATCATCAATATACTCCGGTGTGCATCCACATGATCTACTCCTCCCTGCGGATCATCTTCGGTTATGATGACAAGCATATTTTTCCAATATTTTGTACGGGAAAGAAAATGTAAAATTCTTCCCACTGCCAGGTCATTATCCGCCATATAAGAATGTACATAAGGATAACCATCTTCCGGCCTGGTACCTGCACCGTGATCGTTAGGCACCTGCATGGTGATCAAACTTGGTAACGTTTCCTTTCCATCGATCCACCTTTTTGTAAACTCGGTTTCAAACTGTTCCATCCTGAACTGGTCAGGTATGTTTGTATTATATCCCGCATAGTTGTGTGAGGTGCGGCTCCACAATGCTTTTTGCATCGGTACCATCACGGCGTGAGCAGCGCCGGTAAGAGTATCATTCCACTCTTCCCGTACATGTGCTGTTTCATTCGCCTCACCAAAATTGTAGAAAGAAACGTTGCTTCTTTCCAATGCTTCCCACAGTCCGCCGATCTCTGCATAATCTTCCGGATCCATACTACCGGTACTTCCCGGGAAACGGCGACCCGGTGCTTTTGAAAAATGGCCGGCTGTTTTATTTACACTGGAGTTCGTCTCCACCCATTCATTCGGTATCACACCCATCATCCAATGATGACCATGAATAGAAGCGTCACTATCGCAATAAAAATTATCGGAGTAAGAAAATTCATTGGCCACCTTCGTATGATTGGGCATCACATCTGCATTACTAACTTTCAGCGTATCCTTTTTACCATACACATTTACATTCACCCCATATCTTGCCAGGGTAAGATCGCCTCTGCCGGTTTTCATTTGACCCAGCACTTCATCATAAGTCCTGTTTTCTTTGGTGATATAAACAATGTATTTAATAGGCGATTGCCTTAGTTTTGGCAATGCAGGCAGTGGATTCCTCGCATCATCCTTTACACGCACTGCCTGCATAGTATTGTTGATCGTTCTTTTTGTATAAACAGCTAACTGGTTTGCATCCGGTATTTTTATTTTTTGAAATGTTGCCAATTGTATATCGCCAATATAAGTACCCTGTAACGGTTTTACAAAATGATTGCCGCCATTAGGACCTGTTCCAAGGCCGCGGCAACTGATCACATAGATTTCTTTTTCATCGTTTGATAATAACACCCTGGCAGGTCCCCAGCCTGCCGGTATCAATCCTCTTGTTTGTTTTGTACTCACATCAATCACGGCTACGGCATTAAACCCAAGTAACGCTACGTACAAAGTCTTTTCATCTTTACTTAATGTGATGCCGAATGGTAATAACCCACGGTATTTATCTATTTGCTTATCTGCTTTTATAGGTATGTGTGAAATGATTTTGCCTTTTTTATAATCGATCACCGAAATATTGTCGTTGGTAGCATTGGTTACATATGCATACTGTCTGCCCACCGCAATAGAATTAGGACTGGCACCACCCACCACTTCTGCATCTTCGATCATCTGCCCCACCTGGTGACCAGTTTTAAATTTATTGATTACTTTATTGTTAGATAGATCAATCGTAAACACACTCATCGCCTCCGGGGATAACGGACTACCCACACCCGGAATTTTCTTTCCATCTATGACGGTTCCTTCTATTGATGCTTTTGTATTGTCAGCGTATGGGTGCCAGTTGATCATCATGGAATTGTAGTTGGCGGAATCCATTCCTTCTACTAACGGATAGGCATACATACCCACATTAGCAACGAAAGCTGTTTTTTTATCAGGGCTTAGCGCCAGGCCAAAGGGCTGGCGACCCACTTTGATCGATGCAGTTATTTTTTTACTGGAGAGATCAATCCGCACCATTCGGAAATTTCCCCTGTCTAATACCAGTAACTCATTTTCATTTAATAGAAGATCAGAAGTAAAACTATCGCCAAACTCTTCGCCGTTTATTTTACCATTCAATGAAATAGAATCCAGGCGTTGTAATGTCGAAATATCATAAATGATAACTGCACCATTATCTCCACCACTCAGAAAAATAGTTTTTGAATCAGGTGCAAAAGCTACGCCCAGGAAAGAGCCATTAGATAATGGTGATACGATCTTGCCATCATAAGAAGGAATTCTCGTATGATTCAAAGAAGCAAGATCAATAACAGTAAAAACACCATTATGTAACGTCACGGCTTTTTTACCATCCGGCGAAATGGCCATGCCAAAAGGATCATGCGTAATGCGTATCAGCTCACCAGCTGGTGTTACAAAACGTCCGCTGGGTAAAACAGAAATCCCTTTGTCATCAATTTTACAAACGGCCTGGCCTGCAGGCACCTGCAAAATAGTTTGCTGTTGGCTCTGTGCCATTATAGCAAAAGAACAGGTAGCAACTAAAAAACAAATAACGAAGCGGGCTAAAGAGGGTCTGTTAATTCGCATAATTAAAGTTAATATAAGGAGGATAGTAAAGAGGCGAAACTTTGAAAAGTTCCGCCGTTGCTTACGATTGCTTGCGAATAAAACTACACACTGAGAAAAGCTTTTATTAATTGATAAGCCACATCACCCCGTTAATATTATCTGCTCCGGAAAACTGGGTGCTCAAAGCTGCCTTAAGGTTAGTAGCATTCCGCTGTTGCTCCGATGAGGGATAGGTCCATCGTTTAGGAATCTGCCCGTTATTTCCGATCCCTATACCAGTTGAAAATGCTGGTACACCGGTGCGACGAAAATTGTAATAAGCCTCCCATCCTGAATTTTGGAAAAACGCCAGGTATTTTTGCAATAAGATCTTATTTAAACCCGCCGCATCTGCTGTATAAGCAATAGCAGGCTGCGCATACCATGTATTGAAGTTAAAATTATAACTGGCGGTTACCCATTGCCCGATAGACGCACCAATGGGTAAATAATAACCGGTGTTGCTACCTTCAACAATACCATAAAAAGAAATAGATGCCTGGATACCTTTTTTATACCACTGCTCTGCATCACCAGCGACCCAGCCGCGATTGATAGCTTCAGCAATATTGAAACACATTTCAGGATAACCCACAATAATAAAATCTTCGCCGGTAAATGTTCTGTAATAACGATACCGGTTAATATGACTGATCTTATAAGAGATCGCTTTGCTTTCCATAATATCCTGCGATTCGCCGGTGCCGGATGCTACATAGGCCCTGAAATCTGTAGGCGCCCATGCGTTATCATTCACCAGTTTCCACGCAGGTTCGCAGGTAGCAAGAATACGGGGATCCTTTAAATCGGCGCTGTTCTTTACATAAGTTTCTGCCATATTATAACGCAAAGCGTCAAAACCAAAACTCACCGGGTTAGTAGAATAGTTATTTACACTGGCGATATATTTGTAAGCAAAATTATCAGCCATCCCTTCAAACTTAGGGAAGCTGGCGGCGCTGTTCATCACTTCTGCAAAACGTTGTTTGATCTTGAGTTCTGCATCTGCTTCTTTTTTGCTCAGGGCAATAAGCATCCGGAGTTTGAAACTGTTGATAAGCTTTCTCCACTTCGTATAATCTGCATTATAAAAAATATCTCCTTTCAGCGAAAGACCTGTAGCTGATTGCAACGTAAGAAAATCCGCATTGGCCTCATCCAGCCAGGTCAATATTTGCAGGAAAACGGTTTTCTGTTTGTCATAGGTTGGTTGCAATGTTCCATTCAAAGCTTTTACCGCTTCACTCATGGGCACATCACCCATCAATGAAGTAAGATTGTAGTAATAATAAGCTTTCAGGAATTTAGCAACAGCATGATAAGGTGTTTTATTATTGCCCGCTGCCCTTTCCGCTTCTTTTTCCATCTGATCTATGTTCTTCAGGATACCGGTGTACACATCGAAAGGTCCGTTGTTCCAGTTATACTGGTTATCGCCATAATACTGGTAGTTCTGACAATAGAACTGGTTATAACGATAGACAGATCCCCATGGATGCACTCCGCCAAGGCCACCGGAAATTCCATTGATCAGCCTGTTGAAAAGCAGGTTCGGTGGAACAGCAGTTGCTATATTCGGATTGTTTTGTAATTCTTCAAATCGCTTCGAGCAGGATGTAAATGTTAATACCATTGCTGCAAGGCATATATAAAATGTTTTTTTCATTGTTGTAAACTTTTACAGTTAAAAAGTTAAGTTGATGTTGAAACCATAACGCCGGGTGGTTGGTGTTTGCAGGTCAGAAGCGCTGGACTGTGTAAACTGGTCAGGATCCACATCTTTATATTTCTCAGGAAAAAATAATAACAGGTTACGGCCTACCAGTGAAACTTCAGCTTTTTGAATAAAGGATTTACCCAGCAAGGCAGCAGGCAACTGATAGGTCAGTGTGATCTCTCTTAGTTTACCAAATGTTTTACTGATCATATTCATCTCCAGGATATTTGCATATCGGCTGGAATAATTCTGTACAGATGTGGCTTTAGCATTAGGCGCTGCAGTAAGGTTCTTATAATTCAGTATCTCACCCGTAACAGGATCGAGAACGATATTACCCCCGGTTAATACTATACCCGGTGCCACCAGCGATCCTCCGGTTATATCATTAATGCGGTTTTGTCCCCACAAACCGGTTGCCGTTTCCAGGTGACGGCCACCCTGTAATGTTTTCTGGCGAACATAATCATGAAATACACCGCCAACAACACCATCAAATTGAAAAGTAAATTTGAATCCTTTATAACCAAGGGTATTTGTAATGCCCCATGACCAATCAGGATCAGCATGCCCGAATATTCTTTTAGCACCCCCCTGTCCTGCATCACGGAAACGCATCATCAACCCATCACTTCCATGCACCAATTGACCATCAGGCGTGCGGATAAATCCTTCACCATATACAAGGTCCAGACGTGAACCATCTTTACTCCATGCATCAGGAGATGGATTTTTGATCCACTTGCGTACAAAAGTGGCCCAGTTCACATTTACATTCCAGTTGAAGTTTTTCGCAGCCACAGGATTACCTGCTAACGTGATCTCCCATCCTGTATTTTTATAGCTGCCGAAATTGGTCCGTATATTATCATAACCCGAAGCCTGGGAAATAATATCCGTGCGGTAACTTAACAACTCTGATTTAGAACGGAACCAGGTCACATCCAGGTTGATCCTGTTCTTCAAAAACCGGATATCCATTCCTGCTTCAGCTGTTTTCTTATTATCAGCCGTAAGTGCAGGATCTAACAATCCATTGGAATAAGACGCACCCAGCGCATTATTATAAGTGCCGCTGTTGGAAATACTGTAACCGATGCTGGTAAGATCATATACTCCCATATTGACAGGAGTGGTATAGTTTTGACCATAACCGATGCCGGAACCAAATCCTACGGAAGGTTGCCCGATAGTAGCAACAATACCTGCATTTCTTCCTTCTGCATAGGAGCCCCTGAATTTGAGGAAGGATATGATGGAAGGCAATTTCACGTAATCGGATACTGCCGTTGCTATACCTGCTGAAGGGTAGAAATAAGTATTGCTACCAATGGGCAACGTACTTGTTTTATCTACTCTGCCAGTTGTATTTAAGGAAACATATTTGCCTATTCCAAAATCAAAAGAGTAATAAGTGCTGAGGAAAAGATTTTCCAGTGACATGGAAGCGCTTTTACCCGGACGTAACGTATTAGCCAGGGTATATAAACCAGGCACACTTAAATAATCAGTACTTGCAAAATTGCCATTATATCTTGCTGTTCTTATGTTGCCGCCCACAAATCCGTCTACACTAAGTATTTTATTGAAAAACTTATTATTGTATTTTACCTGTACTTCATTGTTGGCTTCAAAAAAACTGCGGGTGTCTTCGCGGTAGTCGCCAAGTCTTTCATCACGGCCATATGCACCGGCAGACACCGGCATTTTTTCCTGCCGGAAAACATTATACGTAGAAATCCCGGGACGATACACAAACTCAAAATGATCGGCAAATTTCCAATTCAGCGAAATGTATCCATATACATCGTTCTTATAATGCGGCCGCAACCACTCCTTCACCATGAACCACGGATTGTTATACCGTTGGTATTCGGCATATATCTGTTGGATACCGATTTTACCAGGCTGCCAATAATTCTTCATATCATCCATGCTCCAGTCAGCACCGGCCCAGATCACTACATTATAGATCATACTATTGGGACCGTAGTTTACATCCGGAAAGTTTTTGGAATATTGACGACTGTAATTAATATCCGCAGTCATTCTTATTTTATCCGTAAAATCATAACCGGCGCTTAAATTAAAGTTCGTTGTATTCATATCCATATTGGGAACGATCGCTTTCTGGTATGTATGACCTATGCCAAAACGCAGATCATACTTATCGCCGCTGGCCGCAACAGAAATATGATTGGTAGATAAAAGACCTGTTTGTAAAAACCGCTTCATGTTATCCTTACCACGGGCTATCCATGGTGTTGGTTTTATATTACCGGTGAAAGAAGATCCATCAGCAAAACTGGTGGTATACGTTTGACCGGGAGTAACCTGTCCATCATATTGTGGTAATAATTGTCCATTAAAACGGGGACCCCACACATCGTAATCATTATCATTTAACCCGCCACCTACGCCATCTTTGAATGCATATTTACCTCTTGAACCCGGACCATATTCATCCTGGTAAATAGGAAAAGCCAAAAAGCCTTTATCGAACATCGTACTCGAATTGAACTCTATGGCAACACCTCTTTTGTCTTTGGTACCCTTTTTTGTATTGATAACGATAGCGCCATTACGGGCCAGACTTCCATATAAAGCAGAAGCCGCTTGCCCTTTCAGGAAAGTATAACTTTCAATATCATCAGGACTGATGTTCCAGGTATCTGTAGTGATAGGCACCCCATCTACCACGAAAAGGATATTTCCTTCACCACGAAAATTGATAGAAGGCTGACGAAGCAATTCATTATTGATATTTACATTCAGACCAGCCACTTTACCTTTCAGACTATTAATAGGGTTAGGTTCCCTGGCTTTTACCAGGTCTGCTGTTTTTACTTCCTGCACAGCATAGGTAAGTTTCTTGGTTTCTTTTTTAATACCCAATGCGGTGACCACTACTTCCGAAAGATCTTTAGTATCCTGCACCAATGTAATAATCGAAGCATCTGTGGCTTTCAATTCTTTTTGCAGGTACCCAACATTGGAAACGATTAAGATCTCGTTGTCACCGGCATCAATGCTGAATTCGCCGTTTACATTACTGATCACCTGTTTGGTTGTGCCTTTTACCAATATAGTAGCACCGGCTAGAGGCTGCTGACTATCAGAATAAATTTTACCACTTACGGTCCGCTGTGCCATTGCTGTGAATGACACCGCAAGTAATAGAATCAATAAACGGAACTTTTTAAAAGCGGGATTAGGAGTTGCTGCCATGATAAGTGATTTTGGTTGCTGAAATGATATAAGGCAGCAAAAATCTGATTGCAATGTGAAGCCAGTCTTATGCAGGGATGAAAGAACCGTTAATGAAAAATGAAATAATAGCTATCAGAGATAATGATAACATTGAGGTAACATGGCGCAGTTAACTTATACGTAAACGATTGAAAGAATATTTTGAAGTTTCAATAGGTATTTTCCCCTTCTTCCAGACTTTGCAAAAAATCAGCTGCTTCATTATTAATAGCTGTGCTCACCAGTTTTCCATCCAGTTCAAACAAGAAGTGACGGCAGCCTGCTTCCTTGTATTTAAAGGCAATGGGAAGCAGGGCTTCTCCCTTTGAATAAAAAATCATATTTCCATCGTAGCCACATTTGAATTGCTCAGTAGATCTTGAATCTATAAACTGGCTGAGCCGGTTAATAGCGTTTTTCTCTGTAGTGGTAACTGTTTTAATAATTGAATCCATACCGGATCCATAAAAGTTGATCACCAGGCTATCGCTGCCGGCTATTTTTTTTTGAAAGCCGGAACTATTACACGAACAGAAAAAAACCAGGAGCAAAAAAGACAGGAAGCGCATACAGGTGATTTACGACAAAATAACACTTTCGCAGGTAATATTTTCTTTACAATAAGATCATCCGATATTAATCTCCCGGAAAGATTGAGTTTATAGTAAGTGCGGACATTTATAAAACCGCACTCATGCAAAAACGAACCGTTGATGTTGCCGTCATTTCTGATCTTCATTTAGGAACGTATGGTAGCCGTGCCGCCGAGGTACTCACTTATCTTAAAAGCATATCACCACAGTTACTGATCCTTAATGGTGATATCATTGATGTATGGCAATTCAGCAAACATTATTTCCCTTCGTCCCACATGGCTGTCATCAAAGAAATTTTTCAGCTGCTGGCTACCGGCACACGGGTGGTTTACATTACCGGCAATCATGATGAAATGCTGCGACGCTACTCCGACCTGCAATTAGGACATCTGCAGATCGTAGATAAGATGCTGATCGAAATAGATGGAAAGATCACCTGGATCTTTCATGGTGATGCATTTGATAATACCACCAAAGGTGGAGCGAAGTTCTGGGCAAGGATGGGCAGCAATGGTTATGCAGCCTTACTCGGGTTCAACCGCATCATCAATCGCTTTATGAAAATGATCGGTAAAGAAAAGATATCACTTTCCAAAAGGGTGATGGAACAGATAAACAAGTCTATCGTGCGCATCAATGAATTTGAAACCCTGGTGGCCGAACTGGCCATTGAAAAAAAATATGACTATGTGATCTGCGGGCATATTCATCAGCCACAACAACGAGTCATTGAATCTGAAAAAGGAAAAGTAACCTATCTCAATGCAGGCGACTGGATCGAACACCTGACAGCATTGGAATATTATAACAAAGCCTGGCATATTTACCAGTATAACGAAGTAACAACGCAAAAAACAGGTAAAGAAACAATAACAGCAACAGATGTATTGACCAACGAGATCAGTTTTTACCTGCATTCATTGGAAGCATAAACAAACAAAATCTTTTATCATGAAATGAGCCATCATAATGCTGATCAGCAACCGTGATGATTAGTTGGCGAATCCGATAGCTATCGGATCCATGTAACCAAAAAACAAAAAATAAACACATGAAAATATTTTATGCCGTACAGGCCACCGGTAATGGTCATATCAGCAGGGCCATGGAATTATTACCTTACCTGCAACAGTATGGTGAAGTGGATATTTTTTTGAGTGGCGACAATAGTAACCTGCAACTGGATGCTCCCATAAAATACCGTAGCAAAGGGATCAGTTTATATTACAATTGTCACGGAGGTCTCAACTACTGGCAAATGATAAAAGAAATTCATCCCATCAGGGTCCGTGAAGAAATAAAACAATTGCCCGTAGAGAAATATGATCTCATATTAAATGATTTTGATTACATCACATCGGCGGCCTGTGCAAGAAAAAAGATGCCTTCAATTCATTTTGGTCACCAGGCTAGTTTCTTATCTCCGGCCACCCCCCGCCCTGCTAAAAAAAGCAGGGCGGGAGAATGGCTATTGAAACAATATGTAAAAGCAACGCAGCAGGTAGGTCTTCATTTTGAATCGTATGATGATTTCATATTCGGAGCTGTGGTAAAAAAAGAAATCTGCAATGCGGTGCCCACTGATAAAAATTATATCACGGTTTACCTTCCCTCGTATTGTGAACCGGAATTGATAAAAATATTCCAGGCATTTCCAGCATTCCGGTTTGAAATATTTTCTAGACAGTCATCCACCATCCGGCAGGAAAGGAACATGACGTTCCTCCCGGTTAATAAACAATTGTTCAATAACAGTCTTATTCATTGCAGCGGTCTCATCAGTGGCGGCGGTTTTGAAACACCGGCAGAAGCCTTACAGCTTGGTAAAAAATTCATGGCCAGACCTATCCGGGGCCAGTATGAACAGCAATGCAATGCGGCTGCATTAAAACAGCTCGGAATAACTACACTGCCGGATATTGATGAATATTTTAGCACTCATTTTTATAACTGGATCTGCAACGCCCCGGCTATTCAGAAAGATTATAGCAACACGATCCCGCAATGTCTCGATCATATTTTTAATTTGTCTGAAACCAATGCAGCAGTCTCTGCTCTCTTCGAAGAAGTTTAATACTCAATTCCTTTACCGGTGTAAATAAAAAACCACCAGGACCTTTCCGGTAAATACCGGAATCGCCTGGTGGTACTGCATGAGAAATTTTCCCGATAGTAACGATTACTAACACATCTGGAATGCTATGGGACGATGGATGGAAAGAGCTGTTGCAAAGATGAAAGCGATTTGTTATCGAACTATTAGGGCGAGATTATCTTACTATTAAATGCAAAACGTTCCGCCAGTGCGGAACGCTGCATATAGAACATAACAAGGAAGATGATACCGATTAGTTATAATTAAATTTTGTCCATCCTTTCCACCAGCTGGATAAAGGGCCTGAAGGAGCAACAGCCCCGCGGAAACTAAGCGGCT
>DASVOE010000045.1:0-1519 GCA_036383515.1 Chitinophagaceae bacterium | reverse complement strand
AACCTGGATAACTCTGCAAACTTCGCCTCGTACTGGGACACCGTCATGTTGTTTTGTTCCAGTCTGATAAACTCCACCTCCTTCATATGACGAATACTTTCAGGAAAGTACTTGTCATTGAACAGTTTCTGAAATGTTTCCCAGGACATGTTGAGTGCGTCAGGCTGGGTACGCTTCACAGACTCCCACCAGTAGTCTGCCTCACCGCGAAACATAAAGGTGGCGAATGGAACCTTCTGTTCCTCCGTGCATCCCAAGACATCAAATATCTTGGTAATTTGCTTGACCCACGTTTCCGCCATGATCGGATCCGGCTTTCCCTTAAATTCCGGTGGTCCCAACTCTTTGAACTGCTTGGCTGTGACAAGCCGCGCATTGCTAGCATTTCCACCCGTATTTTGTGCACTAGTCTCCCTCGTCTGGTTTTGCATGAACTGCAAAAAGCTCCTAAACATTCCATCATTCATCGTTTGCTCGGTAACGTTGTTTACAGGAGGAATATTACCTTCCTGTTTCACGTTCCCCTGGGTGGTGATCAAAGGTGTCTCCACGGTCTGATTCACTCTATTATTAACGTTCTCAGCTGCCATTCTAAAATGCTGCCATAAAACACGGGTTAATAGTCATGTCATATATTATCCCTATACTCTGACCGACCAAATAAATACCAAATAAACTTAGTCAGGTCATACTAGCGAAGGAAATTCCCCGTCTCTCCCCTCCTAGTGCTTTGTCTCACATCTCAGCCAAGGATCATATCCCTAAGCTTTGATAACAACTGTGACGCCCCCAAAACAGGTATACATCACCCATTCTGAGTCGCCAAATAGATGGTACAAAAACAAATATAACCTCAGTAATACAATTATCGTGCAAAATATGACAACACATATACTGTGAGTTTGAATACAAATATTCTCTACTAGAGAGTATACAAACTCAAAAGGAGTCCTTATTATAATTATTATCACACTATTTTATAAAATAGTGAGGACTGCTAACACCACTGACTGAAAATATCACTCCGTACCCCGACTAGTTCCCGCTAGATTCTCGTCTCCTTAGAAAAATGGAACAAAAAGGGTGAGCTCAACTAGCCCAGTAAAGAATATTATGACTAAGATAATATACAACAATTTATCATTAGTCTTAAGCAGGAAAAAATCTGATAAAATATAATAGACAACAAGTTTTAGATCAACAACTGCAGCGGAAACAACAATCCATTAGAAGAGTCAAGTAGAGAAAGAATTTTACTATCTTCTAAGATTTAAAAGTCCATCATCAATATTTTATCCCTATAACATCAATCAATATACGTCTTGAATCAAATATTCATCTTTGCACTACAAGCCAAAGATATTCATTTGTATCACCAGTTGGTTATGTTCATCTCAATACCTGTTCATCGTTGCACTACAGGCCAAAGATATTCATCAGGTAATCATACATCTTTGCACTGAAGGCCAAAGATGATTGAATCCCTAATATTTGGCTTATAGTGCAAAGATGATTGATT
>DASVOE010000044.1:0-7713 GCA_036383515.1 Chitinophagaceae bacterium | reverse complement strand
TGCTTTGGCAATTCATCTACTTCATATCCTGCAGGCACTTCCATCTGCAAACTATAGACCTCATCCATTTTGTAAGGCATCTCTACAGGATAAAAACGTTCGGCCGATTTAAAGGGATTGTCTTTATATCCCTCACCCAACATGGGATCAAAGTAGATAATATCTTCTTTCTCGTCCGTAATATCAAAATCATAACTCAGCAGGATGGGATGTTCGTATTTGTCCAGCGAATCAATCTTTGCGTTTTTTATACTTACCGTTGAGCCAAAGTTTTTTTGGATATCTTTTATCAAATCTTCCTGGCCTTTTTCTTTGACCTTCTCCCGTAATGAATAAGACTCGTAATATCCTGGCAATTGCTGCATGCTGCCCACCATATTTCCTTTTTCATCGCTGATCATAAACACGGTAGTAACTTTTCTCTCCAGTAATGAATCAGTAGTAAGTTCTATCGCTGTACCATACTGATCTACAATACGGGCCGGACCATTGTAGCAACGCAGGGGCAGGTATCCAAATCCTAACCTGGGCTCACTGGCATCAAGAAAATAAGTTTGATCTCCAATGGTGGTTTTGCAGACGACATAATTAAACCGACTCATGAGCGGGTAAAGCGGGTATATAAATCCATTGGTCCTTGTACTCAGCAGCACAGGATCGGTTACAATATCTTCATGCTTTAGCATCGCTGCCAGTAGCAGGTTTACTTCAGAAACAGATCCATTCCTGCTTTTCACAAGATTCTTCAATCCCTGGTTCATGTACACATCATTATGATCAGTGCAGGTTATATTATCTCTCACCCAGGTATATATTTTTTTTGCTTTTTCCTGCTGGCTGTTAACGCCTGCTACCAGGGGTTTAATAATATCACCCAACCATCCATTATCTTTTGTAATGGGAAGTCCAAAATATTCTGCCTTCATCAGATCGTCTGATAATTTTGACCATGTGCCAATAAAACTTCTGTATTGCAAAGGCTCCCGGTATTCCGATAACTGAAATTCGATCTTAGCAGTATAATTATCAACGGTGGATGTGTAAGGTTCTTCCTTTAAAGCCGGCACATTTTTAATGACCCAGCGGTAATCCGTTATGTTTGATTCCACCCTGATACGTTCCGTTGGGCCTGCTCCCTCTGATATACCTATATTATAAGTATTCTTGCCCGTTTTTTTTTCATTGATATCATATTTCAAATATCCCTGCGATAAAAACACATAACTAAAAAATGCAGGTAGGCTTAAATTATATTCGCTCCACAGCCGTGGGTAAGTCCCCTGGAATTCCCAGGGCTGCAGGTTGCGCAGAAAATCGGAAACAATTGTGTATTCATATTCGATGATACTTCCCTCTTTCACATTCGGGAAAGTGAATTTTTTAATAACCCTGTTTTTATTGATCTTGTCTTTAAATACACTGGTCTTTACGTCGAGTTTTGTTTCTACTATTTTCCCATTCTCCAGGTTATAGGTAACTGCTTTGAGTCTGTCCAGTTTCTCTTCATCAGAACCATCGGCATAAAGCCAGATAGATACGTTAGCAATATCATAACCATTCTTATTAAGGATATGCATTCTTTTATAATGCTTGTAAACCAGCGAAAACCATCCTTTAGTATTTCCTTCAATATCGCTCGAGCCAACATCGGCAATCACCACAGCGCTGGCGTTGCTGTCAACCTCGTATACTTTTTTACTGAAATCCGCTTCGGTCACGTTACCAAATTTGATCTTTGTCTTTTCTGATTGCGAAAACGAGGAAAGTTGAAGTACGAATGAAACAACAAATAAGAATAAAAGTTTTCTTCTCATAGCTGGTGGTTATAGTTAATATTACATGGAATCAGTAATACCAATTTTACATAAAAAAAGTCACTTTGACTTCTTTTCTAAAGACAACTAAGGGTTTATCGTTAAAATTGCAGGTAATGTGGTGAGCATCATTGGAAAAAATACCGCCTTTATTAAAAAAACAGCAGCCTCCCTGGGCTTTGATTATTGTGGCATAGCCAGGGCCGTTCCGCTGGATGAAGATGCCCGCCGCCTGGAACAATGGTTGAATAAAGGCATGCAGGGCACGATGCAATACATGGAAAATTATTTTGACCTCCGCATTGATCCCACCAGGTTAGTACCAGGCGCCCGGTCAGTGATCACCGTTTTAAAAAATTATTATCCAGAAGAGCAACAGCGATCCGAAGCTCCCAAAATAGCAAAGTATGCTTTTGGTCACGATTATCATGAAGTAATAAGAACACAATTGAATGCAATGCTTAGAGCAATCAAAGAGAATATTGGTGAAATACATGGTCGTGGCTTTGTAGACAGCGCCCCGGTGCTGGAAAGAACTTGGGCACAACGCAGTGGTCTCGGGTGGATAGGAAAGAATGGAAACCTGCTGACCAAACAAAACGGCTCTTTTTATTTTATTGCGACACTCATTACTGATCTTGAACTGGAATATGACGATCCTTTTGCAAAGGATTATTGTGGCAATTGCACCCGCTGCATAGATGCCTGTCCTACCGATGCCATCTTACCTAACAAAGTGGTAGATGGGAGCAAATGCATTTCTTATTTCACCATCGAATTAAAAGAAATGCTGATACCGGGTGAGATGAAAGGAAAACTTGATGGCTGGATGTTTGGTTGCGATACCTGCCAGGATGTTTGTCCCTGGAACCGGTTTGCCAAATCAACTTCCGAAATAAGCTTTACTCCTGTGCCTGAAATATTAAATCTTTCAACTGCTGAGTGGGAAGCCATGACAGAAGAAAAATTTAAAACCGCCTTTAAAAATTCTCCATTGAGCCGTGCTAAATTCAAAGGCATACAACGCAACCTGAAGTTTATAAAACCAGACGATCAGTAAGCTGAGAATTGCCAGCCTACCCGCAGGCTCACTCTTCGCAAACGATAGTTATAATTTTCCACCATAGGAGAACAGGGAGGATTTGTACAAAACATTGCTCTCTCTTTTATTTCTTCGAGACGTTTATAAGAATAGCCCAAACTCACCATCAGTGCATTTTTTTTGCCACTCGCAAAACCAATAGCCCCATTCCAATATAAATGCGGAGAGAATTTATCACTGATTACATCGTTGAAGCGGTTGATCTCTTTTTCTATCCATGCAAAATTCAACCCTCCATCACCCTGGATAAAAAAACTATTCGTTCCCGGTTTAAACGATTTATTGACGGAAATAAAAAGAGGTACGGACCGGTATAAGTAGTAATCGAGGCCGGTACCCAACCCGGCAAACCAGGATTTATGTTTTATACCGTTGATTGTTTGAACCTGGAACGAAGAACCGTTTTCACCTTCGAGTAAACCAGCAAAAACTTGTGTTGTAAAATAATTCCCGGAGCCTGTTGATTTTTTTTCGTGTTGTGCCTGCAACTGGGTTGCCATCAATATCAAAACAAATAAGCCGTATCTTTTTTTCATACTATTATTATCTATTTACGCTGATCTTACTCAATTGACGGATATTGTTTGCATCGCTGTAATCATATTGGTACAATCCATTCTTAGCCACCAATATCAATTTATTATTGCCGGCAATCACATCATAGGTTTCCATATTGCCAATACGTTTAATCAATCTCAGGCTTTGCACATCCGTTGCATCATAAACCTTCAACCCATCTTTTCCATCACAGATGAATAACAGGTGACCATCTTTAGCGAGGCCAAAGGGATTGGTCATCGGGTATGTTTTTATGATCGTTGGACTCATCACATTCTGTACGTTCACTATATCAAGCTGATTATTGGTGCCCTGGCAAAAATTACCAGAACGTAGGGTGACAAACGCATAGTTATCATCTGCCACTACCGGATCGCAGGCACGGAAATGAGCTGCCATTCCTTCTCTTGCCGGCACTGCAGGATTAGCAATACTATAGATAAACATGCCACTGGAAGAACCAAGAAATAATTTGTCCCGGAAGGGATAGATGGTTTCAATATTCCAGCCGGCACTATACGTTCCTTTACGAATGGGCTGATCAGCTGCTGTAACATCAACCACTATAATACTGCTGGCATTTACTGCATACATATAGTTATTAACGACTGCAAATCTTGCCATAGAACCTCCTGCTCCACTTTTTGTTGATGCAGTGCTACCCTGGCTGTTCGAAAAGAAGACCATACAAGAAGCACAAGGGGGTCTTACATCATCAACATTATCAACCGCAACTGTTATCTTTTTCTCAATCCAGTCAACGATCACTTTACTATTATCAGCAGTAAATCCATTTCCATATTGCCGTTCGGGAAAGATGGCTGGGATTACTTTTACTAACCTTGCATTCAACGGATCGGTAATATCCACCGTTACCATATCAGTAAACAAATCGGCATACAGCATATTCCCCTTTACTGCAATATCAAGGTTGCCGGGTATGTTTATAAATGCTTTGATAACAGGGCGGGCAGGATCGGCATTATCAATGATATGAACGCCTTTGTTTATTTCGTTTAAAAAAATATAATTGCCATAGTAGTACAATTTACCGGGATCTGTGATGGTTCTGGCAGCGCTGCTTTTAATATCAGCTAAAACTTCTGTTTTTGTTCTGTAAACAGGTTCCAGCACCGTATAGGTTTTGGTGAGTTTATCTTTCAGACAGGATGAAAGAAATACCGTAGTGAGTAAAACGACGGTCAGCAAATAAATCTTTCTCATATACGTTGGTTTGAAAAAGCTGACAACCGTCTCAAATCAACCGTTGCATAATAGTGTTACTTAATTAAAAGTTTTAACCCGATACCATAATTGACAAAATGAGAATTCATGCTGCTGCTGTGTTTCAATACAGGGGTAAGTCCATACGAAATGGATGGATACAGTGAAAGAGTAAATTTATTTTTCTCTATAACAGGGATGGTAAAACCAGTAGCCATAAACAACTGTGTTTTCCGGAACGCATTCAAATCTTTATAATATCCCCGAAGGCTGCCATCGTATAACAAAGCGTTGGTGCTGACGATCCTGCTACCCATAAAACTATTATCCCAGCTCAGGCTGAAATTTTTCTTTTGGATAAGTTTCCATGATAGGGATGCCGAAAGGCCAACGAGGTTATACTGGTTAGTATAAACCTGGCCTCCATTATTCGGGTATGCAGCATTGGCCCTGTAATAACTATTGACTGTTACCGAGGAACTATAATTATTATTAATCTGTCGGTTTGTTTGCACTTTATTGCCCACTTTTACTCTTGTGCTGATATAAGAATAATGAATGCCGGCGCCGAAGTCCAGTCTTTTAGAAACCGGTCGCTGTGCAATCAACCCGATGTCAAACGAAAATCCCGGTGTGGGTGATTCGATCAATACAGGTGGCGCAAAAGGCACTAACAATCCGCCTGTTACTGCAGAAGGAGTAGAGAACGGTGCATCTGCATTTTTTTGCTCCCCAAATAAGCCGCTAAATAATTTACCCTGCACAGTGTGAGATATTCCCGGCAGCACAGAAACACCCCAGTGCCATTTGTTTTTCTTTTTCAGAGAAAGGTTTGCTTTTGATTCTTCCTTTTTATCAATTGAGTCAATTGCCGGCTTCACTATTTCAATAGTTGTTGCTATTACTGAATCAGTGGATGCGGTCTCTTTAATTTCTTCAGGTTTATCTGTTTCAATTAAAGTTGGTTCAATGGCTTTCGCTACCGTATCGTTGGTTTTACCAATAATAACAGGCGCTCTATTCACTTGAACGGGCTTGTTATCGTTGTTACTTTTTTTCTTTTGACCTGCTGTAATATCCATTGAAACGATTTCATCTTTTATCAAAGATGTTTTTCTTATTTCCTTTTCCTGTTTCTTATTGCTATTGATAGTGGTAAATAATTCCCTTGTTTCGCTGCCTGTCTCTTTTATTTTCTGTGGTGTTATTGTTTTCTTCCCTATACTAACGGGCAGGCCACCGGATGCAGAAGAATTGCCAGCAGATGTAGCAGGTTTATTATTGTTGTTAATAGTACTAGTAGAAGGTTGTTGCTTTGCCTCATTTATTACGGGTACAGCATTATCTTTTGTGTCAATTGTTTGTTTACGTGGAGCAACTTGTTTTTCAACAATAGTAGTATCAGTTTTGTCATCTTGTATAAAGTACCAGGTAGTTCCGCCACCCAACAGCAATGCAAACAGTAAGAACCATAAAACAATAGACCTCCGTTTTTTTTCTTTACGGATACGTTTCTCCACTTCCTCCCAAACCTGGCCGGAAGGGCGGAGCTTCAGCTCATCCATTTTTTGCTGCAGCTGTTTCTCAAATTCATTTACCGGCATAATTCTTTTTTTTATACGCTACCGAAATATCTTCCAGCCAACTGATCAGCAATGCTCTTGCCCTTGCATATTGCGAGCGGGAAGTGCCATCACTGATACCCAGCATCTCTCCTATTTCCACATGCGAATAACCTTCCACGGCATGAAGGTTAAAAATGGTTTGATAGCCATTTGGCAACTGGCGAATAATGTCTGCTAAATCTTTTGTCTGCAAATTGATAATGGGGTTGTCATCTGCTACCGGGTGCAGGGGTTGTTCGGTAAAGAACATTTCATCCCGGTATTTGCGGTTCCGTTTCAAAAAATTGAGCGCCGTATTCACCATGATCCTCCTGATCCATCCCCCCAGCTCTCCTTCAAATTTGTATTGTTTCAAACCCAGGAAAACTTTCACGAACCCTTCCTGCAATACGTCCTCCGCATCCTTCAACGACTTGGTATAGCGATAGCAGATCCCCAGCATGGTTTTAGCATACTGCTCATATAATTGCCGCTGCGCTTCGGGTTTCCCCTTCAGGCAGTCTTTTACCAATTGGCGATCGTCCATAGTACTATTGCAAAATTGACAACCGGTTTACCTGTTTCGTTGCACCCAGTAGGTAATAGAAAATATATTCGGGTGCAACAAGGGCCTGCCGTAGTTTTGAGCCCATAAAAGTAACCATTGAGTATAGAAGTTTCACTTTCTTTAGCTGAACGGGATAAGGCCGTGATCTGGCATCCGTATACCCAGCATAAAAACATGCCTGCACTTTTGCCGGTAGTAAAAGGCGAAGCTGCCTACCTGGTAGATGATAAAGGAAATAAATATATTGATGCGATCAGTAGCTGGTGGACCAACCTGCATGGCCATGCTCATCCCTATATTGCTGAAAAGATATATGAGCAGGCTAAACAATTAGAGCATGTGATCTTTGCCGGCTGCACGCATGAACCGGCTGTGCAATTAGCTGAACGATTGTTGCCTTTATTGCCAGGAAATTTTTCAAAAATATTTTACAGTGATAACGGATCGACAGCAGTAGAAGTAGCGCTGAAAATGGCGATACAACTGCAAAGAAATAAAGGACAAGGAACAAAAAACAGGATACTGGCCTTACGCAATTCTTATCATGGCGATACATTTGGATCAATGAGTGTAAGCGACAGGGGTGTTTTTACTTTAGCTTTTGAAAATTATTTGTTTGAAGTAATTTTTATTGAACCCGGTAGTGAATGGTCAATGGTGAAAAGTGAATGGGAAAAAATCGCCTGTTTTATTTATGAACCATTATTACAGGGTGCTGGTGGTATGAATATGTATGATGCGGAATGGTTGAATGAATTGCTGTGTGAATTAAAACAACAGGATATTATCTGTATAGCCGATGAAGTGATGACAGGATTTGGGAGAACAGGTAACCTCTTTGCA
>DASVOE010000043.1:0-51708 GCA_036383515.1 Chitinophagaceae bacterium | reverse complement strand
ATTGTTGATTCGTCCGGGATGGGAGAGGAGATAAAGAGACAGATGTATGCTTCATTAAAAGATCAGTTCAATGAACAAAATATAAAAGATCAGTTTGCGCAGGTGTTCACCATTTTTCCCAATAAAGAAGTAAAAGTGGGAGATAGCTGGGAGAAAACATATTCAACCGGTGGAAAGATGCCGGCAAAAAATGTTATTACATATACGGTTAAAGAAATAGAAGGCGATCATGTGACGTTGACGACCAAATCTAAACTAGAGTCTCTTAATAAAGCTGATATGGAAATTAATGGGAAGCAGGCGGGGACTTTATTTGTTGACAGCAAAACCGGCCTTGTAATAAATAGTGAATTTGATTTGAACATGCATACCAAAGTGCAGGGCATGGAAATTGAAACAAAGGCCAAAGGAAAAATTAAAGGCAAAGCTTTATAAAACCTTTTTTTATTTCTTTTCATTATAGCATTTCCTGCACCGGGGCTCATACACATCCGTTGCTCCCAGCATTACCTGGTCTTCGTTAGGAATTTTGCGATAAGAATAATTGGCAATATTGCCGCATTGCATACAGATCGCATGCAACTTGGTCACATAATCGGCCTTGGCCATAATAAACGGCATTTGTCCAAAAGGCTTCCCCTGGAAATCCATATCCAGCCCAGCTACAATAACCCGGATGCCACGGTAAGCCAGCTCATCGCATACATTAGCGATCTCTTCGTCAAAAAACTGCACCTCATCAATACCAATAACATCCACATCGCTGGCCATCAGCAATATCTTCTGAGAGTTATCAATCGGTGTGGATTGTATGGTATTCGTATCATGCGATACAAGTTTCACCTCGTCATACCGGGTATCCACTGCCGGTTTGAAGATCTCTACTTTCAGGTTGGCGATCTTTACTCTTTTCAACCGGCGGATCAGTTCTTCTGTTTTACCGCTGAACATAGAACCACAGATCACTTCTATCCATCCACGGCGTTCGCCGCTTATATTAGGTTCAATAAACATTGTTAAGATTTATACACAATGAAAAGACAATTCCTTTATTGGCAAACAGTTTGTAACTTCAGATGCCTATTTCACTGATCATAATAACAGCTTGCCGGAAATGCAAAGAAAGGGAACAAAAGGCTTTGATTAATAAGACTGGTTTTTTTTCTTCAGACAGTGAAATGGACATAAATCCTTTAATCTGCGAAACAAATGAAACGTATTGAAATACTGATCAACAAGCTCAAGGAGCAGTTTGATCAAAATGCCGACCCGGCACAATTACAGTCAACTGTTCAAGAGTTGCAGCATGAGTTGTCACAATTAAATACAGCAAGACCCAAAACATTAGGTACATCCAAAGTGTCGGTGATGATGCCGGCCTCCATGAATATTTCTCCGCAATATGATAAGTATGCTCCAAAACCGGTTGAAATGGAAGAAGTGGAGGAAGAGCCGGTAAACGAGGTAAAAGAAACGTTGCTGGTAGATGACGGATCGCTTTCCGTAGTGCAGAAAAATGGTCAGCTGGATATGGTATTTGATCCGATGACAGAAATACCCACCCTCTCTCACCAGCCACGGGAAATAAATGATAATAGTTTATTGTCCGAATCCTTGAATGATAAACTGAGGCAGGGCAAAACAGAGTTAATTGAAGTGTTCAAAGAAACGCCGATAAAAGATCTTCGTAAAGCCATCGGCATTAACGACCGGTTCTTATTTATTAGTGAATTATTTCGTGGCGATGAAGCTATGTATGAACGCAGTATCAAAACCATAAACGGGTTCAATATCTACCCGGAAGCAGAATACTGGATCAACCGGGAACTAAAAGTAAAATTGGGCTGGAATAAAGACAGTCATACCGTAGCTCATTTCGATCAATTGATCAAAAGACGTTTTTCCTGAATGAACCGGATGATCTTTTGAGTAGCCCCTCTGTTTGAATAAACAAAATCTCCTGCGGCTTTACTTCTGTAATTATATTCTTTCTGGTCTGTCAATAATGCTTCTATTAATTGCCGCAGCATACTGCCGTCTTTTTTAATATCATTAAAAGGCAACCCGCCGCCCGATTGCACCAGCTCTACAGCTTCGCTATATTTTTCGTAAAAAGGACCAAATAAAACGACCTTATTATAAACCGCAGCTTCCAGCACATTATGAATGCCATTACTTTTTAATCCCCCACCTACATAACTAATATGTGCATATTTATAAAGGCGGGAAAGCATACCGATATTGTCAATGATAAGAATGGAGTTTTGTGATGAACGACCAGCAGCCAGTTCTGAATAACAAATGGAGTCGGGAAACAATTGTTTTATATCGCTGATATGTTTTTCGGTGATCTCATGCGGCGCAAGGATCATTTTTAAAGACGGATCATTCATACCTGTAAAAGCCTTTTGCAAAACCACTTCATCTTCGGGCCAGGTGCTTCCGGCAACAATCACTTTGCTGCTGCCCGTAAATTTTTCAATGGCAGGTATAGATTGAAACTGGTTGGCAATTTCAATCACCCTGTCAAACCGGGTATCGCCAGAAACGGTACAGATGTCACCCAACCCTATTTCATCGATCAATTTTTTTGATTCAGGGTTTTGTACAAACAAATGATCGAACCGGGACAACATCTTTTGTTGAATGGCGCCATGCCATTTAAAGAAAGCCATGTCCTTTCTGAATAACGCAGCAATAAGCAGCAGGGGAATATTGCGATACTTGATCTTCTTTAAATAATAATACCAGAATTCATACTTTACAAAGATGACAAGAGATGGCTGAACGATCTCCAAAAAACGACGGGCATTTGCAGCGCTATCCATCGGTAAATAAAATACCCAGTCAGCGCCATCGTACTCTTTTCTTACTTCGTAGCCTGAAGGAGAAAAAAAAGTAAGCAGGATTTTATAGTAAGGGTATTGTGATCTTATTTTTTCGAGCAGGGGCCGGCCCTGTTCAAATTCGCCCAATGAGGCACAATGCATCCAGATGATCTTTTCATTGCCGGGAATAGCTGCTTGCAGGTTTTCAAAAATCCGTTTTCGTCCCTGCACCCATTTTTTCGCCTTGCCATTAAATAGCGATGTTATATGAATACCTGCCTGGTACAGCAAAAGAAATATGTTATAGAAAAAAACACCCAAGCTATTGATTTTAATTCCGGCATCAGTATCGGCAGGCAAATGTAAAAGCAATCGGGTAAACTACCTGTATTTTACTATTTTTGCCCGCCCGAACGTACTATTAAGTAAGATAATATACAATGATCCGGTACGAACGGGCTGCACTTTAAAATAAACCGGTCCTGATGCGCCCAATACAAATGGTGGATACAAAAACACAGTATCAAAAGATAAAAGCTGAAGTGGACAATGCAGTGATAGAAGTGATGGAGAGTACAGCTTTTATCAATGGGAAAGCAGTGCAGGATTTTGCAGCTAATCTTTCTTCTTATATCGAGGTTAAACATACGATTCCCTGTGCCAATGGCACAGATGCTTTACAAATAGCCATGATGGCGCTCGGTCTGCAACCTGGTGACGAGGTGATTACTCCATCGTTTACCTATATCGCCACTACTGAAGTTATTGCATTGCTTCGGCTGGTTCCTGTGTTTGTGGAAGTAGATAATAAAACCTATTGCATGGATCCGGCGGCTATAGAAAAAGCAATTACGCCAAAAACAAAAGCTATTGTTCCTGTTCATTTATATGGTCAGCCGGCACCAATGGAAGAAATAATGGCCATTGCTCAAAAGCATAACCTGTTTGTGATAGAAGATAATGCCCAGGCAATAGGAAGCAAGTATACTTTTTCAGACGGCACTACCAAAAAAACCGGCAGCATCGGGCATATCGGCACCACCTCTTTTTATCCTTCCAAAAACCTGGGTGGCTTTGGTGACGGCGGTGCTATTTTTACAAACGATGATGCCCTGGGATTAAAGATGAAAATGATCGCTAATCATGGTCAGAGCAAACAATACTATCATGATGTGGTAGGCTGTAATAGCCGGTTAGATTCCATCCAGGCAGCGGTTCTGAATATCAAATTAAAACATCTGGATGAATATGCTGAAGCCAGGAGAAGTGCAGCTCATTTTTATGACAAAGCTTTTGCCAATCATCCCAAAATAATAACCCCTTATGAGGCTTCTTATGCTTATCATGTTTTTCATCAATATACATTAGTGCTCGAAGGCGCAGACCGTCCTGGTAGCTATCGGGATGGGTTAAAAACTTTTTTGGCAGCGCATAAGATACCTGCGATGATCTATTACCCCGTGCCGGGACATAAACAAAAAATGTTTGAACAGTTCAACACTTCGGCACAGGAAATGCCTGTTACCGACTGGCTTACCCAACGGGTAATATCACTCCCTATTCATACGGAGATGGACGATGAACAACTGACCTTTATTACTTCAAAGATTTTAGAATATATTAATCAATAAAAATTCCTTCCCTTCTTTCGGGGACAGGCGGAGATTTAAAAATGAAAATTGCTGTAGTTGGAACTGGCTATGTGGGATTAGTAACAGGAACTTGTTTTGCCGAGACAGGAAACAAAGTAACCTGTGTGGATATTGATGCCGGTAAGATTAGTAAATTAAAGAATGGCGAGATCACTATTTATGAACCGGGATTAGAAAAATTATTTCTCCGGAACCTGAAAGAAGATCGTTTGCATTTTACTACTGATCTTGCTGAAGGGATAAAAGATGCGGCTATTATTTTTTTAGCATTGCCAACTCCGCCGGGTGAAGATGGATCGGCCGATCTGAAATATGTATTGGGTGTATCAGAAAACCTGGGGAAGATCATGACTGATTATAAAGTGATCGTTGATAAAAGTACTGTGCCGGTAGGCACTGCTGAAAAAGTGCATGCAGCTATTGCAAAAAATTGCAAAACGCCATTTGATGTAGTAAGCAATCCTGAATTTTTACGGGAGGGGGTAGCGGTTGATGATTTTATGAAACCTGACCGGGTAGTCATCGGAACCAATTCTGAGAAAGCAAGAAAACTAATGGGTGATCTGTATGCACCGTTTGTTCGCCAGGGTAACCCTGTTATTTTTATGGATGAACGTTCTGCAGAGTTGACAAAATATGCAGCCAATTCTTTTTTGGCTACCAAGATATCTTTCATGAATGAGATCGCAAGACTTTGTGAAAAACTGGGTGCTGATGTAGACATGGTAAGACGTGGTATCGGTAGTGATGACAGGATCGGCAAACGATTTTTATTTCCCGGTATTGGATATGGGGGGAGTTGTTTCCCCAAAGATGTGCAGGCTCTCGTGCGATCCTCTGCCGAAGTGAATTATGATTTTGAAATATTAAATGCCGTGATGAAGGTAAATGAAGAACAGAAGCTGCATTTACTGCCTGGGATAAAAAAATATTTCAATAACGATCTCAATGGAAAGCATTTTGCTTTGTGGGGACTGGCATTTAAGCCCAACACCGATGATATACGGGAAGCGCCGGCTTTGTACATCATTGATGAGCTGGTAAAAGCCGGCGCAACAGTAACTGCCTTTGATCCTGAAGCGATGAAAAACGTGAAAGCTGTTATTGGCGATAAAGTGAAGTATGTGGAAAATCAGTATGATGCTTTATTGAATGCCGATGCATTGATCATAGCAACAGAATGGAATGAATTCCGGACACCCGACTTTGATAAGATCGTTTCGATCCTGAAGAACAAAGCCATTTTTGATGGACGTAATTTATTCGACCTGGCAGCTATCCGTGAATTAGGTTTTCATTACGAAAGTGTAGGAAGGGCTACTATTAATTAATCAACGAACCACCAACATGCAACGTAAAAGGATTTTAATAACAGGAGCAGCAGGTTTTTTAGGATCGCATCTTTGCGACCGGTTTATTAAAGAAGGGTATCATGTTATGGGTATGGATAACCTGATCACCGGCGATCTGAAAAATATTGAACATCTTTTCAAGTTGGAACAGTTTGAGTTTTATCATCACGATATCACTAAGTTCATTCATATACCAGGTCACCTAGACTATATTCTTCATTTTGCATCACCCGCCAGTCCCATTGATTACTTAAAAATACCCATACAGACATTGAAGGTAGGAGCGATGGGCACACATAATTGTCTGGGTTTGGCCAAAGCAAAAAAAGCAAGGATACTGGTAGCGTCAACCAGTGAAGTATACGGCGATCCATTGGTGCATCCGCAAACGGAAGAGTATTGGGGCAATGTAAATCCTGTAGGCCCAAGAGGTGTGTATGATGAAGCCAAGCGTTTCATGGAGTCTATTACGATGGCTTATCATACTTTTCATGGAGTAGAAACAAGGATCATCCGCATCTTTAATACGTATGGACCAAGAATGCGGTTGAATGATGGAAGAGCGTTGCCGGCTTTTATCGGCCAGGCGTTACGGGGCGAGGACATGACTGTTTTTGGCGATGGTTCACAAACAAGAAGTTTTTGTTTTGTAGATGATCTTGTAGACGGGATCTATCGTTTACTGCTCAGCGATTATGCTATGCCGGTCAATATTGGTAATCCCAATGAAATATCATTAAAAGATTTTGCAGAAGAGATACTGGCATTGACCGGTAATAAAGTAAAGATCATTTACAAGCCCCTGCCAGTAGATGATCCGAAACAACGACAGCCGGATATTACTAAAGCAAAAACATTACTTGGCTGGCAACCTAAAGTAAGTCGCAGCGAAGGACTGAAGATCACTTACGATTATTTTAAATCATTGCCGCAGGAAGAATGGGGCAGGCTGCCCAAGGAATTTATCAGTAATAAATAATGAATATTCTATAGCACATGTATAAAGAATTAGTAGACCGGAAAGCGAAACTGGCTGTAATAGGATTGGGCTATGTAGGATTACCTATTGCTCTTGAGTTTGCCCGTAAAGTTTCTGTAATTGGTTTTGATATCAATGCCAAAAGGATTGAAATGATGAAGAACGGGATTGATCCGAGCAACGAGCTGGAGAAAGAAGATTTTCTGGGCTGTGATATCACGTTTACTAACTCGCTGGATGTATTAAGAGAGGCGAAATTTTTTATTGTCGCTGTACCCACTCCTGTAGATGAACATAATGTACCTGATCTTATTCCTGTGCAAAAAGCATCGGAAACAATTGGTAAAGTGATCAAGCAGGGAGATTACGTGGTATTCGAGTCAACCGTATATCCGGGTTGCACGGAAGAAGACTGTTTGCCTATCATAGAAAAATTATCTGGCCTTAAAGATAAAGTGGATTTTAAATCAGGTTATTCCCCTGAAAGGATAAATCCGGGAGATAAAAATCATACACTGGCCAGCATCATTAAAGTGGTATCCGGTTGTGATGCGGAATCGCTGGAAGAAATTGCCAAGGTATACGAGTTGGTAGTTACAGCGGGTGTGCACAAAGCGTCCTGCATAAAAGTAGCTGAAGCGGCCAAGATCATTGAAAATACACAACGGGATCTGAACATTGCGTTGATGAATGAGCTATCCATCATTTTTAATATGATGAACATAAATACCTATGAAGTGCTGGAAGCAGCAGGTACTAAATGGAATTTTTTAAAATTTCAACCGGGGCTTGTGGGTGGACATTGCATTGGAGTAGATCCTTATTATCTTACCTATAAAGCCAATGAATTAGGATATGATGCAGAAGTGATCCTGGCTGGTCGTAACATCAACGACAATATGGCGAAATATGTGGCAAAGAAAGTGGTGCAGCATATCATCAAGAATTCTGCTGATGTGAAATCAGCGAAGGTGCTGATTAAAGGAGCTACGTTTAAAGAAAATGTAAGCGATATCCGCAATTCAAAAGTGGCTGATGTGGTGAAAGCATTACAATCCTATTATGTGAACGTGGATGTGGAAGATCCGTATGCCGATTCAGATGAATTAAAACATGAATACGGTTTTGGATTAGTGGCCAAACCATCTGCAGATTATGATGCCGTGATCGTAACAGTTCCGCATAAAGAATATGCTTCCCTTGATGATTCCTATTTTTCGGGCATTACAAAGGAGCATGGAATGATCGCTGATCTGAAAGGCATCTACCGTAATAAAATTATTAACCGAGTTTACTGGAGTTTATAATATGTCATTTACTGCTACTGATATGCCGGGATTATTGGTTTTTGAACCCAACGTGTTTGAAGACAGCAGGGGCTATTTTTTTGAATCTTATAATGAAAATATTTTCAGGGCTGAAGGTATCAATCTGCAGTTTGTTCAGGATAATCAATCTTCTTCCGGCTATGGAGTGATACGGGGATTGCATTACCAATTGCCACCATACGCTCAAACAAAACTAATAAGAGTATTGTTTGGTAAAATACTGGATGTAGCGGTCGATATCCGGGTAGGTTCGCCTACGTATGCCAAGACATTTCTCGTTGAGCTATCGGCAGAAAATAAAAAGCAATTATTCATACCAGCAGGGTTTGCTCATGGCTTTTCAGTACTAAGTGAAAAGGCGGAGGTATTATATAAATGCGATTCCTTTTATAATAAGGAAAGCGAAGCAGGAATCAGTTATAATGATCCTGCACTTAACATCGACTGGAAAATCTCTCCTGGTAAGAGCATTATTTCAGAAAAAGATCAGCAACTTCCTTTATTGGCTGACTGTAAGAATACCTTTGTTTATTAATGGTACTGCGAAAGAAAATAGGAGTTACCGGCGCCAATGGACAATTGGGTATGGAATTGCGGCAATTATCTTCGGCATGGCCGCAATATGAATTCATTTTTGTATCAAAGGAGCAGCTTCCTATTCAGGATGTAGAAAAGGTCAATACATTTTTCGGAAAACACCACCCCGATTTTCTGATCAATTGTGCCGCATATACAGCTGTAGATAAAGCAGAATCGGAAAAAGAACTTGCTTTCCTGGTTAACGCTGAAGCAACAGCTATTCTCGCCAAAGCATGTAAAGAAAATAACTGCAGGTTCATTCATATTTCTACCGATTATGTTTTTGATGGAACAGCAACTGTTCCTTATGAGATCAATGCGGCCACAAACCCCATGAGTGTATACGGAGAATCAAAATTGAAAGGAGAACAGTTGGCTCAAAGAGAAAATCCTGGCAGCATTATCATCCGTAGCTCATGGGTGTACTCATCCTTTGGAAAAAATTTTGTAAAGACGATGATAAGGCTGATGCGTGAAAAGAACGAGTTGAATGTGGTAAATGATCAACTGGGCTCGCCCACCTACGCCGCTGACCTGGCCCGGACGATTTTACAAATCATTGCATCCGGTAACTGGCACCCGGGTATTTATCATTATAGCAATAATGGTATCATCAGCTGGTATGATTTTGCTGTTGCCATTAAAGAATTAACCGGAAGTCCCTGTACGCTACATCCAATTCCAACTTCGCAATACCCAACACCAGCGAAAAGACCCGCATGGTCTGTTCTTTCCACTTCAAAAATACATGAGGTGTATGCAGTGTCTCCGATCTTCTGGCGGCAAAGCCTGCAAGAATGTTTAGATCAGTCGCCTGCCGGGTAACCAAATGTGTATTTTCTTAAATGAAATTTCCACTCATCAATAAAAAGAGAGAAGTTCCTGTATCACCTTATTCAGGAATTATTTTTGCTGTTACCAAATTGTGCGGAAAGCAGTAGGCGAAAATTAAGTGCCCTCCTTATTTTTGTATTCTAAACCAATCTTTATGAGAAAAATGCTAAAAGCAATTCTTGCTTTCACGGTCTTTTTTTTATCCCTCACTTCAATCGTTACAGCACAGGTAACAACTGCCACCATTAGCGGTATTGTAAAAGATAGTAAAGGAACTGCACTCGGATCCGCTACCGTAAAAGTGGAATATCCTGACGCTGGTATCAGCCAGACACTTATCACCAAATCGGATGGGCGATTTACAGTACCTAACCTGAGAGTGGGTGGTCCATACAGGATCACAGTGAATCATGTAAGTTACCAGCAAGCGATGTCAGAAAATATTTATTTGGAATTGGGATTGAATAATACAGTAGAATTTACCCTGCAGGATAAAACAACAGAGCTGGGGAATGTTACCGTGTCAGCCAGCGGTGCAAAAATATTTGATGATAAAAGAACCGGTGCTTCCACCAATATCAGCAACCGGCAACTAAGAACACTGCCCACTATTTCCCGATCTGCTGATGATTTTTTAAGACTGTCGCCGTCCGCTTCTGCCAACTATAATGGGATATCATTTGCCGGTCGCAATGGGCAGTATAATAATTATTCTCTTGATGGGGCTGTTTTCAATAATCCGTTTGGATTGGATGCTCCCACTCCGGGCGGTCAAACCAATGCACAACCAATTTCTTTAGACGCCATTGAACAAATACAAGTGAACCTTGCTCCATATGATGTAACACAGGCCGGTTTTACAGGTGCAGGTGTTAATTCAGTAACCAAATCCGGCAGCAATAAATTTTCTGGCACCGCTTATGTTTTTTATCGTGATGAATCATTTACCGGCAAAAAAGTATCCGGAACTAAATTAGTTGTTCCTGATCTGAGCCAGTTCCAGGGCGGACTTGCATTTGGTGGAGCTATTAAAAAGAATAAACTATTTTATTTTCTGAGTTTTGAAACAGAACAACGTACAGATGGAGCCAGCAGCTATGTAGCGCAAAATGCAGGCAATACTGGTAAAACGAATACATCAAGAGTGTTGGAGTCTGACCTGGTAGCTGTTAGTACCATACTGAAGAACCGCTTTCAATATGAAACAGGCCCTTACCAGGGATTTACCCATGATCAGACCAATTATAAATGGTTGGCAAAATTGGATTGGAATATCAATCAGGTTCATAAATTATCATTTACCTATAATGGATTGGATGCTAAAAAAGATAAGCCAGCCCATCCCAGCGCTATTGGACGTCGTGGTCCTGATTATACCACTTTACAATTCCGGAATTCCGGATATGAGATCGTCAATAAGTTAAATTCATTTGGCGCAGAGTTGAAATCTAATTTCAAAGGAAATTCTGCCAATAAACTCAGGATGGTGTATACACTGTTCAGGGATAATCGTAATCCTTTTTCTTCTCCATTCCCTGTTATTAATATTTCGAAGTTTGGCTCCCGTTATATTGTAGCAGGTCATGAACCTTTTTCGATCAACAATACGTTGAAACAAGATGCCATCCAGGTAACGAATGACTTTACCCTTTACAAAAAAAATCATACCATAACTATTGGCGGTTCTTATGAATCATTCAAGTTTGAAAATTCTTTCAATTTAACGGGTTATGGGTTTAATATGTTTTTAGGAGATGTGGATATTGCCGACTTCAAAACAAAAGTGCCTGTTGGCGCTCCATTATGGTTTGGAGTTTTTACCCTGGATCAATTTGCTACGTATGCTACTAACAGGGCAGCGGCAGATAAATGGGCATTGGTAAAAATGACAGTTGGGCAATTGTCGGCTTATGCCCAGGATGAATTGCATGTTAATAATAAATTGAGGCTGACATTTGGGTTGAGATTAGACAAACCTATCTATGATAATATGTCGTTTACAACTCCTAATATCCAGGAAGATGTGTTTGCACCCAATGCAGGTACTTATTTAGGCGCTTTTACTACCGGTTCGCCTACCATTTCGAATACAGATAACCTTATCCTGTTTGACCAGGATGGCAAACCCATCACCAATGGAAAAGGAAAAGATTTGGACAATACACGACTACCTACCACCAAACCTTTATTTTCTCCAAGATTTGGTTTCAACTGGGATGTAAGAGGTGATAAGACAGTGCAGGTACGTGGAGGTACCGGACTTTTCACCGGCCGCTTTCCTTTTGTATGGATAGGTAATCATATTGGTAACCCATTCAAATCTTTCTATAATGCCACTGATAAAAACTTTCAATGGCCGCAGGTATGGCGCACCAATATCGGGACTGATTTCAAAATTCCTGCCGGAACCATTTTTACCGTTGACCTCGCTTACACCAAAGATGTAAATGCGATGATGGTTCGCAATTATAAATTGGGTACACCAACAGGCGTACTAAATTCCGGTATAGGCGATAAGAGAAGCGTTTATTCACCTGCCAACCAGGGCGCCGACAATACCTATGTATTTACAAATACAAAAGAGGGATACCAGTTCAATCTTTCATTACAAGCCCAGCAAACATTTAAGAAAGGATTGTTTGCGATGGCCGCTTATAATTTTGGCATAGCCAAAGACGCAAGCTCTATTTCCGCAGAAATATCCAGCGATGCATTTGACAGGAACCCGATTTTGAATAATGCGAATAAAGCCATCAACTCCAATTCTCTGTATGGCAATAAGCACCGCTTTATTGTGGCCGCTTCCAAAGCGTTTACTTATGGGGGAGATAAACAGTGGGGAACAACCATTTCACTATTCAGTTCATGGACATCAGGTAGCCGCTTTGCTTATGTATATGGCGGCGATATTAATAATGATGGGACTTCTTCAAACGACTTATTATATGTGCCCACCAATAGCGAAATCGATGCTATGACATTTACTCCGCTACTTGATGTAAATGGTAATATACAGAGCCAGGCAGCCCAACGTCTGGCATATAAAGCTTTTATTACACAGGATGAATACCTGAATGGTTTACGGGGTCAGTATACAGAAAAATATGGTGGCGAATCTCCGTGGTATAGCCAAATGGATCTGCGCATTTTGCAAGACCTTATATTAAATCCGAGAACAAAGCAAGGTCTTCAATTCAGCGTGGATGTGGTGAACCTCGGCAACCTTATCAGCAGCAAATGGGGAGTAAGAAAATATGCTACTACCTCGGGATATTTTCAACCTCTTAGTGTAACTGTAAGGGATATAAACGGCAATTATACAAACATTCCCACTTACCAGTTTGACCCGGCATTAAAAACAACATTTAATAACAGCCCGGATCTGATTTCCCGCTGGCAGGTGCAATTTGGCTTGCGTTATAATTTCTAATTGTAAAAAGGCTGGCAAATATTTTTGGCAGCCTTTTTATATTATTGTTTGCAATAAGTAGGTTAGTCAAGGGAATTAAATATTACGAACCCAAGGACTAAGGAGTAGCCCAAATGTAATTGCAGACGCATGGCTCAATTCAATCTTTTAGATATGTAAGTCACCGGATGTTAACAATATTGATTAACCTGCCATGATCATTTTAGGTTCGGGTGGATATTTTATGACGGGAAACTTCGAAATGTCCAGTGCCAACAGATGACGCCTAATTGCCTTTTGCCGGTCGTTGAGCGATTCCGGTTCAATTTCTCCAATCTTTTTATAGAATTCTAAAAATGTATTATTCGGGAAAATATCATTTGGGAGCATCCAATTATATCGATGCAATGTAAGATCGTCTTCATCGATTTTTACGAATTGTCCTGCCAGGTATAGCAAGTAATTTTTATCGTTAGAGAAAGATTGCAGTATGGCTGGATACTCTTCAGGAAATATCTGTGCATAGTTGATCTGGAACAAGTATTTCACAAAAGGACAAGACTGCGTTTGCCTTGACTCCCACATAAAATTTGTTGCAGATTTAAACCTAGGTAGATAGAGATTTTCAATATAAGCATAGTTCTTTTTGTAGTAATCATCGAATATTCTATGATCATTCCTGAAGCCCCTATCGTCTTTAGTGAACATGCGGATGTAGTGAAAGAAATAGATATGGACAATACTGGGTGGGACCGTATTTTGCTCGAATGATTGAAAGAAATCTTGTAATAGTTGTTTTTTCTTTTTATTTCCGCAAATCAGATTGATCAACATGTCGGCAGCCCGATCATTATATTCCTCGAAAAGGGAGCTGTTCTGGTTGAAAAACTCTGTTAAGTCCCTTATCAATGAGTAGTCATAGTTTTGATAAACTTTGTGAAGTGACCTGTCTCCCAGACGGCGAATCATATTTTCTATTCTATTAAAGCGAATTGCTTCCTGAAGAATCCCTTTTCTTGCAGAACCGGATCTTGAGATGATTTCTCTTAAATCTTTTTCACTTATGTCACTATCATTTCTCATCAAGTTGAAATACCTGTCAAAATAAGCAGGGTCCAATAAGTGTTTCAGATTAGCTTCTTTTCTGTAGACATGAAGCGTGGATTTTATAGAGAGCGCCCTAATTATCTCTGCGGCAGTTTGCTTTA
The DNA here is from genome assembly GCA_036383515.1 of Chitinophagaceae bacterium. Lineage (GTDB taxonomy): Bacteria > Bacteroidota > Bacteroidia > Chitinophagales > Chitinophagaceae > CADEDV01. The sequence continues at coordinate 37,539 of DASVOE010000043.1, read as the reverse complement.
TTTTTTGAAATTGTTCCTCATTCAACCCGGCATCCGGTAATTCTCTTTTTCTCGCATTTAGTTTATAGTATGAATAGAACCTATTGTACGACTGGTAATCAAAAATCCTGATTGCCTCAATAGCAATGAAATCTACAGGATTTATATCATCAGCTATAGATGGAAATCGAAATGACAACGCATTGAAGAATCTATTGAAATCCCTAATGCTCTTGAAATAGTCGCGGAGTCCATGATAGCCCCAAAGCGATTTTAATGTATAATCATCAAATATTATCTTATTTTCTTTAGCCAGCTCACGAATGTTTGAATAAAAAAGTTCCTGTAATTTCTTGTCGGGAATAGATGGAATTTCATAATCCACCTGAATGACTTTTTCTAGATATTCTTGACCCTTACCATTGAAATTTCTGCCGATTGCTTCAATCACAATTTCCCGATCGAAGGCAACAATGTAAATGATATTGCTGAAATTAGTAACGAGGGTAATTGTCTGAAAGAGCTCTGCAATTTGTTCAGAGGAAAGTCGATCTACATCATCCATGATGACAAGTATTTTCTTTTTGCTTTTTCTAAGAATCTTCTCAATATCTTCTTTAATGTCGTGGATATTCTCTTTTGTACTCAAATGGTCTGAAAGGGTCTCCAAACCTTCTTGAATATTACCCGCAGTAGCACTAAAATATTTAAGCCACCTGAACGCTTTCAGAAAATCGTTGACCTTTTCAGAAATCTTTGTTGTCCTTGTATCAAGGTCTTTAAGCGAAAGAGCCAAGTGAATCAAAAAGGCTTCCTTTATTCCTTCATTTTTATAGAACAGCCATGGGTTAAAAGAAATGACCTTGAAAGTATTGGGTTCTCTTTTTTCAATCTTGTTTTTAATGAAACCCAATAAGGTCGATTTCCCGCTTCCCCATTCTCCTGTGATCGACAGCGAAAGTCCATCTTTATTCTTTTTTGCGTAAGTGAGCAGCCCATTCACAACTTCGTTGGCGATATTTTCCCTTCCCAGTATGTCATTGGGTAATTCAACGATATTGTCAGATTTTAGTTTCATTTTCAGTTAGGAAGCTTTAATTTAATCGTGAGTAGTTGAGGTTGCTAGGTTTTTATTAATTCTGTTTCTTTCTTCTCTCTATATCTACTCGTTTTAGAGATTTCAACTTGAAGTTCTTAATAAATTCTATTTGTGCCTAAAATACTATGGCACTTAATAAGAAGTATGTCGATCAAGGTCACTAGTGAGCAAGTTGTTAAAATCTATGCCGAGATGGTATAGTAGTTACCCTCGATCAGGCCAACTAAATCATCGAGTTCCTGATAGCTGAAATCGCTCTTGATATTGCAGAAGAGGAACTGCTTAAAGAAAACGGGATGGTTCGAATTCTAATGGGTTCGAAAAATGATCAATTTTGGATTTTTGGCATAATGAAGTTAGAATGTAACGCAATTCAGGATCGGGGTTCGCTAATAAAAAAAGAGGAGATTACTTTAAGTAATCTCCTCCTGTTGACCTATATGGATTCGAACCATAAATGACTGAACCAAAATCAGTTGTGTTACCATTACACCATAGGTCAATACACCCTGAGCTAAACCACGGTTTAAACTTTTGGGATTGCAAAAATAGGACTTGGCAGCTTCCCTCCCAAATGGATTTAAAAGAAATTATACAGGCTGCGAAGCCGAAACCCCGTTCTTTTCTTCCCGGTCTTTAAGTTCTCTTATTTTATCAAGAGCTCCTGCTACCACATCGCACATAACAGTATAAAGAGCTCCCTGTTTGGGGTTCTCATAAATATATTCCAGCGCTTCGTTCTCATTGGCAATAGTAATAACGGGTAAAGAAGGATTTACTTTTTCAATACCTTCTTTCAACAATCCGATTATTTCTTCTGCGGTGCGGCCCCGCAGGTTCTTATCGCACCGGATAATGATCTCATCAAAATACTGTGCAGAAATTTCACCGAGTTCCCGGATATCACTGTCTCTTCTGTCCCCGGTGCCTGAAATTACTCCTACCCGTAACGGGTAATCAAGTTTGCTGATAAAGTCACACAATAATTTTAATCCATGTGGATTGTGTGCAAAATCTGCCAGCACCGTAAAGTTTTTGAACTGGAAGAAATTCAATCGCCCCGGTGTTTGCGTAGAAGAAGGAATAAAAGAAGTCAATGACGACCGGATATCTTCAATAGTGATATCCCTGAATAAATAACAAGAGAGCACAGCAGGCAGGCAATTTTGAATATTATGGGTTGCTTTTCCTTCATAGGTCAGTGGAATATCTTTTACCGGCATCACCCTGATCTTCCAGGTGCCTTTCATTATGCTGATATAACCATTTTCATATACCGCCGATAAACCACCTTTTGCAGAATGTTTTTTTATCCGTGGATTATTTTCATCCATACTAAACAATGCCACATTGCATTTCAAGCTTTTTTTCATTGCATATACCAAATCATCATCTGCATTCAACACAGCATAGCCGTGTGGGAAAACAGTTTCAGGAACCACTGCTTTTACCGTAGCCATCTGTTCAACAGTATTGATGCCTCCCAGTCCCATGTGATCGGCAGCAACATTCGTAACGATGGCTACTTCACAATTCTGAAAAGCAAGACCAGCTTTTAAAATACCACCTCTTGCACATTCAAGAACAGCAAAATCAACCGTGGGATCTTTTAATACAAAAGATGAACTGACAGGTCCGGTGCAATCACCTTTCATCATCATCTGGTTTTGTATATACACCCCATCCGAAGTAGTATAACCCACTTTCTTACCTGCACTCTTTGCAATATGTGCGGTTAACCTTGTTGTTGTTGTTTTTCCATTCGTACCGGTAATAGCAATAATGGGAATGCGGCCTGCACTACCCCGGGGAAATAACATATCCACTACCGGCTCTGCCACATTTCTTCCAATTCCTTCTGCCGGATCAATATGCATACGGAATCCCGGCGCTGCATTTACTTCTAATATAGCGCCGCCATTTTCTGAAACAGGAGTACGGAGATCGGTAGCCATTACATCAATGCCACAGATATCCAAACCAATGATCCTTGCAATTCTTTCAAACATAAAAATATTGGCCGGGTGCACTTCATCCGTCACATCTGCTGATGTGCCGCCGGTAGAAAGATTGGCAGTGGGTTTTAACGGAACTATTTCTCCTTTAGCCGGAACAGTCTCTAAACTATAGCCATGATCATCCAGCATCTTTTGAGTAAACTGGTCAATAGTGATCTGCGTCAACACTTTTTCATGACCATATCCACGTCGCGGATCTTTATTTGTTTCATCAATGAGCCATTGAAGTGTGTGTTCGCCATCACCTATCACAGAAGCAGGTGTCCGCAATGCAGCACATATAAATTTATAATTGATCACCAGGCAACGAAAATCGTAGCCGGTAATAAATCGTTCGACGATCACATTGCGACCATAATTTTTAGCTGCTTCAAATGCTTTAATAGCCTGTTCCCGGTTTATAATATTGGTGGTGTTTCCTTTTCCATGATTACCGTCAATTGGTTTTATCACCAGCGGGTATCCAAATTTATAAATAGCATCATCCAGTTCTTCTTCTGTTCTGATTACTGTTCCTTTAGGTACCGGTATTTCAGCAGCTCCTAATAAATTTTTTGTTTCTTCCTTATTGCAGGCAATATCAACAGCAATATTGCTGGTGGTAGAAGCGATGGTTGCCCTTATTCTTTTTTGATTTACACCATAACCTAATTGCACCAGGCTGGCTTTATTCAACCGGATAAAAGGTATACCTCTTTTGGCTGCTTCTTCCACAATACAACCGGTAGAGGGTCCCAATCGTGTATCTTCTCTTATCTCCCGCATTGATTGAATATCTTCTTCAAGGCTATATTCTTTACCTTCTATCAATGCTTCACAAATTCTTACTGCAGCTTTGGCCGCATATACACCGGCATCTTCTTCCATATAATCAAATACTACATAATAAACGCCCTCTCTCTCGCCGGTGCCACGGGTGCGGCCAAACCCGCAGTCCATTCCTGCCAGCGTCATTACTTCAAGAGCAATATGTTCAACAACATGTCCCATCCAGGTGCCTTCTTCCACACGACTGAAAAAACCACCGGGTATCCCTTCGCTGCAACGATGCTCATATAATGAAGGAAGCAGTGCTTTTAGCCGATCCAGGAAACCAGGGATCGTATTGGTAGGTCGCTGTTCCATTTCTTCAAGATCCAATTTCATCTGTATCAGTTTGGGCCGGCGCACACTCCAGTAATTAGGCCCTTTGAGCACTTTTATCTCCAGTATTTGCATAAATGTTTTTTTGTTGAAACCTGTTTGGATACAGGCAAGTTGGAAGTTAGTTTTTTTTAATCAGGTAGCCAACACTTGTACTACTATCAGCTTTTGTTGCGACGCTTCTTTTATCTTCCGGTTCGCTATTGAGCTTTTGCGGGTAATAATAAAATCTGTGTTTAAGTAAAGGATATAAAAATGAGAAAGTAAATGAATGGGCATAACGATTTTTGGTACTTTTATAGAAATAAATTTCATGCCAACTAACCGCAGACGTTTTTTGCAAAAAACAGGCTTGTTTTCGGCAACAGCTTTTTTATCATCTTTTACAATACCAGCCTGGTCAAGGAATATGAGTGCTGCGATCAATGATGCAAAAAACGCCAGCCCGGATGATCTTGCTTCCGATGAAGATTTCTGGTATTATATTCAACAGGCATTTACGGCTTCTCCCGGTATTACTAACCTCAATAATGGTGGTGTTTCACCAGCGCCTAAAACAGTACAGGATGCGATGAAAAGGTATTATGACCTTAGCAACGAAGCGCCGAGTTATTATATGTGGCGGATATTGGACCAGAGTCGTGAACCTTTGAGGGATAACCTGGCGAAACTATCTGGCTGTTCACCCGAAGAGATTGCTATGAACCGTAATTCATCAGAAGGATTGGAAACGGTGATCTTTGGTTTGCAACTGAAGGCAGGCGATGAAGTGGTAGCGGCGAAGCAAGATTATCCAAACGTGATCAATGCGTATAAACAACGGGAACGACGCGATGGAATAAAATTGGTCTGGATCAATCTTGAATTGCTGAGTGAAGATGAAAATTATATGGTGAGCCAGTATGTAAATGCATTTACATCAAAAACAAAAGTGGTTCATATTACACATATAATAAATTGGAACGGGCAGATATTACCCATCAAAAAAATTGCGCAGGAAGCGCATAAGCGGGGAATAGAAGTAGTAGTAGATGGCGCACATAGTTTCATGCATATTGATTTTAAAATTAAAGACCTTGATTGTGATTATTTTGCTACCAGCCTGCATAAATGGATGTTCGCACCGATCGGCAGCGGTATGTTATATGTGAAAAAAGAGAAGATAAAAAACATCTATCCTTTATTTGCCACCAACGATGATCCTCTCAAAGACGATATCCGCAAGTTTGAACATCTTGGCACCAGGCCTTTCTTTATTGAGCAGGCAATCGGCAAAGCAATAGAATTTCATGAGATGATCGGGAGTGAACGAAAGGAAAAACGCTTACATTACCTGAAGAATTACTGGATGGAGAAAGTAAAGAATGTTCCGAAAGTAAAATTGAATACATCACTGCATCCGAAATGGGGTTGTGCCATCGGTAATGTAGGTATAGAAGGAAGAAAACCCAGCGAGCTGGAATCGTATTTAATGGGTAAATATAAAATACATACTGCCGGTATTGTTTGGGAAAATATAAATGGGGTGAGAATAACACCGAATGTTTATACCACAACAAAAAACCTTGATGTGCTGGTAGAGGGAATTATTGCTTTTGCGAAAAGCTGATCATACACTTTTTTCATATTTCGTAAATCCTGAAAGCAGGCTTTTGATTGAAGCGGGTTAAATTACAGTTTGAACAGACCGTTTCATGTCCACACCACTCACTAACCGCAAGATCAATTTATTGCAGGCTACATCTATCAACATGATAGATATGGTAGGCATTGGCCCCTTTGTGGTGATGCCGCTGGTAGTGGCACAATTCAGCGATGGGTTGTTTATATGGGCCTGGATATTTGGCGCTTTTACTGCTTTTGTAGATGGGATGGTGTGGAGTGAATTGGGAGCAAAGTATCCTCTTGCCGGGGGCACTTATAATTTTCATCGTATCGCTTATGGCGAGAAGGGTGGAAGACTGATGAGCTTTTTATTTGTATGGCAAACATCTATACAAGGTCCGTTGGTAATCGCTTCTGCTTCCATCGGTTTTGCTCAATACCTCACTTACCTGGTGCCATTAAGTTCCTGGGAGCAAAAAATAGTTTCTGGCGCATTGGTGCTTTTTGTTTTGTTGTTGCTCTACCGAAGGATCGAAACGATCGGCAGGATATCGGTAATATTTGGTTCGGTCGTTATCTTAACTATCATTTGGATCATCATTAGCGGGTTATCTCACCAGCAATATCCTATTAAAATGTTGCCTACTGGAAATGAATCTTTTTTCCAGTTTACATTCTGGTCAGCTGTTGCCTATGGTTCATTGAAAACCGTTTACAGTTATCTCGGTTATTATAATGTTTGTCACCTGGGTGGTGAAATAAAAAATCCCGAAAAAAATATTCCCCGCAGCATTTTCATCTCCATCATCGGCATTGCTGTTCTTTACCTGTTGATGAATGTCAGTGTTATGAGTGTGATACCGTGGCAGCAGGCCGGTAAAATGGATAAATACCTGGTGAGCGTTTTTATGGAACAATTATATGGGCATAAAGCCGCCATCATTGTTACGGTGCTGATCCTTTGTATTGCTATGTCATCGTTATTTGCTGTAGTACTTGGTTATTCACGGGTTCCTTACGCAGCAGCAGCGGATGGAAATTTCTTTCCGGTATTTGGGAAACTGCATCCCACTAAAAATTTCCCTCATATTTCATTACTGGTACTTTGTGGATTGGGTTTCATCTTTAGTTTGTTTATGAAACTGGGTGATGTGATCACTGCTATCCTGGCCATGCGGATCGTGGTACAGTTTATGGCCCAATCGCTAGGCGTGGTTTTGTTAAGACGGAAGTTTGGTAGTAGTCAACTTCCGTTTAAAATGTGGCTATATCCTGTGCCCGTTCTAATTTCTATTGTAATATGGATTTTCCTTCTTTACCACAACGAATTTGCATTATATGGTGGATTGATTGCGTTAATTGGGGTAGGAGTATTTTATTTATCAAGAAATAAATTGTCCTAACTGATCTATCTCTTCAAATCATAACCCGTTTTTCTCCACATATCCACATACTGTGTCGTATTATATTTACGTTAAATGGTTTTCTTTTAAATTTGTCCAATTATCCAAACCACCCGTACATGTCGCATCCTAAGGGAAAACTTATAGCAATCGGCGGAGCAGAAGACAAAGGCACAGATCTGGAGAAAGGCGAGATACACCGTAGTAATCTCAATTTTTTTGAGCTGGGTATCCTTCGTCGTTTTATGGAAGAATCCGGCGGTCCTACTGCCAGGATAGAAGTCATCACTACCGCTTCTACCATTCCTCATGAAGTGGCCAATAATTACCTGAATGCATTTGGTCGTGTAGGCTGCACCAATATTGATGTGATGGATATCCGCAGCCGGCAGGAAGCTTTTGATGAGCAATACCTGGAACGCCTTCGTCTTTGTGATGGCATCATGTTTAGTGGTGGCAACCAGATGCGGTTGAGTGTGATCTTTGGCGGCACACCATTCCTTGATACTTTATTAAAACGTTATCACAACGAAAAATTTACCATTGCCGGCACCAGCGCTGGCGCCATGGCGATGAGTAATACCATGATCTATGAAGGCAATGCGATGCGGGCACACCTGAAGGGAGAAGTAAAAATTACCACCGGTCTTGGACTTATTGATGATGTGATCATTGATTCACATTTTGAAAAGAGGGGGCGTTTTGGTCGTTTGTCGCAATCGGTCGCCACCAATCCGCAATGCGTAGGTATTGGATTAGGAGAAGATACCGGTATGCTGATCACAGACGGAAATAAAATGGAAGCTATAGGGAGCGGACTGGTTGTTATTATTGATGGTTATGATATCAGGCACAGCAATATTGCTGATATACCAGATGGTAACCCTATCAGTATCGAAAACCTGAAAGTTCATTTTTGTGAGAAGGGAAATGGTTACTTGCTGAGCGAAAGAAAATTTTTACCTGAAGCCACGGAAGGAGCGGTGATCCGGAAGCAAGTGGATGTAGAATAGTTATGTGTTGCTTTAAAAATTATGCATAGCATTCCAGAAGGAGTGCTTTTTTATTGTTTAAAACATAAACCGGGCAACTTTTCAATTGATGTATTATCTTCAGCTATCTTTTAATTAAGCATCAAGTCATGAAAAACATCTTTATCATCGTCAGCGTATTGCTTTCAGTAGGGTTTATTCCGCAAAAGAAAACAAAAGTTATTTTCTTTGGAGATTCTATTACCCAGGCTGCTGTAAATCCCGGTGGCTATATCCGGTGTATAGATAGTTTATGTAAACTTGATAAGCTGGAAAATAATTATGAGTTTACGGGAGCTGGTATCAGTGGCAATAAAGTGTATGATCTGTATTTGAGAATAGATGATGATGTGCTGGCCAAAAAACCGGATGTCGTGATCATTTATATCGGCGTAAATGATGTATGGCATAAAGCTACTTCCGGAACAGGAACCGATGCCGATAAGTTTACCCGCTTTTACCAGGCCATCATTGATAAACTGAAAGGAATAAATAGTAAAGTGATACTTTGTACGCCGGCTGCTATAGGTGAGAAGACAGACTTCAGTAATTCGCAGGATGGCGATCTGAATGAATACAGCAAAATAATAAGGGGAATAGCCACCAAAAACAATTTACCCGTGGTAGATCTTCGGAAAATATTTTTAGACTACAATCTTAAAAATAATGCTGAAAATAAAGACCGCGGCGTTCTTACAACTGACCGGGTGCACCTGAATGCAAAAGGAAACCAGGTAGTGGCTCAAGAAATGTGGAAAGCGATCAAAGGATTATAATAATCAATTAAAAAATACCTTCATCTGTCTCCCATTTACGGGTGGGCCTGCCTTCGTGGTAATAAATAGGGTAGTTATTTTTCTTTGCCCATTTCAACATTCGTTTGCGCAATAGTTTAGGATAAAAGTTAGAGATGATATTATTTTTCTCCGACCTTTTCTTTACCAGGCCTATCTCACTTAATACATCATAAGAGGCGGCAGCGCAGCGCATGCCGAAGACTGCATAGTCATACGGTGTTTTAGTGACAACATCTATAAATACATCGGTTAATTTTAAAAGTTGCTGTTGGGTAACCGGGATTTTTATACTTGCCCATTTGGTGGTAGCAGTATCCCAATAAAGAGACTGGCTGAGATAAAAACCACCATTTGGTTTTTTGTTATCTGGAATGATATCGCATTGGCCATTGGGTCTGAAATCTAAAACATGTCCGTCGGCCTCAATATTTACATGACCACCTTTAAGACCGCCAAACCATTTAGGCTCTGCGTTTTTATGACCTTTTGCCGGCACAGACCCATAAAGGAAATTAAGTTTGATGGTATCAGTATGGGATTGTCCCGGAGAAGAGAGCGATTGAAATAAAAAAGCTAGAAAGAAAAATTTCATAATATCCTTTTCATGAAAAAAGCCGGCAATAAAATTAAGGAATCAGTTTCTTAAGAAGTTCAGAAATTTCCTCGGGATTATCCATTGTCATCACATGCGTTCCTCCGGGAATGGTATAATCTGCTTTTACCCGGCTATAGGGCAAAAGTTTATCAGCAGTCCCATGAATATGAATGATATTTTCAGGAATTACGGTATTCTTCCAGCAAAGAATAGCTTCAATAGCCCATTTTACAAATTCTATATTTGATTCTTTAATGATTTGTTGCAGTAATTTTTTTTGTTCCTTCCTGGTACCTCCAAGCATCCATGTGCTACCAAGCATTATTCTTTTTAAGATGAAATTTGGCGACCATTTATATAGAGGTAAATATTTTACAATGCGAAGGTGTATTGGAAATTCGTTCTGAGTTTTGTTACTGGAAATAATAATTCCTTGTATGTTGCTATCAGCATTGGCCATTTCAGTTACCAGCATACCACCTAACGAAATGCCGACAATGATGGGATCCGTTTCCGGAATTCCCTTTCTTAATTTCAAGGCATAATCTTGTAGCGTATCATTTTTATAAGGAGTAATCCAGTCAATATATACCGGCTCGCAAAAAGAAAGATCCAAAAAAGAAAATATTCTTTTGTCTGCGCCCAGTCCACTGATGAAATAAACTTTAGTCAAATAGTAAATAAATTAAACAACCTTAACGAGAAAGTAATTTTTTTTCCCCTTTTGTACTAAGATGTATTTATTGTGCAACAAATAACTTTCGTTTACCTGCTGAGTGATATCGTTTATTTTATGACGGTTAATACTAACACCGCCACCCTGTACTGTTTTTCTTGCCTCACCTTTACTGGAAAATATGTTGGTTTCCGCAAGGAAAGAAACAACATCAATACCCGAAGCGATCTTATCTTTCGCAACATCAGACCTGACTACACCTTCCATCCCTTCCAGGTCTTCAATACTAAGACTTTCAACAGGTGCCTGCTGATTATTAAATAATTTCTGAGTAGTTTCTATAGCGATATTTAATTCGTCTTTACCATGAACAAAACTGGTTACCTCTTCTGCCAGGCGCTTTTGAAGTATACGTTGACCGGGATCTTTTTTATTTTCATTAATGATGACATCCACTTCCTCCTTTGCTAAAAAGGTAAAAATTTTTATCCATTTTTCTGCATCTGTATCGCTGGCATTCAACCAGAATTGATAGAACTGGTAAGGGCTTGTCCGGTTTGCATCCAGCCATACATTTCCACTTTCTGTTTTTCCAAACTTGCCGCCATCGGCTTTGGTAATAAGTGGATTGGTAAAAACAAATGCTTCACCTCCTGTTTTGCGGCGGATCAATTCGGTACCTGTGGTCATATTACCCCATTGATCGCTACCACCCATCTGCAGTTTGCAATTCTTATGCTGGTATAACCAGTAGAAATCATAACCCTGCATTAGCTGGTAGGCAAACTCTGTATAACTAATACCTGTTTCTCCTTCAATTCTTTTTTTCACACTGTCTTTTGCCATCATGTAATTGACCGTGATATGTTTTCCTGCATCCCTTAAAAAATCAATGAAAGAAATAGGTTTAAACCAATCGTAGTTATTGACCATTTCTGCAGCATTGGGTAAGGCCGGGTTGAAGTCAAGGTATTTTTCCAATTGTGCCTTTACGCCTGCTATATTTTTTTGCAATGCCTCTTCACTCAGGAGATTTCTTTCTTCGCTTTTACCACTTGGGTCACCCACCATACCAGTAGCACCACCAACCAGGGCGATAGGTTTGTGACCTGCTTTTTGAAAATGAACAAGCAATAAAATGGGGACTAAACTCCCTATGTGGAGGCTATCAGCAGTAGGATCAAAACCTATATAGCCGGTAGTCATTTCTTTTTTGAGTTGTTCTTCGGTACCAGGCATGCTATCCTGGATCATACCCCTCCAACGTAATTCTTCTATCAAATTCATAATCTAAGTCAATGATTGGCAGCAAAAGTAAGGCAGAATGCTATTGGGCAGGTTCAGATGCAATATTTTTCTAACCTCTTCGTTTTCAGTGGACATTCTTTTTGTACCCCCACCACCTATGAGATTCGGGGCCTAAAGTCTATTTTTACAGTCGTCCCGTACTCATGAAAAGCTATCTTACTCATTGCTTATTTTGAAAATTCACTGAATGAAAACGAACCGGATATACCTAACCCTGTTAACTACCACTTTCTTTCTTTCCGCAACTGCTCAATTCAGAAAGTATTCCAATGAATTTTTAAATATTGGCGCTGGTGCCCGTGGTCTTGCTATGGGGAGTGCCCAGGTGGCATCAATAAATGATGGAACAGCTGGATATTGGAACCCTGCCGGCCTCGTAGGTGTCAAGGATAATCCACAACTTAACCTGATGCATGCAGAATATTTTGCAGGTATCGGTAAGTATGATTATGCCAGCATTGCTTTTCCGGCTTCCAATAATAAAAGAACTTTTGCTATCACTGGTTTACGGTTTGCAGTGGATGATATTATGAATACACTTTTCCTGGTAGAGCCGGACGGTTCTATCAATTACAATAATATCCAGGCTTTTTCATCCGCTGACTACGCATTCATTTTTTCGTTTGCACAAAAATTGAAAGAAAGTAGCAGCAAGAACGTTCATTTTGGGTTGAATGCAAAAGTGATCCATAGGAATGTAGGCAAGTTTGCCAAAGCATGGGGATTTGGTTTAGATGCGGGTGTACAGGTATTTAGTAACAAATGGAAATTTGGTGTAGCTGCCCGTGATGTTACTACCACCTTTAACGCATGGTCATTTACTTTTACCGAAAGAGAGAAAGAAGTACTATACCTCACAAATAATGAGATTCCTGTTAAATCAACCGAGATGACGGCCCCCCGTCTTGTATTGGGAATTGCAAGAGATTTTAAGCTCGGAAAAAAATCAAGCCTGCTGGCTGAGTTGAATGCGGATATGACTTTTGATGGTAAACGCAATACTATTGTCAGCGCCGACCCGGTTAGTATCGATCCTAAATTAGGTCTTGAAGCAAACTTCAATAATGTATTCTTCCTCCGGGCAGGCATTAATAATTTTCAGAGGGCATTGGCCGATGGTGATACCCTGAATCAGAAAAAAGTATGGATATATCAGCCCAGCGCTGGTGCAGGATTCAGAATTCAAAACGTAACTATTGATTATGCTTTTACCAATTTAGCCAACCAATCCAATCCTTTGTTTACTCACGTTTTTTCATTACGACTGGATATGGTGAATGATAAAAACAAAAAGAAAAATTGATCTGTACCCTGATAAAAAGCTTATTCCATGAAACGAATTTTACTTTTCCTGTTTATCCTAACCAGTCTAACTGCGCAATCGCAGCAGTTTAATAACGAATGGATCGACTACAGTAAAACCTATTATAAATTTAAAGTAGGCGCTACCGGTGTATATCGTATCACACAACCCTCGCTGGCTACTATTGGTTTAGGCAGTTCTCCTGCTGAATCGTTTCAGCTGTGGAGAAACGGAAAACAAATACCGATTTATACTACTGTACAGACAGGTGCAATGGGAGCCAGTGATTATATTGAATTCTGGGGAGAAAGGAATGATGGTAGGCCCGATAATATTATGTACCGGGTTGCTGATTATCAATTGAGTGATAAGTGGAGTTTACAAACAGACACAGCTGCTTTCTTTCTTACTACCAATTCAGGAAGCAGTAACCTGCGATTGGAACCAACTGCTAATATTATTTCTGGCAGCCCTGTTCCCGAGCCCTATTTTATGTATACTTCGGGTAAATATTATCACAACAGATTAAATCAAGGATATGCGCAGGTGGTTGGTGAAAATGTTTACTCGTCTGCTTATGACGCTGCCGAAGGATGGGCTAGTCCAGATGTGAACAAGGGTGATGCAGCATCTTTGGTTGAAGTGGTGGGTAATCTCAGTGTGTATACTGGTGCTGGGGCACCGGATGCCAACTTTCGGATAAATGCCAGTGGATTGAACGGATTAAATCCAAGAACATTCAGGGTGAAAATTAACAGTGATTCCATACTGGGGCAGGAAATGAATTTTTTTGATTACGTAAAGCTTAGCAAAACAATTCCCTTATCCCTGATCAGCAGTGGCACAGCGACAATTACTGTTACCAACCAGTCAAGTGTTGCTGTAAGTGACAGGATGGTGGTAGCGCAAATGGAATTAACTTATCCCCGTCAATTTAATTTCGGCAATGCGACTAGTTTTCCTTTCAGTCTCCCGGCGAATATTTCAGGAAACTACCTTGAGATAATTAATTTTAATTACGGCAGTTCTACCCCGGTTTTATATGATCTGACTAACGGTAAGAGATATGTTGCAGATATTGTCTCTACACCGGGTGTGATAAAAGTAGCCCTTCAGGGATCTGGGGTTGGCAGGGATTTATTATTAGTAAGTGAAGAAGCTGCAAATATTACCAGTGTAACATCATTTCAGCAACGGAATTTTGTAAACTATGGCCTGGCGGCTAACCAGGGTAATTATTTAATGATTACTCATCCAGTTTTATTAAATGGTTCAGGAGGCACCCAACCAATTAATGATTATAAAAACTACAGAAGTTCGGCTGCAGGTGGGAGTTATAATGCCAAAGTCTATATGATAGATGAGTTAGTTGATCAGTTTGCTTTCGGTATTAAAATGCATCCTTTATCAATCCGGAATTTTATACGATGGACCAGAGCTACCTATTCCAACCCAATTAAAGAGGTTTTCCTGATAGGAAAAGGTGTTATTTATCCTCAGATTATTGCGTACGAAAGCAACCCTGATCTTAAAAAGCTTGCACTGATTCCGACATTTGGTACACCAGCCTCCGATATTCTGTTAGCATCAGAACCCGGACTTAATGAAATACCACAGACACCGATAGGTCGCCTATCGGTAATAAATGGGGATGAAATAACAACATATCTGGATAAAGTAAAACAATTTGAACAGGCACAGGCCTTTCAATCTCCTTTGATTGCGGATAAGGCATGGATGAAAAATGTAGCCCACGTTGTAGGGGCAAGCGAAGGCGGACTTGCCTTGGCGATCAACACAGCATTTCAACGATTCAAGCTGATTATCCAGGATACTTTTTTTGGTGCAAATGTGCATACGTTTACAAAAACATCTGCGGAAACAGTTGAGCAATCAGCGAATGTTAGATTACAAAACTTGTTTAACGAAGGGATAAGTATTGTAACTTATTTTGGACACTCTTCGGCATCCACGCTGGAGTACAACCTTGATAATCCGCAGAATTATAATAATCAGGGTAAATATCCTCTCTTCATTTTGCTGGGATGCAATGCCGGTAATTTTTTCAATTTTAACCTGGCCCGGTTTCAAACAAAAGAAACCATCTCTGAAAAGTATGTGCTAGCACAGCAACGGGGAAGTATAGCTTCAATAGCTAGTACTCACCTGGGTATTGTGCATTATCTTGATATTTATAACACTAAAAACTATACTTCCATCGGTGTAAAAAAGTATGGGGCCACTTTAGGTGAGATCATGCAGGATGCTATATCTGAAGTATTTAATTTAACCAGTCAAAACGATTATTATGCACGTTTTCACTGTGAGCAGGCTACTCTTCATGGCGATCCGGCATTGAGGTTAAATCCTTTTCCCAAACCAGATTATGTAATAGAAGACCCGCTGGTAAGAATCAACCCTTCATTCATTTCAATTGCCGAATCCTCATTCAGGGTAAATGCCAGCTTCATGAATATTGGCAAGGCTGTTAGCGATAGTATAACCGTGGAAGTAAAACGTACGTATCCTGATAATACTACAACAATAATTAGCCGCACCCGAATTCCTGGAATACGATTCATAGATTCCCTTGCTTTTACTATCCCTATTATTGCAACACGGGATAAAGGATTAAACAAAATCACTATCACTGTAGATGCTGATAATAATGTACCAGAAATATATGAGACCAATAACTCAATTACCAAAGAGTTCTTCATTTTTGAAGATGAGGCAAGACCAGTTTATCCCTTTAATTTCTCGATAATCAGTAAACAGGGAATAAAGCTACAAGCATCAACGGCCAATCCTTTCAGCCTTGCAAAGGACTATCGCATGGAGATAGATACAACTGAATTGTTCAATTCACCGTTGAAAATAACTAAAACCTTAAATTCTACCGGTGGCTTACTGGAATTTGATCCTTCACTGACATTTACAGATAGTACAGTATATTATTGGCGGGTGGCTGCAGTTCCTGCATCGGGAACGCCTAACTGGAATAAAGCTTCTTTTGTCTATTTGCCCAACCATCTCGATGGCTTTAACCAATCACATTATTTTCAACACAATTCATCAGGATTTGATGGTATTTATCTAAACCGTGATGGCTGGCGGTTTGATTCCCTTACACAAAACATATTTGCTCGCAACACAATCTTCCCAGAAGGCGGTACTCAGCAATCAGAATTTACTATCGCAGTAAATGATGCTGCGTATATAGGAGGCGGATGTAACTATAATGCGATTTTGTTCAATATTTTTGAACCTAATACGCTTAAACCCTGGACAAATAATTTCTCTGGTCCAGGTGGAGCTGGCTTATATGGAAGTTTGGCACAGGGATGTGGGCCTTTAAGAGGATATAATTTCGAATATTCTTATCTCACAGCTGCTTCACGTACTCAAATAATGAACTTTCTGAATAATGTAGTTCCCGACGGTTATATTGTAGTGGCTCGTGGAAATATTCCATCCAGTTCTCCAATTCCACCCGCATATGTCAATGTTTGGCAGGATGACACAACTATAAATGGTTCGGGTATTTCGTTATACCATCTCTTAAAGAATCAGGGGTTTGCACAACTGGATAGTTTTAATAGACCAAGAACCTGGATTTTCAGTTACAAAAAGAATGATCAGGTTCATTTTCAACCCAAATTTGCACTTGCTGAAACCATTTTTGATAAGCTGACATTAAACCTGGATGTAAAGACACCAGACAGTGTTGCTTACATAACTTCGCCGGTGTTGGGTAGAGCAAAAGCCTGGAAAAGTTTGATTTTAAGAGGGAACACCTTCCCTGATGTCACACCTGGTGATCATCCTTTTATAGATGTAATAGGCATTAATGAACAAGGTGATCAAACAACTCTTTTCTCGAACCTTGATGTATTTCAACAAAATTTTGATATTTCTTCAATAAATGCTGCGACATATCCATTCTTAAAATTAAGAATGAGGAACATGGATACCATTCATTATACACCTTACCAATTGCGATATTGGCGGGTTACCTTTGACCCGGTTCCGGAGGGCGCACTTGCTCCCAATAAGTATCTTGTTGCTAAAGACATGGTGGAGTTAGGAGAGCCTTATGATTTTAAAGTCGCCTTTAAAAATGCATCACCTTATCCATTTGATAGTTTAAAAATAAAACTGTCAGTAACTGATAAAAATAATGTGGTAAACTTAATTCCAGTTCCAAGGCGAAGACCGTTGCTGGCTTACCCCGCCTCTGATACTATTGGCGCTGTTATACCTACACAGGCTTTAAGTGGTAATAATACATTGTATATTGAAGCAAATCCTGATAATGACCAACCGGAACAATTCCACTTTAATAATTTTGCATACCGTAATTTTTATGTGAAGCCAGATAGTGTCAATCCTTTATTAGATGTAACATTCGATGGGGTCCATATATTGAACAGGGACCTGGTTTCATCAAAACCGGAAATTGTTGTAACGTTAAAAGACGAATCAAAATGGACATTGCTAAATGATACCAGTCTGCTTAAATTAGAAGTTAAGTTTCCAAATGGACAAACCCGGAGGTTTTATTTTAACAATGATACGCTGCAATTTATTCCTGCCAGCCAGGCCAATAATATCGATAATACGGCCACACTCAATTTCAACCCTTACTTTGCCGAAGACGGCGAATATGAATTAATAGTAAGCGGAAAGGATAGAAGTGATAACACGGCCGGTAACAGGGATTACAGGGTATCATTCCAGGTCATTAATAAACCGATGATCTCAAATATGCTGAACTATCCTAACCCCTTTACTACATCTACAGCATTTGTTTTCACGGTTACTGGTAGTGAAGTGCCACAAAATATCCGGATACAAATTTTAACCATCACCGGCAAGATCGTTCGGGATATTACCAAAGAAGAATTAGGACCGCTGCATATCGGGCGCAACATCACTGAGTTTAAATGGGATGGTACTGATCAGTATGGACAAAAGCTCGCAAACGGCATTTATCTGTATCGTGTGATCACCAACCTGAATGGTAAGACACTGGATAAATACAAGGCGGAAGGTGACAATACTGATAAATACTTCAACAAAGGATATGGTAAGATGTACCTGATGCGATAACTTTTATAAAAAAATAAATTAAAGGGAAGACCACTAACAGTCTTCCCTTTTTGTTTTTTATGCAGAAATAGCTAAAAAGATATATAGGTCTTATCAAATTTCCTTTTTTCAAAACAGCTGCCCGTTTAAGTTGTCCTACATTTGCGGTTTAGCAGACAATATGGCAAAGATTGGCATTAACATAGCAACCGGGAGTTTACAACAACAGGAAATGATCGTGGGTATTGACCTGGGCACCACTAATAGTCTTGTAGCAATCATACATCCTGAAAGTCGCAAACCTGTAGTGCTGAAAGAACATGATGGCAATACGTTGGTTCCTTCCATTATTCACTTTGGTGAAACCGGATCAGTGTCTGTTGGCGATGATGCAAAAAGACACCTGATCGCTGAACCGCACAATACGATTTTTTCTGTCAAACGATTAATGGGTAAATCTTACAATGATGTCCGGGATTACGCTTCTTTTTTTACCTATAAAGTAATCGATGATAACACTGAAAGTCTTGTAAAAGTGCAGGTAGGCGATAAATTTTATTCTCCTATAGAATTGTCTTCTTATATTCTTAAAGAGCTTAAGGCAAGGGCTGAACATATTTTAAAAACGCCGGTGACGAAAGCGGTGATCACCGTGCCGGCTTATTTCAATGATGCGCAGCGACAGGCTACACGGGATGCTGGAAGACTCGCAGGATTAGATGTGTTAAGAATTGTAAACGAACCTACCGCTGCCAGCCTTGCTTATGGCCTGGGATTAAATAAAGAGGAAATAAAAACTATCGCTGTATATGATTTAGGTGGCGGCACTTTTGATATTTCAATTCTCCGGATTGCTGGTGGCATTTTTGAAGTGCTCTCAACAAATGGCGATACTTATTTAGGTGGTGATGATTTTGACCGGGCCATAGTAAAACATTGGGCGCAGCAATCTAACATACCTGATGAGCAGTTGGCTAATAATAAAATCCTTGCACAACAACTTCGCCTTCTCGCAGAAGAAGCCAAGAAACATCTTAGCACCAATGATTCATTTACTGGTGATATAGGTAACTACGATTTATTATTGTCAAAAAAGGAATTTGAACAGCTTGCACAACCCTTTATTGACAGAACAATTGAACGTTGTAAAAATGCCTTGAATGATGCTGCGCTTACTATAACGGATATAGATGAAATAGTAATGGTAGGTGGCTCCACAAGAGTACCGCTGGTAAAAGCATCCATCAGCCATTTTTTTAGAAAAGAAGTTCATGATTCATTGAACCCCGATGAAGTAGTGGCTTTAGGAGCGGCGGTACAGGCAGATATATTGGCTGGAAATAATAAAGACTTTTTACTGCTGGATATTACCCCGCTTTCACTGGGTATTGAAACCATGGGCGGTTTAATGGATGTATTGATACCCCGTAACTCTAAGATTCCATCCAAAGCATCACGTCAATACACAACGCAAAAGGATGGACAAAGTGGAATCCGGATTTCTGTTTACCAGGGTGAAAGAGACCTGGTGAGAGATAACAGGAAACTGGCCGAATTCAACTTAGCAGGAATACCCGGTATGCCTGCGGGCTTACCCAAGGTTGAAATATCTTTTTTGGTAAATGCTGATGGCATTATGGTAGTGAAGGCAAAAGAAATCCGTAGTGGCATTGAACAAAGCATCGAAGTAAAACCACAATATGGTTTAACGGATGCAGAAGTAGAACAAATGTTATTAGACTCGATAACACACGCCAGGGATGATATCAGGATAAGAGCATTAGTAGAAGCACAAACGGAAGCCCGACAGATATTGGATACGACCAGTCAATTTATAACTAAGAATCGTTCTTTTCTTAGCGAAGAAGAGACGGCGATCACAAAAAATGCGATGGATGAATTAACGGTATTGCTTGATGAGGGTAATAAAGATGAAGTGCAGGCTGCAATTGAAAAATTAAATGAAATCTCCCGCCCTTATGCAGAAAGACTGATGGACCATGCAATCAACACAGCTATGAGGGGGAAACCTATTTAAATATTTTTAATTGACCCCAATGCGGCGTAATACATATTATTATAGCCACAAATATGAATAAAAGGTTGATCCATAGGATACCCTTAAGTAAAACTGGTTTAAAAGAAAATTCAATTGTATGTTCACCTTTTGCAACTGGCAGTGTAATAAAAGTTTTAAAACCTGTAAAATGGTTGACTGTCCTGCCATCTATTTTCACTTTCCAGAAAGGATAATTGTTTTGTAAAAGGGTAAGCCAACTATAGACATCATTTTTTACAATACATTTTATATATCCGGGTCCAGATTTTATAACACTAATATGTGTTGAATCAAAATTCGTACGACTTGAATTTATGGTGTCTGTACTAAGAAATAGGTAAGATTGGGTTTTTATAAAATTATAGAGAACCGAATCATTATAGAAACGCAAGCTATTATTAAGTTGGACGGGGTATTGATCAGGTCTGGGATGACCAATTTTTTTGCTATATGAAGAAATAAGTAAAAACTGGTTATCATCTAAAGGTTTTATATAAGTAGCTTCATTTATAGCAAGCAATGGTTGAACTCCAATTCCTCGCGGAAATACATCAATAACCGTTTGTACATCTTTTTTTGACATGTTTCCAAGCCCGGTAAAAGGTAGGGTAAGCCAGGTGCAAACAATTAAATTACTACACAAAATCAAAAAAACTTTTGCCGGACGTATATGATGTTTTTTCAAAAGAAAAATAGTAATGGCCTGGATGATGGCTTGTACCAGTAAAAGATCCCAGAAACTTGTATAGTCCACAACAAAATGAATGAAATCCTTCAAGTGTATAAAAACAATATTTCTGAATGTGATAGATGAATGTGTTATCAGGATACCTCCTATTGCTATAAGCATTGTGACACCACAAAAAATTAATAACCCCGTGAGAAACCTGGGAAGCAAAATATTTTTTTTATTATTAAAGATTTGTTGCATTCCACTGGCCCCACAGAATAGTAGTATAAGGGTAACGAAGTAGGTGAATTCCCCGTTAAGACGTACAAAACCTGTGAGGGGAATGAATTTCCATGCCAGCATCTTAAAATAACCGCCGGAGGATAATAACACAAAAAAGAGCAAAGGAATAATGATCCAGAAAATTAATCGCCTTTTTAATGATCGAAATAAGAAAACCAATCCTGCTAAATGTGCTATTCCTATATATGCATTTCTCATTGAAATGTCAGTATTAAAAAAACCTGACTTATGTACAGGTAAGGGCAGGAACAAAGAAATATAAGATTGCAAAGTTGTAGGGTGCCACAATGATTGTTCAAGTGATACCTTGCTGCCCCTGGAAATATGCTGCAATACATCAAGATTTGAGTATATCACAACCATCGATAGCACGCAACTAATACATAAGAACAGGAAGTTAATTTGAAAAATTTTTGGATGATAGTATTTAGCAAAAAAATTTTTCCTATTGAAGAAAATAGCTAGTAGCAAAAAAGCAAAAAAATAAGCGGCACCTATTACCAACCCCGGATGAGTAGATGCCAGAAAAAAGAAAACGCTTATGCCTCCTAAAAGGAAATTTTTTACAATAGGGGCTTTATTTATCCGTATAAAATAAAGTAGCACATACGGAAAGTAGGCTGTCCCGGTAACCCAGCATAAAAATTGTAAGTGGCCGGTGAGATAACCGCAGCACATATAGGTTAGTCCCGTAATTAATGCGATGTCCTTATGAAAAAATTCTTTAGCTACCAAGTATATGCCCCATCCCCCAATCAGTACGTAGAACATTTCCTCTAATGTGATCGAATAAATCGAATAGCGGCTGGTGGATCCTATTAACCATTGTACCGGATTCCAGAAACCATTATTCATATCTCCATACTGAGGTGTTCCGAAATTTATATAAGGGTTCCAATAGGGCTCAAACCCTGAGTAGAGACTCTCGCTAAAAACAAAACGAGTAGGAAGATTTTGCGTTAAAATATCATTCTTCAAATGAAAAAAGGGTAAGAATACCGGCAAATAAGCGATAATCAGAAATAGCAGGAAAAGAAGAAAAGGTTTTTTATATAGAAATGCGATTATTTTTTTCATTAGTAATTATAGTTTCTGATAAAAGAACTATCAGGTGTTATCGTCATTTTAAAGCCATCTTTCAATTTATTACTTCGCGGGATAACATAAGGGTTCATCTCAGGAAGGCAGGGTAAAGGGGTGAAATAACATCGTTTATCAGTGCTATCATTGATCGGCCAAACTTCATAAAACGAAACGCCATTTCTCACAATTTTTGTATATAATGGACTTCCAATACTTGCCGTATGAAGTAGTAAACTTGTATTTTGTCTGATGTCGCTGGTTTTTGCATACAGGTATATTAATATAGCTAAGCCTGACAAGTATGCTGAAGGTGTATATAATCGCGGTGAAAAATATTTCGCAAAAAAAACACTGATTGGTAAAAAAGCCATAATAAGAAGGAAGCCAAAACCAAACCGTGGATCAGGAGCTGAAAAAAACCAGGTTATAGCTATAATCCATATACTACCCAGCAGCAAACGAAATTTCTTTCGCCTGGGTATGACTAAAGGAGTATAAATGAGTAGTAATAATGATAACGCTGCAAAAAGGAAAAGTATTTTATGTCTAATAAGAATACCCTTGAACCAGAATGGAATCCAGTTAAATGTTTTTATACCTTTTCCTTGGTCGAATGCCTCGATAAAAGTTAACTGATGGTTGTAAAACTTGTTTGCATTTAATATATAGTTTTTAAACTTTAATGTGATCTCTCCGGGGACCTGCCATTCCGGTGAATTAATAGATACGGCCAGGGGATAAACAGGATAGCCTGTAGTAATATGATTCTTTATAAGCACAGGCAATAAAATGAAACATCCTGCGAGGAAAGATTTTAGCCAAACGATTACTTGCTGGTAATTTAAGAGATAAATAAAGGCAAGAAAGAGAATAGAGAGCCCTGATAATTTGAATGACACTACTGAAATGGATAGCAAAATGAAAAGGAATGAAAATGGTTTTTTTGCTTTTGAAAAACACTGAGAGAGAAGAAAGAAAATGGAAAAAATACTTAATGCAGTAATTATAAAATCATAGCTGGTAGAGTTGGCAGTATCACGTAAAAGTTGCCAATCAAAAACGAAATAGGAAATGAGTAAAAAGAATAAAAGCGAAAAAATATGACTATTCGGTAAACGTTTTTTTTGATAAGTAAAATAATTCCATCTTTCTACTAACCATAAAATAAACCATATTGAAAGAGTTGTATTGAGGAAAGTAAAATTCTGATGTTTGAATGCCGGGATATAAAACAAACTTATAAGGTTAAACCAGGTTGAGCCCAGGCCAAGACGGGGATAAAGATTGGCAATTCCAGGTACGGTGCCGAATTCGTTAGTCCACCTGATAATTTGTAAATGGTAAAGCTGCGTGTCTCTATTCACGGAATTCAAAGTTCCCATTACAAGGCATAACAAAAGGCAAGTGAAAAGGAGAAATAATATCGGAAATGATAATTTGAAAGAATGATTAATTTGTTTTCTAATTCGAACAATATCTCGCCGAAAAAAAATAAAGAGTACTGCTGCTAAAATTAAAGTTATAGCTGAAAGCAGTATAAAGGTTAATGGCATCAATAACGATAACCAGGAACTAATAACTGCTAACGAAAGAAGACCCGCAAAAAAAAGAAATATAAGAGTATTTAGGGTATTGTTATGCCAGTTACTACCCGGATTATTATTTTGCCAAATCAATATGGGTATACCCCATATCATACAGGCAAGCGAGATAATGATGATGTGTAGAAGAAGTTGTAGCAAGTATTTATTTTTTTTCTCCGACAATTATAACAGAAAGCCCAATTCTATTGAACGCCAGATTATCTATCAATCTAGCTAGCGGAGTTAATTTATTAAACATATTCATTTTATTGGCAGGTATTGTCTTTAGTCCTATAAATTTTCCGTATAACCAGGCGATTATCCCAAGAGCGTTAAAATAAAAACCTTTCGAAACATAGAAACAATTACTATTTACCAGCAAACGCAAATTCAAGTAGGTATATCTTCGGCAATGGCCTAAAGCTTTGTCTAATCTGGAATACAAAAATGAATACGCCGGTGTAAGAATTACCATTGTACCTTTTTGTCGTAATAAAAAATGGCAATTCCTGATAGCGGCTTCATCGTCAGGAAGATGTTCAAGTACATTAATTAATATAATTGAATCATACCTGTTTTTTAAAGAAGAATATTCAGTCTCAAATGATGGATGCTGAAGATCTATTTGAAGAATCTCTTTAATTTGCGAACCTTTAGAAAAAGTAAGTTTAAGAAAATCTATATAGATTTTTTCCGTATCTGATAAAGTAATGTTGGCGCCATCCGCAACAAAAAAAGCAGAAATATTGCCCAGCCCACTTCCTGTTTCTAATATATTTCCTTTCGTATAGGGACGAATAGTTTCATACATCCATTGATTAAATTTGCTGGCCTTTGAAATTACCTGCAAAATCTCTTTTCCTGTATTGTCGGGTGAGTTCAATTATTTTGTTTTGAAAAGATATTGTATTTTAATATGCAATAGATGGCTCTTAATCCATCCTGCCAGCTGATTTTTTTACCATCCTTATAGGAACGACCGTAGTACGCAATACCAACCTCGTAAATACGGATATGTTTTATCTTACTGATTTTTGCTGTGAACTCTGGTTCAAACCCAAAACGATCTTCCTTTAACCTTATTTTCTTTATTGTTTCAGACGTAAAAACTTTATACCCGGTCTCCATGTCAGACAGATTAAGGCCTGTAAAGACATTGGAAAAAAAAGTCAGGAACTTGTTTCCGATTGTGTGACTAAAAAATAATACCCGGTGTGCTTCGCTTCCCCTGAACCGGGATCCGTATACAACATCAGCATGACCATCGAGAATAGGATGTAACAATTTAGGGTATTCGTCAGGACTGTATTCCATATCTGCGTCCTGAATCAGAATAACATCCCCTGTGGCATATAACATTCCCGTTTTTATACAAGCTCCTTTACCCTTATTGATCTCATGGTTATAAAGCTTGATAGATGCATGTCTGTGAATTTCAATGAAATTTTGTATAACCTCCGTAGAGCTATCGGTTGATCCGTCATTTATAACAATGATCTCTTTATGTAGGCTGCAATTGGCCTCTAAAACTTTTTTGAGAGTATTTTTTATGGTATTTTCTTCATTATAGCAGGGAATCAGTATAGATAATTTTTGTACATTCATGTAGTATAACAGTAATTAATGTCAAATAAATTTTTCCTTTATTTTTAGAAGCCTTTTTTCAAAAAAATGATAACTAATCAAGCTTATTAATATGGCGAAAATAGTTGCAAAAAAAGCCGCGGCATATTTACTTTGTATCAAAGATATATTGACATTAGTTGAAAAAAACTGAACTAAGTTCTTTTGAGTTAATAAAAATATGGGATAATGGTACACATATAAGCCATATGAAATTTTTCCAATAAAGCGGAAAGGGGGGAATGAGAAAAAAGAAAAAAACCAGCTCTTGTTACCTCGAATGATCTCATTTACCAATAAACCTAACATCGCCGAAAATGTTGTGTAACCGATATAAGCCAGATAAGGGAAATCAAAATTATTTTGCTTATTTAGGAAATAGAAAATAAAATTCAGTAGGGCAAGCAAAATAGTTAGTAGAGCCATATTATTAGAGATAAAATTTTTGTTCACTTTATAATACAGGGCAAGTAGACATCCAATGCAGATTCCGTCAATCCTTGTGAACCTATAGAAAACAGTGTAATTAAAGCCTTCTATGTGCAAATACCACACATATGAACGGATGAAAAACAAACTGATTAATACAAGCAATATAAAACTAATTAGTTTTTTTGGAGTTCTTAGCCACAGGATAATAAGTGGCCAGAGCAAGTAAAATTGCTCTTCTACTGCTAACGACCAAAAATGAGTCAGGTGTTTAGCTTCTGTCGGAAAATTGAAAATAAACAACCAATTCTGAAAATAAAGCCAGAACCAAAGTTGGTTTTCGGAGTAATATCGAAGATGCTCATCGAAATATTTAAATGCCGGTAGTATAAAAATGAATAAAGCAAGCATCAGGTAATACAATGGGAAAATGCGTAAAAAACGGCGTAAGTAAAAATTTTTTAAATAATTTTCAGTGTCGAGAGAGTTAAGTAAAACATTAGTTATCAAAAAACCAGAGATTACAAAAAAAAGATCAACGCCAAGCCACCCAAATTCAAAGAAATTACTAAATCCGAAATTATGAGTCAAAACAACAATCAGGCAGGATATCCCTCTTAAACCGTCTAATCCCGGGAAATATTTGGTATCACTTTTTAATGAGTTCATTTACGGGAATTTAAGGTGTTGGCCTTCTCGAAAAAAGTATTTATAAAGTTACAATTGTGTACTTGCATCTAATTTAGGGTTTTAAGGCGGTTATTGCTAAACTTGCCTTTTAATTTCAAAAAGGGGGTCTCATAGAAATAATAGCTGGCAGCTGCTATAACGAACGAAGTCAAAAGACTGAGTATTTCATTAAATGGGCTTTGAATCATAGTACGGGATGAAATGAAAAAGTATACCGGAATATGGAATAAATACATTCCATATGATATCTGGCCAAGGTAGTTCAGCATCCAGTTGTTTTTCAAAAAAAGGAGATTCTTTTCTCCGCTAATGAAGTATTCAATAAGAAAGACGGTGAGAACGCTTATCGCAGTATACCCAACGGTGCAAAAAACTGGGTTCGTAAAAAAATAATTGCCATAAATTATTACGGCTAAAGGGAAAACCGAAGCACATATTAATATAATAAATATCCTGAGGTATTTGTTTAATTCTTTGTAACTGAATCCACAGCCAAGAATACATCCAAATGCAATTGTATCAATTCTAGTAAATGTATTACAGTGATATACTTCAAATCTTCCTCCCCAGTTCCACCAGACAATAAATCTGAAAATAATAACCAGAATTACTATTGCTATAAGAATTTTCCTGAGTTTTGAAACATCCCGAATGTAAAAAACGATTATTGGCCATAAGAAATAAAACTGTTCTTCCATTGCTAAAGACCAGAGGTGGTTTAAATAGTTTTCTGGCTCAAGTCCGTTGAATACAAATAGGAAATTATGTAGATAAACATAATAGTATTCAAAATTCTCTTTCAAATACAAACTGCTCTTTTCTTTAGTAAATAAAAAAATAACAATAAAAGATAGACTGATAAAGAGGTAATAAAGCGGAAAAATTTTAAGGGCTCTGCGGATATAAAAATTTCTGAAAAAATTAGGGCTATTCAAAGAGTTTAGAAGCACTTTTGTAATAAGAAATCCGGACAGAACAAAAAATACTTCAAGACTTATCCACCCAAATCTAAAAAAGTTACTCCCCGGAAAGTAATGGCAGCAGATGATCCAGAGTATCCCTATCCCTCGAAATGAATCCAATCCCTTATAGTAAAAATAACCTGATTGTTTATGCATACATTCATTAATTCCACCTCAATTTTTTATTTTTGAAAATAACGTCTCTTCTCAGCAGATACTTTCCAAGCAGGTCGAATTCGAGGTTCACTTTATCACCTTTATGAATATCATGGATATTAGTATGGTTAAAAGTGTAGGGAATAATGGCTGCCGTAAAGCTTTTCTTTTTTACATTAAAAGCGGTAAGGCTGATGCCATTCACACATATAGAGCCTTTTTCGATAACCAAAGCAGCAAATGTTGCCGGAAACTCGAATTCAAACTCCCAGCTACCCTCTTTTTCTTTTCTTTTTTTACAAACGCCGGTTGTATCTACATGTCCCTGGACGAAGTGGCCATCAAGCCGGCCATTCAGCGGTAAACAACGTTCGATATTAATAAGAGAACCTTCTTTCCATTGTTCAAGATCTGTTTTATTTAATGTTTCGGCGATAGCTGTAACCCTATGCCTGTTTCCCTTAACTTCTTCTACAGTAAGGCACACCCCACTATGACTTACACTCTGGTCCACCTTCAATTCAGGAGAAAGTGAAGATTCTATCCAGAATGTTTTATTAGACCCATTGGAAATGATCTCTTTAACGATACCGGTTGTCTCAATAATACCTGTAAACATGCCTGCAAATTTGGTGTAAAATAATGGCAAAGTCACTCAAAATTGCCTGGGCTCAAACTTTACCTTCTAAACCTTTCTGTTTTTAGATTTTTACCTATATCTTTGCTGCCTCTAAAAAAATACCAGGGAGGTATAAACCATGTTAATTATTGATTCAAAAGATTGCGAAAACATTGACAAAGCACTGAAGAAGTACAAGAAGAAATTCGAAAAATCTAAAGTGTTGCTTCAATTGCGTGAACGTCAGAGTTTCACCAAACCGTCTGTAAAGCGCCGCGGCCAGATCCTGAAAGCGATCTATAAGCAGAATATCGCCAGTGGAAAGATAGAAAGTTAAAAGCTTCAACTTTTTGATAATATTGAGATAGCTGCCCTGATTTATTCCGGGGTAGCTATCTTTTTTATTGTAGATGGTGTAGCTTTATCAATATCTTATGCCTGTAATAAACCATCATCCGATCCAATCGTTTCTTGATTATCTCAAGTTTGAAAAGAGATACTCTTCCCATACCATTATTTCCTACCAGACAGACCTGAATAATTTTTTTGATTACTTGCATATCCATCATTATGGAGGATTTACAATACAGGATATCACTGCAGGTTTTGTTCGTAGCTGGCTGGCCGACCTGAAAGCAAAAGGACTTACTTCAAAATCCATCAGGCGAAAAATATCAAGCCTGAGCTCTTTTTTTAAGTTTCAATTAAAGTCGGGTGTTATGGAAACAACACCAATGGCAAACATTATAGCTCCTAAGATCGGTCGTCGGTTACCTGTGTTTGTGAAGGAGAACGAAACAAAAGAGTTGATGCAATCTTTATCAGCTGCAACCGAAGACTGGAAAACGCTGAATGCAAAAATGTTGCTTACACTCTTTTACAACACGGGTATGCGATTAAGTGAATTGATCAATCTCAGGGAAAAACAATTGGATTCCGGAAGATCTCATATAAAAGTACTGGGAAAAGGTAATAAGGAACGGGTAATTCCCATAAGCCGTGAAGTGCTTGACGACATACATAACTATCAACAGCTTAAAAAAAAGCAATTTGAAGAAACAGATGATGTATTCCTGGTAACTGAAAAAGGGAAAAGATTATATCCAAAATATGCTTACCTGCTTGTTAATAAATACCTGGGTCAGGCTGGCACACTGGATAAAAAAAGTCCACATATTCTCCGCCATACTTTTGCCACCCATTTAATGAACAATGGTGCAGACCTGAACGCTGTAAAAGAGTTACTAGGCCATAGCAGTCTTGCTTCTACACAGGTTTATACACATAATACGATTGAAAAGTTGAAAGACGTGCATAAAAAAGCTCATCCTAAAGCTTAAATTTTGTCGCAAGGCAATAAAATTTTGCAGAAAATTACTTGGATAAACCGCTCGTTTGTGTAACTTCATAGTAATGACCAACTGCATGCTTAAGTAAGAAATTTTCCCCTCTACAAGAAGTTCTTTATTTATTGTTTCATGTTTAAAAATGCGATTACTATGAACGTAAACATTCAGACTGTTCGATTTGATGCGGACACAAGGTTAGTAGAGTACATTAGTCGTAAACTCGAAAAATTAGGAACCTTTCATGACCGTATTATCAAAGTAAATGTGTTTCTGAAACTCGACAACGTGGTTCATTCCATTAAAGACAAGATCGCAGAGATCAGAGTACACGTACCCAGACATGATTTTTTTGTTAAATCAACCAGTAAATCATTTGAAGAATCTTTTGACGATGCATTTAACACCCTCGTCAACCAGATAAAAAGAAAAAAAGAAAAACAGGCCGCTTAAAAATTTAAGACCTCACCCCGGTGGGGTCTTTTTTTTATTTATATAAGAAAAGAGACAATTGTGATATTGCGCTATTCATCTCCGAGGCAAGGGATTTACTATTCATTCATTCCAGATGCTTTATTCAACTTATTGAAAACAAACAAAAAATTCCTATTGCAAAATTTTTGCAATATGCAAATTCCCTTACCTTTGCCTTCCCAAAATTTGGGGGTAGTTCTTTATTGTTTATTCGTGCCACTTTAGCTCAGCTGGTAGAGCAACTGATTTGTAATCAGTAGGTCGTTGGTTCGATTCCGACAAGTGGCTCCGGTGCGGGCAAGTAGCCAAGTGGCCAACGGCAACAGACTGTAAATCTGTCCTCTTACGAGTTCGGTGGTTCGAATCCATCCTTGCCCACAGGGCCCGCCCTAGCGTTAGCGAAGGTGGGCTGATCTTTGAAAATTGAATATTGAGTATTTATTGATAGATTTTAAATACGCAATAATTATCACAGATGTTCAACACCAGCGGGAGTAGCTCATTTGGTAGAGCGGTAGCCTTCCAAGCTTCAGGTGGCCGGTTCGAGCCCGGTCTCCCGCTCTGATTGGAAAGACGGTCAAACAAGTCAAATTCGTCAATAGGTCTTACTGATCTGGCTTAGTTGACCCACTGACTTCAATGACTGTTTAAAAAGCCGTTGTAGCTCAGTGGTAGAGCACTTCCTTGGTAAGGAAGAGGTCAAGGGTTCAATTCCCTTTAACGGCTCTTTTCATCTGGCGGTCGCCGCCGGGTGTATAAAAGAGTTCTTAAAAATGTTGAACGACGGCAAGACCTGAAGAGTGTCCCGATGCAACACACAAATCCTGCTCGGGTCAGTGACGATGCAACAGCAGCTGATAGTAGCAAATGCAGCTGGCTTCATAAGTATAAAAAAACAATAATTGGTAAACACAACTAAAAATCGATAACATGGCAACTAAAGAGTCCTTCAAGAGGGATAAACCTCACGTTAACGTTGGTACTATTGGTCATATTGACCACGGTAAAACCACTTTAACTGCCGCTATTACTTCTATTCTTGCTACAAAAGGTATGGGTAATACAGCCAAAAAGTATGATGAAATTGATGCTGCGCCAGAAGAAAAAGAGCGTGGTATCACGATTAATACAGCTCACGTCGAGTATCAGACGGCTAACCGTCACTATGCTCACGTTGACTGCCCGGGTCACGCCGATTATGTGAAGAATATGATCACCGGTGCTGCCCAGATGGATGGAGCTATCCTTGTGGTGGCTGCTACAGATGGACCTATGCCACAAACGAAAGAGCACATCCTGCTGGCCCGCCAGGTGGGTGTACCTAAAATAGTTGTGTTCATGAACAAAGTTGACCTGGTGGACGATCCAGAATTACTTGAACTGGTAGAACTGGAAATTCGTGACCTGTTGACATTCTACGGTTTTGATGGCGCTAATACTCCAATCATCCAGGGTTCTGCAACCGGCGCATTAGCTGGTGAAGCAAAATGGGTGAAAGCAGTAGAAGAACTGATGGAAGCTGTAGATAGCTATATTCCATTGCCTCCCCGCCCTGTTGATCAGCCGTTCCTGATGTCTGTGGAAGATGTATTCTCTATCACAGGTCGTGGTACAGTTGCTACCGGTCGTATCGAAAGAGGCCGTATCAAAGTAGGCGAAGCTGTTGAGATCGTTGGTTTAGTTGAAACTCCTCTTTCTTCAACCTGTACAGGTGTGGAAATGTTCCGCAAGCTGTTGGATGAAGGTGAAGCTGGTGATAATGCTGGTTTACTGCTCCGCGGTATTGAGAAAACTCAGATCCGTCGTGGTATGGTAATCTGTAAGCCCGGATCTATTACTCCGCATACTGAATTCAAATGCGAAGTATACGTATTGAGCAAAGAAGAGGGTGGACGTCACACTCCATTCTTCCAGAAATACCGTCCTCAGTTTTACTTCCGTACTACGGATGTAACGGGTGAGGTTGAGCTGAATGCAGGTACTGAAATGGTGATGCCTGGTGATAACACATCATTGACAGTAAAACTGATCCAGCCTATTGCGATGGAGAAAGGTTTGAAATTCGCTATCCGTGAAGGTGGTCGTACAGTAGGTGCTGGCCAGGTGACTGATATTTTGAAATAAGAACAGGCTTCCTGCTACGAGCTTTTAGCTACGAGTTGATAGGCCACTTGCAAAAGATTTATATCTTTGCTACATATTTGCTAAAAGCTGTTTCGAGTGATCGGAATAGCTTTTAGCTTTAAACGGGCATAGTTCTCCCGATAGCTATCGGGAGGCAGAATAGCGAAAACTTCGGTTCAGCAATTCAATAAATATGCATCCGTATACACGGGCATAGTTCAATGGCAGAATAGCGGTCTCCAAAACCGTTGATGGGAGTTCGAATCTCTCTGCCCGTGCGAAGAAAAATAAAGGATGGATACAAATGAAAGTTTGCATTATCCTGTTCCGACATTTTAATATTTTCAAATTATCTGAACATGAATAAAATTGGTAATTATTTCCGTGATTCCTACAAAGAGTTGATGGAAAAAGTAACCTGGCCTACCTGGGCGCAATTGCAACAATCAACGATGATCGTTTTAGTTGCGACGCTGGTGATTACAGCGCTGGTATCCCTGATGGATTTTGCAGCAGGCGGAGTTTTAAAGCAGGTCTATAAAATGCTTGATAAATAATGGAAGCAACAACTACGAATACAGAAAATACACAGCAGCAGGAAACCAAATGGTTTGTGCTCCGTGTAGTTAGCGGTAAAGAACGCAAAGTGAAAGAATATCTTGACAAAGAGATTTCACGGGGCGGATGGAGTGAAATTGTAAAACAGGTATTTCTGCCAGTAGAGAAAGTATATAAAGTAGCGAATGGAAAAAAAGTGGTTCGTGAAAGAAACTATTACCCCGGTTATGTGATGATTGAGATCACTGATGGAAAATTAAGTGATGATCTCCGCGATGTAATTAAGAACACAAACAGTGTTATCCATTTTCTTGGTAAAGAAAACCCGATTGCATTGCGCAAAGCTGAGGTAAACAAAATGCTGGGCAAGATGGATGAAATGGCTGAAGTAGGTGGCGTAAGCATGAGTGAACCTTTCATTGTCGGCGAAACGATTAAGATCATCGAAGGCCCATTCAATGACTTTAATGGTGTGATCGAAGAAGTAAATGATGAGAAGAAGAAATTAAAAGTGACCGTTAAAATATTTGGCCGTTCAACACCTGTTGAATTGAATTATATGCAGGTAGAGAAAATCGGGTAATAATCAAATACCATTTTCATTCAATATATTTTTTAAGCTATCCATTTGGGTAGCTTTTTTTATGCGTTGCCTGTTCCAATTTTTTCTACTTCATACAGTATTATACTTTATAAAACGGGCTTACCATTTATCCTTGTTAAAGCACTCTTAAAGAAATTTATACATAGAAAGTTTTGATGAATGGTAACTAAACGAGGTAGCCATACGTATACCTTCGTAGCAGTGCTTTTTGACCATTGCTGATTAAATATATAAGCAAAACCAACCCCAATGATACAGAGAAAACCAGCGTTGCTGTTATGTCTTGCTGCATTTACATTCCTTACTGTTTTTTCACAACAACCTGTTTCTAAAAATTTACCAGCTAAAAGAGTATCCCAATCTGTAAAGATTGATGGTTTAATTACAGATGAAGCATGGAAGGATGCTGCTGTAATGACCGATCTCATTGAGTTTCGTCCCAAAGTAGGTGATACAGAAGA
The DNA here is from genome assembly GCA_036383515.1 of Chitinophagaceae bacterium. Taxonomy (GTDB): domain Bacteria; phylum Bacteroidota; class Bacteroidia; order Chitinophagales; family Chitinophagaceae; genus CADEDV01. The sequence goes on along the minus strand of DASVOE010000043.1, from coordinate 3,747 downwards.
TACTGCTAATAGAACGGTAGCTTACCTTATGTATGATGATGAAGGAATTTATTTCGGAGGTTATTGTTATGAGAGAAGTAAAGACAGTATTGCAAGAGAGTTAGTAGGGAGAGACGGTTTTGGAACGAACGATTATATAGGGTTGATCTTTGACACTTACCATGATAAATTAAATGGCTTTGAATATTTTGTTACTCCATTGAATGAACAGTGGGACGCAAAAATGACAGAGGGAAATGCAAATCAAAACAGCGAAGACTTTACCTGGAATGCAGTATGGAAAAGCGGTGCAGTTATCCATAACGATGGCTGGAGTTTTGAAATGTTTATCCCTTATTCTGCCATTCGTTTTGGAAAAAAAGAAGTGCAGGACTGGGGTTTAAATATCACACGGCGCAGAAGGAAAACAGAAGAACAATTTACCTGGAATCCTATTAACCCCAATGTAAATGGATTTCTTACACAAGAAGGTTTGTGGACAGGTATTACCAATATCAAACCTCCGTTACGTCTTCAATTTTCTCCCTACTTCGCAACGTATGTCAATCACTACCCAGTGAATCAAAAGGGTTTTAAAAATTGGAGCAGCGATGTAAACGGTGGCATGGATGTAAAATATGGGATCAACCAGGCATTTACACTGGATGTTACTCTGATCCCGGATTTTGGACAAGTGCAGAGTGATAGTCGTATTCTCAATCTAACTCCATTTGGTGTAAAGTATACAGAGAACAGACCTTTCTTTATAGAGGGTACGGAGTTGTTCAGTAAAGGAAATTTATTCTATGCAAGGAGAATTGGTATCGATCCGGTGCTGGTTCATTCTACAGATGAATACAAGGGTGCTAATGAAGAAGCAACAAAAAACCCGATAGAGTCAAAACTCATTAATTCAACAAAACTATCCGGCAGAACTTCTAAAGGACTTGGTATTGGCGTATTGAATGCCGTTACCAACAACAGGTATGCAACACTGGAAAACAGTGCTACGAAGGAACAGCGCAAAGTGCTTATCGATCCCCTGACCAACTCGAATGTTTTTGTGCTGGACCAGACATTGAAAAATAATTCAAGTGTTTCGTTGGTAAATACAAATGTATGGCGAAGTGGAAAGGAGTATGATGCCAATGTAACAGCTGCTCTTTTTAGCTTTAATAATAAAAAGAACATGTGGAATGTAAATGGCAAAGTTGCCAATAGCCAGTTGATTGGGTTTAATGCGGATGGTAGCACCAAAAGTGGATACAACTATAATATCGGCTTTGGTAAGACAAGTGGAAGATTCAATTTTAATTTTAACCAGGAGTTTAGTGATACCAATTTCAACAGTAATGATCTCGGCTATTTTACCTTTAATAACTTTCTTAATCATTCCATGTGGGCAGGCTATCGGTGGATCAAACCTAAAAAATGGTACAATAACATCTTTCTTAATTTCAATGCTTTTTATTCAAGACAGGTAACGCCGGCATCTTACCGGAGTGCAAATTTTAACGTTAACGTCAATAGTCAGTTAAAACATTTATGGTATGTGGGTTTCCTGGTTGGATATGAACCCGAGTTTAATGATTTCAATGAGCCGAGAAAAATGAATAGGGTATTTAAAGGGTGGTCAAGTTCTTTTGTTGATTTTTGGTTTGAGACCAATTCGGCGAAGAAATATTTTATGTATAACGAGCTTTTATTTGTAGCCAGAAGCCTTTTTGAAAGCAGGAGGTACCAATATAATTTCAGCCAGCGTTACCGCTTCAGCGATAAATTTTCGATCAGGCATAATCTGTATATGGAACCACAGACTAATAATGTTGGGTTTGCTGCTTTTAGTGGCGATGATATCATTTTTGGCCGCAGGGACAGGAATACCATTGAAAATGTTCTCAACTTCAAATACAACTTTAATGCTAAGATGGGCCTTAATACAAGAGTACGTCATTACTGGAGTAAAGTTGATTATAAGGAATTCTTTACGCTGCTGTTAGATGGTAGGCTGGTAAAGAATACTGTATTCAATCAAAATAAGAATCAGAATGTTAATTTCTTTAATGTGGATATGGTCTATACCTGGCAGTTTGCTCCCGGTAGTTTCCTTAATCTTGTTTGGAAAAACTCAGTCGTTGATGTTGCGAACCAGGTAGAGAAAAGTTATATAAAGAATTTCGACAGAACCCTTGAGGCAGATCAGAACAACAATTTGTCTTTAAAAGTCATCTATTTCCTCGATTATCTGGATTTTAAAAGCTGGAAGAAAAAGACAAAAAGTAAAAAAGCATAGTTGTGATAAGTGAAGAAGTCTAAAAAAAATCATTCAAACCCTTTGCCCTTACAGCTTTTGCCCCTATCTTTGCCGCCCCAATTAGTTCTTTAGAAATTCGCCAAGCGGCGGATATAGGAATCCCGCCACGGCGGGATTGGGAGACCCAGTAGTCCTTGAGATGAAAAGTCGTTAACACCAAAAAGTATTAAAATATGGCAAAAGAAATCTCTGGCTTTGTAAAGCTACAGTGCAAGGGTGGCCAGGCTAACCCCGCACCTCCAATCGGTCCGGCTTTAGGTTCCAAGGGTATCAATATCATGGAATTCTGTAAGCAGTTCAATGCAAGAACACAGGACAAAATGGGAAAAGTGATTCCCGTGTTAATCACCGTTTATACAGACAAAAGTTTTGACTTTGTACTCAAAACTCCTCCCGCAGCCGTTCAGCTGATGGAAGCCGCTAAGATTCAAAAGGGTTCCAAAGAGAGCAACCGCAGCAAAGTAGGTAAAGTAAATTGGGCACAGGTAGAAGAAATCGCAAAAGACAAAATGCCTGACCTAAACTGCTTTACCGTAGAAAGCGCCATGAAAATGGTAGCAGGTACTGCTCGTAGTATGGGCTTGAATGTAGAAGGTAAAGCCCCCTGGGAAAATTAATTTTTGAATCCAAAAACGAATTACAATGGCATTCATTAGTAAAAAAAGAAAGGTTGCTGATACAAAAGTTGACGCAAACAAATCATATTCTTTAAAAGAAGCATCTGCACTGGTAAAACAAATTACTACCTGCAAGTTTGATGCTTCTGTTGATCTTCATATCCGTTTGGGTGTGGATCCAAAAAAAGCTGACCAGGCTATCCGTGGTACAGTAAACCTGCCACATGGTACTGGTAAAACAAAAAAAGTATTAGTGCTTTGTCCTCCTGATAAAGAAGCGGAAGCAAAAGCAGCAGGTGCAGACTATGTAGGACTGGATGAGTATGTAACCAAAATCGAAGGTGGATGGGTAGATGTGGATGTGATCATCGCTACTCCATCAGTAATGCCGAAGATCGGTAAACTGGGTAAAGTATTAGGTCCCCGTAACCTGATGCCCAATCCTAAGACAGGTACCGTTACCAACGATGTAGCCAATGCTATCAACGATGTAAAAGGCGGCAAGATCGCTTTCAAAGTTGATAAAGTAGGTATCATCCATGCCTCAATCGGTCGTATAAGCTTTGCCCCTGAAAAGATCGCTGAGAACAGCCAGGAGCTGATCAATGCCATCCTCAAGGCAAAACCTTCTTCTGCAAAAGGTACTTATGTAAGAGGAATCAGCATGGCCAGCTCAATGAGCCCGGGTATTGCTATTGACGCAAAAGCATTTGTTCATTAAGCCTCCTAAATCCTCCTGAAGGAGGACTTACGGACAAACAAAATTTTCGAAGAGTCAAACTTTAATAAAATGACTAAAGATCAAAAAAACGAAGTGATTGAATTGCTGAAAGGCAA
>DASVOE010000042.1:0-55213 GCA_036383515.1 Chitinophagaceae bacterium | reverse complement strand
TCTACTCCTGTTTGCAGCATGTAAAAAAACTAATGTTTGCACAGGCGACCCATCAGCTCCCGGCCCTGTTACAAATGCACGGGTTGAAAACCTGCCTGGCGCTGCAAGAATAACGTATACGTTGCCGGATAATCCCAACCTGCTTTATGTGGAAGCAAAATGGGAGGTAAACGGGGTGAAAAAAAATGCGAAATCTTCACTGTATCAAAATAATATCTTGCTGGAAGGTTTTGGTAACGTAGAGGAACATGATGTGAAGCTGTATGCAGTAAGCCGGTGCGATGTGTCATCAGAGCCTGTTGCCACAAAAGTCAAACCCCTTCCTCCTCCTATTGAAGGTGTTTATACTTCATTAGTTGCTATTGAAACATTTGGTGGTCTCAATGTGGCCTATACCAATCCTTCAAGGGCAAATATTGTAATAGGTATATTGGTAAAGGATTCAACAGGAGCCTGGCAGCATGTGGATTTTCACTATAGCAGCCAGGCCGCCAACAATTTTAATGTCAGGGGGTTTGCCCAGAATCCTCCTCCGCAAACACAAAAGCAATATACGTTTGGCATATATATAAAAGACAGGTGGGATAATCATACCGATACACTGGTAAAAGTATTAACACCTATCTATGAAGAAATGGTTGATAAAACAAAATTCAGGGACATCAGGAGTTTGAACTACCCAATACCACAGATTGCACCGCTGCCTACTTCAGGCGGTGCAATAGTAAATGGAGTGGATTATTCCACCAATTACCCATTGAGAAACTTATGGGATGGTTCAGTGTCTAGCATGTTTCATACAAAGGAAAAAGTTGACCAGCCACTTTGGATACCTATCGACCTGGATCAGACAGGTGCGGTAAAATATAAGTTGAGCCGTTTTAAAATATGGCAACGTACCGGAACATTTACATTTAATCATGGTAATCCACACAAATGGGAAATATGGGGTACCAATACACCTACTGTTGTGAGTAGTTGGGTAAAATTGGGTGAGTGGACCATGACAAAACCTTCCGGCCGGGTGGTGGGTGATAACTCAAATGAGGATTCGCAGGTAGCTACGGATGGGCAGGAGTTTGATTTTCCGGTAGGCTTACCAGCCACCAGGTATATTGGCTGGAAAAACGTTGATAGCTGGGGTTCTATAGATGGAGCCACTGGGTTTATGCACCTGATGGAACTTACTTTATGGGGGCAAAAACAATAGGAGATGGACAAGTAAGAAGGAGAACACATTAATTTAATTATATCTATACTATATGCGTGCAATAAAATACAGCGGGTATTGTTTTTTCATAGTGCTGTCAATAGCTATACTTTTTTCCTGCACTAAAATGGATGACGGCTATAAAGACTTTATAAAGGACGGAGAGATCATTTACACAGGAAGGGTTGATTCTGTAAAAACTTATCCCGGGAATAATCGTATTCTTTTATCTATGTTACTATTATCCGATCCCAAGATCAGTACGGTTAAAGTTTACTGGAACAATAAAGCCGATTCTGCTGTTAAGAACGTAGTTCGCAGTGCTGGTGCCGACACCGTATATTTTATGCTGAATAACATGGCTGAGGGTAGTTATCCGTTTGAAATATACACGTACGACAATAACAAACATTCATCCGTTAAAACAGAATCCATCGGGATTTCGTATGGCCAGAACTATATCAATTCATTATTCAACCGTTCATTGAAAAGTGTAACGTATAGCGCCAGCAAAGCAACTTTAAAATGGTTTGGACCATCTTCACAAACTGTCGGTCAGCAAATAAGTTATATCGACTCATTAGGAGTAGCTAAAACAGTATTTGCAGCAAAGGCAGACACGATGACGATCCTGAATAATTTCAAAAGACTTGATTTTTTTCAATACAAAACTTTATATAAGCCTGACGCAAATGCACTCGATACCTTTTACACGACATCATCACAAAGTGTGCAGGTGCTGTAATGGTTATACCGATTTCTTTTTCGTTTATAGCAATCAAGGGGGTGTTCGCCGCAAGGCGGATACCTCTTTTTGTTAAAAGCATTTTTAAACCTGCCAAAATAGATGAATAAAAAGTGAGTTTACCGGGGAGAATCAATCATATTAATTCTTTAGTTGCATAGTTGTTTTTTATTATCCTGTTCACAAACCAGATTGTATATATATGAAAAAAAGCCTCTTTTTAGCAGCTCTACTTTGCTACACTATCTTTTCCCTCAATGCACAAACAACCTCAAATGATCAACGGATGGAATGGTGGCGGGAAGCCCGTTTCGGCATGTTCATTCATTGGGGCGTGTATGCTGTACCTGCCGGTACGTATAAAGGACAAAAAATAAATCGCATTGGTGAATGGATCATGAACCGGGGTAAGATACCTGTAGCCGAATACCAGCAATTTGCCAAAGAATTCAACCCGGTAAAATATGATGCCGATGCATGGGTAAAAATGGCGAAGGATGCAGGTATGAAATATATTGTCATCACAGCCAAACATCACGATGGTTTTGCGATGTTTGATTCCAAAGCCAGCAAATGGGATATTGCCGATGCAACACCGTATAAGAAAGATCTGTTGAAACCGCTGGCAGAAGCATGCCGCAAGTATGGAATTAAATTAGGATTTTATTATTCCCAGGCGCAGGATTGGAATAACCCCGGTGGCGCTGCTGCAAGAAAAGTTGCCAGTGAAGGTTGGGCAAATCCTGACTCTGCAAAAATTGACGCCTACACAGAAGCGAATAGTGGTCATTGGGACCCTGCACAAACAACAAAAACAATGGCGCAGTATATTGATGATGTAGCGGTGCCACAGGTAAAAGAATTGTTGACCAACTATGGTGATGTAGCAGTTCTTTGGTGGGATACACCAACTGGCATGACAGATGAATTTGCAGAAAAACTGAATGCAGTGTTGAAACTACAACCCAATATTATTACCAACGACCGGTTGAAACGTCCCAACTATCCCGGCGATTTTAAAACACCGGAACAAAGAATACCCAACCTGAGTGAACTGGATGGAAAAGATTGGGAGACCTGCATGACGATGAATGAAACATGGGGATATAAAAGTTATGCAAACAACTGGAAAAGCCTGAAGACAATTGTTCAAAACACCGTTGACATCGCATCAAAAGGAGGTAACTACTTATTGAATGTAGGCCCTAAAGCTGATGGAACCTTTCCGCAGGAAAGTATTGACCTCTTGAAAGGAATGGGCGCCTGGATGAAAGTAAATGGCGAATCTATTTATGATACAAAGGCAAGCCCTTTTGGTTTATTCACCTGGGGACGCTGCACTAAAAAGGAAAATGGAAAGAACACAATTCTTTACATCTCTGTATTTGACTGGCCCACAAATGGCCAGCTTTTGATACCCGGTCTGAAGAATAAAATCGTTTCAGCAAAATTGCTTGCCAACGGTTCCTCTTTAAAAACAGCAGCAAACAAGGGAGGCATTATCATTAGCGTTCCTGAAAAGGCATTAGATCCCAATGCGACCGTTATAAAAATAGAAGTAAAAGGAAAAATAGAAAACGGATCGGCCAAGCCAAAAGATAAAATGAAAGCAGGCGAACTCGATTGATCCACATAACGCTTTAAAACAAAACTGTGAAGTGTAAATACATTATACAAGGCCTTCTTATTGTCCTTCCTTCTTCTTTGATCAATGCACAGAACAACGACAAAGAAACCGTGAAATCTGAGCACGGGATGATCAACGTGGCAGAGGAAAAAAATACAACGCATTCCCTTCACCCGGATGCGCAATGGTATCCTGATGCAGGATTAGGATTATTTATTCACTGGGGATTATCTTCTGTAAAGAATATGGATATATCCTGGCCTATGATACCCGGCAGGCCATTGGCTGATAAAAAACTGGATTCGTCCGAACTGGAAAGAGTTGTTAGGGAAAAAGACTTTAACCTCAACGGCAAACCACTTACCATTACACCGGCTGACTATTTTGCAATGGCAAAAGACTTCAACCCACAGCAATATGATGCTGACAAATGGATCAGGGCAGCCAAAGATGCAGGCTTTACGTATGCGGTATTAACGACCCGTCATCATGAAGGGTTTGCACTCTGGCCAAGCAATTATGGTGACTTCAGCACGAAAAACTATATGGGGGGCAAAGATCTTATCAAACCCTTTGTAGACGCATGCCGCAAATATGGATTGAAAGTGGGATTATATTACTCGCCGCCCAACTGGTACTTCGACAGGGAGTATATGAGTTTCATATATGGCAAAGCACATACAACCAATCCCGGTTTACCTAAAGTTGATATTTACTTCAACCCAAGAACTGCCGTAAAAAGCGAAGCGGAAATAAAAAAGCACCAGGCTGAATATGCAGCCATGGTAAAAGGACAGGTAGAAGAACTCCTGACAAGATATGGAAAGATAGACCTGCTATGGTTTGATGGCAAACCACCTATACCCAATGGTAACAATGTTATCACGGCAGAAGAAATTCGAAAACTGCAACCCGGTATTATCATGAACCCACGTTTGCATGGTAAAGGTGACTTTGTCACATTTGAAAGAAACCCGCCACAAAAAAATCCGGATACATGGGCCGAGTTTTGTAATACATGGACGAATAGCTGGGCGAATAGTAATACACAGCCTCTCCGTTCCAACGCTTTTGCATTGGGACAATTTGTTGCTGCCCGTGCCTGGGGTGTAAACTATTTACTGGGAGTAGGGCCAACAGCCGATGGAGTATTTCCTGATGCTGTTTACAAAAACATGAAAGTTGTACAGGAGTGGATGAAGATAAATGGGGCATCTGTTCAAAAAGTGCAGGAGCTGCCAGCTGGAGAAACAGCATCCGTTCCTGCTACGGCAAAAGGCAACTATCGTTATCTTTTTGCTATCCCAGAATTTAAGAACAACGGGAAATATGACGAAGACCGGTTGTCCGCAAAAGATATTACACTCACATTGACAATAGCACAACAACCCAAATCGGTTATACTGTTGGGCTCAGGAAAAAAATTAACATCAACGTATAAGGACGGACAACTGTTGATTGACCTTCCTGCAGCTATCCGTACTAACCTTGTTGATGTGGTGCAGGTTGAACGTTGAGGCTGTATGCTTTTTCAATAGTTAAAACTTTTGATAACATGACTTTGTTCCCGAATAGAAAATTTAATATAGCAGCAACCTTACTTCTTGTCTTTTTTTCTACTGCTGTTCATGCACAGGATACACTTGCAAAATATATCTTAACTCCACCGGCCCCCGCTACGCCGCGGATAAACGGACCGAAAACATATGGTGTTCGCCCCGGGCATCCTCTTCTTTTTACGATTGCGGCTTCCGGGGTGCGACCGATGAATTTCTCTGCTGACAATCTTCCTAAAGGTGTTCAACTGGATAAAACGAAGGGAACAATTTCCGGCAGCATTGCAAAAGCAGGTGAATATATAATAACACTTCATGCAAAAAATAAAATGGGTGAAACCACCCGCTCTTTTAAAATAGTAGTAGGAGAAACCATTGCACTAACACCACCGATGGGATGGAATAGCTGGAACATCTATGCTTCAAAAGTGACACAGGAGCTGGTACTGGCCAATGCAAAAGCAATGGTCAGCAGCGGGCTGATCGATCATGGCTGGAGTTATATGAACATCGATGATGTGTGGCAGGGAAAACGTGGAGGAACTTATCATGCTATTTTACCTGACTCAACAACGTTCCCGGATATGCAGGGCCTGTGTGATGAAGTACATAAAATAGGTTTGAAGATCGGCACCTATTCTACACCATGGACGGAATCTTATGGTCACCACATTGGCGGCTCTTCCATGAATGCAGAAGGAATATTTGAGCGGACAAAAGAAAACATTCCCCGCAATAAAAAACAATTGCCTTATGCGATTGGCACTTATAAATTTTGGGAGAACGATGTAAAACAATTTGCCGCCTGGGGTTTTGATTACCTGAAATATGATTGGAACCCGATCGAATTCTCCGAAACAAAAGAAATGTACGACCTGTTGCGTGCCAGTGGTCGTGATATCATCCTAAGTTTATCCAACAGTACACCTTTTGCTTCTATAGCAGAACTATCAAAAGTTTCGAATGCATGGCGCACCGGTGGTGATATAAAAGATAACTGGAAAAGTTTAAAAAGCCGGTTGCTTACACAGGATAAATGGGCACCCTATGCAGGACCTGGTCATTGGAATGATCCCGACATGATGATCGTTGGTTGGGTAGGTTGGGGCAAGGGGCCAAGACCAACCATGCTCACACCCGATGAACAATACTCTCACATGAGTGCATGGTGCCTGCAATCTGTGCCATTGCTGCTGGGCAATGATCTTACAAAACTGGATGCGTTTACACTAAGCCTTTTAACCAACGATGAAGTGATCGCTGTGAACCAGGATCCGTTGGGAAAACAAGCCGTAGTTGTTTCAAAAATGGATTCTTGTGGTGTGCTTGCAAAAGACCTGGAAGATGGCAGCAAGGCTGCCGGATTATTTAATGTAACGGATAGTATAGCAAGAAAACTCACCGTGAAATGGAGCGACCTCGGCATCGAAGGAAAATACATTGTCCGTGATCTATGGAGGCAAAAAGATATAGGAACATTTAAAGACGAATTTTCGGCTGATGTAAACCCGCATGGCGTGGTCATGATAAGTTTACGGAAAGCAAAATGATCGTGCAGTTACATAAAAGAGCTATAAAAGAATACCAGATGAAAAAGATGCTCCTGTTATTTACAGGTTTATATACAGCTTGCCTGCTGCATGCAACTGATGTTGACATCACAAAATATGGTGCAGTGGGTGATGGCAAAACGCTGAACACAACATTCATTCAGAAAGCAATTGATGAATGCACAAAAAGTGGTGGAGGCAAAGTGATCTTTCCTGCAGGCATTTACTTATCAGGTACGATTGAATTAAAAGACAATGTTATCCTGCATTTCAATAAGGACTCCCGCTTGCTGGGTAGTACTGACCTGGAGCAATACAGAAACCTTGATCCTTTTACGGAAGGATTGGGTATTGATGTTGGCTGGGCTTTACTGGTAGCTGTTGATGCAAAGAATATCGGCATAGAAGGAGAGGGAGCTATTGACGGACAGGGAGCAAAACTAAAAGCAGAACATATTTTAAAAGATACAAGGCCTGAAGGCCAGCGTTGGGGACGTCGTCCTTTTTTGGTGCGCATTGTTCGATGCACCGGTGTTACGGTAAAAGATATTACGCTTAACTACGCTGCGGCATGGACATCGCATTACTTTCAATCAAAAAACATCCTCATTGAAAATGTAAAGATCGTAAGTGTGGGTGTTGCTCACAATGACGGCATTGGCATTGATGGTTGCCAGGATGTGGTGATAAAAAAATGTGATGTTACCAGTGGTGATGATGCGTTGGTGTTTAAAACCACTTCAAGCAAAATGGCTTGTAAAAACATTGTAGTATCAGGTATGCGGTTAAAAAGTTCACAGGCAGGTATCAAAATGGGGACTGAATCAATGGCACCGTTTGAAGATATTAAGATCAGTGACTGTTATATTTATGAAACAAGAAATGGCGGCATCAAACTACTTACTGTCGATGGGGCCCATCTAAGGAACATTGAAATATCCAATATCACGATGCAGGAAGTAAAAACGCCAATGTTATTCCGTTTGGGGTCACGATTAAATGTGTTTCGTAAAGGACAGGATAGTAAACAACCCACCGGCACTTTTGAAAATGTAGTGATTCGGAATGTAAAAGCAAAAGCTTCTGATAGTGCACAGCTAAAACCGGCTTCAGGAATTTTGATCACCGGGGTGCCCGGTCATTACATTACCAATCTTACATTGGAGAATATTGAAATAGAACTGCTGGGAACAGGTACAGTTGAAAATGCAAGACAGGTTGTACCGGAAGCTATTGATCAGTATCCCGAAGTAAAAACATTTGGACCAACAATCCCTGCTTATGGTGTTTGGGCAAGACATGTAAAAGGACTAAAGCTCATCAATGTCACATTCAAACTAAAAAACAATGATCTGCGCCCTGCTTTTATTTGTGAAGACGGAAAAGATATTGAAGTAAGTGGCTGGAAAATTCCAACGACTGAAGGCGGCGAAGCAATCATCCGTTTAGAAAATGTCGATGGTGCTGTGATTAACAACAACAATGTGAAAGGTAAAGCGAAAGCCTTTGTGAAAGTAGAGGGCCTGAATAGTAAGAAGCTAACACTTAAGAAAAATAAATTATCCGGCACAAAGAAAAATGTTGAGCTGTCTGCTGAGGTAAACCCAGGGGCTGTGGTTGGGTCGGCAAAAAAGAATAACTGACTAACGAGTTAATTGAACCTTTAAATGGAACCACATAGAAACATAGCACACAATAGCAAGAAACATCCCGCAAGATTGCGGGATGAAAACCTATGTTTCTATGTGCCGCAGCCTGCCCTGACAAAGGAAGGGTGGTTCAAAACAGGTGTAGGTTCATTTAACCCGATAGTCACTAAAGAATATAAATAAGGAGGCGTTACAAATAATATGAAAAAAATCTCTTTACTTTTTATAGGGCATTTCATTTTGTGTTTTGCTATGGCGCAAAATGTGACCCCGCTGTGGCAGGATTTTTTAGACGCAAAAAAGAACGGCAAAACATCTATACTTCCAGATTTCTCTTATGCCGGTTATCATTTCTCCGAAAAACAAATCCCTGATCAATCAGGCAGGAAATACTTTACTGTAACTGACTTTGGCGCCGTACCCAATGATGACAAATTTGATGATGAAGCGATCCAAAAAGCTGTTGATGCCGCTGAAAAAGATGCAAATGGCGGTGTAGTTTTTTTTCCACCCGGCAAATACCTCATCGCAGCAGATGGGGATTCATTGAAACAAATACGCATCTCAAAAAGCAATATCGTTTTAAAAGGAAGTGGTGCAGGTGCAAGTGGCACAGAAATTTACCAGGCTACCATGCGGTTGAACGGTCGGCAAATTTTATTTATGCCTTCTACCAATAAAACACAAAAGATCACCACCATAAACAAAGATGCAGCAAGGGAAAGTTTTTGGGTAGAAGTAGCGGATGCGTCTTCTTTGAAAGCAGGGCAGGATGTTGTGATCCGCCATCGCAGCGAAGAATTTACAAGACTCTATTTTGCGCCTCTTGAATTAAAACCTGAATGGACCCGCTTATTTGGTGACAAGGGTGGTATGCAGATACAAGAGATACATACCATTGAAAAAATAGAAGGTAACCGGGTGAAATTCGTTAACCCTTTGCACTTCGATCTCGTGCTTGTAAAATCGGCCTCTTTCGATCTTTATAACTTTAATTCCTTAGAGGAATGTGGTATAGAAGACATTCACTTTACCAGTAACTGGAAAACTTATCCCGAAGAATTTGTTCATCATAAAAATGCCATTCATGATTATGCCTATGAAGCAGTGGGAATGGAATATGTAAAAAATAGCTGGGTACGTAACTGTGTCTTCAGCGATTGGAACGAGGGAGTAATGATAAGGGCAGGTTACAAGGTAAGTATTCTCAATGTTGACTTCAATGGCAAAAAGGGACATGCTTCAGTGCATGCAAGAACAGGCTATGGTGTATTGATAAAAAACTGTCATTTCAATAATGCACAACACCACGGTGCAGGAACAGGCTATAGTGCAGCAGGTACAGTCATCACACAATGTTCATTAGGCACGGATCAGAACTTTGATATTCATTCCGGTCAGCCTTACGCTACACTTTTTGATGATATCGACGGAGGTGTATTCTATAACCTGGGTGGTCCCGAACCCGGGCATCCTCATCATGGAAAACATTTAGTGCTGTGGAACTTCTATCATAAATCAGCCAAAGACCAGCATTATAATTTCTGGGACATGAGCCGCAGAAGAAACTATACCATTGCTCAACCAATACTGGTAGGGTTTCAATCCAATATGAAAGTTGATTTTGAAAATGTGGGAATAAATGAATCACAGGGTAAAGCCGTAATGCCGAAATCATTATTCGAAGCCCAATTGCAACTGCGGCTGAATAAGAATAAAGGGAATAAGTAAACAGAACGTTTAACTACCTGAGATGAGATTTTTATTGATAACACTTCTTACTATTACTTCCTCTGCTTCCCTGCAGGGGCAGCAGGGTATGGAAGAAATGTGGGATAAAAGTGCATCGGGTAAAGAGCATCCCAACATTCAATGGTTTAAAGATGCAAAATTTGGCCTGTTCATTCATTGGGGTTTGTATTCACAACTGGCCGGCACCTGGAAAGACAAAAGATATTATGGCAGCGGGGAATGGATCATGAACCAGGCGAAGATACCCGTGAAGGAATACGAGAAAGTGGCAGACAGTTTTAACCCTGTAAACTTTAATGCCGATGAATGGGCGCAACTGGCAAAAGATGCAGGAATAAAATACATGGTGATAACAGCCAAACATCATGATGGTTTTGCCATGTATGATTCTAAGGTGAGTGATTTTAATATCACCAATGCCACACCTTATAAAAAAGATCCGATGAAAGCCCTTGCTGCGGCTACTGCAAAACGGAACATTCATTTTGGTTTCTATTACTCACAATTCCAGGATTGGCATGAGGCCGATGGCGGAAAAAATACCTGGGACTTTGTTGAATCAAAAAAAGATTACCAGAAATATTACAGGGAAAAAGCTATTCCGCAATTAAAAGAATTATTAACCAACTATGGACCGCTTGGTATCGTGTGGTTTGATACACCCGGTGGAATGACAAAAGAGCAAACACTGGAATTTATTAATGAATTGCGCACCCTGCAGCCGCAAAGTTTATTCAGCAGCCGGGTTGGCCAGGGGCTTGGCGATTACAAAGATTTTGGTGATTCCGAAGTGCCGCCTGTACCTATTAAAGGTGCGTGGGAATCTATTTATACCCACAATGATTCCTGGGGATACATAGAGTATGATATGAATTTTAAATCATCCGGTGAGATCATCCGTTTGCTGGCCAATGTAGCTTCAAAAGGCGGTAACCTGATGCTGAATGTAGGACCGGATGGTAAAGGAAACATACCGCACTACTCTGTTCAATACTTAAAACAAACAGGCAAATGGCTTGCCGCCAATGGTGAAAGTATTTACGGAACTACTTTTGGTTTTCTTCCTGCCCAGCCCTGGGGTGTTACTACATCAAAGCCGGGTAAACTATTCCTCCATGTGCTGACCCCCCCTAAAAATGGAAAACTGTTGGTACCCGGCTTCGTTAACCCCGTTACCAAAATATATACACTGATAACAAAGAAGACGCTGACTTTTGTGTATAACGGAAAAGATATTACTATCAATCTCCCGTCACTTAAAACAGGCGATGCGAATACAGTTGTTGTAATTGAATACAATGGCAAACAACCTGGTTACAATGCAACAGCTCCTGTTACTGTTTCACCACAATTCCCGGTAAATAATATTGACGCTGTTTTTGCAACAACAACCGGCAATGCAAAAATCAAAAGTCTTACCTACAGTCATTATTATGGTGACTGGAAACATGCAACCTGCATTACCGAAATGCAATCTCCCGGGGACACTGCTTCTTTTCAAATTCGTATAACAGAACCCGGCGACTATAAAGTGATACTGGAATATGCCTGCCCGCAGGAAAGTGCAAAGCAGGAAGGCAGCCTGGAATTGGATGGCAAAGAATATTTATTCAGAACATTGCGGACCTCTGAATTTGACAAGGCGGCCCCGTTGATGTTTATCAGGCATACTATTGCGGCAACAAGAATAGAAAAGCCGGGAACATACAGGATAGCTATTCGTCCTTATCAACAGGGAAAAGAATTGTTTAAACTAAAAACAGTGATACTGGAGCCGGTGGAATAACTTTTAAAAATGAAGAACAAAATACAATACGCTTGCTGGTTATGTTTATTGCTGCTAAGCAAAAATGTTTTTGCAGATGTACGCTTGCCGGCAATTATTTCTGATAACATGGTATTGCAGCAAAAATCAGTTGTTGCTTTATGGGGTTGGGCGGATGCAGGTGAAACAATTGAAATAAAAAACAGTTGGGATAATAAAACAATAAAAACAATAGCTGCTGAAAATGGCAATTGGCAATTGAAGCTGAAAACAACAATTGCAGGCGGGCCTTACACGATCGTTATCAAAGGAAACAATACGATCACATTGAACAATGTATTGCTCGGAGAGGTTTGGTTATGTTCAGGCCAGTCGAACATGGAATTTCCATTGGGTAAACAACAGGGCTGGCGAAGCGGGGTTTTCAACTATGAAACGGAACTGGCTGCTGCAAATTATCCACGCATACGTTTCTTTACCGTAAAGCAACAGGTGGCCGATGCACCGCAGAAAGATGTAGCAGGCAACTGGACCGCCTGTACACCTGGAACTGCCGCTACATTCTCTGCCGTGGCTTACTACTTTGCAAAAGAAATTCAGGCTGCAACAGGATTTCCTGTTGGTCTTATTCATTCATCCTGGGGAGGCACTCCTGCTGAATCATGGACAAGACAAGATGTATTGGAAGGGGATAGTGATCTTAAACCCATTCTTGATCGTTACAACAAGGCATTGGCAAATTATCCCGCTGACCTGGAAAAATATGAAACGAATTTAGCGCAATGGAAAAAAGAGGCAGAAGAAATAAAATTAAAAGGAGGAACAGCAAAAGCAGCGCCTGCAAAACCTACTGACCCGTTGAAGAACTCAAAATCACCAACGAAATTATACAATGCAATGATCCATCCGTTGATCCCCTACACACTAAAAGGAGTGATCTGGTACCAGGGAGAATCAAATGCAGTAAGGGCTTATCAATATCGAAAACTATTTCCTGCATTGATCAATAGCTGGAGAAAGGAATGGAAAAATGATTTTCCTTTTTACTTTGTTCAGATAGCACCCTACCGGGAACAAAACCCCGAGATAAGAGAAGCTCAATTGTTGACGTATAAAAAAATCCCCAAAACAGGAATGGTTGTAATTATGGATGCAGGTGATTCTGCCGACATTCATCCGCGTAATAAAGAAATAGTAGGAAAACGATTGTCCTTATGGCCACTTGCAAATGAGTACGGAAAAAAGAATATAACAGTGTCCGGCCCTGTTTATAAATCCATGAAAAATGAAGGAGATAAAATAAGGATCCAATTTGACTTTGCTGTGGATGGATTAGTTGCCAAAGACGGGGCGTTGACAGAATTCAGCATAGCGGGAGCTGATCAGCAATTTATCCCTGCACATGCCGTCATCGAAAAAAATACAATTGTTGTTTGGAGTGATGAAATAAAAAAACCTGTTGCTGTGCGGTTCGGATGGAAAAATGTACCGAAGACAAATTTGTATAACAAAGCAGGATTGCCTGCATCACCCTTCAGAACAGATGACTGGCCGGGTGAAACGTTTGGGAAAAATTAATAATGAATGACCCGATTTGAAACAAAACGTTTATTGCCTTTATATATGAAAAAGAATATCACCTGTTTTTTACTGTTCCTATTCTTTACCTTAAAGGATGTAAGCATTTGTAATGCCCAATCGTTGGCTAAATCGAAAGAAACAAAAAGCCAATGGGTGTATCCCGATGCGAAAGGCAAACTGGTATATAAAACACTTGCAGCCGGTGATAAGATCATGGACTTCTCTTACGCAGGTTACATGGGTGGAGGTGTGAAAATTCCTTTGGTTGATGTAAAGATCAGCCTGGATCCAATCGTCGGCGATAATTCAACCGCCATACAAAATGCAATTGATGAAGTTTCAAAAATGAAACTGGTAAATGGGTTCAGGGGAACTGTTTTATTAAAACCCGGTGTATATGATTGCGAGAAATCATTAGTCATTAATGCAAGTGGGGTGGTACTGCGAGGAAGTGGTGCTGCTGAAAAGGGAACAGTGCTTAACCTGACAGGAAAGCCACATGCCGCTGTTACTATAAGAGGAGATGTAAAATCTAAAGTCGTTGGAGAAGCAACAACAATTGTTGATACTTATGTTCCTTCAGGCTCATCCTCTTTTGCAGTAGCGAATGCTTCAGAATTGAAAGCAGGAGATACGATCCGCATTACAAGACCCATCACTGATGCATGGGTAAAATTCATGGGCATGGACCAATTGGTGCGTAGCGGAAAAAAACAAACATGGATAAGTGGTGATATCACTACCGAACGTGTTATTTCAAAAATTGAAAAAAATAGAATTACCGTTGATGTACCATTGAATGATTCCTATGATGCAACCTATATTTCACCGGCGGTTACAGTACAAAAGATAACGACCACAGGCCTGCTTACGCAAATAGGGATTGAAAACTTCCGTATTCTTTCACCTGAACAATCTGTTACGATCAATGAAGGTCATCATCGTGCCTTTACCATGAGTGGTCTTTCAGACGGCTGGGCAAGAAATATTGAAGTGTTTAATACAGTGAACAGCATCAGTGTTACAGGTAGAAGAATTACGGTTGATAACGTAAATATCATTCACAACGTTCCAACAATCGGAGCAGCAAAACCTGCTGATCTGAATGGAAGTGGGCAACAAATTTTATTTAACCGCTGCAATATCACCGGTGATAATCTTTTCTTCTTTGGCACTGGTGCAAAAGTAACGGGACCGGTAGTTGTATTGAACTGTACATTTCGTGGCAATGGATGGATACAACCACATCAACGCTGGGCAACAGGATTATTAATTGATGGATGTAATGTCCCTGATGGAGGAATTGATTTTATGAACCGTGGTGTAATGGGTTCAGGGCATGGGTGGGCAATTGGCTGGGCTGTAGCATGGAACTGTAAAGCAAAATCATATCTTAATCAAATGCCCCCGGGTTCGGCCAATTGGGTTATTGGTAGTACCGGTGATCAACAAAAGAAAGCAATACCCGGCTCAAATGAAACAGGCTCTATCAGCTATAACAATACATCAACACTACCAGAAGGTATTTATGATTCACATGGTACGGCGGTTACACCGGCAAGTCTTTATTTATCGCAGTTAAATGAACGGTTGGGTAAAGAGGCCATAAAAAATATCGGTTACGACAATTAAGTTTTTTAAAAACTATTTATGAAAAAACACTGGCTTATAGTTACGCTTATTTGTAGTTTTTCTTTCTTATCATTAACTGTGCTTGCCCAGCAGCCACAGTCGTCTCAAACATGGACTAAGCATGAGGTAAAAAAGTGGTTCAAGCAAAAAAAATGGCTGAACGGATTGGAATTAACACCACACCAATCAATCAACCAGGCGGAGTTTGCACGGCAATACCAGCAAAATAAAATTTACTGGGACAAGGCGTTTAATTTTTTAAAGGAACAAAACTTGTTAACCATCGCCAAAGGTAAATACCCGATCGATGGTGAGAATGTCTTTGCATCCGTTACAGAAGATTCTTCAAAAAATTTTGATAAAACAAACTGGGAGTCGCATCGCAAGTATATAGACCTTCAATGTATCATTACCGGAGAAGAAAAAATGGGAGTGTGGCCGGTGAATCAAGCAACAGTAACGAAGGCCTATGATGATAAAAAGGACGTAGCTAATTATACGGCAGAAGGAAAGTTTTATGTAGGTACACCCGGCACATTTTTTATTTTCTTTCCATCAGATGCACACCGCCCTAATATTACACCGGGTGGGAACAAACCGGTAAAAAAAATTGTAATAAAAGTAAGAGTAGCTGAATAGTCAGCAGGTTGAAAAGTAGTTAGAACATTGATCGAAATATGAAAATTGTTTTTATGAAATATATCGTGATGTTGCCTGTAAGCTTTTTTTTGATGCAGGGGATGACCATCGCACAGGCAAATGCTGATCTTTCAAATTTCCCGAAGGGAAGTTCTCCAAAAGAAATTGGTAAGCGCATTGCTGATCATTTTGTAGCAACACCGCATACTAACTTTAACCGGCCCGTTCCGCCGAAAGTAATTACATACCCGGAGACCTGCACCTGGTATGGTGCATTAACGTTTGCCAAAGCAACAAGCGATAAAAAATTAGTAAAACAGTTAGCTGATCGCTTCGAACCTTTATTCGGAAGTCGTGATACGCTGATACCAAAGCCAGATCACGTTGATTATGCTGTGTTCGGTGCTGTGCCACTGGAATTATACATGCAAACAAAAGATCAGCGATATCTCACGTTAGGAAAAAATATTGCCGATAAGCAATGGGGACCGCCCGAAGGGCCAAGAGTGAAACCGGAATCGCACTATTATTATAATAAAGGAATGACATGGCAAACAAGAATGTGGATCGATGATATGTTTATGATCACAGCGGTGCAGGCACAGGCCTACCGGGCTACTGCTGATACCGTTTATATCAACCGGGCTGCCAGGGAGATGGTTTTGTACCTCGATTCATTACAGATGCCCAACGGACTTTTTTATCATGCACCTGATGTTCCTTTCTTTTGGGGACGTGGTGATGGATGGATGGCGGCGGGTATGAGCGAATTGCTTCGGTCACTGCCAAAAAATAATCCTAACTATAGCAGAATCATGAAAGGATATAAAATCATGATGGCATCGTTATTAAAATACCAGGCGGAAGATGGCATGTGGCGGCAGTTGATCGATGACCCGGCTTCATGGCCGGAAACCTCCTGCACCGGTATGTTCACTTTTGCATTCATAACAGGGGTTAAAAATGGGTGGCTCGATAAAAAATTGTATGCACCTGCTGCCCGCAAAGCCTGGTTGAAACTGATCACTTATATTAATGAAAACAACGACATCACGGAAGTGTGTGAGGGGACGAATAAAAAAGATGATCGCCAATATTACCTTGACCGAAAAAGAAATATTGGTGATCTTCATGGGCAGGCTCCGCTGTTGTGGTGTGCTACGGCATTATTGAGAAAATAATACTATATCTTACGGCGAAATAAAAAGATTCTATAGAGAACTTAATATATTTATAAAAACAAAACAAATAGCTATGTCACAATCACGCAGGGATTTTATCAGGCAGACAGCAATCACTACTGCCGGGGTTTCAATAGGTGCTTCCGCATTCAGTGCGGGCAGTTATAATAGAATTATCGGTGCTAATGACCGTATCAGGGTTGGTGTGGTTGGATTTTCCGACCGGCATAGAAGTTCACATCTTCCCTGTTTTATGAATCATTACAAGGAACTGAATTTTGACTTTGTGGCTGTTTCTGATATCTGGAGTAAAAGAAGGGAAGAAGGGGCTGCTATATGGAAAGAGAAAATGGGACATGATGTTGCTATGTGCAGGAATAATGAAGAGATGTATGATAAGAAATTAGTGGACGCTGTCTTTATCGGCACTGCCGATTTTCAGCATGCCTTGCATGCGATAGAAGCAGTGAAGGCCGGTTGTGATGCGTATGTAGAGAAACCTTTTGCTGAAACAATGGAAGATAACCGTGCTGCATTAAAGGCCGTCAAAGCAACAAACAGGATCATCCAGATAGGATCACAACGAAGAAGTGGTGCGAATTATCATGCTGCCAATGATTTTATACGTTCAGGAAAATTTGGCCCTATCACAATGGTTGAATTGACATGGAATGTAAATCAACCCGGCCGCTGGCGCAGGGTCCCGTTGTTAAGTCAGTTAAAACAGGAAGATACCGATTGGAAAAGATTTTTAATGAACAGGCCTAATGATACATTTGATGTAAGAAAATATTTAGAGTTCCGCTTGTTCTGGCCTTACTCATCAGGATTGCCCGGTCAGTGGATGAGCCACCAGATAGATACCGTGCATTGGTTTAGTGGTTTGAGTCATCCAAGATCGGTGGTGGCCAACGGAGGAATTTATATGTGGAAAGACGGAAGAAAGAATTGGGATACCATCACTGCGGTATTTGATTATGGCCCTGCCAATGATCTGTCATCTGGTTTTCAGGTTACGTTTGGTTCCCGCATGCACAATGGTGATGAAAAACCAGCAGAGATCTATTACTCCAACGGTGGTGAACTGAATCTTAATACCAATATGGTTTCTCCGAAGGGTGGTTTGAGTAAAAAATTTGCTGACGATATGAAGATGCAGCCCAATTTGTTGCCGGAGCAAACCTTATCATCGGCAGAACCGGTAATAGCATCTGCCAATACGGGTGGGGATAAACTTACTTCCAATCACGTTCGCAACTGGATGGAATGTGTCCGCAGCCGCAAGCAACCGAATGCACCAGTAGAAGTTGGCTATAACCACTCTATTGCTACTATTATGACGAACGCCGCTGCTCATACAGGCGCCAAAGTAACCTTTGATGAAAAGACACAGGAAGTAATGGCGAATGGAAAAGTTTTTAAATATTAATTTCTCTTTATGATGATGAAGACACTATCTGTTTTTGTTTTACTGTTAGTAAGTAAGATCGCCATGGCTCAGCAAACAAAAGGTTTTGCTATCGTAGAAAAAAATGATAAGAAGCAGGTGGATATTTTATTCAATAATAAATTACTGACTGCCTATTGTTATTATGATTCAAGCAGGAAAGCCATGCTTTTCCCGGTGAACACAGTGGATGGTGTTACCGTAACCCGTGGTTATCCTTTTATAACGGTGCCCGGTGAAAGAACGGATCATCCGCATCATACCGGCATCTGGCTGAATTATGAATCGGTGAACGGACTTGATTTCTGGAATAACTCTACCGCTATCGCCCCGGAAAACCGAAGTCATTATGGAACGATCCTGCACCAGAAAATTATCAGCAAAAAAGCAACTGGTAATAATGCTTCACTTGTTACTACGGCCAACTGGGTAAGACCCGACCGTAAGGTATTATTAAATGAACAAACTGTTTTCAACTTCCATGTCAGCGGCAATGATTTTATCATAGATCGCATCACTACATTAACAGCGACAGACACTGTCGTTGTTTTTAAAGATGTGAAAGATGGGATGTTTGCTATACGGGTAGCAAGGGAACTTGAATTGCCTTCCAAAGAGAAAAGCAGTTTTGTGGATGATAAGGGTAATGTAACAGCAGTTGCTCCCTCGGGTGCAGATGTTACCGGCATGTATTACAGCAGTGAAGGATTAAAAGGTGATTCAGTTTGGAGCACCAAAGGTAAATGGGTAATGCTAACCGGAAAGAAAGATGGTAAAGACATCACGATCGGTATCATTGATCATCCGTTGAACGTAGGCTACCCGGCTTACTGGCATGCAAGAGGATATGGTTTATTTGCCGTAAACCCATTGGGAAGAAAAATATTCAGCAATGGTAAAGAAGAATTGAATTTTTCTTTGCAACCCGGCAAATCTGTTACATTCCGTTACCGCACCATCATACATTCAGGCAATGCATTGACAAAAGACCAGATGAATAAGCAGGCCGCTGATTTTGAGAAAGTAAAATAAAGCAGAGAATGAACTGAAGAAGTGCAGTGGGATAATTAATACAGCACGTTTACCAGCTTCCTGCACAGGACTCATACTTTTTCCCACAAGGACATGGATACACAAAGTTTATTGGTTAATACACTTTGTGTGCTTAATGGCTTTGTGGGATTTTCTATTTCAAAAAAGTGTTGGTTTCCTACCTGATCCCGCTGCTAAAATTGTTGAATGTTTTGCTAATACACGGAAAACAATCCCATACAAATAGTATTTACTTGTGGTACTGATTTATTTTTTTAAGTACCTCTTCCGATAAACGATCAATACAGGTTGTAAGGGAAATAGTATCCCTTTTTGTAAGCTTAATCATCTGTTCCCTGTTGTAAGTGCTGTTGCAGTGTGTTACCACATACTGCAGTGGAATCTATTTTACCAACTAAAAAACTGCTATTATGGATTGCCTGACTTTTTCTCAACAGAAAATTATCGTGCAGACAAAAGCTAAGAGTAACGTATGTGCTCTCCTCCTGTTTTTCTTTTTGTTACTGTTAGCTCTTGCAACAAACGCACAAACCGAAAAATCGATCACGATTAAAGGAACAGTTGTCAGTGAGAATAACGAACCGCTCCCTGGTGTATCTATCCAGGTAAAAGGCACAGCAAAAGGAACAACGGCCAAAAACGATGGTTCATTCCAGATCGATGTTCCTGTTAATGCAACTTTACTTATTTCCTATGTTGGTTATATAACACAGGAATTAAAAATAGGAAACGATGATCAATCTAATTTGAAGCTCCAGTTACTGAACGAAAAAAATGTAATGGACCAGATCATCGTAGTCGGTTATGGCACACGAAAGAAATCAGATGTAACAGGTGCTATAACATCGATCCGTGAACAGCAGATCAAAGATATTCCTGCCGCCAATCTTGCACAGGCGATGCAGGGACAGGGTGCAGGTGTTGATATTGTAAAAAGCGGAGGCAATAACAAACCCGGATCAACTCCATCTATATTGATCAGGGGAACAAGATCGGTAAGAGCAGGCAATAGTCCGCTTATTGTTGTGGATGGCATTCCTTACATCGGGAACCTTAACGATCTCAATCAAAATGATGTGGTTTCAATAGAGGTATTAAAAGATGCATCGTCAACGGCCATTTATGGATCAAGAGGTGCAAACGGTGTTATTCTCGTTAATACAAAAAGAGGCAGGCCGGGACGACCTGTTGTTTCTTACGAAGCTTATGCCGGCACATCCCACAGATCAGGTGAATATAATGTGATGAATGGAGAGCAATTTGCCTTGTTTAAAAAATGGGCTTTTGTAAATGGTATTTACGCTGGCAGTGTTCCTAAATACACCGGCATTGATGATCCGCGTTTGCAGGTGGATGGCCTTTCTGCTGAAGAACAGGAAGGGATCAGGATAGGACGCAATACGAACTGGCAGGATCTTATTTATACACCCGGCTCAATGACGAATCACCAGTTAGCTGTTACTGGCGGAACAGATATTACGCAATATGCTTTCTCCGGTGGTTATTATAAGGAGAAAGGAATTTATCCCGGCCAGGATTTCGAACGTTATTCCGTAAAAGCAAGCATCGATCAGCAATTGGGTAAAATTTTCAAAGTCGGTATCAACTCGTTGAACACCTTTACAACAACAAATGGGGAAGGAGCCAACCCTATGGCTGCTGCACTGCGCTCAAGCCCGCTTGCTTCACCTTATGATAACGATGGTAAACTGATGAATGCTTATGTGCCCGGCAGTGCCAGCCAGGTATGGAATGTATTAGGCAACTTTCTTCCGGGTGCTTCGGTAGAAAAAAGAAAGAGATTTGGAACATTCACCACTTTATATATTGATGTTAACATAGCAAAAGGATTGAAATATAAATTCAATGCCGGCACCGAGATCCGCAGTGATGTATATGGAAACTTCTATGCTGCCAAAACAACCAATAACCAGGGATCCACATCAAGTTCATCTAACCGCACCGTTTTCCGCACCAATATTGTACTGGAGAATATTTTAACCTACGATAAAACCTTCGGAGGGAAACATAAAATCAATTTTACAGGTCTGTATAGTTGGGAAGAACAAAAGACACAGAGCAATCGCTTTAGTAACACAGGTCTTTTGTCAGATGATCTCCAATATTTCAATCCTAGTCTCGGTGCTAATTTGGTGGGAGAAGGAAGTTATGACCAGAGAGATATTCTTTCTTATATGGCCCGGGCCAATTATAGTTTCAATGATAAGTATATGCTGACGCTTACTGTCCGTTCTGACGGGTTTTCCAGCCTGGCACCCGGCAATAAATGGCACACGTATCCATCTGCTGCTGTAGGATGGAATATTTTCAAAGAAGATTTTTTGAGTGGCAGCCGCACTTTATCAGCATTGAAACTAAGAGGCAGCTACGGATCAGTAGGCAATGCCAACATTAATCCTTACCAGACACTCGGTGCTTTATCAGGTATTGTTTATAATTATGGAGGCACTACTACTACAGGCGTATATCCAACCGATGCTCCTAATCCAAAATTATCGTGGGAGTATACCAACACCGTAAACATCGGAATGGATTTCGGTTTCTTCGGAAATCGCATAACGGGATCATTAGAATTCTATAAACAATTCACCCATTCATTATTATTGCCACAGGCTTTACCTCCCACTACAGGTATCCCCAATTCCATTTTAACTAATATTGGAGCAACAGAAAACAAGGGTTTTGAATTTAATATAAGTACAGTTAATGTTGCAGCTAAGAACAAGAATCAATTTAACTGGGCAACAGACCTGAACATTTTTATCAATAGGGGTAAGATCACCAAACTGGCCAATGGTGTTACAAGAGATGTTGCCAACAGTTGGTTTGTTGGTCAGCCTGTCGGTGTGTTTTATGATTATCAGAGAGTAGGTATCTGGCAGAATACCCGTGAAGATACACTAGCTGCACAGGCACTCGGCTTAACCATAAATGGTGCTGGAGGAGTTATCGGCCAGATAAGAGTGGCAGACCTGAGCGGACCTCAGGGCAAACCTGATGGAAAGATCGATGCTACTTACGACAGGATGATTGTGGGAACAACGCAGCCAAAATGGGAGGGCGGTATGACCAACCGTTTTAGTTACAGTGGTTTTGAACTTACCGTCTTTGCCTTTGCAAGAGTAGGTAATACGATCAGCAGTACATTACAGGGCGGCGCTTTCGTCAATACTTTCCAGGGAACCTATAACAATCTCAATATTCATTATTGGACACCTACCAATCATGAGAACTACTGGCCAAGACCCAATGCGAATTATACAAACACTCCCAACCAATCAGTGTTACGTTACTATGACGGCACTTTCCTTAAGATCAAAACGATTAGCCTGGGATATAACCTGCCGGCAACTATTGTAAACAAATTACATGCACGAACGATTAAAGTATATGCTACGGCAGAAAACCCCTGCATCCTGTTCTCGCCTTATATCAAAAAATATGATGGCCTCGACCCCGAAACAGTAAGTACGCTGGATATAGATACACCTCCTAACAGAACTTTTGTACTCGGTGTCAACGTATCATTTTAATTGAAAAATAAATCAATCGTTATGAAAAGGACTCAATATATTTTATTCACGTTCTTGTTGCTAACAATAATTGGAACGGGTTGTAATAAAAAACTGGAAGAAGATCCGAAATCAATTCTTACGCCGGCATTCTTCTCCACTACACAGGGTTTTCAAACGGGTCTTGATGCTGCTTATGCAGGCAACAGGTATTTATGGGGCAACCAGGATTTATTCACCGTTACTGTTATCGGCACAGATGAATTTAAAAGAGGTATTGATGGAAACAGTGATATAAATCTTTATGCCAGTAATTATACTTCGCAAACCGGGGTAATAGGAGCTATCTGGAGAAACTGCTACACCTTTATCAATACCTGCAATGGTTTAATTGATAACGCTCCTGGCGTAGACCTTCCTGCTGCTACGCTCAACAGGATGATCGGTGAAGCTAAATTTCTGCGGGCACAATATTATTTTGTGCTGGTGCAATTCTATGCAGATGTGACATTAAACACGCATTTGCAAACAGATCCGACTACGGCTGCTAAACGTGATCCTCTCGCTGATGTATATAAATTAATTATCCAGGATCTTAAAGATGCTATTCCTGTTCTTCCGGCAGGTCCAAAAAGTTCAGGTGTTTTACCCGGCAAAGTTTCTGCCGCAGCAGCCAAACATTTGCTGGCAAAAGTTTATCTCACCAAAGGCGGATCACCAGCAAAAGAAACTACCGATAATGAAAATGCTTACACCACAGCGATGGACCTGATCAATACCAGGGCATCATTGGGTCTTGATCTGTTGCCTGATTTTGCTGATGTTTTCGCAGAAGGCAATGAAAGTAATAACGAAGTATTATGGACCGTTCAGCATACTTCCAACCTTGCGTTCAACGGACCCAATAATAGCGGTGGCACCGATAATGTTTTAAATCACATGTGGGTGCCGCAGTATGAAAAACAACCTGGTATGATAAGAAGCACGTTATATGGCCGCCCTTATATCCGTTGCACACCTACCTTATGGTTGGTCAATACTGCATTTGCCGATAAAACAAATGATACACGGTATAAAAAAACATTCCAGACCGTTTGGTATGCCAACGATCCTTCTATTCCGGGTACTTATCCTAAATGGACTTCGCCATTGCCTCCGGGTGCGCCTCCCGGTGCAGTAGTCGGGCAACCTAAATTTAAACTTGGCGATACTGCGATCTATATGCCGGGTGTTAATGTAACGGCAGCGCAGATAGCAGCAGCTCCTTACCTGCTGATGGGCCCTTCTAATTATAATAACACCCTGGGACCTACCATGAAAAAATTCTTTGATACAAAAAGAGCAGACCTGAATTTCCCTTCCATCAGGCCTGTGATCGTTTACCGCTTAGCGGAAACTTACCTGATCGCTGCAGAAGCAGCTTTCAAAACCAGCAGGATGAATGAAGCAGTTACACTTATTAATACTGTTCGTCAGCGGGCAGCGTTTAATGGTGGTAATAGCGCTGCAATGAATATTACAACTGCCGATCTCTCTCTTGATTTTATACTGGACGAACGGACAAGAGAATTATGTGGTGAAAACGTAAGATGGTGGGATCTTGTAAGAACAGGCAAATTAATTGACAGGGTAAAATTATATAACCCCGAAGCAGGGCCAAACATTCTGCCCAAACATGTGCTGCGTCCTATTCCGCAAAGCCAGATAGATGCAACAGTAACCGGTGAGCCTTATAACAACAGTATATATTTTGCAGGATGGAATTAAATACGACTGATTAAAAACCTGTTTAAAAAATTAAGTACAGCAATGAAAATTTTCTCATATAGCAATAGCAAGCAGTTAGTTTTTATTTGTAAGCAAATACCGGCGATGTTCTCATCGCTGGTATTACTGCTTGCATTGAACTGTTCTGTATCATGGGCACAATCCGCCACTACAACTGACACCACAGCCAAACCAAAGCCAGCTACCCAGCGACCTGCAGCACGAGCTCCCGTGCCGGATGTATTACCAGGCAAAGGATTGGCGGAGCATAATTTTTTATATGCAGGGGGATGGGACACACGAAAAGATACACAAACCATCTTCCGGGTAATGGACGGAAAAGTTGTGTGGACATGGTCTATTCCTATTAAAGACCGCAACGGCCAGTTGAGTGAATTCAGCGATATACACCAGTTGTCCAACGGAAATGTTTTGTATGCATGCAAAACAGGCGCTGCAGAAGTGACTGCAGATAGAAAAATTGTTTGGAGCTATGAATGTCCGGCGGGAACTGAATGTCATTCTGCGCAACCTATCGGGCTTGACAAAGTTTTTTTATGTCAGAACGGAACGCCGGCGAAAGTAATGCTGGTAAATAAAAAAACCGGCAACGTAGAAATGGAACATGAAGTACCAACGGCCAGGCCTGATGATCCTAAAAGTGTGCATGGACAATTCCGCAATGTAAGAATGACTAATGCCGGCACTTATTTGCTGGCCCATTTGAATATGGGTAAAGTGATTGAGTATGATAAGGACTGGAAAGTGATCTGGTCAGTGGATGCTCCATCCACATGGTTGGCTATCCGGTTAAAAAATGGGAATACATTGATCAGCGGCAACCAGTATGGTTATGTAAGAGAAGTAAATCCGAAAGGAGAAACGGTATGGGAAATCAACAAAGATGATTTCCCCGGATTTCCGCTTTATACGGTGCAGGGTCTTAATCGCCTTGCCAACGGAAATACCGTGATCAGCAACTGGGGAGGTTCTATACGTAAAGAAGATTGGGATAAAGTAGTGCAGGTGCTGGAAGTAACACCGGATAAAAAATTGGTATGGGCCTTACATCAATGGAACAATCCGGACCTGGGCCCATCATCCAACATACAGTTACTCGATGAAAAAGGGAAAGAAGAAAAAGGAGAATTGCAGCGATGAAAGTTGGGAACTGCCGATAAAATAATTGACGATACTAAAGTCTCTCACGCAAGCAATCTTCAGATCAAAGTGCATCACGTAAGGTGGTGCACTTTTTGGTAGTGTACCAGGTTGAATTTTTCACGCAAAGCCGCTAAGTAAGCCAAGACGCAAAGACTATATCCTTAGCGACTTATTTTCTTTGCGCCTTTGCGTGAAATAAAAAGTACCTGATAAATTTTGAAACTGATATATTGCCCACTTTTTTATGTTTCCGGGTTTAATTTTTGCTTCTTAATTTCAGTCATGCCAAAATTCAGCGTAAAGAAAAATATTGCCAGTGCAAAAACCATTTCAACAGATGTATACACATCTGCGGAGGCTTATGAAGTTTTTAAAGAGAAAATATTTGCTTCCTCCTGGCAATTTATCGGCGATACAGATAGGGTAAAGGAGACAACAAGCTGTTATCCTTTCAACATGCTTGAAGGATACCTGGATGAACCTTTATTGCTGACAAAGGATGAGAACGAAAAAATTCATTGTCTTTCCAATGTATGCACTCACCGGGGTAACCTGCTGGTATATGAACCCTGCAAAAACTCCAACCTTCGCTGCAAATACCATGGCCGCCTATTTCATCTGGATGGCAAATTCAAATCCATGCCGGAATTTAAAGAAGTAGAGAACTTTCCAACGGAAGATGACAACCTGCATCAACTGCCGTTGTTTCAATGGGGCAAATTGCTGTTTACATCGTTAAATAAAAAATACAAACCGGAAGTTTTTTTCAAAGACATGATGAAAAGAGTGGAATTCCCGCCACTGTCTGAATTTAATTACCGCCCTGATCTTTCCAAAGAATATTTTATCAATGCCAACTGGGCGTTATACTGCGAAAACTATCTGGAAGGTTTTCATATCCCCTTTGTTCATTCAGGATTGAATGCAACAATCGACTTCAGTGATTATACTACTGAATTATTTTTTCCTTTCTCAAGCGTACAAATTGGTATCAGTAAAACAGGGAATAGTTATTTTGATCTTCCTGAATCTTCACCTGAATATGGAAAGAAAGTAGCAGCCTATTATTTCTGGGTATTTCCCAACATGATGTTTAACTTTTATCCATGGGGATTATCTGTAAATGTGATTCAGCCATTGTCGGTCAACAAAACAAAGGTTTCATTTTTTACTTATATATGGAAAGAAGAACTCCGTGCTGCCGGTGCCGGTGGCGATCTTGATAAAGTGGAACAGGAAGATGAAGAAATTGTGCAACAGGTGCAGAAAGGAATTCATTCAAGATTTTATAAGCAGGGACGTTATTCTGTTACCAGAGAAAAAGGCACGCATCATTTTCATCAGCTACTGGCTAAGTTTCTCAGCAAAAAATAAATGACTACTCTGAGCTGCCTTTGTTGATCAAATAAAGTTGTTGGTCCCAGGGTATTTTATTTCCTTCCCGGTTCAGCGTATAACTATGGTCAGCATTTCCGATCAAAAAATTCTTGTTCTTATCAAGGATGAAAAGAACGTGCTCATCACCTTTTAATAAATACAAAAACGTATTCGGATCAAGGTCCAGTTTAAAAACGATTGCCTGCGGATCGGTTGCTGTTCCTTGTAAGATATGCCACTTACCCTTTCCTGACCACTTGCCCATACCCCATGTTTCATAAATAGTTGGTTGATGAGTAACAGAGTCATGATACAGCGTAACTCCCATTTTTCTTTTTACACATGTTGAGCTTTCACCCAGGTTGTATTCTTTAAGAAACTCCTGGCAGGGTGTTCTGCCGGCAAAAACACCATACACCGCTGAACCTGTTGTTTGAGAAACTACAGGCGTATTTGTAGTTGGTATGGCTGCCGGGTTTGTTTGCGTATTTGCAGCCGTTAAAAAAAAACACAAGTATATGATGCAGGAAGAAGTAATGTATTTCATAAGTTTTGGTTTATTAATTTACAACCCGGCTCAATGTATAACTAAAGGATTCGTTGCCGATCATCAGTCTCCCATTATTGTCCAGTAAATGAATCAGGCTATCGCCGAGTTTAAGAAAGCTAATAGATTTCTCAGGTTTATCTGATTCCAGCCGGTAGGTTATGACACTGGGATTTGTTTTAGTGCCCCGTACTATGGTCCATTTTCCTTCTGCCTCACTTGTTGTACCGGGCTCCGAATACATATTTGTTCCTTTTACGATAAACCGGTTGACAGATGAGAGTTTATAGGTGGTGGGTTTGAGGCTAACG
This sequence comes from Chitinophagaceae bacterium, assembly GCA_036383515.1. GTDB lineage: Bacteria > Bacteroidota > Bacteroidia > Chitinophagales > Chitinophagaceae > CADEDV01. Next base: position 27,127 of record DASVOE010000042.1, on the reverse strand, counting down.
GGATCTTGATAAAGTGTTAGTCGCCATTGTACGAGTGCGCAATCAGTTTCTTCGGGTACTTTATGCAATGGTCTTATCATTTGGCCGCAGGGAGTAGTTCCTGCAAAGACCCCCAGTACAGATGAATCGGTAGAAATTATTTCACGATCTCCCAGTGCTACGCAAGCAGACAATGTGATGATGGTGAAAGCAGATTGCAGCAATTTCATTAGAGATTAATTTCTATCAAAAATAAAAACTACAATAGGCAGGTATAGAATATTAGATATAATGTATTATTTACTTGACGAAAAGAGGTAAAGTAAACAGTAGGGAGCTAAATAACTTTCTTAATTTGTTTTCTGCGCTTCAAGGTGTGTCGCTTAAGTGACACACCTTTTCTTTATAAAAATCATTTATATGCCAATTCATTTAGCCTAATTGGATTAAAATATCCAGGTATTGAATCTGCAGCTTTAAGTTTCTTGAAAATTTCACTTAACCTCTTACTTTTCCCGGGGTAATGATTATCGTTGGCGTAAATACTATCAAGATAAACGGTGGTCATATTGTAATTAATCAATGTCTTTACAAATATTTTCAGAGCTTCAGAATTTTTCGGATCAGTAAGAATAGCTTGATGAAAAAAGGTGCAGGGGCCTCCTTGAGTATTCTCTTCATATAATTCAAATTTCGAATAAGAAATATCAACTTGTAAATCCTCGTAACGCTTATGAATGTCTGATGTTATTGCTATTATAAATTTAGCTTTCCAGTTTTTATTAATTAGTCGATTGATTTCGTTTTCTGTAACTAAATCATCAAAAAAATTATTATCTCCAAGATATTTATCTAGCTCAAGAGTGATCTTTTCCGTATTTGTTTCTTTCGTCATTTTATAAAGCTACCATATTTATTAAAATCATTGTCGTATAGTAACCGATTCATTCATCGCTCCATTTTCAAACACAACCTGCTGCACTGCTTTTCTTAAATCACCGCCATCTGTAACAATACCCTCACTTGCTGCTCCTTCCACCCGAAGAAAAGTGGCGGAAGGAGTTAATACTTTTGTTGCAGTCAGTAATACATCTTTTGAATTGATAAACCGCAATAACTCATTTCCCGCACTTCCCATCGCACTCAACCCATTGATGGAAGCATCCTGTACATTATCAAAAACAATAGCAGGTCTTGCATCGGGTTGATCATATTCAAAACGGACATTCTGCAATGTGAGCCCTTTTACATTACGGGCATACAAACCATAAGCAGGAGGACCACCGGGCAGTGGATCCCACACACCAAAATATTCGGCTGCTACATTAGGTACCGTTTTAGCAGCCTGCGCTGCTGTGCCGCCACCTGCATATTTTATATGCACATCATTAAAACTTATGTTTTCCAAATAATAATCTCCCATGGCATTTAAGGTGATGCAGGAATTCTTTTCTCCTTCTCTTACCGACACTCCAAAATGAATATCGGGATGATCAATAGGTTGGGCTACTACCGTTGCACGAATAGCATTAAAAACAATATTACGGATAAACGGTTTTGTTATTGGTTGCGTTGTGTTGTTTGAATTATTATTGGAAGGACCACTGAATCCGATACCAATCGGCCCGGTAACATTTCGCATGATGATATTGGAGAACGTAAGGTTTTCAATACTGGCTCTTCCGGCACTGATCTTAATCGGGCAGCCATAAGTTTCATAGATCAGGCAATTGGTAATAGCAATATTCTGTGATTCACCACCACCAAAACGAAAGATCGACCATCGGGTACTGAAACTACAATTGGTGATCGTCACAAATTTATTACTGCCAAACAGGGCGCAGGCATCGTCCTGGCATTGCACATCGCAATTGATGACGTGCACGTACTCGCTGTTGTTAAAATGAAAACCATCGTTGTTCTTGTTCACCCGGTTATAAATTCTTATCCCATCAATATACACCTGCTTACAATTCAAAATGCGAAAACAATGATAAGCACTCGCCATACAGAACGTATCCCGCATGCGCAGGTTATTGCATTGATAAAAGATAGCGAGATGGGGACGATCAAAATTTCCACCCACACCATTTTGTCCCGGCCCGGTATTATCTCCTTTGCCATTATAAAATGCAAGACCATTCCCATCTATTGTTCCTTTTCCTTCAATAGAAACATTTTGGACATTTACAGCAAACAAAAAAACAATATTGCCATTACCAGGCGGTACACCTTTGCCTGCGGTATAATCTTCTCTTTTAGGACTACCCAATAGTTTTCCGCCAGCAGCTATATGAAGCGTAACGTTTGATTTTAATTCTACTGTGCCCGATAAAAAATCGCCGGCAGGTATCAACACGGTTCCTCCTTTATCAGCAAAACATTTATCAATGGCTGACTGGATAGCTTTTGTATCCAATTTTTTTCCATCGCCTTTTGCGCCGTAGTCCCTTACATTATAGATGCGGGCACCTGCTGCTTTATCATCTTTATCTTCAGCACCCGGTGAGGCATGGGCATTCACACCAATAAAGGTTGCCCCCGCAGCCAGTGCAGGAACACCAACTTTTCCAAACCATTGACGACGGGAGAGGGGATTGTTTGCATCCATAGCAGCTATATTTATTTGAGGTTTTGATAAAGCCACCATTAAACCCAGATGAACACAAAGATTTTTTCTGTGTTAATCCGTGTCAATCTGTGGCTAAAAATTTATCATCTTCTTTTCTCCATATCCACCAGCTTATCTTTTGCTCTCACTATTTCTGCACCGGCCATTAAAAAAGCGCCAAGACCATGTGTATCATTCAATGCTGTAGGACGTGTATAGTAGTAACGGATATCTTCTTCGATGGAAGTACCGATACAAATATCAGGCACCTGGCCATCGGCTGTAATTTTTTTCGCCAATGCTTCCCATCCATTCTGTGCAATGGTGATAAAACGTTTATTGATCCATCCTTCATTCACGGCTTTAGCTACCGTATAAACAAACATAGCTGTTACCGAAGATTCCAAATAGGAGTCAGGCTTATCTATGATTTGGTGCCACATACCACCCGGGTCCTGGTAATGGGAGAAACCAACGATCTGCCGCAATAATAGTTTGATAAGTGCAGAACGTTTGGGATGATTGGCAGGCAGGTTATTCAGCAATTCTGTTTGTGCCAATGCCACCCAGCCATTGCAGCGTCCCCAATGGGCTACGCCATTCATGTTCTCATCATTATAATAAGCATGCTGATATAAGCCAGTTGCCGGGTCATAAATATAATTAGTGAAACTTTCTACCTGTTTGATCGCAAAATCAAAATACTTGTTGTCACCTGTAAGTTTTCCCATCCTGGCGAGGTAGGGTACACTCATGTATAGATCATCCGCCCAGAGTGTCATTTTTCTGGGGCCGTTTCTCGCCAGCGTTCCATCGGGGAATTTTACCTGCTTATTGATAATATAATCACCTACACGATTTAAGTAATCCAGATAATCGGCTCTTTTATCAAAGGCATACACATCCAGCAAACCGGCAGACATCGAACCACAATCATCCAACGAACCGATACGGAAAACAGGACGATATTCTACACTGGTTACTCCCGCATCAAACTGGCGTTTAAAATAATCCAGGTTGTCGAAAATGAAATTGAAATTCTTTTTCGAATAATCAGCATACTTCGGATCATTCAGTACACTGCTCGTCCGCAGCATTCCTACGGTTAATACACCATTTACATATTGCCATTTATTGAATTTACTTTCAGCTTTTACATTCACAGAGGTGTCCTTTCCTTTGGTGCTGGCAAATTTTTCATTTGTCTTACTGTTCACAAACTGAAAGGAAGTGGTTTGAATGATATTATCTGCTACCCGGCGGATGATCTCTTCTGCAGTAGGTTTGGTTTGTGCAAAAGCGGAAACAGTAATCAATAACGTTGGTAAAAGAAATCGTTTCATGCTTCTTTTTATTAAGATGTGAGTGTATAAATATGTTGTAATTAGCTTCGGTTCATTGGGTATTACCTGTTGCGATAGCTATCGGGTCGGGACCGCACAGCTCATCTTCTGTTACTTCTATTCAATAACCCACCCCGGTCGTTTCTATTTCATTATTCATTTAATTCGCCCCTCCGGTGGAGGGGATGCACTTCTATAAACGACTTTATTCACCATTCACCCTTCACTTTTTTCTTTCTTTCAATTGTGCTTCATACAACGATACCGGTTGCAACCCATCTTTATTTTGTCCTTCCCATTCTGCATCTGGTCGGCCTTTTAAACGGCCTTCATATTTTTCACCTTTCAAACCGATACAATAATTTTTTCCGGATACCCAGGGATTTTGTATCGCTGCTTTTTTTGCTGTGCAATTCCAAACCACTTGTGTTACACCTGCCCAGCCATGCCCGCTGCCCCAGTTGCCACGATCCTGTATATTGATCTCACCGTCGGTTGTTATATTATCATATAAAGTACCGGATGACCACCGGTGATGCGGCCCGATATCGGCATGTGTTTTTGCTGCTGTGCAATTATAAAATACATTTGGGCCGCAGGTCTTTGCACCGGAAACAAAATCATGACGACCATCCGTTGTATGACAGTTCATAAATAAATTGAGCTGGCCATTATTGTTGAACGAATATCTTCTGCCGCCGGTGATCACTGATTTGTGATCAAAACAATTACTGTTTAATACAGAAATATTCTTGGCTTGTCCGCCGAGGTTCACACAACTATAGCCAAAATACCGGGCCGTTACATTCCTGATCCAGCCCTGTTCAATTTTATTAAATTCAATAGCATCCCATCCATGATTCTCTGAAGTGTCTTTTTCAAATTCGCTCTCACAATAAATATTTTCGATGCCCACCTGGTTGATGCGTCCGTCAAAACTGTATTTATAAAGCTCGGCACCACCATATTTTGTTTCCATAGGCATCACCACCGGGTTGTCAATAAATATTCTATTGCCTTCGATCTTTGTGATGATCCGTTCAAACGAAAGATCATATTCTTTTGGCTGCCATTGCCTGGTGCCATCTCTTGCATCAATCTGGTCCATCTTCAGGTCTTTGATCCATTGCTCAGTACCCGGACGAAACAGAATGACCTTATCACCTTTTGCAAAACTGTTAGCAGCAGTTACGGTAAAAGAAACAGCGCCTGTTGGTATATATTCATCAATAATCTTTACCCGGCTGTTTTTTATTTCAGTAATAGCTCCTGTACCTGAAACACTGATCAGCGATACTTGTTTTTTTGCTGTAGCGACCAGCTTTGTTCCATTTGCATTGTCGCCTTCACCACGCAACACGATACCACTTGCTGTAATATGTATGCTCTCCGGAATTTTATAAGTTCCTTTCTTTAATAAGATTGTTCCCCTGAAACCGTTTTTATCCAACGGCATCTTAGCCACTTCATCAATCACAGCCTGTATCGTTGTTTCATCATTATCGCTTCCGGTTGGCGAAACGGTTTTTACTACAGCGATATCCGGTATTGCTTTATCACCAGCGTAATAACCTACCCGGCTGAAATCGGGGATCGTATTTCCTTTTTCATCCGGGACATAGTGGAGTGAGCCATCTTTATTTACCTTGACGAATTTTGATTCCCAGGTGGCGGCAGGCGGTTGAAACGAACAGATAGCAAGAACGGAAACGACAAGAATGCTTTTTTGAAAACGGGTAAATATCATGGCAACTATAATAGGAGTGAAAGAATAAAATGCCCTATAATATTCCGACTTTTTTCAGTGATCTGAACGGGGATGCCAGAATAGTTGAATGGTTGGCTAACGACGAAAACTCCCTGTATAAGGGAAGGCTGAACTTAGCGAAATTGGAACACGGATGACGCTGATTGGAAAGATTTGCACGGAAAATTATCTGTGTTAATCCGTTTGATCAGTGCAATCCGTGTTCCTTCCTTAAAATTTTATAATGCGATTACTATTTATCTCTTTTTTATTTTTCATAGCTGCCCTTTCACGAGCACAATCTTATAATCTGCCGGAGCAAAACGATCGCTGGTCTATTCAACCCGATGGCAGCATCGTATGGAAAATTGACAGCCGCCTGCCGCATAATGATCATATTGAAATGAGTGGTGAAAAAGTTTCGTTATGGATGCAATATGGTGTGGATACCAGTGGCCGCTCCAATTATGTAAGAACAATTGTGTTTCCTACCTACCGGATGCTGCCGCAGCGAACCATAGCCCATCTTACCTACAATGTGAATGATGACGAACTTCCCCGTTTTCTTATCAATGATCGGTTATTAAAAGCAGGTGTGTATAATGCAGCTGTGGTAGATGATCAACCGGAGAAAGTGATCAGTATACGGCATAAAGGAATTATGGAAGTGCAGAGTGAGGTGGCAAGAGAGAAGATTTTACTGAAGCGCTATTTTTTCCCGTCCATTGATAAACCAATGGCGATAGAGAAAATTGTTTTTATCAATACCAGTAAGCAGGTGGTGAAAGTGGAAATGGAATATTTGAAAAGAGAAACATCACCTGCTGCAGCAAGAATGAAAGAAGGTCCGCATCGTTTTATCATCTCCACGATCAATGATGGAGAAAAAACACTTGCTCCCGGTGATTCTGTTCAGTTTGCTATTAGTTACCAGGCGGTGCGGGGCAATGAACCTTTACTTATTGCTGATGTAAACAAAGAAGAAGCTGCCCGTGCGAATCGTATCAACAGTATTTTATCGTTGCTGCGGTTGGAAACACCTGACCCTGTATTGAATACCATGTTTGATTTTGCCAAGATCCGCGGGACTGAAAGTATTTACAATACCAAAGCAGGATTGATGCATGGACCGGGTGGGCTTCGTTACTATGCTGCTATCTGGGCCAATGACCAAGCGGAGTACATCAATCCATTCTTTGCTTTCCTTGGTGATGAAACAGGAAGCAAATCTGCCATGAATGCCTTCCGTTTGTTTGCCCGTTATATGAATCCGGAATACAAACGTATTCCCAGTTCCATCATCGACCAGGGCGATGGCACCTGGAATGGAGCAAAGGATAGGGGAGACATGGCGATGATCGCTTATGGCGCAGGACGATTTTCGTTAGCGTATGGCAATATTGATTCTGCAAAAGTGTTGTGGCCGTTGATAGAATGGTGTTTGGAATATTTAAAACGAAATATCAATGAAGAAGGAGTGGTATTCTCCGACAGTGATGAACTGGAAAACCGTTTTCCGGCGGGCAAAGCCAATCTTAACACCAGTTCGTTGTACTATGATGCGTTGATCTCTGCCGTGCAATTGGGAAAATTATTGAGCAAGCCAGCAGCTCAATTAAAAAATTATGAGAAGGAAGCAAAACAAATAAAAAGCAACATTGAAAAATATTTTGGCGCTACGATAGATGGTTATGCTACCTATCGTTATTACAAAGGCAATGATACCTTAAGGGCATGGATCACCACACCACTCACCGTTGACATTTTTGACAGGAAGGAAGGAACCGTTGCCGCATTATTCTCTCCCCGTTTATGGACAGAAGATGGTCTCGCTTCATTGGCAGGTAATAAAACATTCTGGGATCGTTCTACTTTGTATGGTTTGCGGGGTGTATTCGCTGCCGGCGAAACAGAAAAAGCATTGCCCTTTCTCCGTTATTATTCCAAAAGAAGATTATTGGGTGAGCATGTGCCTTATGCTGTGGAAGCTTTTCCTGAAGGCAATCAGCGACATTTGTCGGCAGAGAGTGGTTTGTATTGCCGCATATTTACAGAAGGGATGTTTGGTATGCGGCCAACTGGTTTCAATAGTTTTAATTGTACACCACGATTACCTGCTGCATGGAATGAAATGGCCCTGCGCAATATTCATTCCTTTGGTCATGTATTCGACCTGGAAGTGAAACGGGCAGGAAAAGATAAATTAACTATTGTTGTAACAACAGGAGGCAAGGAAAAAAAATATATTATAAAGGAAGGAGCTATACAGTCGATTCGATTATGATGAAATCAATTCTTCACAGGTCGATGCCGGGTTTAGCCATCTATGTGTTTATGGTGATTACGATTGCCTGTAAAAAAAATAGCAAAGACAATGCTGTACCCGCACCTCCACCACCTGTACCGGCAGCGAAGTATGGATTTACATTGAAAGCGGATGGCCCGGGTAATACTTACGAACTAATCAATGGAGCATTGGGCGGAACTGCAGAAGAATCTCCCGATTGTGCTCACCCGGCTTTTGGCAGGCATATCAGTGAAGTTTTTGATGCAGTGTTAAATAAAAATGTTTTTGTTTTCACACTGCATGTTACACCAGATGATGACCGTTGCAATGGATTAACTGACAGGCAGCGCAACGAAATAAAAACATACGGACCTTCTCCTGATTCCCTGAAGGGACAATTAAATGAAACAGTAACGTATCGCTGGAAATTTAAAATAGATGCCGGTTTTCAGCCGTCTCCCAGTTTTACTCATATTCACCAGATAAAAGCAGGCGATGGAAATGATGACTCGCCGATCATTACCATTACTCCACGATATGGCAGTCCGGATAAACTGGAGATCATACATACTGGTAACAGTACAGCTACTACATTAGGCAAAATAAAAACCGTTGACCTGGCAGCTTTTAAAGGAACCTGGGTGGAAGTAACGGAGAAGATCGTGTATAAAACCAACGGCTCGATTGATCTTACGATAAAAAGAGTAAGTGATGGTGTAACCTTGCTGACTTATTCCAATAACAATATCGATATGTGGCGGGATGCCACCACGTTCGTTCGACCCAAATGGGGAATTTACCGTAGCCTGAACAATGTTTCTTATTTAAGAGATGAGGAAGTAAGGTTTGCTGATTTTTGTATTGCGGAAGGCAATGCGATTTGTCAATAAAAGATACGCCATTAAGGTAAGGAAAGAGCTATGGTAACCGGCTGCAACACTACTATTAAACTTCCGTTGCGACGCTCCGTTCAGGATTCTGTTCACTGCCCGACTGATGCCAGCGAGGCGGGGCTATTCAGCATTATAACTTTCGGGAATCTGGCTGATTTGGATGGTCTGGTACAATAATGTTGCAATTTTTTAAGATATTCAAAGAAGGGTATCTGCTTCTCAAAAAAAAATCAAAAAAACTTCTATTTTTTATGGGCACTAGGAACCATTTTGTCGTTCTATTATTAAATCGTTATCAAGTATGGGGTTGAGTTAATAATAAGGATGTGCAGCCAGGAATGTGATGAAGGATGATGATTTATTAGCTTCTAATAGAGATAAAAATAAATCGCAGACTGAATTTTATAATACATTGACTACAGCAAGAAGTGAGGAATTTAGATCTTTAGTATTAGCTGATGTAGTTCAGGCTTAGCATTATAAACTTAGCTGTTAGCCGCTAATTTCAATTTTATATTTTCAATTTAGCATTTGTTCGGGCGGGGCCAGCAACGAATTCCCGTACTTCGGTAAACCCGAAAACGTAAGTGGCTATTGTTAAGCGAAGCAGGTTTTTAACCGTTGATTCACTACTTTATTTTTCTCGTACCTGAAAAATCGTCGTTCACAACGGCAAGCCGAAATCGTTAAGCGCAATATATTAGCGATAGTGCTGAAATCAAACTGAATTGAAATATTATGAAAGTATTTATAAGCTGGTCCGGAGAATTAAGTAAACAGGTAGCCCAGATCTTGAAAAAATGGCTGCCTGTATTAATAAATTCGGTTAAGCCGTACTGTTCTACCGAAGATATCGCCAAAGGAAGTAGGTGGTTTACTGAAATCTTAAATGAATTAAGTGATACCGAAATCGGCATAATCTGCTTAACAAATGAGAACGTAAATAGCCCTTGGCTTATGTTCGAAGCAGGCGCTTTGTCGGTTAATGTTGAGAAATCAAAAGTCTGCCCAATTTGCTTTAATATTGATCCCATAAATATTAAGGGTCCTCTTGCGAATTTTCAGGCAACCAAATTCTCAAAAGAGGATTTTAAAAGATTAATACTAACGATAAATAAAGAATTGGGCAAGTTAAGTATCGATATTTCCATTGTAGAAAAAGCGGTTGAAGGCTTATGGGTGCAAATTGAATCAGAAATTAATAATATTCTGAAGAGTTATCCAGTAGATTTGAAATTGGAGAGCGATAGAAATGAAAGGAGTGAAAAAGACCTTCTATTGGAATTACTCGAAAGAACAAGAGAATTGCCGTTTATCCAATTGAATGCGCAAGTTCAAGAGAAACAAACTAACCAGGTTTTCGAAAATTTGTTATTGACGAAGATTGATGCAATTCAAAGGGATATTAGCTTATCAAAGAAAGTCGAGCTTCCAAGAGATGAAATCTATAATCAAAATCTTATTAATGCAAGGGCAAACAAGATTCGCTCAGCATTATTCGAAAAATTAATTCCGCTGTTAAAAGAAAGCAATAAGTCATATGAAAGTTTTCTAAAAGACTCCGCTGGATTAGATAAACTTTATAATGTTGTTGGGAAAATGTATTCGCTAAGCTACTCTGAATACTTGAAATATTTAGCCGATTTTAATAATAATGATGTTGTATATGCTGTCGGGACTAAATAATTAATGACACTATACACAAGCAATACTTCGCCCCAACATTTGGTGGTGCCATGGCAGGGCAACGAATATATTCGCAGCTTTTAGTCGATACTCAGCTTCATTCTGAGAAGTGTTTTAAAATAGCTGGTTCGTGAGACAAAAACCAGGGAAACAGCAATAGTCCAGGGTGAAGGAACACAGAATATTAGCACAGCAGAAAGCCCTGGACGTTAGCGGCAAGGCTGACAAACCCTTCATTATAAATCAATATTAATTTGACAGATGCCTAAAAATTATCGACAACTAACTGAAAGCATTCGAGAAAGGTTAAACCCAGAACATCATTTGTTGACAAAATCATTTTCTGACGAGCTTGCTACAATTTCTTATAGTGACTTACTTGTATTCATAAGAACAGCCATGAAAGGAGTTGAGCCGGAATACACCCCAAAAAGTAGAGATGCCGGTGAAAAAGTTAAAGACCATTTATCAAAAGAATTGAAAGATGTTACTTTCAGGTATCAAGGCTCTGTAATGACAGATACCCATCTAAAGGGGTTTAGTGATATTGATTTACTTACAATTTCAGAAAAATTCTACCAAGCTGACAACTATAGTATAAAGCAATTATTGGAGAACTCTGAACGAAGAGCAAAATTCTATCAATCATCAATTGACAAAATGCAAAAAGAGATAAATGCCTCTTCGTATCAAGGCAACGCATTGGATGATTTAAGAAACAATAGACTTGACAGTGAAAGAATTCTTAAGGACGTTTACACTGTTTGTGATATTAGCAAGCCAAAATCTATCAAAATAAAAAACTTAAGCCTCAATCGTGAAGTTGACATTGTAATTACAAACTGGTATGATGATATTGCTTCAGTGATAAATGATAAAGGAGATTTTCGTGGCATTCAGGTTTACAATAAAGAAACCCATTCAAGGGGAGCTGCAGATTTTCCTTTCATAAGTATCAAGCGTATAAATGAAAGAAGTTCAGAAACAAATGGACGATTGAAAAAAATGATACGGTTCATGAAAAATTCAAAAAATATCTCAGACCATGAAATTGATTTAAGCAGTTTCGATATTAATGCAGTATGCTATGATATTGAAGTTGCAAAATATAAAACACTTCCTTTTTATTCATTAGTTCAAATTATTTATAATCAATTGAAAAGCATTTGCAATAGCAAAGAACATTCCGACAATGTTATATCAGTTGATGGAAGAGAGTATATTTTTAAAGGTAATGAGAAGAAATTACAAAATCTACAAACACTTCTTATTGAAGTAGAAGCTGTATACCTTGATTATAAAAACTCCATTCGGCTATGATTAAAAAGAAACTTTTTATAGGCTCTTCATCTGAAGAATTGAAACTTGCTGAACAGGTAAAGCAATTCTTAGATAACGGTTTTGAAGTAACTATTTGGAATGACAATGTTTGGGATACTGCAATTTTTAAAATAAATCAAAATTTTTTAGCAGATTTACTAAAAGCTTCGTTACAATTTGACTATGGAATATTATTGGGAACAAGTGATGATAAAGTAATGTTTAGAGGTAAGGAAATGTTGCAACCAAGGGACAATGTTTTATTTGAGTTAGGTTTATTTACTGGCAGATTAGGTACTGCAAAGTGTGCATTTCTCATCGACAAGGAAATAAAATTGCCAAGCGACTTCAATGGCTTAACGCTTGCAAGGTTCGACAAAGGAGACCCAACAACTTTAGAAAATTCCGTAAAACAAATAAGTGACTTGTTTAAAGCAAGTTCAGAAGACGAAATCAATTTCTTCCCATCGGCAACACTTGCATCTGTATATTATGAAAACTTAATAGTTCCAATTTGCAGATATATTATTGACAACACCGGATTCACAAAAGACGACACACATTATAAAAAGTGTCGAGTAAATGTAATTGTGCCAGATAAAATTAATCAAGATGTCAATTTGCAGTTTGAAAGATTAAAAGCCCTATTCTCAACAGAAAACATTTCTTTTAAGTATTCAGGCAGACCGAGGCAAATAACCATTGATACTCAAATTAAAAACGAGACACTTGAATTCATAGATTTTCCAACAATTATAACAGGAATAAATCATGCTATTTCGAACCTATTGCCAAATGACTTTAATAGACAGAGTCCTGACTATAATTCAATTCTCGACAGAGAGCTAAGACGATTTATTACAACTTTAAAACTGCTTTTAATAAAAGGTGGTTTTGACGAAATGGTAACTGTAAAGAGAGAAAATGAATTATAAACATAACAAAAGCAATCCGCTAACATTGGTATTGCTGCAAGTGCGGCTGGACGTTGAAACTTCGGCTGTTTGCATTGCGTATGAACGACCCGTAAATTAATTGAGTAACAACGTTGGTATTACTTTAACCCGGGTGCACATCTAGTTCATTTATTTGATCTTTATAATCGGAGGGGAGCAGGATGTTTTTAAGCAACCAATCCATCTTCATCAGCCTGCTGATTTTATACACCGGAACTACGGGTGTAAGCAAAGAAAAATCACTAAACTGCAACAACTCTTTTACTCTACCGGGAACCACTAATTTTTGACCTTCGATCAACACTTTAAAACGCATGGCGCCGAGGTGTTTTTTATATTGTTTAAAAAGATCGGCCGTGTATTCACTCTTTTGCAGGTCTTCCATTAAATGTGCGGTTCTTACAGGTAGCCATTCGGTATAAGTAAGTGGTAAAGCTTTCAATCCCATCCTTGCGCCAACACGATAAAAAACATTGTATACTTCTTCTTTTTCTTCATCACTTAATTTTTTTTCAAGCAGTTCGTATGATGCAATGGAATAATGGATCAGCATAAACAGTACATCACGGTAAGCCCAGTCGGGTATGGTAGCGCCACGGTTTTGTTCGACGGCAGTATGTATTTGCCGCATGGTATCAATTGCTTTATGAGCTTCATCCATTGATGAAAAAACAATTCTTCTTGCATACCTGACGGTGGAAAACAATCGGCCTAAGGGATCGGCAGGTAACCGGCCGGTAAAGTAAAGCCAGTCCACCGCTTTATTAAGGGCAAATTCAGCAGCAGCACCGGCAAAAATAAAAAGGATGGTGTCGCTCTTGCCCCATATCTTTCTGACAACAGATTTTTTTTCAACGAAGAATTGCATAAGTCCCAATTGCTTCTTGCTAAGTTACGCACCATTAAGGTGAAAAGAAGCTGTAAGTACTGCTGGACCGCAGTCAGTTTAAAATTTGAGAAATCTATTGTCCCATAGGGACAATTCATGTGTAGAGAGTCAAAAAGAGAAAGAGATTAACGTTCCGTAGGAACGTTTCGTGCAATTGTCCGGATATAGGCACCATGCGTTCCTATGGAACGCTGTTCACCTCTCTTTTGTTTTTTATCCACGAGGTGTTCCGCCGGAACACAGTACTATGCTGGATCGTTTATCTTCTCCATTAACCTGGTTGATTTGGGTGGGTTGATGCATTAAAATAGTCGTGGGTTGGTATGAATGCAAGAAGTTGTTCTATATGTCTACTTCAGGGTTTGTGTCTCCACTAACTTATTCCCAGTTGAGTTTCACCAAAGCTTTGCGCATTAGCTGCGGACCCGGCATCGAATCAAGGAAGTTGTTATATATTTCTACAATAAGAGCCTTGTCCTCCGAACCGAATTTAGAATTACTGTCGCGGCAACGCAACCGGCGGCTTACCCCATTCGCTCAAATAATAAACTGTATTATCAACAGTAATCTTCGTTGCATTCTTCAATTTTATCAATGACTCCTTATCCTTTCCGCCCGCCATTTTAATGCCGTTGAATTGTGCGCCAATAACATCATCTAAAAATAGGACGTAACGGCCATCCGGTTTTTCATAATTGAAACTACTGTTGGTTACGGTAAGCCCCTGCACATGTCTTGCCCACAAACCATAAGATGGCTGCACTTTAAGATTGGAAGCGTTGTATTGCCCTACACCTAATTCAGGAGGAGAAGCGGCTGTGTCCGAAGCCGGATTACCACCTTTCACCAGCACATGCACATCGTTGAAAGAAATATTTTTAATATAACCGGTATGTTCCCCATTGGGCAAGGTAAAATTCAATCCGCCTTGCACCACTTTCGTATCAGGTAAACTATAACCGGCAACGATCGGTGTAGCTCTCCGTTGTGTGCCATCATAAGCTTTCCATCTTTCTTTGCTGCCTCCAAACGAACTGCCGCTGTATACTTCGCTGATGTCAATACCATTGATAACAATATTTTCTACCACGCCAATGTTTACATTGGTCACCAGTAACTCATCATGTTTTACCGTATCTTCTTTAAACTTATATCTTGCCACAGTTGCACCCAGTATTCGCCCACGATTGGAGATGGAAATAAAAAAAGGAGCGAAGCTGCGCAACATTTTCGAACGGGAGTGAAGCGACCCGGTATGACCGCAATTGAGATGTATATCTTTTATATGCGCTCCATCATTGGTGGAAATAGAGAACCCCGCTTTGTTGGCACCCAGCACATAAATGTTGTCAACATGAATGTCCATGATATCATCGGCTGTCTCCGAACCGATCTGGAACAGGTTGCAATTGGTGTCACCAATAATATTCCTCACTTTATAATTCCGGGCCGGGCGGGTAAAACCCAGTGAACAATCTGAACCCGGTTTGATGATATCATCCGAACTCACCTTTGAATAAATATTAGTGGCTGTCACATTGTTGCAGGCCATAAAATCATAGATGTCACGAACACTGGAAGTATTGTTTTTGGCAAAGTACGTATCATGCACATTAATATTATCCGTGCCCGTAGCTAACAACACAAAATGACCGCCCCGGTCAATATGCAGCATGTTGTCCGTATTAAAATCCTTGGAGCCATCTTTCTTTATATAGTAAGGTTCATCACGGGTAGAGTCATACCATAGATCTTCGGCACGGTGAATGCCGCCGATCTCCAGGTTGGTACAAAGTTTAAGTGTAAACATTTTATCAGCCCGGTTATCTGCTGTGTTCTTCATCACGTTATCACCGGTTACTAAATTGCCATTGCCCGTGATGTAACCATTACCAATGATCTTTACATTGTCTAACCGTTCGCCAAAGAACATTGTATTACGGAAGTAATGATGACCCACATCCTGCTTGGTCAGCCAGTTCTCCGGGTTTTCATAAGGACCTGTATCGGTAGGTGAAAGCCCTGAACGATATTTTTTGTCACTGAACCAGGTGGCCTCTGGTGCATCGGCACTTTTAATTGCTTTAATGGTGGTGCCTTTCGCTACATATAACCATACATTGCTTTTTAAATGAACGGTACGAACATTATAAATCCCTTCGCTGAATAAAAGAGTGCCGCCACCGAGTTGATTAAGATATTCAATCGCTTCATTTATTTTTTCCGTGTTGTCTGCTACGCCATCAGCTATAACACCGAAATTTTTTATATCCATTTTGCCGGAATAAAACTCAACGATGTTCGATGAGCCCCTGTGCCAGCCATCATTCACCAGTAGCTTAAAGCTGTATTGTTTACCGGGAGTTAAACCCGAAACGATTGCTGTGGCTTTTTTCAAATCAATAGTAGCAGATGAACGTATCCATGTTTTTCCTTTATCTGTTGACTGCATCAATTGAATAGCAGAAGTGTTTTTTGTTGCACTCCATGTCAACATTGTTTTGGTATAAAAGCCCGGTGATTCTTTGTAAGCAAGCCCGGCTTCAGGTACTCTTTTCAAATCGGCAATAGTTCTTTTGACAGTAAGTGTTGCTGTTTCAGTACCAATGCCGGCACTGGTGAGCTGTTCCGGTTGTGAAGTAGTATACGTTGCTTTAAAAAGATAGTTACCCGTCATTGCGAGGCTAACGTTATGGATCACAATTTTCAGATCGGTTCCATTTGCTGGTCGCAGATCGAGATGTTTGAATAACAATAATGAACTTCCGTTGGCGAGTTTGCTGATAGCAAAATTTCCTACTTTATGATAGGGATAGTTAGTTCCTACCCGGCCGATGGATTGTGTGGCTAAGTCTTTTAATCCAACATCACCACGGCCAATCACATTTACTGTTGTATTGTCTTCGGTGATTGTAATGCCAGCGGGTATATAAATTTTAACGGTGGCGTTGGGTGTTCGTTGACCGGCCGTAAAATATAAGGTGAGATCAGCAGTAGTATTTACAGTCAGCTCTTTTTTCTCCAGTTGAAGCTGACCACTCACTGCCATCGGTTCGGTGGCAATATAGTAGGTTTTATTTTTCTTCCCATCTTCAGACACAACGATCAAATGATCGCCGCTTACTATTTCACCATCGTCTTTTGTGCTGCCGTCCTTACTTGTAACCTGGTACTGTTGCTTTGATCCATTGACGGCAGTGATCTGTGAAAGTAATTGCTTTACCGTTGGTTTGGTTGAAACCAACCCTTTATCTTCCGGTGTATCTACCGTAAACGAATACGTACTCCCGGTGATGATCACCAGTGTATCTTTTGTAATGCGTCCAATATGCGTAGCGTTATGAACGGTGATCTCCGTTGAAGATCTTGCGTTATTTATTTTTTGCGCATTTGCAGGTGCAATGCTGCAAACGATGAGTATAAAAATCACCGCCAGTCCTTTATTCATAGTATCCCTGTTCATTGATCATAAAGTTATTTTTAATAGCAGGCCCATCCATAAAGCGGATTATCATTCAACTCAATTTAATTGGCAACTTGTTTACCACGCTGAAGAAATAGAACTATTTGCCATACAACAGTTCCGTTATTACGTTCTTATTTTCACCGCTGGCCGCTTTGGCGGCTGCTAAATATTTCGGGTCTTTAAATGCAGCCGATGCCTGCAACAGCAGGGGATAGATATCAGTTTTATTGTATTTACTGATCTGCTGGTATTCCCATTTCTTTTCTCCCAGCGCATAAGGAAGCAGCCAGTCGAGCGCAGCATGTAGCTGAATACCTTTTGATGTTTTATAATGCCAGAGATCAATTCCTGTTTTTTGTGCCAGTGTTGCCACTGTAAACCAACCTCTCAAATTCATCGTGCTGTAACCAAGTCCATTGGTTCTTTCTAATTCCAATGGTTGTTTACCTTCTTTAGTCAATTGGCTATCCAGTCTTTTTTTACTTTCTTCCGTCAATTTTTTTGCTTTACCGGCATTACCAGTGAATAAAGCGAAATCAATGGCCTGTGCATAATACCAGGTACCGTGATTGTTTTTAGCAGCATGTTCATCTTTGCCATTCTTACTGGTGAGTAACCAATTCAAATATTGCGCATACCATTGTTGCAATGCTGCATGATCAGTCGTTGTCCATGCTTTTGATCCGCTGAGAAGACTGGCCGCATCTGCAATTCCTGTTAGTGCAACCGTTTCGATGATCCCAATGCCTCTTCCCGTATTAACTCCCGGAATTGCCTGTCCATATTCAAGATGGGGATTCATTTTAGTGTCTTTGTTCAAAAACCAGGTGTGTAATAATTCACTTGCTTTAGCTGCATATTTTTCTTTGCCGGTTATATACCAGGCCAGTGATAATACACGGGACGTTTCATCTAATTTTCCCAGGTAAGTCCTGTCGGTGATCTTATAAATTTCAGGATTACGAACACCGTCTTTACGCATGTAGGGGAGGCCATTGGGTTTGGTACTATCATACCAGAAATAAGGAGCCTGGCTCATGTAATCATGTTTGTTGCCACTTACCGGTGTAAATTGTTTATCCATCACTGAAAATGGTTTTATTGTCAGTAATGTATCTGCTTGTTGTTGTAAACTCTCCACCAACGTTACTATCGTTTCATCTTTCTGTTGCCATTTTGTTTTTATAGCAGCCAGGCGATTGGCGTCCATGATCCAGACTTTTGGTAACTGCGCTGTTACTGTAAAACAAGTAAACAAAGCGGCTGTTAGACAAAGTATTTTTAAACACTTTTCTTTCATCGTACAATTGATTTTAAATTTTATTCCCCAATCAACCCGCAACTGCGGGCAGGCCATATCATTTTATTGGCAACAAACGATAGCCGAAACTATAACCGCCCATGCGGAATTTAAAAGTGATTATAAATTGCTGCGGAACAGGCTTGCCATCTACCAATGCTGGTTCAAGCGGCGGCAGTCTTCGGAGTTCCATCGTCAGACCCGAAGCAATTTTATCATCAAATGCACCGGAATAGGTTAATGTTGAAATAAACCCATTGGTTCCGATCTCGCCGGTTAGTACCAGTTCAGTGTCAAACGATTTTAAGTCAGCTTTGTTGAGGTAAGGTCCGGCCAGCCGTTTTATTTCTTCAGAAAAGGAAGCAAGGCTTCCGCGGTATTGGGCATTAATGATCTGTTTTCTTTTAACCCCATTGCAAGGAACGGGGGAAATGCGCAATTTTTCAGCATTGACAAAGGGCAATTGATTTTCGATCACCAATATTATTCGTGATACATCCTTGTAATCACCATCAGGCCCTTTGCCTTTTTGAAAGACACCATCTTTAAAATGCTCGTTCACCAATTCCGTGTTCGTCCGGTCATTTGTTTTCACGGCCTTCCATTTACCATCGGGTCTGCCATTCACCAATTTGCCCGTCCAGTAGATACTACCAAGATCAGCCTTATAAACGCCGTTGCCATTATCCACTGTCTTTTTTCCTTCATCATTCCATGCATCTATTATTTTAATATCGTTCCCATTCGCTTCAAAACTGAGCTTTGGTTTTCCATCATCATAAAACAAATCCCATTTCCCCGCAAACTGGTTGTCCTTAAAACTTCCTGTTGCCTGTAAGTTTCCATTGAGGTAATGTGAAATAAACATCCCGTTTTTTAAGCCCTTGTCGTTATAGTTTCCTTCTGAAACGACAAGGTCAGGATTGGAATAATTTGCATCTTTGAATTTTCCGGTAAAGATCCGTTGCTTAAAATCGTAACGGGCATAACGAACAATTTGCGCACAACTATCTTCTATTAAATAGTACTCTTCATTCAAATGAAGTTTTACGCTGTCTTTTCCGATATGCTGGAAATGGATAGTACGTTTAGGTTGCGGCTGTGCTACAGCAGTAAAACATACAAAGAAGGAGATACAGCCTGTTAATAAAAAGAACCCGGGTGAATTCATAAAAGCAAATTTTAAGCTTCAATCCTTGCCTGCATAACTTTTACTTTATTACTTCAAACTATACGCTACAACGGTCTTAGCATTGAACGTGGGTACATAGAGGATCTTTTTTTCAGGATCATAACCTATATCAGCTGTATTCTTCTTTTCGTTGTACGTTTCCAATAAGGTAGTTACTTTGCCATTTGCCTGTACATAAAAAATATAACCAGCCCATGCGGTAACTACATAATCGCCATTGCCAACAGGTTCGATGCCATCACCACCCTGTGGCAGTTCTGCTATTGGTGTTATCTTTTTTTGTGCATCAGCTTTTACAAATGATTTTCCTGAAGCAATGATAAGATCGTTGCCTACTGCTTTCAATCCATTTACGCCTTTCATGTTTTCCAGGTAAAGAGTGGGTTTATTATTTTCAATCCGCCAGATCTTCGCTGTTCTTGAATCGGAAACATAAACAATGCCT
Source organism: Chitinophagaceae bacterium (assembly GCA_036383515.1). Lineage (GTDB taxonomy): Bacteria > Bacteroidota > Bacteroidia > Chitinophagales > Chitinophagaceae > CADEDV01. The sequence continues at coordinate 7,013 of DASVOE010000042.1, read as the reverse complement.
TTATCCGTCACGGTGATATCGTTCAGCCCTTTTGCGCTATCTACAGCAATTTTGGTTTCTATTTTTCCTTTTTTAATATCTATCACCACCACTTCGGATATATCCGCAACATAAAGACGATCGCCCAGTATTCCCATCCCTTTCGGCGCATTTAAACCGGTGATCCAGGCAGGGTCATATTTTTTTCCGGTAGCGCTTAGTTTACCTACTCCTCCTTTACCATCTGCATCCCATGGAGCACCATCGATCAATGATATAAACAATACATTTCCTGGTTTATCAGGCAATACAGATTCAGGAACAGCAATAATGGTATCTGTCTCCCATAGCTTTTCCAGTTTATGATCTTGTGCATGAACTGCAGAACAGGTTATTGTCATCAATAACAGTGCATAGAATTTCATAACAGGTGTTTTTAACTATTAATAATTGCAGGTATGGCCTACCTACTCTGCTGTAATCTCAAAGATATTACTTGATAAAGGATTGGCCCTGCCGGGAGCTAAGTTCAATCCAATATTCATCAGGTATTCTCCGCTCATCACTTTATCATTATCCGGTTGTGCTGATTTTGTTTCCGGAAATAAATTGATCTCCTTTACCCGGTATTTTTTAGTGGCATCCAGCCCCTGCAGCAAAACCCTTGAAAAAGCATCCTTTCGTCGTGGTGTAGTGAAATAATTAAAAAGAATGGCTTTGCTTTTATTTTCATTTACATATAGTAACACAGCACGGTTTTCCTCATACGGGGAGATGAGACGATATAAGTCGCCAAACCAGATCACATCACTGATCCTTTTGTAGGTTTTTACCGCATCATTACTGAATTGCAATTCCTGCGGTGTGAAATTATTGACACGGATATCATATCCCATCTTTCCCATCATAGCTACATCCGTGCGAAATTTCAATGATTGCTGTTTGCCCATACTGGTGACGTGCGCAGAAATAGTATTGGCAGGAAAGAAATAGGAGTAACCCCATTGAATAAAAATTCTTTCCAGCCCATCGGTATTATCGCTGGGCCAGAATTCAGTAAAATATTTCAACGCTTCATAATCGGTGCGGCCACCGCCACCCGAACAAAGCATGATTGGCAGGTGCGGATATTTTGCCCTGATGCGTTGCATCACCTTATATAATCCTTTGGTGTAATCAATATAAAGATGTGTTTGTTTTTCTTTGAGGTAAGGGGAGTAGGCGTTGGTCATGCTCCGGTTGCAATCCCATTTGATAAAGGCAATGCCGGGATCTTTGGTCATCATATCGTTAACAATATTGAAAACAAAATCCTGCACTTTCGGATTGACAAGATCAAGAATTAATTGATTGCGTCCATAATTCTCTTCCCGGTTAGGCAATTTCAAAATCCAGTCGGGGTGTTGCTGGTAAAGTTCACTTTTGGGGTTTACCATTTCAGGTTCCAGCCAAATACCGAATTTGATTCCTTTCTTCTCTGCTTCTTTTACTAAATAGCCCAATCCACTGGGGAGTTTCTTTTTGTCTTCCTGCCAGTCACCAAGCCCTGCCTTATCATCATTGCGGGGATATGCATTGCCAAACCAGCCATCATCCAGCAGGAAAAGATCAATGCCCAATTTTTTTCCTTCATCAAATAATTCCACCAATCTTGTTTCTGTAAAACTGGTATGCGTCGCTTCCCAGTTGTTTAATAAGGTCATTCGCGGTTTATTGCCATCGAGCAGGGCATAGTTTCTTGCCCAGCGATGCAGGTTGCGGCTGGCCTGTCCTTTACCGTTTGCTGAATAAGTAAAAATAAATTCCGGTGTGGTGAATGTTTCACCCGGTTGTAAATAATATTCTGAAGCAAAAGGGTTGATACCTGATAACACCCGGAGACCATTGCGCTGGTCTACTTCAAACGTAAATTTAAAATTACCGGTCCACCCTAATGTACCTGCAATCAATTCGCCTTCCGTTTCCGTAGAAGGTTTATTCAATGATAAAAAGAAAACCTGTGTCTGGTAAAAATTGGTCCGGGTTCCGAGTTTGCTTTCTATCGTTTTAATTCCATTGGTTAATTTTTCTTCCACCATATTCATTTCTTTGGCCCAATCGCCATGAAACTGTGTGAGCCAATAATCATCCGCATTGAAATGCAGGAGAGAGGAGGCATATTGTGTCAGCATCACCGGTTTTTTCTCCTGGTGTTTTATTTCTGTCCAGCATTTGATCACATCTTCATTGAAGTAGCTGGTATAATGCAAGATCACTTCTACCGGGTAAACAGGATCTTTTAAAAAAATGTCTGTTTTGCTGATAGTACTACTGTCTGTTGTTTTATGTGATACATATTTTAATTCTAAGGAAGGATTGCCATCCGCATGAATCATTCGTATGGCGGGTTCAAACTGGTTATCCATACCCGCAGTCAGGTAAATTTCACGACCGTCCTTTAGCTGATCATAATCAGCGGCTGCTAGTTTTTTCCCAAGGTATGACTGATTGACTCTCTGGTTGCCAGCCACTGTCAATACCATTGCTGCATTTTTTGTTTCAATAATGATGGGCTTATTGTTTTGTGCAAACGATAGCAACGATAAAAACAGGATGGGCAGAAGGATCAGCTTGTTTTTCATACAGCAAATAATAGTAAGAAGCAAAGAAACGGGTTATACTAAAACAGGCCACCCGCAGGTTGCCTGTTTATTCAATGATTTTAGCAAAACAAATCAAGCAGTCAGTTGCCCCATAAATTCCTTTTGGTAGGTGAGGGGGCTTTTGCTGGTGATCTGTTTAAAGTATTTATGAAAGCTGGTAAAATTATTAAAGCCACTTTCGTAACAAAGCTGTTTGATGCTGAGGTTATTTTCGATCAGCAATTTGCAGGCGTGTCCTACCCGTATCTCAATCAAAAATTGTGAATAGGTTTTCCTTGTTCGTGATTTGAAGTAACGGCAGAAGGAGTTAGGACTGATATTCGCTACGCCGGCTATCTCATCCAACTGGATAGGTCGTTTGAAATTTTTCAAACTGTATTCATAGATCGCATTGATACGATCTTTTTCATCTTCCACCAGGTCATATTTGAAGCCAATAGAAGAAAGTGTTTCCAGTTGTTTGCAGGAGGCGATCACATTCAATGCTTCCATTAACAGGATGATACGCTGATTATCGGTTGTGTGCAGGAGGCAGTCGAGTAGCTCGGCTACTTTCTGTCTTGTCTTCCCGGTTATTTGTAATCCCCGTTTGGCTTTATCAAGTATGGTACGGATGTGAATATTTTCCGGCAATTGAAGAAAATGGCTTCCCCAAAAGTCTTCACAGAAGTGGGCTACTCTTACATCGGCGGCCATTTCAGCTTCTTCTTCGAAATAGGAGTCATCAAATCGCCAATAGTGCGGCAGATTGGAGCCCACCAGCACCACATCTCCATCCTTAAATTGTTTGATATTATCACCGATGAACTGTGTGCCTTCACCCTTTTTAAAATGGATCAGTTCTACTTCCGCATGATAATGCCAGCGGTTGTTAACATAAGGGACCAAATCCCTGCGTACACTAAAAGAATGCTGGGGTTCTTTAGAGACTTTTAATAGTTGAGGCCTCATACAAGCAAGTTTTCGTTATTAGCAATCATTAAGCAATCTTAACCTATAAAGTGGGAAAAACAGGATTATGATGCCAATATAGCTTAATGATTTATACTCTTGTAAAAATTCTTCGGAAACGTTTTCGGAACAAACCATGCGAATTTAACAACGATCAGAGAGGGGTTCTCTGGTTGGGACCGATGATTGCAACACCTGTCATCCCCATCCATAAGCTAATATAATTTATAAGGGTAATCATGTATTAAAAAATTGTGCAATCGTTCTCGGCTAAACAGATCATTTTTAAAAGATAATTTCATTAATTTTTTTTCATTCCAGTCCTTGTGATGTTGAAAAATCTTCAACATATTAGTCGTTGAATAATCTTCATGCTAAAATTGCTGAATGATAAGGCAATTGTTTAAAACCTCTTTCGCCGCATTATTTCTTTATTTGTTAGCTGGCACAGGTAAATAAAAATGAAACTCTTTTAGCGTCAGCTTTTTAAGAAACACAAAGCGAATACTGTTATTTACCAGGATTAATTATAAACTGTTACCTGTTTAAACAGGAAAAAATATTTCAATGGAAAAGGAGTTAGAAAAGCAAAGGATCGCAGAGGCAACACAGCCACCGTTTTTGAAAATTCATCCCCATGATAATGTCCTGGTGGCTTTAAAAGACCTTCACGCCGGCACTCCTGTTTTTTTTAATGGTATTTCTTTTGAGCTCGAAGAAACAATAGGGGCCAAGCATAAATTTTTTATAAATGATATGCTGGCTGGTGAGGATGTGATCATGTATGGCGTGCTGGTAGGAAAAGTTCAGTCGGATATTGTAAGAGGACAACTCATGACGACTGAAAATACAAAGCATGCCGCAGCCAGGTATGGCTACAGGGGACGGCAGTATGATTGGCAGGTTCCGGATATTTCCTCTTTTACCCAAAAAACTTTCAATGGTTATAAGCGAAGTGATGGCCGGGTAGGAACTGCCAATTACTGGTTATTCATCCCCACTGTATTTTGTGAAAACAGGAATCTTGATGTGATCAAAGAAGCGATGTGGAATGAATTGGGCTATGCAGTAACAGACCGGTATAAAAAATTCACCCGTCAAATTTTTCAGGCTTACCAGGCAGGTGAAAATATTGATACCGTTGATTTGAATCCTACTGCTGCTACAGCAACAGATCGTTTTTTTAAAAACGTTGATGGTATTAAATTCCTGAATCATGCCGGTGGTTGCGGTGGCACCCGACAGGATGCTGCCACACTAAGTGCATTACTGGCGTCGTATGCAGACCATCCGAATGTAGGAGGTATTACCGTACTTAGTTTAGGTTGCCAGCATTTGCAGGTAAAAAATTTCCTGGCCGATCTTAAAAAACGTAACCCATCTTTTGATAAACCCTTATACGTTTTTGAACAGCAACAGATACAAAGTGAAGAACAGTTGGTGGCCGAAGCCATCCGGCAAACGTTTAAAGGACTTACCCAGATCAATAAGCTGCGAAGAGAGCCGGCACCGCTCAGTTCATTATGTATTGGTGTGAAATGCGGAGGCAGCGATGGCTTCAGCGGTATTTCTGCCAATCCTGCTGTTGGTTATACGTCTGATCTGTTAGTCGCATTAGGGGGCAAAGTTTTATTAGCTGAATTTCCTGAATTGTGTGGCGCTGAACAGGAATTGATTGACCGGTGTGTAAGTGAGGAAGCGGCTGATAAGTTTATACAATTGATGGAAACCTACGATCAGCAAGCCCAGCAGGTTGGTTCTGGTTTTCACATGAATCCATCTCCCGGTAATATTAAAGATGGTTTAATAACAGATGCTATCAAATCAACAGGAGCAGCAAGAAAAGGCGGCACTTCACCTGTTGTATCCGTATTGGATTATACTGAACCGGCTATCGAACCGGGGCTAAGTTTAGTATGTACGCCGGGTAATGACGTAGAAGCTACAACCGGTAAAGCAGCATCAGGCGCTACACTTATTCTTTTTACTACAGGATTGGGAACACCAACTGGCAACCCGGTAGCACCCACTATAAAGATCGCTACCAATTCAAAACTGGCCCGAAGGATGAGTGATATTATAGATATTGATACAGGCCCCATTATTGCCGGTGAAAAAACAATACAGCAAATGGGTGAAGAAATACTTGACTTCTGTATTAAAGTAGCCAGTGGTGAGATCATACCCAAGGCCGTGCAACTGGCACAGGATGATTTTATTCCCTGGAAAAGGGGAGTTTCGCTGTAAACAATAGCCCTATTACTTAAGCTATCGAATGACTTTTAGCTTGAATAGTTGTTGTTGAAGCTCGAATGACCAGCCTGGAAGGAATAGCTATTTTCTTTTCTGCATCCAAAAGGTTTTTTTTATCAATGATCTTAAATAATACAGCGGCAGCTTCTTTGCCTATCTCATAAGCAGGCTGTACGATGGTGGATAAAGGCGGATCAAATAATGCTACTGCTTCCAGGTTTGAAAAGCCGATCACTTTTACTTGTTCCGGTATCTGAATGCCTCTTTTATTGCATACTTCATAGGTATTGATCGCAAACCTTTCTATTGCTGCAAAGATGCCATCCGGTGTATTGTTTTGTAATAATGCAGCTATATTTTTTCGGTTGAGCTCATCATCAGGTCCGCATTCCACTACCAGTTCATCGCTGGTCAGCCCATACTTTGCTAGCGCTTCTATATAACCGGATCTTCTGCGGGTGCTTATCGAAAGGTTGCCAGCCATAGACAGAAAAGCTATTTTTTTGCATCCTGCTTTTATTAAATGCTCAGTGGCTTTAAACGCAGCTTCGGTATCATCAGTAGTAATGCAGGGCACATCCATGCTGTCGCAAACCCTGTCAAAAAAAACCAATGGCATCTCTGTATCCTGGAATCCTTGCAGGTATTCAAAGCTCGACGTGGAATTGGAAACAGATATCATCAGGCCATCTACCCTGCCATTGCGCAATAAGTGTAATATATCAGATTCCCGGTTGTGGTCTTCATGCGTAAGATAGATCAGTACATGATATCCTTTTTTCTGGGCCACATCTTCCACTCCATTCATAACTTGCGAGAAGAAATTATTTTGTATTTCAGGCATGATAACAGCAATGGTTCTGCTTTTATTTCGTCGCAGGCTGCTGGCATGAGGGTTGGGTTGAAAATCAAGTTTAGCGGCTAATGCTTTTACCCGGTCTTTTGTTTCCTGGCTTATTTCATGACTGTCTCTTAAGGCCCTGGAAACTGTTGAGATTGCCAGGTTCAGTTCTTTAGCCAATTTTTTTAGATTCACATTATCCATGATATTCAGGGTAGGTGGTTTATAAGCAAACACTAAGTTGGCGAATTTCGTAAACGTTTGCGTAAATATTTTCGTAAAACTATTTCAACGGCTGATTTTTATTTTCTTTTCATGCTAGTATTGTTGAATACTACGGCAATAGC
>DASVOE010000041.1:0-24722 GCA_036383515.1 Chitinophagaceae bacterium | reverse complement strand
AAAAAAATCAAACTATCAGCCGGTGGCTACCCAATTTTCTAAAGAAACATACCTCTACTGGTACGAATTAATGCAGCTCATTCGCCAGTTCGAATTAATGGCCGAAGAAAAATATAAAATGGAAGGCAAGATCCGTGGCTTCTTCCATGCTTATATAGGTCAGGAAGCAATTGCTGCAGGATGCATGACAGCTACCCGACCCGAAGACCTTATGATTACGGCTTACCGCGATCATGGTCTTGCGATTGCCAAGGGAGTTTCTGTGAATAGCTGTATGGCTGAATTATATGGCAAAGCCACAGGTTGTGCCAAAGGAAAAGGCGGCAGTATGCATTTCTTTGGAAAAGATGTTGGCTTCTTTGGTGGACATGGTATTGTAGGTGCGCAGATCGGCACAGGTGCAGGTTTAGCATTTGCAGAACAGTATCGTGGCACCGATAACGTAGTGCTTTGCTATTTTGGAGACGGCGCAGCACGACAAGGCATATTGCATGAGACATTCAACCTGGCGATGCTCTGGAAATTGCCGGTGATATTTATTTGTGAAAATAACAACTATGCCATGGGTACTTCAGTAGAACGTACCTCTAACGTAGTGGATATCTATAAGCTGGCAGATGGATATGAAATGCCGGCTGATGTGATAGACGGCATGAAACCGGAAACCGTACATGAAGGTGTAGGAAGAGCTGTGAAAAGAGCAAGAGAAAAGGGCGGGCCTACTTTACTGGAAATTAAAACATATCGGTATAAAGGACATTCCATCAGCGATCCGCAGAAATACAGAACGAAAGAAGAAGTGGATGAGTATAAGAGTAAAGACCCAATCCAGATGGTATTAAAGACCATTTTGGAAAAGAAGATGGCCACGCAGGAGCAAATTGATACAATCAACAAAAGGGTGGATGATATAGTAAATGAATCAGTAAAATTTGCTGAAGAAAGCCCCTGGCCAAATGATGATGAAGTACTGAAGGATGTATATATGGATCAGAACTATCCTTTTATTACTGATTAATTCCTGGATATTGATATTTCGAAAACCGGGGAAAGAGATTGAACTGATTTGATCAAAAAGCAAAACACAAATTGTAAATAGAAAAAAGTTATGTCAGACAAGAAACATGCAGAGGATATGGATAGCGGAGCAGCAGCGATTGCCAAAGCCAAAGATTTCTGGACACGCAATAATAAACCGATCATGATCGCCTGTGCTGTTGTCATTTTATTAGGTGGTGGCTGGCTGGTGTATAAAAATTTCTTTAAGAATCCTAAGGAAGCTAAAGCTGCTGAAGCGATGTTCAGGGCCGAATCATACTATCGTATGGATTCATTGAATCTTGCCCTGAATGGAGATGGCCAGAACCTGGGATTCCTGAAGGTCATCAGCAAGTATGATGGAACCGAAGCCGCTAACCAGGCAAATTATTATGCTGGTGTTATCTATATTAAGCTGGATCAAAATGAAAAAGCGATCAAACACCTGAAAGAATTCAGCACTTCGTCCAAACAGGTGCAGGCAAGAGCTTACTCTTTAATGGGAGATGCTTATGCTGATATGGGTAAGGGTAAAGATGCATTGGAGTATTATAAAAAAGCAGCGCATCATTTTGAAGAGGATAAATTCAATTCTGCTGATGCATTATTCCGGGCTGCCTATCTTGCAGAGCAGGTGCTGAATGATAAAGAAGAAGCGATCAAATTATACAAAGAGATCAAAGAAAAATACCCGGCTGAAAAAGGAAATGATGCCGATCTTCATTTGGCTAAACTGGGTGTTTATAATGTAAACTGATCATGGCGCAGGTAAGTAACAGCAAATTATTACATATGGATACAGGCATTCTGAACGTTCAGGATGCCTGTGTTGTTTTGATAAAAACAGAATGGAATGCGACTATCGTGGATGAATTGGAAAGAGGTTGTATCCTTGAATTGCAAAAGCATGCTGTTAAAAATATCATTTCGGTAACCGTGCCCGGCGCTGTTGAAATTCCTTTTGCCATCAAAAATTACTGGGAAAGAAGTGGTAAAAAAAAGAAACCCGATGCATTTATTGCCCTGGGTTGTGTGGTAAAAGGCGATACGCCGCATTTTGATTATGTCTGTAAGGCTGTAACAGATGGCGTGGTACAATTGAATCTTTTATTACCGGTGCCAACTATCTTTGGTGTATTGACAGTAAATGATGAACAGCAGGCAAAAGAAAGAATCGGTGGCAAACATGGACACAAGGGAGAAGAAGCAGCTGTTACAGCGTTAAAGATGATCTCGCTAAACTCCAACTTCATAAAGGAGTTTAAGAAGAGTCGCTAATGAAACATTATTCAATAATTATCGGAGAATTAAAATCGAGGTTCTCCTTTTAAGGAGACAGAGGATTTATGAATGTACAACTCTTTATTCCCTGCTTTGTAGATCAGTTGTATCCTGAAACGGCCTTTAACATGATAAAGGTGCTGGAAAAAACAGGCTGCTCTGTTACTTATAATACTTCACAAACCTGTTGTGGTCAACCTGCTTTCAATGCAGGTTTTTGGGATGAATCGAAATCCGTTTGCTCCAAATTCATCAATGATTTCAAAGGCAGCGATTATATCGTTGCTCCCAGTGCCAGCTGTGTAGGCTTTGTAAGAAATTATTACAATAAGCTGTTTGAAAACTCATCGCTCCATCATGAAGTGGCCGATATAGGAAAACGTATTTATGAATTTTCTGAATTCATGATCCATGTATTACAGGTAGAAAATTTAGGGGCTTCCTTAAATGGCAAAGCTACTTACCACGACAGCTGTGCCGGACTAAGAGAATGCAAAATAAAAACAGAACCACGCCGCTTATTATCACATGTAAAAGGGTTGGAGATTGCTGAAATGAATGACGTGGAAACCTGCTGTGGATTTGGCGGCACATTCGCCGTCAAGTTCGAAGCCATCTCCATGGGAATGGGAGAACAAAAGGTAGAAAACGCCTTAGCTACCGGTGCACAATATCTCATTTCCACCGATCACTCCTGCTTGATGCACCTGCATGGTTATATCAAACAAAAGGGATATGATCTCAAAACACTTCACCTTGCAGATGTGCTGGCGAGTGGTTGGTAAATAATCATCAAATAATAGCTGAATAATAAAATGAGCCGGCATCCAATTGGATTACCGGCCCTGTGTTTGCCCTTCACATGGAAAAATTTCATCATAAGGTGTCATGGAATTGTACAGGCTAAGGTGTAGAGATATTAAGTACGAATAATGCAAACAGACAGATTCAGAAAAATTAAAGTTCCGTTATCTTGTTTTTGAATTTTTGACCTTGAATTTTCAGCTGACTAAACAAATACGGAGATAGTAAATGATTTAGATTGAGATAAAAGAAAAAATTATTTTACGCATGTTCTTTTAAATTTGAATCTGAAAACAAACTTCAAACGTATGGCATACTGGCTTATTAAATCTGAACCGTCTACTTATTCGTGGGATGCTTTTGTAAAAGAAGGACAAACTTGCTGGAGCGGTGTTCGAAATTATGCAGCCCGTCTTCATCTCCGGGCTATGAAAAAAGATGATGAAGCATTCTTTTATCACAGTAATGAAGGAACAGATATCGTAGGCATTGCCAAAGTAGTAAAAGAGCATTACCAGGATCCCACTACCGATGATGATCGCTGGTCGGCAGTAGATGTTAAGCCGGTAAAAAAAATAAAGAACCCTGTTATATTAGAAGCTATCAAAAAAGATAAACGATTAGCCAATATGGCGCTGGTTCGCCTAGGAAGACTATCGGTGCAACCTGTTACGGATGAAGAATGGGATATCGTGATGAAGATGGCAGGAGAGAAGTGAGTCTAATTTATCAATCAGGAGACGATAGTCCTGCGTTGTACAATTCCTCTTTAACAAATAGCATGGGTTACTTTTTGATGCTCTGCAGAATCAACTACTGATTCTTCATTCATCAAAAAAAGTATAGCCATGAAAAAATTATTCATCGGGCTGTTTATTATAGCAGCCGGGGTAGCCATCTTTTTCTATCTCCGTAAAAAAGACAAACCAACAGTAGCCAGCGACATTAAAAAGGAATGGATCGTTGGACAATGGAAGATCGAATCCGTACACTCAGGTAAAGATGCTGCCAACAATTTTATGGTAGGTATCATGGGATTGGTAGACTCCAATTCCATGAAGTATCATTACGAATTTACCAAACAAGGGAACATTCTTCGCTCATTAGGAGATTACGTCAGCAAAGACACTTCTTTGTATGAATGGAATAAAAGCAATCAGCTGGTATGGAAACAAGATAAAATGGATAGCACAGGCAGCATACTTACAGTTGCTACACTAAACAAGGATAGCCTGCAATTGCAAACGGTGGACAGCACTATTTTTCTTTTTACTAAAACAAAATAAAAAATCACGCAGAGGCCGCTGAGATCGCAGGGATTTTTTTCTGCGTGTCTCAGCGTACCCTGCGTCCTCTGCGTGATAAAAATTTTACGCATCGTTTGTTGTGCAAACCAAATAATTCTGCATCTCCTTTTAACTCACAAAAAATATAGTCATGAAAATCTTAGCAACTGCATGTGTAGCTATGCTGCTATCTGTCATCATCTCCTGTCATGGAAAGAACGAATCACCTAAGGTCCAGGAAATATCTCTTTTAGAAAGATCAGAAGAACCTACGGTGGACTTTAAAGTTGATCATGAAACAAACAAACAATACGCCACCGATTCAGCAGGTACATATCAGGTACCTGGCAAAAACAAACAACCGCAAACAACAACTCCGGCAGCTAATCCTGACTGGGATAAGAAGATCGTTAAAAATGCAACGCTGGAGTTAGAAATAAAAGAGTACAAAGCTTTTTATGCCTCCCTTCGTGAAAAAGTAAGAAGCGTAGGAGGATACATCGCACAGGAAGAACAAAATGAATCTGATTATAAAATTGAAAATACCCTTATCATTAAAGTACCAGTCGACCAGTTTGACAACAGCATCGCTCTTCTCACTTCTAATGTTGAAAAGATCAACGCCAAAAAGATCTCCAGCCAGGATGTAACCACCGAGTTTGTGGATACCAAATCAAGAATGGAAGCCAAGAAACAGGTAAGACAACGATATATGGATCTGCTGAAACAGGCAAAGAATATGGAAGAAATATTAAATGTGCAATCAGAGATCAATGGTATACAGGAAGAAATAGAATCTGCAAATGGAAGAATTGATTATTTAAGCCATTCATCAGCCATGAGCACTATCAACCTCACCTTCTTCCAGGTATTGAATGTCACTGCAAAAAATAATGACAATCCATCGTTCGGAACAAAACTTGGTAACGCTTTTAAAAGCGGTGGTAGCTGGGTAGTGGAATTATTGATCGGACTGGTAACTATCTGGCCACTATTTCTTATGAGTGCAATAGTTATTATCGGATATAAAAAATTAAAAAACCAAAGGGCAAAAGCATAAGTGAGTCCTGTTTTTCCAGGGAGAAAATATCAGCCTGTCAACTTATCTTTAAGTATGGCAAAAAAGAATCTTGTTGTATTGACCGGTGCAGGCATCAGTGCGGAGAGTGGTTTAAAAACATTTCGCGACAGCGATGGCTTATGGGAAGGTTACAATATTGAAGATGTAGCTACACCAAGAGCATGGAAAAAAAATCCCGGGTTAGTCCTTGAATTTTATAACTATCGCCGCCAGAATGTACTCGATGTAAAACCAAATGCAGCCCATTATGGATTAGCTGCACTGCAAAATGATTTTAATGTAACCATTGTTACGCAGAATATCGATGATCTGCACGAAAGAGCCGGTTCCAAGAACGTATTGCATTTACACGGCGAGATATTTAAAATGCGAAGTGAAAAAGACGAAAGCCTCGTATATGAGATCAAAGGAGATATCAATATTGGTGATACCGCCGAAGATGGCACTCAATTACGACCTCATATCGTTTGGTTTGAAGAACCCGTTCCTAAAATGGAAGAAGCTATCCCCGTTGTTTATAGTGCAGATGTATTTGTAGTGGTAGGAACTTCATTGGTCGTGTATCCTGCTGCTGGGCTTATTCACTATGTTGAAATAACAACACCGAAGTTTATGATCGATAAAAAGATACCTTACACTTCTCCCATGCAAAACCTTACGCTGATCGAAAAACCGGCAACAGAAGGAATCGGGGATTTAGTTCAGTTGTTGAAAGACTTATGTTGATTCATGAAACCTGATATCGTGAAGTTCTAATTCCTTCAACACCGGGTCATATATCTCTTTATGTGTTGGAATATGCAAACCTGTAAGCTTAATTTTTCCATTCAGTATAAGTTTCGCAGCAATTCCTAATGGCAGGCCGACAGTTTTGGCCATCGCTGTCCGCAAATTATTTTCTCCTTTAACAACTAAAGAACTCCTGACTACCGATTCCTGGTTACCGATTGTATACGCTATCTCATGCAACATTATGATCATATCCTTATCATAAGGCCGGAGACTTAATTTTTTTTCTACTGCAAACTGCAACACATCAGCTGCACTACAAAGTCCCTTATTCACTATTGTATCCTGGTCATCCAAACCTAAAAAGAAAAGTTGTTTCAGCGTAAGATTAGCTTCATGCATTTTTTGCGCCAGGAAGGAAGCGGCCTTATTCTTTACGTCATCAATTTCTATTTCCTGGATATTACCCTGGTCATCTGCCGTCATAAATGATCCGGGAATTTCTTCACCTTCGTTATTGGCTTCTTTCTCTGCTTCCACGAGTTTGAGCAATGTTTCCATCAGGCCTTTTGTTTCGGCAAACCGTTCTGTGAGCTTTTGATTCAACCATTCGCCAAAACCGTTTTTATCCATATGTTCTTTAAAGACCTCGTACAACGTTTTACCATTTGTTTCATACTGTAATGTTTCGTCTACCAGTTTCAGATCGATCACATTTTTCCAGCCATACATAAAATCAGGATGCCGGAGTGTGGTGCGGATAAATGTTTGTGTGTCTTCCAGGCCATACAGCGGAGTATAACTCAGGGAATCGCGGTTGGGATACCAACTATAATAACCCAATTCAGGGATTTCCACCAACCTGGCTCCGTTAAACAACTCATCGTATGTCAATTTTATTTCTTCGCCATTTTCCCTGTAGTGAGCGCCAGCTTTGCCCGCCATAATAATATTCCTTGAATTCCAGCTTATCTTATAATGCCAGGGATTATCATCGCTCTCTGGCGCCACCAATCCTCCGCAATGAGAACGGAAGGAAGTTATCTTTCCACCCCTGGCCCTGATATCATTAATAAGTTGCATGGCACTCATGTGATCAATGCCCGGGTCCAATCCCATTTCGCAGAGAAATAAAAGTTTGTTCTTTTCAATATCGGGCTGCAGGTTACGAATTTCCTCATCTACATAAGATGCGGTAAGTAAATGCTTATGAAATTTTACACAATCCTTCGCTACTTCAATATGCAGGGTGGGGGGCAACAATGAAATAACCACATCCGCCTGTTTGATATATTTACTTCGTTCATTTGTATTTAATATATCAAAAGAAACTGCTGTTACTTTTGTTGAAGATCCAATCTTTGACTGTGCCAGTTTCAGGTCTGCATCCACCACAAATACTTTCCAGTTCTCCATGATCGAGTTTTCCAACAAATAATCTATCAAAACCGTAGCCGATTTGCCCGCACCAAAAAGTAGTATCGTTTTCATCACTTGTGAATTAGTAAATCATGAAGCTCAAAGATTATTATTTATTTTTACAAAAAACTTATTATGAAGAAGATTGTTTTTGTAATACTCCTGCTGGTATCTGCTCAACTGTATAGCCAAACCTTTCAATTTGGTGTGAAAGCTGGTGCCAATATCAGCAATTTTACAGGTGGCAACTTTGATGCTGTAAAGAAAAAGGCCTTAGTAGGATTTCATGGGGGCACTTATTTTCGTTTCCAGTTTCTCCGGTTTGCACTCCAGGGCGAAGCTATGATCTCAACCCAGGGTGCAAAGATTGACAGTGTATCCGGAAGCTATGATTGGAAACTTACTTACATAAATATTCCGGTGCTGGCGCAATATCGGTTTCCTACTGGTTTTTATGTTGAAGCAGGTCCGCAGGTAGGTTTTAAAATTAGCGAGAATATAGATAACACAACACTGAAAGATTTTGCAAAAGGACTCGATCTTTCTGCTGTAGCCGGATTCGGGATAAGAGCGAAGAAAGGGTTAGGTATTGGTGGAAGATATACGGTGGGTCTTTCTAAAATAGGTGATTTTAAACCTTCGAATGGTATTGATCCGGATTTTAAAAACGGGGTCATTCAGTTCAGCGTTTATGTTCCGCTTACGAAATAGTGGATATACATTCAGTGATTCTTTTTACATATCAGCCATATCTTTTGCTGCCTGGATAGAAAGTATATTAGTGATCTTATACAATACTTTTATTCCACGATTGGTATCAGGCAGCCTGATAGTAGATGAACCACCCGGCGAAATAGATTTAAAACTTATATTCTCTGTACGCAACGGTTCTTCACTTGGCTTGAGGTATTGCAATTCCACCACTACATTATCGAGGATATATTTTGAATCGTTGTTGACGGTAAGCTGAAGATTACGGATGCCGCCAAATGCCACCCGCTGATATTCGTTGCTATTGACAGAAACCAGTTTTGATAAGCTACCGTTTTTAAACACCGCTTTTGGTTTTTCATTTACGGGGAGAGCTGTTTCGTTTTCAGCGCTTCTCATTTTCCTGGTGCGTTCACCCGTACTCTCATTCACTTCTACTCCGGGTGATGGTTCGTTGATTGCAACTTCCCGGTGTTGTGATGGAGTGTTTTCTTTCCGGGGTGTTACTGCCAATAAAGAGGAAGATTCTTTGATTGCTTTTTCAGTAGCTGGAGTTTTGATAGCCGGTTCATGTGCCGTTATTGCTTGTTGTGTTTTTACCTGCCGCTGTTGTTGCGGTTGTTCGTTTGTTGCTTCGTCGGTTTGTTGCGTTACAGTTTCGGCTGGTTTATCCGGAAGGTTGCCCTCCGTTGATGAAATGACCGGTTTCTTTGTTATCGAGGCATCGGCAACAATCTCTTTCTTTCCCGAATTTGATTTTATAGTAAACCCGATCAACACACCAGCGCCAACTATGACAAGCACAACAGCAATTTTCTTCACACTTTGTAATAAGAACGTTTTATAAGCGATCTTTTGTTTTCTGTCCTGTAATGTTTTTACATACATCTCCTTGATCTCATCCAATGGCTGCGAGTATTTGATCTCAGCTGCAACCGGGTTCTCCGTAATAGTGATCGTTTTTGTAAGAGGAGCAGGCTCTTCTGCTTCATAAACCCTTTCATTAACTCTCGGTTGATATTGTTCATATTTTTTAACAGGAGCTTCTTCTTTGACAACCGCTTGTTGCTGTTTTTGACCCGGCAATGTCACGAAAACAGATCTTTTGGGAACGAAAGAGGGCTTTACTTCTTCAACGATGGGTATTGATTCCCGGATAACAGGAGCAGGGGTAGCTTCGGAAGGCTCAATTGTTTTCTGTTGTGGAGCAACTACTGTTTCTTGTTTTTTCTGTTCCGAAGGCTTTTTAAAGAACCGGTCATAGGGTTGTTCTTCTACTGCGGGAGCATATTCTTTCAATTCCGGAATCTCACCGGGATAGCGCCAGGCGGCACTCTTACCATTTGCCCAAACAAGATCATAGGCTTTTAATCGCTGGCTCACTAATTCATTCAGGGTATAAGGTCCGCTTTCTTTATTATTTCGAAGCAAGAGGTAACTGGTCATGATCCGCTATTTTGGTAACTGGTACTTAACGAAAAAACAGTGCCGCTAAGTGTAAAAACCTTGTTATAAACCAATCGGTTCCAAAATGATCCGGCAATTAACAACAGTGGATAAAACCGGGAACAAAAAACCATATTTTTTATCAGGTTTTAAAGGTTGAAAAGGGTAGATTTGCAGGCCTTCAAAAACGTTGGTTTTGAAGCGCTAAAACACTAATCAACCCCGATCACAACCTATAAGAAAAGGAGACAATGGAAGACAATTCAGCACCACAGGAAACCCAGGATAATAACCGGATCATTCCTGTTAATATTGAAGAGCAGATGAAGACTGCTTATATCGACTATTCTATGTCGGTAATAGTAGGCAGGGCACTCCCGGATGTAAGAGATGGGTTAAAACCGGTGCATCGCCGCATTTTATTTGCGATGGACCAACTGGGTTTGCATTACAACAGGCCTTATAAAAAATCAGCACGACTGGTAGGAGAGGTGTTGGGTAAGTATCATCCACATGGTGACTCTTCGGTATATTTTGCCATGGCCCGGATGGCACAGGAATGGAATATGCGTTACACACTGGTAGATGGCCAGGGTAACTTCGGTAACCAGGATGGAGATGATCCGGCAGCCATGCGATATACCGAAGTCAGGTTAGACAGGCTGGGACAACACATGCTTGATGACATTGAAAAAGACACAGTTGATTTTCAATTGAACTTTGATGACTCGGAAAAAGAGCCTTCTATTTTACCCACCCGTATTCCGCAATTGCTGATGAATGGCAGCAGCGGTATTGCTGTAGGTATGGCTACGAACATGATGCCACATAACCTTACAGAAATCATTGACGGATGTGTTGCTTTTATTGATAACCGGGAGATCACTATTGATGAATTGATGCAGCATGTAAAAGCCCCGGATTTTCCAACTGGCGGTATCATTTATGGCATGGAAGGAGTGAAAGCAGCCATGCATTTTGGTCGGGGAAGGGTAGTAGTGAGAGGAAAATTAACGGTAGAAACAAAACCAAGTGGTCGTGAACAGATCATCATCACCGAAGTGCCTTACCAGGTAAACCGTGACGCTCTCACCAACAGGATTGGTGAATTGGTAAATGAAAAAATTATTGATGGCATTGCGCATGTTAATAACGAATCGAATAATAAAGAAGGAACAAGGGTAGTGATCGATCTGAAGAGAGATGCAATTGCCAATGTACTCATCAACCAGCTTTATAAGTTAACCGATCTGCAAACTTCCTATGGCATCAACAATGTAGCCATCGTAAAAGGAAGACCCAGGACACTTAACCTCAAGGATCTCATCAGCGAGTTTATTGAGTTCCGTCATGAAGTGGTGGTAAGAAGAACAAAATTTGAATTGAGGGAAGCGGAAAAAAGAGCTCATATCCTGAAAGGTTACCTGATAGCACTGGATCACCTGGATGAAGTGATCGCATTGATCCGTGCATCCTCCACACCTGATATTGCCAAAGATAACCTAGTAAATGCCGGATGGGGATTGGATGAGATACAGGCAAAGGCAATCCTGGAAATGCGTTTGCAACGACTTACCGGTATGGAAAGAGAAAAGATCGTTGCAGAGTATGATGAACTTGTAAAATTGATCACCAGTTTGAAAGAACTCCTTGCCAATGAATCAATGCGATATGATGTGATCAAAAATGAGCTGATCGAAATAAAAGAAAAATTTGGTGATGAACGTAAAAGTGAGATCACTTACCTGGATGATGAAGTAAAGATCAAGGACCTGATCAAAGAAGAAGATGTGGTAATCACTATTTCGCATTTGGGTTATATCAAACGTACACCGGCAGATGAATACCGCTTACAGCGTCGTGGCGGCAGGGGAGTGATTGGTGGCAGAACCCGTGAAGAAGATTATATTGAGCATCTTTTTGTCGCCTCCAGCCATCATACCATGCTATTCTTCACCGAAAAAGGCAGGGTATATTGGTTGAATGTATGGGAGATACCGGAAGGAGAGAAGACGGGCAGGGGAAGAGCTATTCAAAATCTGATGCAGTTGCCGCCGGATGATAAAGTAAGAGCTATCATCGATGTAAAAGATCTGAAAGACGAAGAGTTTGTTAACTCACACAACATCGTTCTTTGTACGAAGAAAGGCATTATCAAAAAAACGGAGCTGGCCGATTTTAGTCGTCCGAGACAAACAGGTGTAATTGCTATCACTATTAATGAAGGCGACGAGTTGCTATATGCAAATATGACCGATGGCAGATGCGAGATCATGATGGCGGTAAAAAGTGGAAGAGCGATTCGTTTTTCTGAAGAAAAAGTAAGACCTACAGGTCGCGGCGCTATTGGTGTTGCCGGTATAGATGTTGGCGATGGAGGAGATGATGAAGTAGTTGGTATGATTTGTGTAAATCCTGAGACCGAATCAACAAAAACGGTGCTGGTAGTAAGTGAAAAAGGGTTTGGCAAAAGGACAGCAGTAGACGAATACCGTTATACCAATCGCGGAGGTAAAGGAGTAAAGACGATTAATGTAACTGATAAAACCGGTTCACTTGTAGGAATACTAGACGTGACGCCACAGGAAGACCTGATGATCACCTGTAAGAGTGGTGTTACCATCCGGATGCCGGTGAGCGGTATCAGTGAACAGGGAAGGGCCACGCAGGGAGTGAAGCTGATCCGCCTCGATGAAGGTGATGAAATAGCTGCTATCACCAAACTGGATGAAGAACAGGTAGAAAAAGAAAACCCGTTGCCGGAAATAAACAAGGATGAGGCAACGGATATTGCACCAAATCCATCTGAATAAAAAGTTAAGGCTCCACAATTTTAAAAATGCTAATATGAAAAAAGTCGTTTTATCGGTTGTATTGCTATCATTCGTTGTTGTTGTCTCTGCACAGGACTATACTAAAATTAAAAATATGGTGGCCCTCGGCCAGGCAAAAAAGGCAAAAGAGGATCTTGATAAATCAATGACCAATGCCAAATTTACCGCAAAACCGGAGGCTTATATTTTAAAAGCCACTCTCTATGCTACCATTGCTATGGACAAAGATGTTAAAGGAACTCCGGAAGGAGATCTGCTGGTAAAAGAAGCAGATGCAGCTTTTGCGAAATATAAAGAGATGCAGCCTGACCTGGCACTGGTAAAAGATCCTATTTATGCAAATGGTCCTATCAATTTATATTCTGCACTTTTTACTTCCGGCTATAAGGATTATGAAGCCAAGAACTGGCAGAAAGGTTTTGAAACGTTTGAAAAAGTGGTAACTCTTTCTGATATGCTGATCAAAGAAAAAGTGATCAACGTGACTGCAGATACCAATAGCCTGATATTAGCGGGTGTGACAGCGGAAAGCAGCAACAATAAAGAAGCTGCTGCAAAATATTATACCCGGCTTGCGGATCTTAAAATGAGCTCTTCTGATTATGAAAATGTTTATCGTTTCCTGGTTACTTATTATTTCAGCAAAAATGATATTGCTGCATTTGAAAAATATAAGGCCATGGGTAAAGAGCTCTATCCCAAATCAGAATTCTTCGGCTATGATAAAATTGATTTTGCAGTAGGCCTGGTAGATGATATGGATAAAAAAATTGCTGCCCTGGAAAATATCCTGGCTACTGATCCTGCTAACTACAGGGCCAACCTATTGTTAGGCGGTGTAATTTATGACACCCTGAATAACCCTTCAGAAACTGCAGTACTTCCTGCCAATGCGGATGCGCTGGAAATAAAAATGGTAGATGCTTTAAATAAAGCCAGTAATGCAAAACCTGATGCAGAAACGCCGTTAATCTATTTAGGCGGACATTTTTTGAATAAATCAAAAAGGATAAATGAGCTCAGGAAAAAGCATGCCGCTGAAATGAAAGCAAGAACAAAACCCGGTACTGCTTCATCCAAAGAAGACCTTCAGAAAAGGGATGCACTCGATCAGCAATATGGGGCTACACTGGATAAGGTAATTGCTCCTTATGAAAAAGCGGCGTCCATTTTTGCTGCTAAGCTTTCAACCCTTAGTATAAGAGACAAGAATCAATACAAATACATTGTGGGAGACCTTGGTGAGATATATGGTTATAAAAAAGGACAGGCAAAAGGAAAACCAGCTGACCTGGCAAAGTTTACCGCCGAGGAGAAAAAGTGGAATGACCTGTATGATACTATAAAATAGAAAAAGTAAACACCGCTTTCGGGCGGTGTTTGTTTATATGCCATTGATCAATTGCAAAGAACCGCAGAGGAAGAATATTTTAATATCCTATATTATCCCGACAACATGATCCGCCATATCGTTACTATTTTTTTATTTATTGTTTCTCTCACCGTCATAGGGCAACCCGGTTCTCCTTCCTTAGATAATATCCGGGCTGCTGCCGGTAAAAGTCAATGGACAGTTGCAAAAACAGAGATTGAAAAATACCTCGCGAATGAAATCAATGCAAAAAATGCAGAAGCCTGGTATTTAAAATCATTGATCTATTATAAGATACTCATCAGCCCCTCAGCCCCGATTGCAGAACCCGATGGACATGCTCATGCTTTTGCAGCTTATAAAAAATACCTTGAGATAAAGGACAAAGAGAAGGACACCAGCCGCAGGGAACATGAAATATTATTTGGCATCAGCTTCAACACGATTGATAAGGCCAACAATGAATTTCGTAACAAACGTTTTCATGAGGCATTAAAAGCATTCCAGCAGGTGGAAGAGATGGAAAATTTTATTGTCAAAAAAGGATTCAGTTACCAGGGATTTAGTTTCCCGGCTTTTGATACGCAATTATATGTAAACATTGCGGCGGCGGCCATCAGTGCCGGCAGGGAAGATGTTGCGCTCAACTACTACCGCAAGATCGCTGATAACAAAATACTGAGCCCGGGCTTTCATGAAATATACCGTTACCTCGTTGACCAGTTTGATAAAAAAGGCGATAAGCCTACAAGAGATAAATATATAGCGATTGGAAAAACTACTTACCCCGAAGATGAATTCTGGTGCCAGGTAGTGCTGAAAGATGCAGGTGCCGATAAGAAAAAATTATTTGCCCGCTATGAAGAGCTGATCGCCGGTGACTGTAATATTTACCTCATCAATTTTAATTACGCAGCAGAACTCTATAATTATTCGTTTAAACAAAACACAAGGCCTGCAGATTTTAGCAAATTGCAAAGCAGGATACCTATGGTGCTGAAAAAAACAATAGCTATCCGGTCAACGGCTGATGCTAACTTATTAATGTGCCGTTACCAACTGGCGCTGATCAATGACCTGATCGATGCCTATAATGCAGTGCCGGAGAACAGCGCTGATAAAGCTAAAAAAAGAGAAGGGCTGACGGCACAGATCAACCAGCGGTATGAAGATGTTTACCTGTACGCAAGTAATGCATATAACAATATAGATGCTTCCAAACTTGCTGCACAACCAAAAGAGAAAGAGAATTATATCACAGCCTGTAAAATATTGAGTGATTACTGGGAGCGGAAGAATGATAAAGGGAAGGCAAAGGAATACCAGGAGAAGGCGAGAGTGAATGAATGATTATAAGCTGGTCAGGAGGCAAACCCCATTATTTAAGAAGAGGTAATGCTGTCCGTTTTTCAACAATTACCTGGTGAACGTCTTGTAAAGTTCTTTGGTAGAAAGCTGTGATTTCAGCGGCTTCATGATTTATTTTAGATGACTCCAACCGTTCTGATGTCATAATACATAGTTCAATCAGACTCTCTAAGGTCATGTCTTTTAAAGAATCCTGTTCCATAGTAAGTCTATCAATTTCTAACAGCATCGGGGTGGGTATATTCCTTAAAGTTCCTAATTATCGGCGGGTGTACTGTTATTCTTACGCAGGCAACAAAAAAGCCTACTGCATTATCAGTAGGCCGGAACAGGAGGTTTATAGGAATAATTACTATTTAAGAGGAGATAATTCAGCCCGCTTGGCAACAATAGCTTTTTTAAGACTGTATATTACCTTCTGTACATCCTTAATATCTGCAGCATCTGCCTTATTGATTCGGTCAAGTTTGAGTCGTGAACCGCTTACTATTAACATCTCAAGTAGCATTTCTAAAGTAAGGGATTTGAAATAGGTGTGTATCATAATTGAGAGCTTTGATGTACTTACATACATCAAACAACCGGGCCAACAACCATGAATGTCAACAATTTTATTCTATACCCTTACTGATGAGTAGGGGTTTCGACTTACTTTTTAGGCATTTATTAGTAAGGCTATAGGGTTGGGCATTTATCTTTTTATGTTGGACCCAGGCCATCTCTGAACAGGATAGCCATGGCAATACCGTAAAATACGGCTGTAAGAATCAATGTAATGAAAATGCCTAATAAAATTTTTACCCCGGGAGACAGTGAATTAGACTTTCTGACTATTAAAAATGAGATGATCGGAGTTGCTAATATTCCAAACCAAAATAGTTGACCTATAATATCTGCTATCACTTTCTAAATATAATAAGGTTCGCTACAACAATAGAAGCGCCATCTTACTCTGTAAAACTGCTACTGGTCCCACGCCTGCGGCCTGGCCTTTTTTGTATTTATTCGACAAGTGGCTGTTCTATACTTCGCTTATTACTTTGTTCAACGGTTATAGCTTTCAATGCAGTAAAAATTGCAGAACCGATAGTAATAAGACCAATCGATATTATCAAATAGTCCTTTATTGATGTAATTACAATCGCTTTGTTTTCTTTTGGATATTTCCTATTTATAAACGATGTAGTCCCTTTTGGAGTACAGAATAAACCTTTAATTCCTGCTACATCATATAGGTCACATTCTTTTTCTTCAAATAGGCGAGAACTTATAAAATTTAATTCTTGCCTATTGCACTTTAATACTTTATATATTTCTTCAAAAGGTACTACAATGATGCCCTTCCTTGTAGATTCAAATTCTACTACATGATTACTTATTAATGAAAGCAGCTTGTGATGCTTTCTATTCAGGCTATATAATGAAATACGCATTCTTTTGATTTCTGAATGAATATACGAAAATGTGACCCCGTGTAAACAGTAGGACAGGCACTCGTTCCCACGAGCAGCCGGGCATTTTTGCTTCTTTACCCTGCGCAATTTAACATAATATATATTATAAGAAAGTAATTGTTATATTTACAAGCCAGTGTTTGCGCATTCATCGTTGATGATTAATTTACACCCCATAATCAAATTTAAAATATGGATATCCAAAACAGATCAACCTCCGAAGAAGTTTTTGCCAATTATAATGTAGAGGCAAGACAAGCTTCAAAAAGTTATTTCGCCAATGTATTTGCATTTATGTTCCTGGCATTGGGCATATCAGCAGTTGTAGCGTATTTATTTGCTGAAAACACACAATGGCTAAGACCACTGATCAATGAAACCGGTTCAGGACTTAGTATCCTTGGTTACATTGTTATGTTTGCACCATTAGGCTTTGTCTTACTGATGTCGTTAGGCTATCGCAAATTATCTGCACCAGTACTCATTGGCCTGTTCGTACTGTATTCAGGTATCACGGGCATTACACTGAGTTTTATACTGCTTATTTATACAGCTAATTCTGTTTTTGCTTGTTTTGCTTCCGCCTCCGTTATGTTTGGTGTGATGGCTTTCATGGGCTACACCACCAAGCAAGATCTTACCAAATTTGGCCGCATTATGATGATGGGTCTTATCGGTATCGTGGTGGCATCGCTGGTGAATATGTTCCTTCAAAATGGAACGATGGATTATATCATCAGTTTTATCGGCGTCATGGTGTTCACCGGTCTTACAGCCTATGATGTGCAAAAGATCAAACAAATTGGACAAGGGCTCGATGAGAACGGCCAGGTAATAACCAGCGAAGTAAAAAAATTATCAATCATCGGCGCATTAACGCTCTATCTTGATTTCATCAACCTGTTCCTGATGTTGCTCCGCTTGTTTGGCAGAAGAAATTAATTTAATTTGTTTTTATAATTACTAAAAGGTGGCTTCATGTCACCTTTATTTTTTAGCATACCAGTCATGGATCTTCGCAAAACGATTCTTGCAGTTCATTCAAAAGCACAATCCGATAAGATCGTAAAATGGATTGGCAGCGATCAACAACGTTTTGATGAATTATTTAATCTTTTTATTACCGATGAATACCGGGTCGTGCAACGGGCAGCCTGGCCATTAAGTTATGCTGCAGAAGCTCATCCCTCCTTCATCACCAAACATTTTTCCGGCTTGGTAAAGAACCTTGGCAAACCCGGTCTGCATGATGCCGTAAAAAGAAATACCCTGCGTATTCTCCAGGATATTCCCATTCCCAAAAAATTTCACGGCGAGGTTATGAATTTTTGTTTTGCATATATCACAAATCCTAAAGAAAAACCGGCTGTAAAAGCGTTTTCTTTGACAGTATTGCAAAACCTGTCCAGGCAATACCCGGAAATAAAAAATGAATTGAAAGTCATTATCGAATCACAATGGGAAAATGAATCCGCCGCTTTCCGGTCGAGAGCCAAAAAAATTCTCCATCATCTTTAATTTCTTAAATAGCCGGAAAGATTTGAAATAAACAGCCATATAAATATAATGGCAAATGAAATGAATAAGGTATTCATCAACACTTCACCCACTTTAAAGATCAGTTTCTTTGGTATCTCATACATAGGATAATAGGAAAACTGGGTGATTACTTTACCTGTCCAGTAAGCTGCGATCAATCCCGTTAAGGCCACTGCCAAACCTGTCTCATTCTTTAACTCACTGGTGAATAATATGGAGATCAGTCCAAACGAAAAATTTAAACCTTGTATATACCTGCCATAGGTCTTGGCAATTTCCTGGTTCAAAGGTTTGAGTTTTTTTATATCGTTATACCAGTCAAATACCACATGGCGGATATACGGATAAATAACGGCTGTAAAAATTTGTCCTATTGCCCCGGTTATAATAAGCCAATCAGGAACTGCTGATTTCATTTTTTGGTGGTTTTATTAAATTCTTTAAAGATCAACCGAAGATTCTGATCATACGTTATATAATTGTATACCCAGTTTAAGAAAACAAAGAATCGGTTCTTAACGCCAAGTATCAGCATCAGGTGCAATCCCATCCAGATCATCCAGGCAAAGAAGCCACCGAAATGTAATTTGGGTTTGGGTATATCCACTACCGCAAGATTCCTTCCTACCGTTGCCATCGAACCTTTATCGTGGTATTCAAATTCAAATTGACGATCGGGATCTGATTTTTTTTCGATCAATCGTAAATTGCCTGCCAGCATATCCGCCTGCTGCATCGCCACCGGCGCTACCTGTGGATGACCATGAGGATATTTTGGAGTTTCCATATAGGCCAAATCACCTATTGCATAAATATTTTTAAATCCTTCTACCTTGCAATACCTGTCGGTCCGTATCCTGTTGCCTTTTGTAATTAAGGAGGAATCAAAACCAGCGGGAATATTTCCTTTAATACCGGCGGCCCATATTACTGTTCTTGCTGCAATACTTTTCCCATCCTGCAGCAAAACATCTTTGCCATCATAATCTTTCACCAATGTATGCGTGAGCACCGTTACGCCTAATTTCCCGAGGTATTTTTTTGAATCAGCAGCTGATTTATCACTCATCGTACCGAGTGTCCTAGGCCCGCCTTCCAGCAGGTAAATATTCATTTTCGAAAAATCAAGCTCCGGAAAATCTTTGGGCAACACATACTTTTTCATTTCTGCCAACGCACCAGACACTTCCACTCCTGTGGGTCCCCCACCCACAACGACAATATTCATTAACCGCTGCATTTCGGTTGCATCCGTAATGGTATGCGCTTCTTCAAATAGCTGGAGCAACTTATATCTTATCTGCAATGCTTCCACCGTTGATTTCATCGGGAAAGCATTTTGTTCCAGTTGTGTGTTGCCGAAAAAATTGGTATCAGCACCCGTGGCCAATACCAGCACATCGTAATTTATTTCTTCTGTATCGGTGATGATCTTGTTCTGAGCGGCTACCACTTCTTTTAACGCTGCCAGTCGTATACGGACATTCTTACTGTTCTGAAAAACTTTGCGGAGCGGGAAAGAAATATTACTTGCATCCAGTCCTGCAGTAGCCACCTGGTAAAATAAGGGCTGGAACTGGTGGTAGTTAAATTTATCAATGAGTAATACATCAAAGCCTGCCTTATTGTTCAGTTTCCTTGCCAGTTTCAACCCTCCAAAGCCACCGCCAACGATAACTACTTTCATATACGATCATTTACAGCGCAAACTTACGTAATTTTCAATATTTATTGAAAATACGGGAAATTTAATTATGAATAGAGAAAGAGCCTCTTATGGCTTACGATTCTATTATTCACGATCAGTATAGCATCCTCACCTTGATCGTTTCCTTTACTTCCTTCAGCAATTGTAATGCCCGGTTAGATAATTGCTTGTCCACATCCAGTACCACGTAACCAATTTCTTCATTGGTCTTCAGGTACTGAGCCAGAATATTGATATTATGTTTGGAAAGCTGTGTATTGATTTGTGATAAAACTCCCGGCACATTCTTATGGATATGCAGGATCCGGTGTGATCCTTCCTGCGGCGGTAATGCCAATGCAGGCACTGTATGCGAACCAAAAGTGATCCCTTTTTCCAGGTAATTAAACAATTTCACGCTTACATCCTCTCCTATGTTTTGCTGTGCTTCTTCTGTAGAACCACCAATATGCGGAGTAAGAATAACATTAGGAAGATCTTGTAAAGGTGTTTGAAACCGGTCGCCGTTCTTTTCAGGTTCCCACGGAAAAACATCGATAGCAGCGCCGCTGATATGGCCGTCAAGAATGGATTTACGCAACGCATCCAGATCCACCACTTCTCCCCTTGCATAATTGATAAGAATAGCTCCCTTTTTAAATTGCTTCAGCGTATTCTTATTAATGATATTTTTCGTTTGCATTGTTTCCGGCACATGCAGCGTCACCACATCTGATTTACTCAACACTTCTTTTAATGATTTGCCATCAGTTGCATTCCCTAACGGGAGTTTCGTTTCCACGTCATAAAAAATAACTTTCATTCCCAATCCTTCCGCCAGCACACTCACCTGTGAACCGATATTACCATAACCAATAATACCGAGGGTCTTTCCCCGCAACTCATAACTTCCCTTAGCATCCTTCATCCAGATTCCTTCATGTGCTGCTTTATTTTTATCAGGAATACGGCGAATAAGCATAATAGCCAACCCGATCACTAACTCCGCCACCGATCTTGTATTGGAATAAGGAGCATTAAAAACAACAATTCCATTCTGCGTAGCTGTTTTCAAGTCCACCTGGTTTACACCAATACAAAAACATCCGATGGTCTGTAATTTTTTAGCGGCATCAAGTATGTTTTTGGTGATCTTCGTTTTGGAACGAATACCGAGAATATGTACATCTTTGATCTCTTCTATCAATTCTTCCTCACTCAAAGCCCGGGTGATCTTATCTACCTGCACATAACCTTGTAGCTTAAAATTCTTTACTGCAGTATCACTTATATTTTCTAAAAAAAGTATCCTGATCTTCTCTTTTGGATAGCTGGTCTGTTTGATAGGTGCCATAGTTTGCAAATATAACCCCGCCAGTATAAATACTAGTTAAGATATGGGGAAAAAATACCATTCTTATTCTCGCATATTAGGCGTTATTTTTGTTAGACTATACCTGGTGAAAAATAAATCTTATTGAAAAACTTTTTTCATATTCTTGTCTTACTGACGATCGTTGTTGCCTGCAATGTTTCTACTACCGCAGAAAAACAACCTGTGAAAGAAGATTCACTGGAGTACTATCCCCCTACCCCTGCTCCACTTGCTAAAGATGAATTCCGGAAATATCATCGTATAATTTCGTCCTATTTTGATTCTATGCTGCTGAAAAAAAATTTCAATGGCAGTATTTTAGTCGCTAAAAATGGAGCTATTGTTTATGAAAAATACCAGGGTCGTATTGATCTGCGAAAGGAAGCCCCTATTACCGACAGCACTCCCCTTCATATTGCCTCTACCAGTAAAACCTTTACCGGCGTTGCTACCTTACGGCTGGTGCAGGAAAATAAATTATCACTGGAAGATACGCTGGGCAAATTTTTTCCAGCCCTGCCCTATCCCGGAATTACAGTAAAGATGCTGCTCAACCATCGCAGCGGGTTACCTAATTATGTTTATTTTATGCCCAATAGCAAGTGGGATAAAAAAGTATATGTAACCAACCAGGATATGCTCAACTTTCTTTATACGGAGAAACCAAAACGAAGCTTTTCTCCCGATACAAGATTCAGTTACAGTAATACCAATTTTGTTTTACTGGCCATGATCATTGAAAAGATAACCGGCAAATCTTTTCCTGAGTATATGAAGACAAAATATTTTGTGCCATTGCAAATGACACATACCTATATTTTTACACCGGCAGATTCAGCTATCGCTACTCCTTCCTTTAATTATAACAACAGTTTTTGGGAAAATGATTTCCTTGAATATACGTATGGTGATAAAAACGTTTACACTACTCCCCGTGATCTTTTAAAATGGGACCAGGCATTGTATACGAATCAGCTTCTCAACGCATCTTTACTGGATTCAGCATTTACTCCTTATAGCACGGAAACAAAATCTATTCACAACTATGGATTGGGTTTCCGGATGCTGATGATACCGAACGGCAAAAAAGTGATTTACCATTTTGGACGCTGGCATGGTTTCAATGCCGCTTTTTCAAGATTAACGGATGAAAAAGTGACCATTATTATTTTAGGCAATCGTTTCAGCAGTGGCATTTACAATACAGCCCGTTTATCTTACGACCTGTTTGGTGCTTACGATCAAAATCATAACCGGCATGATGATGAAAGCGAAACATTGGCTGATGATAAAAAAGAAGTGGTGCAACAAAAAACGGGATCTCCAAAAACAACATCGCACTCCGCTACAACAAGAAAATAATAGTTGTTTTCTCCTTTTGGAAATTGTTTCTCAACTTTAGTGAAAGATGTGACCAGGTATGGCATACCTGGTTAAAGTAATTATGAAAATCCTTTCTGCAGAAGAGATAAGATCATGGGATCAATACACGATCCTGAATGAACCCATTGCCTCCATTGATCTTATGGAACGGGCTGCTACAAAATGTACGGACTGGCTGATCGAACAATTTCCTGATGCTCTTTCCTTTGGTATTTTCTGTGGCAAAGGAAATAATGGCGGTGATGGTCTTGCTATTGCAAGAATGCTGATGGAAAAAGATTTTCCCGTTATTATATATATTCTTGAATTTGGACATAAAGGCACTGATGATTTTCAAACTAACCTTGCACGTCTTCACAAACTGCCGGCTGCTGCTATTCATTTCATTCAAAGCGAAGAACACTTTCATCCTATTCCCGCGGGCGAAATTATCATTGATGCCTTGTATGGCTCAGGACTCAATAGAAAGTTAGAAGGCGTAACAGCCAACCTTGTAAACTATATCAATAGCACTGTCAACACAGTTATTGCAATTGATATCCCCAGTGGTTTATTTACCGATCGCTCTTCGATTGGAAATATCGTTGTTGAAGCTGATCATACGCTGAGTTTTCAATGTTATAAACCTGCTTTTCTTTTTGCAGAGAATGAAGAATGGATCGGCGAGATCCACATCCTGGATATCGGTTTGCATCACGATTTTTATAAAACTATTTCCTCTCGCTATGAATTGCTGGATGATGAGATCATTCATTCAATTTATAAGCCCCGGAAACGATTTGCACATAAAGGAAGTTTTGGGCATGCCCTCATCGTAGCAGGCAGTTACGGTAAAATGGGTGCCGCTGTGTTAGCTGCAAAAGCTTGTTTGCGAAGCGGTGTGGGATTAGTTACATGCCACATTCCTAAATGTGGTTATACTATAATGCAGACAGCTATTCCTGAAGTGATGGTGGTGACAGATAGTAATGCATCATTCAACACAAAGATTGATCCCGATAGCTATCGGGATAATCTTACAAAATACGAGGCCATTGGCATAGGCCCCGGATTGGGTGCAGCTTCGGAAACAAAGATGCTGCTGCGTGAAATTTTTGATGCCTATCGAATTCCTATTGTGCTGGATGCCGATGCACTGAATATTCTCGCCTCGCAAAAGGATCTGCTCCAACTAATCCCCCCAGGTTCTATACTCACTCCTCACCCGAAAGAGTTTCAACGATTGTTTGGTGAATCGGCCAATGAATTTGACAGAGTATTACTTTGTTTGCAAAAAGCAAAAGAGCTGAATTGTATTATTGTTTTGAAAGGTCATCATACATTGATTGCTACTCCCGATGGCAAAGGTTTTTTTAATTCAACCGGCAATGCAGGCATGGCAACAGCAGGAAGTGGTGATGTACTGACTGGCATTCTTACAGGGCTATTAGCGCAAGGATATAGTTCGATAGAGACGGCGACACTTGGCGTTTATCTTCATGGACTGGCCGGAGATATTGCTACTACAGAAACATCAATGGAAGCCATGATCGCTGGTGACATCATTAAAAATATGGGCAAGGCCTTTCAGCAGATTCAATAAAAAGTTGGGTTACTTTTTGTGTAAATCCCCAGGAATTGATAAGAATTGAATCCATGTAAATCTTTCCAATCCGTGTCATCTGTGTTCTACTATTCAATAGCGGACAGAACCCTGAAAAGTGCGACGCAACGAAAGCCCCATCAGGGCTATAAAGCCGGGCCACTAAGCCTAAAAATCCCCCTTCTGATTATCCCTTTCTCCCCTATCTTTGCCGCCCTTGACCATCCAAGCTTCAGCGAAGAAGGTCCTTTAAATTTTGATTAAGAATCAAGACGTATGGACAAATTGATCTATCTGGTTCCCGTGATGGGAATTATTGGTTTACTCTACACA
>DASVOE010000040.1:0-46460 GCA_036383515.1 Chitinophagaceae bacterium | reverse complement strand
ACACAATCTATCGTGGAGAGTTTGCGAAATGAACTGGCAGAGGAAACAAGAAAGCTGGATTCAAAAAAGAATGAGCATGATCTTTTGAAGAGTATGATTGACTCTATGGAAGGTTATCCTGACTCCGTGAAATTTTTGCATAACAATAGTAACTGGAATCATACATCACCTATCCTGTCGGATATTCTGTATGTAAAAGAAGAATACAGAACAGCATTGGAGAACGTGCTGGAACCTTACCTGAGTTATTATGTGGTGAACGATCTGCCGGAAGGTTTGCAGGCGGTTCATTTGCTCGATGAGAATAAAAAAGGGAAAGCTAATTTCTTCTTATTAGATAAAGTGAATGCTAACGAGAATAATGTTTCATCGCATGAGCTTGACGGAGCTATAAGAGCATTGAATGTGGTGGAAGTAGAAGAAAAATACCGTAAGCTGGCAGAGCATTTATTAGGTAATGTTTTTATTGCGGATGGTGAAGATGCCCTGCAAAACAGCAACGGTTTTGTAGTGATAGAAAAAGATGGTAAGTATGTAAAAGGAAAATATTCATTGACAGGTGGAAGTGTGGGAATGATCGAAGGCAAGAAGATAGGCCGGGTAAAGAATCTTGAAAAATTACAGGAAGAGATCGCCCGCCAGGATGAAGTGGTGGAAAAACTCCGTAGCGAGATACAGTCAAGACATAACGAAGTAATTGCTTTTAATGAAGACCTCCGGGAAAACGCAGTTCGTGAAACAGAAAGGGAAATTCAGCAACTAACCAACCAGGTATTCTCGCTGCATAATAAACTGGAGAACCTGTATTCAATGCAGACTAATAGCCAGCACCGCCTGGAAGAGATGAACCTCCAGGTGCAGCAAACGCAGCATTCAGTGGAAGGTGTTCGCAACCAACTGACAGAATATAATGAGCAGTTGCAATCCTATACCTCCAAACTTGCAGAAGCAGAAGAAAATTTTAAAACTGCTGAAGCTACTTTCAATGAAGCGTCGCAACAATACAATGAGTTTAACCTGAACGTGACCCGGCAGCAAAGCAAGATCAATGCGCTGAAACAGGAATTGGATTTCAAGAGTAACCAGCTCAATGATCTGCAACAACAGATTGGAAGCAATACTACCAGTTTGTCGGATACCATTACAAGCATCGAACAATCATCAGCATCCTTGAAAGGTATTGAAGACGGCCTGGTGGAAATGATGAGAAGGAGAGAGGAAGAACAAACTATTTTGAATGAAGCTGACCAGGCTTATTACAACCTGCGAAACCTGTTGAGTGAAAAAGAAAGTGAGTTGCGCCATAAGGTAAAAGATAAGGAACAGGTTGAGCACTTGCTGGCGGCCATCAAGGATAAACTAAATGATCTGAAACTGCAATTAGCGGGAACCAAAGAAAGATTGGATGTAGAATTTCGCATCAAACTGGAAGATATACTGGACCAGGCAAGAACTACGGAAACTGCACTGGAAGAATTGCAGGAGAAAGCAGACCGGATGAAAAAACGCCTGGAGAATCTTGGTGAAGTGAATCCAACAGCGATCGAAGCATTTACGGAAATGAAGAAACGTTATGAGTTCATCGTAGAGCAAAAGAATGATCTTGTTTCAGCGAAAGACAGTTTATTAAAAACAATAGAAGAAGTAGAAGCGTCTGCCAACCAGAAATTTTTGGAGACATTTAATAAGGTGAGAGAAAACTTCATTAAAGTTTTCAAAACATTGTTTACAGAAGATGATGATGCTGACCTTGTATTGGAAAATCCGGAGAACCTGGCGGAGACAGGAATTGATGTAATGGCAAGACCGAAAGGCAAACGCCCCACATCGCTGACACAGTTGAGTGGTGGTGAAAGAACATTAACCGCTACAGCTTTATTGTTTGCTATTTACCTGATCAAGCCCGCACCGTTCTGTATACTGGATGAGGTGGACGCACCGCTTGATGATGCCAACGTAGGTAAGTTCACCAATATGATCCGCCAGTTCAGTGATAACTCACAGTTCATTATTGTGACGCATAATAAAATGACGATGAGTACCGTGGATGTGATTTATGGAGTGACGATGCAGGAACCGGGAGTAAGTAAACTGGTAAGCGTTGACTTCAGGAATTTGGAACAGAATAAGAATTAAATGGGAAGGTATAAATAGAAAGTCCTGCAATGCGGGGCTTTTTTTATGAGTTAAATTTATTGTATGCGGACTATCATATTACTTGTTTTCTCCAATATCTTCATGACGTTTGCCTGGTACTATCATTTAAAACAGGAGGGATGGCCATTATGGAAAGCAATTATGCTGAGCTGGTTTATCGCTTTGTTTGAATATATATTGATGGTGCCTGCCAACAGGATTGGGTATGCCAAAGGATTGACGGGTTTCCAGTTAAAAATGATACAGGAAGTAATTACGCTTATAGTCTTTGCTTTATTTGCAATACTATACCTTAAAGAACCTTTTCACTGGAGATACCTTGTCAGTTTTGTATTCCTGTTAGGCGCTGTTTATTTTATGTTCAGCAAACGGTTTGGATAATCCCGTTACTCAATCGGCTGTAAACGTCTTTTGCTGCTCCCGTTGTTTCTGACGCTTGATAAGATCTGATTTCATTTTATGAACAAAGCCACTGCCAACTAAAATAACTCCGGTGTTGATAGCGACAGAAGAGACAAGGCCCCAGAAATACCAGTCATCCTTAGCTGTGCGGTTGAAACAAGCATACAGGATAACAAAAATACCGGCGGTAATGAAAGCAACACCAATAAGAAGTTTGGTGATGTATTTTTCCTGGTGTGAATTCGACATGGTAAGAGGTTTAGTATAAGGTTGAGATTGTCAAAAATAACAGAAATAATCTTTTGTTAATAGCTCTTTTTGCAAATAGTGATAAAATCGCAAACTTTAATTTTAGAAGAGTAAATTGTACTATGAAAAAAATCGTCACTTTATTATTACTGGTTATTGCAATAAGTGCTTCCCATGCCCAGGAAGCACCCGAGGGATTGTTTCTTAATTCAAAAGCTCCCGATTTTAAAGCAAAAGATCAGAACGGTGCTGAAGTGAGGTTAAAAGATGTATTGAAAAAAGGAAAAGTGGTGCTGGTCTTTTACCGGGGATACTGGTGTCCTTACTGCAACCGGCAATTAAAACGATTAGAAGATTCCCTTCAATTAATAAAAGATAAAGGAGCTACATTAATTGCTGTAACACCCGAAAAGCCGGATAATATTTCGCAGACAGTTGAAAAAACAAAAGCGGAGTATTCCATCCTTTACGATGAAGGATTAAAGATCA
Source organism: Chitinophagaceae bacterium (assembly GCA_036383515.1). Taxonomy (GTDB): domain Bacteria; phylum Bacteroidota; class Bacteroidia; order Chitinophagales; family Chitinophagaceae; genus CADEDV01. The sequence goes on along the minus strand of DASVOE010000040.1, from coordinate 43,163 downwards.
TGAAAGCGTATGAAGTGGAATTTGAAGTACCCGACAATACAGTAACACGTTATCGCAACACCGGCATTGATCTTGAAAAGATCAATGGAAAGGATTGGAAATACCTGCCAGTACCTGCCGTATATATCATCGATAAAGAATCAACTATTACGTATCGTTTTTTTGACAGCGATTATAAAAAACGGCCCAGTGTGGAGGAAATATTGAAGAATTTATAGTGTATAGTTACTCCAGTGGCCGGGAATAAATGGTGGAATGCATTTATTTGTAACAGGAAACAAAAAACCACAAACGATAAACTATAAACCTGAATTTATTTCCAAACCAGCTTAGCGATCTTTCCATTATTGCCTGCTAAAAAAATAGCAACACCTGATTTAGCTATCCGGCATACATGAAAACTTTCTTTGCTAATCCATTCCCAGTTTTTACCGCCATCTTTTGAATGGTCCACTCCATTCAATCCACAACTGAGCAAATTATTTTTATCCAGGTATTCTACGCAGCTTCTATATCCATGTGGCGGTGTAGCAGGCTTTTTCCAGGTTTTACCGCCATCTGATGTATAAAAACAATTTTTTACTCTGGATGAATCTGCAGAAAAATCGCCACCCACCACTACCATCCTTTTACTTCCTTTTAAATCGCCATCATCATAAACAGCGATAGAATTAGCACCCGTGCTTTCTGTGCCCTGCACAATGGGTAGTTCCGTTATGGCAGATGAAGTAAATAATCTTGACCTTGTGCCACCACTCACGATGTAAAATTTTTTGTCGCGGAATAAACGAATATTGGTGCCACTTGCTGCAAAGAATGCTTCACCCGAATCAGCTACTGGTCGTTTATCCACTGGCCATTCCTTCCAGGTATCACCGCCGTCCATTGTTTCTGCGATGTATATTTTTTTATCAATAGGATCCCCGATTACCATTCCCATGTTACTCCCAATAAAATGCATGGCATCAAGAAACATCCCTTTGGTTTTATTTTCATACACCAGCTTCCAGCTATCGCCGCCGTCCGAAGTTTTTAATATATAGGCAGGTTCGCCCACACCCATGATGATAGCTGTATTTCCATCAAAAGCTTCAATATCCCGGAATTCGGTGGTGTCAAAACCATTTACCTTCATCCATTTCCATGTTTTACCGGCATTGGTTGATTTGCCTACCATTCCCCGGCTGCCACTAACCCAAATGATATTATCATTCACTACACTTAATCCCCGGAGACTTGTTTTTGTTCCCGATGTCAATACCTGCACTTCCGGTTGCTGGGCTGATGCCCAAAGCATAATTATTAAAAAGAAAATAGAAGAAGTTACTTTTTTAAACAATGAATTCATGGGGCAATAAAGTTTATCCATAAGTTACCATTGTTCTTTTAGAAGTGCCATCATCATATAATTCCATGACCGCATAAGCAGGAGCAAATTCCTGGAATGCGCCTTTCCACCAGTTGCCAGATATGGCGCCATTGCAATAATACTGGACACCAAGATAATCCAGTTCATCCTGCAAATGAATATGTCCGCCGATACAAACTTTTATATTAGGGTATTGCCTGAATAATTTTTTCAGTGTCAGAAAATCAGTGTGCATCAGGTTTCGCTGGATCTTAAGGTCTCCATTTGTTTCTGTTTTATCAAAAAATAAACCGGCACAGATAGAGAGGATAGGGATATGAGAAACGATGCAAACAAATTTATCAGCCGGCACTTGTTTTAACTCCTCTTGCAGCCAGTTCAACTGAGCTTCATCCAGCTTGCCAATATAACCGCCTGCAGGATTGAGTTGAGTACTGTCGAGAACAATAAAATGCCAGCGGCCTTTTGAAAAACTATAATACCGGTTTTTCATTTGTAATTCTTCTACCACCCATGTCTTACCATATAACCTGTCTTGCTCTGGCTTATTCTCCTTGATAAACCAACCCCACACGTCATGATTGCCGATGCAATGATAAATGGGCAGGCTATTTTCTTTTTGTAAAATAGTTTTAAAAAGATCGAATTGTGTTTGTGTTTGCTGCTTGTTGGCTTCCAGTGCATCCATAATAGAATCACCTCCATTCATGATGAACTCTACTTTCGGAAAATTCTTTTGTACATGATTAAAAGCTTTAGCCATTCCTGCTTCCGGAATAGCGCCGGGTTTGACATGTATATCGGAAAGGTGTGCAAACGTCAAAGGTTTTTTCCCGGTTGAAACAATTGAAGAGCCGGAAGATAATCCTTCGGACATAGAAACAGACGGCAGCAGGCTGGTAGCTGCAATGGCAGCCGATGTTTTAAAAAACACACTTCTTTTCATATACTTTATTTAAATAAGTGACAGGATTATTTCAATTGTGCGGCAAATTCTTCTTTTGTTACGAGCCCCTTTTTGCGCCAAACCTCTTTACCATTTTTATAAATGATAAATACAGGGATCGGTTCAATGTTCAACGACTTCATGATAGCGGTATGAACACCGGCATCAACTTTTAGAAACGAAAAATGTAATACCGGGTCTTTTTTTATTGCTTGCAGTATGGGCTCCATTTTTATGCAGGGAGGGCACCATACAGCGCCAAAATCAACTAATACAGTTTTATCTTTTGGAATAGAATCCCAGTACTCTTCGAGGGACATTTGTTTTTCATTACTGTTCGCTTCTACCGGTTTATTATTTTGTTTCCACGCATTGAAGCCCCCTTGCAATTCAATGACATCAGCAAAACCATTTTTCCTCATCCATGCTGCAGCTGCTGCACTTCGGGCTCCTACTAAACAATAGATATACACCGGCCTGTTTTTATCTACATATTCAATCCGTTCCCTAAACTGGGATTGATTATTCCAGTCGGCCAGCATTGAGTTTTTGATATGCCCGTTATTGTATTCACCGGCTGTTCTTACATCCAGCACCTGTATGCTGTCTTTCAACAATCCTTTTTCAAATTCATCCGCATTTACCGATTGGGATTGGCTGCTACAGGAAAAGAAAAAAAAGAAAAACAAGGAAGCGTAAAAGAATTTCATCAAAGCAACGTTTTTACAAAAATAACGGTTCAACATTTATTTACGGGTTCCTTGTTGTTAGCGGTTTATGGTATACTGCCATTAAGCAAATAAATCTTATTTTAGTGACCTCATTAATTCTCCTTTTATGAAAAAACTCCTTGCTCTGCTCCTTGTTTTAGGCGTAATACTGATGAATGCCTGTCAAAAGGAGTCGAGTTTTGAAAATGGTAATACTCCTTCACAAGGACTTCTACAGAGTGGTGCAACCGGAGACTGTTTCCCCAAAACCGTAGCGGGTACCTATGTGCAGGGAACTGCGTTAAATGGCGCTTCCAATTTTATTACGATAAGTGTAATGGTGACAACAGCCGGTTCTTATACCATCGGCTCCGATACCGTGAACGGTGTGTTTTTCCGGTTAACCGGAATATTTACCGGCACTGGTATGGCAACGGTGAACCTGAGAGGTAATGGAACACCAGCGGGACAGGGGACTTATAATTTCAGGATACAATATGATAGCCAGGAGTGCACGGTACCTGTTACTTTTCTTCCTACCGGCGCAGGCGGACCAGCTGTATTTACATTGAATGGCGCAGGAGGTAACTGTACCGGGGCAAACGTAGCAGGAGGTTATGCAGTAGGTATGGCATTGAATGCAACCAATAAAGTAACGATCAACGTGAATGTAACAACGATCGGCACTTATACCATCAGTTCTACGGCTACCAATGGCATGACGTTTTCAGCAACAGGAACATTTGTAACAACTGGTCCGCAGACGGTTGACCTTTTAGGGACAGGCACTCCCACGGCAGCGGGCACTAGTACGATTCCAATAACTGTAGGGGCTACCAGTTGTAATTTTTCTGTTCCGGTTGGCAGTGCGGCTGTTTTTTCTGTGAATTGTTTAAGTGCTACTATCAACGGAGACTATGAAAAGGGTGTTGCCCTCGATCCTACAAACACAGTTAATATTACTGTTAATGCAACAACAGCGGGTGTATATTCTATTTCTGCTTCAGCAAATGGAATGACCTTTTCCGGCTCGGGAACACTGGTAGTGGGAGCTAATTCAATAACACTTACAGGTAGCGGCATACCCACTGCCGATGGTAGTTTTAATTTTAATATGCCGGGAACACCAGCTTGTAGTTTTGCGGTAGTGGTTAATCCTCCATCCACTGATCCCCCGGCTACCGGAACGTGGAAGTTTACAGAAGGGGCGGTAACCTACCAGGGAACAATTTCTTTTGCAAATTTTGACAATGTATCGGCTCCGCCATTTTCCATTTTTTATTTTTATGGTTTTTCCACTGCGGGAGAAGATTTTGAACTAGATCTCGCTGATCTCAATGGAGGAATTGTGACAGCAGAAACCTATAATATGGCCAATGCTACCGGAACTGCAAATACAGCAGGGTTCTATTTTGATGGAGTTCCTCCAAAAAAGTATGAGGCAGATCCGACGGTAACAGGTAATACGGTGATTGCAACAGTCACAAGTCATAATACGAGCACTAAAACTATGACAGGAACCTTTAGTGGGAATGCCAGAGATAATAACGGAGTATTTAAAGCTATTACAAACGGAACCTTTAGTGTGACGTATCAATAAAATAATTATAAGCGAATAAAAAAGAGGTCGTCATTAATGGCGACCTCTTTTCTATTTTAGTGTTTTATTGGATGATTCTTTCTGGTAAAAAAGTTTTCGAAATCCGTCCATACTATTTCCTCATTTTTTTATATGCATTTATCAATCCATTGGTGGATGAATCATGGTTGTTGACCAGTTCTTCGGTTTGCAATTCTGGTAAAATTTTATTGGCTAGTTGTTTGCCCAACTCTACGCCCCACTGGTCAAAACTGAAAATATTCCAGAGCACACCCTGTGTAAATATCTTGTGTTCATACAAAGCAATGAGTTGTCCCAGGGTGTAAGGAGTTATTTTTTTAACGAGAAATGAATTCGTGGGCCTGTTGCCAGTAAAAACTTTATAAGGAAGAAGCTTTACAATGTCTTCATTCGTCATTCCTGTTTTTTCCAATTCTTTTTGAGCCTCCTCTTCTGTTTTCCCATTCATCAGGGCTTCTGTTTGTGCAAAAAAATTACTCAATAGTTTGGAGTGATGATCGCCGATCGGGTTATGCGATTGGGCAGGAGCAATAAAATCACAAGGGATCAACGGGGTACCCTGGTGTATGAGTTGGTAAAAAGCATGTTGCCCGTTAGTTCCCGGTTCACCCCAGATGACGGGGCCGGTGCTGTATTCAACAGCTTCACCATTCCTGCTGATACTTTTGCCGTTGCTTTCCATATTGCCCTGCTGAAAATAAGCGGCGAAGCGATGCATATACTGATCATAGGGAAGGATGGCTTCCGTTTGTGTACCAAAGAAATTGGTGTACCACAAACCGATTAGTCCCATCAGTACGGGAATATTTTTTTCAAACGAAGTATGCTTAAAATGGTTATCGGTGTGATGTGCTCCCTTTAATAATTGTTCAAAATTTTTATAACCTATACTTAATGCAATGGATAAGCCGATAGCACTCCACAACGAATAACGTCCGCCCACCCAATCCCAGAATTCAAACATGTTATTTTTATCAATGCCAAACTTTACTACCTCCGTTTCGTTGGTAGATAGAGCAACGAAATGACTGGCGACATGTTTTTCATTCTTTGCTTTTTTAAGAAACCATGCCCTTGCCGTTAAAGCATTGGTCATTGTTTCCTGGGTAGTAAATGTTTTGGAAGCAATCAGGAATAAAGTTCTTTCGGGGTTCACCTTTTTCAACGTTTCAGCGATATGCGTGCCATCAACATTGGAAACAAAAAAAGTTTCTATCTCATCCAGCTTATATGGTTTTAATGCTTCAGTAACCATGAGTGGTCCCAGGTCGCTGCCACCGATACCAATGTTGACAATATATTTTATTTTTTTACCGGTATAGCCCCTGTGCTCCCCTTTATGAACGGCATCGCAGAAATTTTTCATTTTGCGAAGTGATTTTTTTACAAGAGGCATTACATCCTCGCCTGCAGCAAACATGGGCTCTTTTGAAAAATTGCGGAGTGCCGTATGTAATACCGCTCTTTTTTCCGTTTCGTTGATAGTATCACCATTGAACATCGCTCCAATCGCTTCTTTCAGTTTGCATTCCCCGGCAAGTTGTAATAATAACTGGATTGTTTTATCGGTGATGATGTTCTTGGAATAGTCATAGAGGATATCATCATCAGCAATAGAATATTTTTTAAACCGGTCAGCATCGTTCCTGAAAAGTTCTTTCATGTGAGCCAGCTTCATTTCTTCGGCATGTGTTTGCAGTAATGGCCAGGTATGAGTGGTAGTGGGATCTATCTTAGGTAACATAAACAATAACTATAAATTGGTAAATATTTTTATTGTTTCAGCAGTCATCTCTTTACTGATATCCAAATGCACAACTAATCTCACCCGGTTGGGGGCAATAGCATAACCCAATATCCCATGTTCTTTCAACGTAGCGACTAATGCCGGTGCTGTTACAGCATCTTTCAGTTCAAAAATGATAATATTGGTTTCAACCGGCAGCACCATTTTTACAAAATCTTTTTTGGCAATGGCATCAGCGATTTGGCGGGCATGATGATGATCTTCTTCCAACCGGTTGATGTTATTTTGCAATGCAAAAATTCCGGCTGCAGCAATAAAACCAGCCTGCCGCATTCCACCCCCGAATGCTTTTCTTATCCTTCTGCCTTTTTTGATAAATTCTTTTTTGCCCAACAATACACTACCAACGGGACAGCCTAAGCTTTTACTCAGACAAATGGAAATACTGTCAAACACCTGGCCGTATTGTAGCGTTGTTTCATTTTTGGCAACGAGTGCATTCCATAACCTGGCGCCATCTAAATGAAAAGCAAGTTTATTTTCAACACAAACGGCGCTGATCTTTTTTATTTCTTCAAAATCATAACAGCTGCCACCGCCACGGTTGCTGGTATTTTCCAGGCAAACCAAACTGGTGTGGGCCCTGTGCGGATCGTCAGGATTGATAGCTGTACGCACCTGTTCAGCCGTAACTCTTCCCCTGTCGCCATGTAAAAGTTTGACCGATGCTCCTGAATTAAAAGCAATACCGCCACCTTCATATTGGTATACATGGGCACTTTCATCACAGATCACTTCATCGCCCGGTTGTGTATGACATTTGATGGCTATCTGGTTGGTCATAGTACCAGAAGGACAGAACAGCCCTGCTTCCATTCCAAACAGGGAAGCGGATAAATTTTCCAGCTCATTAATGGAAGGATCTTCTCCAAAAACATCATCGCCTACTTTAGCGCTCATCATGGCTTCCAGCATAGCTGGTGTTGGTTTGGTCACGGTATCCGATCTGAAATCAATAATCATCTGTTGGTTTTTCTGCAAGATAATCAGTTCACTCCTTAAAACATTCAGTTGGCGAAGAGGCAGCGATTTTTGACTCCCTGTTTTTAATATCTTGCTGCTTCAACATGCCCCATTCATTACTCATACAATTACTCCTGATTTTATGTTCTACGGTATTGCTGGCTACGGCTATCGTGTTGTTGTCTGTTTATAAAAGACTTTATTCGGGGGTTCGAAATCTTTGGTTACGCCGTAACCTCGTTGTATTGTCCATCGCCGTACTCATTATGTCTGCTTTATTGCTATTGCAATCACCTGAGATGTTAGCAGCAAAAAAAGGAAGTTTCCTGGGGTTGGTGTTAAAACAATTAGGACAAACCGTAATTATCGTGCTGTTTGTTTTTAATACAGTCTGGCTAACCAGCCGGGTACCCGTAATAAAAAGAATGTCGTTCCTCAAACATCATGCGGTTGTTATTTTATCCATCATTGTCTCTGCGATTTTCATTTATGCTGCGATCAATTATGTGGATAATGGAATGAAGTTTTCCAAACTTCACAACACTATCGTATTTGCTTACTATAATGCACTTGCTACCGGGTTAATATATACAGCTGTTAATTATGTTGAGCTGGAACGCCGGCGAAAATTGAATGAGAAGGAGCTGGAAGTAACCCGGCTGATGGCATTGAAGACAAAAGCCGAGTTGGATGCACTTCATTCAAAGGTGAATCCGCATTTTTTATACAATGCACTGAACTCGATTGCTGATCTTTCTATCACGGATGGAAAAAAAGCAAGAAGGATGACAATAGCCCTGGCCGATCTTTTCCGCTACAGCATCAATTACAGCCAGAATAATTTTTCAACGGTGAATGATGAAGTAGCAATGACGGAAGTATACCTGCAGATAGAAAAGATTCGGTTTGAGGATCAGTTGAATTATTCAGTAAAGGTGGAAGAGGGGACCGGACACTACCTGTTGCCAAGATTTATTCTGCAACCCATTGTAGAGAACGCTGTAAAACATGGATTGAAGATAACCGGGAAGATGACAGAGATATTCCTGGAGGTTAAAAAAGAGAATGATTCCCTATTTATTAATATAGCTGATAATGGTCCAGCCTTTCCGGAAGAGTTAGTTCCCGGTTACGGTGTAAAAAGTGTGTTTGATAAACTGGATCTGCTTTTTCCGGGCCAGTATGCCATTCATTTCAGCAACCAACCCCGTAAACAAGTGTCTTTACATATTCATAAACTGATGAAAAATGAACCCGGTGTTTAAAGCGATAGTCATTGATGATGAGCCTGCAGCAAGAAGGCTGATGAAAAATTTATTGCAGGAACACAATGATGTAGTGAATGTAATTGCTGAGGCAGGTACGGGTCGCGAAGCCATTGAAAAAATTGAAACATTACAACCTGATCTTATATTCCTTGATATCCAGATGCCTGATCTTACCGGGTTTGAAGTATTGGAACAGCTTCAGCACAAACCCAACGTTATTTTTACCACGGCTTATGAACAATATGCGATCAAAGCGTTTGAAAATTTTTCCATTGATTATCTTCTTAAGCCTATTAAAGAAGAAAGATTGCAGCAAAGCATTGATAAATTAAAACAGTTTGGCCGTCTTAATCAATCTATTACTATTAATGGTTTGCAGGATATGATCCGCCAGCTACAGGTTCCACAAAAAGCAACAGCATTGGCTATTAAAACCGGTGACCGTATCAGTTTGCTGCGTTATGAGAATATTACCTATTTCGAGGCCCAGGATAAGTATGTTTTTATTTTTACTGCTGACGGACAAAAACATCTGACTGATCAATCCCTCACCATCTTGTCAGAGAAATTACCTCCCCAATTTTATCGTATTCAAAAGTCGTATATAATCAATAAGGATAAGATCCGGGAGATGCACCGGCATTTCAACAGCCGCTATCTTTTTATTATGGATGATAAACCCGGAACCCGACTCACCTCCGGGCGAACTTATCATGATGCCATACGTTCGGAATTTGGGCTTTGACAGTTTATTCCTGTAATGCTTCCCATTCACAAACCATAGCAGCAACGGGGTGGTTTAAGCTGGTCTTGTTTCTTCTTCACTCATAAATTTTCCTAACTTTTTGAACCAGATCCCCAACTTTCCGCTTATGGCTGATATTTTCCATTCGTCCGAAAAGGTGCAGCAAGTGTAACCAGTTTTTAAAGCCAGCGTCCAACTTATGTCCTGTAATCCGGCCAGCCATCAATAAATGCGGCCGTTTATTTTAAAACAATGTTCTTGGTAATACAAAGTACTTACTTTTGAACTGTAATACTTAAAAACAAGTACTAATCAATAAAACCATAAAAATGAGAAAGACGTTAACCTTGCTGACAGTTATCCTTACAACCTTATCCTTTGTCAGCCAGGCCCAGGTGAAAAATGGCACCATCAACGGTACTGTAATAGATGGCAATACCAAAACCATTGAATCTGCCACTATCACATTATTAAGGGCAAAAGATTCTGCAATAGCGAAAATGAGTGTAGCTGATAAAACAGGTAAATACAGTTTTGAAGGAGTAGCAGATGGACGTTACCTGGTATCAATTACGGCGGTAGGTCATCAAAAAGGGTTTTCTGAAAAATTTGAGATCAATGCGGCACAATCATCAGTTACATTAAAAACGATCGAGTTAATTCCGGTTGCCAAATCTGTAAGCGGTGTTACTGTTACCGCCAAAAGACCTTTGATCGAGCAAAAAGCCGGCAAAACGATCATCAATGTTGATGCTTCACCTACCAATTCCGGGTTGACCGCTTTAGAATTATTAGAAAAATCTCCGGGTGTTTCGGTTGACAACGATGGTAATATCAGCCTCAAAGGCAAACAAGGTGTGATGATACTGGTAGATGGCAAACCAACTTATATGAGTGGAGCAGATCTTGCTGCGTTACTCAAGAATATGCAGAGCAGTAGCCTGGATCAAATTGAAATAATGACGAATCCTCCGGCTAAATATGATGCAGCCGGTAATTCGGGTATCATTAATATCAAAACAAAGAAAGGTATTGTAAAAGGTATGAATGGAACCGCCAACCTCGGTTATACACAAGGTTTTTATGGCCGGTTCAACGGAGGTGTTAATCTTAATTACCGAAATGATAAGCTGAATCTCTTTGGTGGTTATAATGCAGGTACCTGGGAAGGATATAATAAATTACTGATCGACCGGAATTTTTATGAAGCCGATAAAGTAACCTTAAAAGGTTCTTCTGACCAGGCATCAAGACCTCATTTCAAGGGACAATATCATAATGTGAAAGCTGGAATGGATTATTATTTTTCTAAAAAGGATGTAGCAGGAATCGTAGTAAACGGCAATTTCAATAATGGCGATGAAGATCCTAAAAGCCTTTCCAATATAAGATTTCCATCTGGTGCAATAGATTACCAGATACGCTCCCGGGGAGCCAATACAAGAAAATCATCTAACCTTACGACTAATTTGAATTACAAACACACATTTGATTCAACCGGTCGTGAGATCACTGTTGATCTTGACCAGGCTCATTATACTAATAAGAGTCATACCAATCTTATTACAGAGATATTGGATGCAAACGGCATTGAAAATGGCGATGATATTCTTTTGAAAGGCACCATTCCTTCTGATATAAACATTTACAGTGCTAAGGCAGATTACGTACACCCTTTTAAAAATGGTTTAAAATTGGAAGCAGGTTTAAAAACCAGTTTTGTAAAAACAGATAATAAGGTTGACTATTTGCGCAACAGCGGATTTGGTTGGAGTGTGGATGACAGGAGCAATCATTTTATCTATAAAGAAAACATCAATGCGGCTTATGCCATTCTTTCGAAGTCAATAAAGAAATGGGAAATGACTGCAGGCTTACGGGTAGAGAATACAATTGCTGATGGTCACCAGGTGAAAAGCGATTCTTCCTTTAGACGGGATTATACAAACCTGTTTCCCAATCTTGGTGTAAGCTATGCTGCAAATAAGAAAAACCAGTTCAACTTTAGCTATAGCCGCAGGATAACCCGTCCTGATTATGATGACCTGAATCCGTTTGTTTTCTTTTTAGATTCGCTTACGTATGGACAGGGCAATCCATACCTGCAGCCACAGTTTACAAACAATTTTGAATTAAGTCATACTTGCAACAGGTTTTTGACCACTACACTTAACTATACACAAACCGATGATATCATCACTCAATTGCTGAAGCAGGATACCGAAAAGAAAGTAACCTATCAAACGCAGGAGAATTTTAGCAAAATGAGACAAATAGGACTGGCAGTGATGGCAAACTTTCCTGTAACTAAGTGGTGGAATACGAATATCTATACCAATGTGTTCAATAATCATTATACAGGCGTTTATCAAAACGGTATCAAGAACGATCCTATAGAGGTGCAGTTTACCAGCTTTATGAGCAATGTGACCAATAGTTTTACAATAGGAAAAAAAGGATGGAGCGCTGAAGTAAGTGGCTGGTACCGGAGTAAATCTCCAGAGGGTTTATTAATAGCCAATGAAATGTGGGCTGTGAACTCAGCTATATCCAAACAATTATTCAAGAAAAAAGGAACGATCAAATTAGGTCTCCGTGATATTTTTTACACACAACAATTCAGTGGTTATGCAAAATACAGTGATGTTGATGTAAAAGTATCCAGTAGAAGAGATAGCCGCCAGTTCAATCTATCATTTACTTACCGGTTTGGTAAAACAAATATCGCTCCTGCACGCAGAAAAACAGGCGGTGCAAGCGATGAACAGAACAGGGTAAATACCGGTGGGGGAAACTAAACAAACCTTAACCTCCTATAGATGATTCGCACTACTCCCCGGATAGTAAAATATCCGGGGAGTTTTTTATTAAATAGTAGTGATGTAAAAAATGTATACGACGTCCTTCAAACTTATTCGTTGAAACGGATTTTTCACCGCCTGTGTATTGACAAGCCAATATTGCCCTTTGTCACGGGAAGTACGAAACTTGTCATATTTCTGTAAAACGATGGTGTTTTTCACTGCATCTTTAATTTCAATTAGTCATTAACCTTACCAACATAATGAAGCAATTTTTTACAATTTTGGTTTCTTTTTTTCTTCTTCCTCTTATGTTATCGGCACAAACTAAGAGTGGAAAAATAACCGGGACCATCACAGACAGTAATAAAAAACCATTGCAATCAGTTTCTGTTTCATTGATAAAAGCCAAAGATTCGTCGCTGGTGAAAGCTGCTGCCACCGGAAAAGACGGTAAGTATGAATTTGAAAGCATTGCAGAAGGTGATTACCTGTTAGCCATTACTTCTGTAGGCTATGAAAAAAATTACAGCAAGTCTTTTTCCATCACTGCCACAAACAATGCATTACAGGTAGGGTCCATTCAAATGACAGAAGCAGCAAAAGGCTTAAGCAGTGTAACCGTAACCGGTAAAAGACCATTTATTGAAACCAAGATCGATAAGACCATCGTGAATGTGGATGCTTCACCTATCAATGCCGGAGCAACAGCGCTGGAGGTATTAGAAAAATCTCCGGGAATTACGGTTAGCAATGACGGAGTGATCAGTTTGCGGGGTAAAGCTGGCGTAATCGTGATGATGGATGGTAAACAAACTTTTTTATCCTCCACTGATCTTGCTAATTTATTAAAGAACATGCCCGCATCATCTATTGACCAGATCGAGATCATGACCAATCCTTCTGCTAAATACGATGCAGCAGGTAATTCAGGTGTCATCAATATAAAAACCAAGAAAGGAAAAGCAGCCGGTTTTAATGGCTCTATCATGGCTGGCATCACCACCAGTTTTTTTGAGGACAAAAACGGGACTATGTATGTGATACCTAAATCGCAGAATAGTATCACTTTTAATTACCGCAAGAATAAGATCAATTTTTTTGGAAACTATAATCCCAACGTTTTCCGCGGCAGAAATATGCTGGATATTTCCCGTACCCGGTTAGATCAGAATAAAACAGTGTTGGGGTATAACGATGTAGAAACAAAATTCAAGTTTGGAAATGATAATCATACACTGAAACTGGGGCTTGACTATTTCGCTGATAAGAAAAATACATTCGGTGTGGTAGTGAGTGGCTTTACATTTTCAGGTCATCCAAAACCGACAACTGTTACGACGTTATCCGATAAAAACCACCAGGTGCTATCCAGCATGGTTTCCAAAACGGACAATCACATCAAATTCAGAAACCTGACGACTAATTTTAATTACCGTCATTTATTCGACACTGCGGGCAGAGAGTTGACTGTTGATTTTGATTTTATCGCTTATGATAACGTCTCCGACATGGTATTGGCTACCGAATTTTATAATGGGAATGGACAGCCCGGTGGCGATAAACTTACATTGAAAGGCCATCTGCCTTCCATGATCAAAATTTACTCTGTAAAGTCAGATTATGTGCATCCCTTAAAGAAAGGAGGCAGGATTGAAACCGGCTTCAAAAGCAGTTTTGTAGAGAATGACAACATGGTGGATTATGTAAGATGGGATGGATTGAAATGGATCACTGATAGCCGTTCGAATCATTTTATTTATGATGAAAATATCAATGCTGCCTATCTGAATGCCAATAAGCAGATAAAAAAATGGTCATTCCAGGCAGGACTTCGTTTAGAAAATACCGTTGCCAAAGGTTACCAGGTGACCAACGACTCTACTTTCAAAAGAAATTTCACCAATCTTTTTCCCAGTGCTTTTATCAGTTATGAACTGAATAAAAGTAACCAGTTAACTATGTCTTACACCCGCAGGATTACCCGGCCCAATTACCAGGACCTGAACCCCTTTATTTATTTTCTGGATTCCCTGTCATATCGCAAAGGAAATCCCTTTTTATTGCCACAGTTTACCCATAATATAGAATTGAGTCATTCCTTCAAAAGTAAACTGATCACAACACTCAATTATAACAGCACCAATGATGTGATATCACAGATATTAAAACCAGATGGCGATATTGTTTTTCTTACCGCGGATAACGTGGCTAAGTTTCGCAACATGGGTATTTCTATCACCGCTCCGCTGCCTATCACCAAGTGGTGGAACCTGAACCTGTTCACCAATATTTATAATAACCATTATGAAGGTATGTATGAGAATAAGCCACTGGATATTTCTTATACTTCTTTTATGGTGAACATGACACAAACCTTTACACTCAAACAAGGATTTACATTGGAGATGACAGGTTTTTACAGGGCAAAGGGAGTAGACCAGCTAAGTATCAACGAACCGATGTATCTGCTGAGTTTTGGTGGACAGAAAACAGTGTTGAAAGGAAAAGGAACGGTGCGGCTCAATCTTCGTGACCCTTTCTGGATCCAACGGTATAAGGGAAAGACGCAGTATGATATTGTAGATACAAGAATTCAAAGCCGCTGGGACAACCGGCAGGTAACAGCAACCTTTACGTACCGCTTCGGAAAGAACGGACAACAAAATCCACCACCACGCCGCCGCGGCAGTGCCTCACAGGATGAGCAGAACCGGGTAGGGAGTGGTCAATAAACTTTTTCATGAGAGTTTTCTCATGTGCATGTTCGTCCCCCGTTTTTACGGGGGACTTTTTAATTTTGTGCTTCGGCGTTTAACTTATTACCTTGTAAAACTTATAAACCAATCAAACAACTTCATATGCCATCATTTGATATCGTAAGTAAAGTGGAAGCACAGGCTTTAGATAATGCGGTAAACGTTACTACCAAAGAGATCACTAATCGTTTTGATTTTAAAGGGTCACATGTTGTCATCAACCTGGACAAAAAGGAGTTTGTGATAAAGCTCGAAACAGATGATGATATGAAAATGCGGCAACTGCTCGATGTGCTGATCAGCCGGGCACATAAACAGGGAATAGCTCCTGAGGCATTTGATGCTTCCAAAGAAGGACAGCAGAGTGGTAAATCATGGAAAAAAGAAGTGAAAGTGAAGAATGGCCTGGCACAGGAAGATGCAAAAAAGGTGGTAAAGCTGATCAAAGATTCCGGATTAAAGGTGCAGGCATCCATAAATGATGACCTTGTAAGAGTTACCGGTAAAAAAATTGATGACCTGCAGCAGGTGATACAGCTATGCAAAAATGGAAATCTCGGTATACCTCTTCAATTTGTGAATATGAGAGATTAAAACCTGCCTTTACAAACAATTACCGGGGAAAACCGGTGCGAAACAGGTGAAGAAGTACAGCATCAAAAATTTGGAAAAGGCTATTTGGAGAATGTATATTCGTTTTACAACAGTTGTAAGAAATCTTAGCAATAAGAGAACTTGCAACAGGAGTTACGGAAGTCCGTCAAAAGATGGAAGTAATTCCAGAAAGCATCGGGTGAGGGAAATATAAAGACGCAAGTCGGAGTATGAACCAAACTTGGTGCTTTCGTATTTTTGGCCTGGCCAGCCCTTCATTTTCTTCAATTTAGATTTGGATACACAGCCCGTCAGGCCTACCTTTGCCGCCTTAATTAATTTTTTTCAATTGTACGGCAAAATCCGTGCAGCCTTAAAAATCAAAGAGATATGAAAAAAGGTATCCATCCTGATAGCTACCGGCTGGTGGTTTTCAAAGACATGAGTAATGGTCATTCCTTCTTAAGCCGTTCTACTGCATCTTCAAAAGAATCTGTAAAATGGGAAGATGGCAATGAATACCCGCTGGTGAAGCTGGAGATTTCGAATACGTCGCATCCTTTCTTTACCGGTAAAAATGTACTGGTAGACACAGCAGGACGTATTGATAAGTACAACAAGAAATATGAGAAAAAGAAGTAGAACAGGTATTTAGAAAAGTCATTTTCGTAAAAACGATTATGACTGAAATAAATAATCTTGTAGCTTTAATAGAGAACTATTTTTGTTTTTCATGGCTATACTTTAAATCCCGGAGAATCCTCTTCGGGGTTTTTTTTGCCCGTTCACAAAGATTGTGGAACCGGTTATAATTTTAATCAGGAATAACGGGTCCATAATGAAGTGTTCTCACCCCGTTTTTCTTGGTGGGATAAAGAACATCAATAGCTGTTTCATAACCTTCATCAGCTACCCGTGAAAGCATTTTTCTTTTTCCCTTTTTAAAAAACCGGAGAGAGTATAATCCAATGCCTGCGAAAACAATAAGAAAAGCCGGGAAGAATTTTTTCATATAATTAATCCTTTGTAAAAAAGGAAAACAAAGGCTGTACCAATTTTTTGATCGCTACAACGGTTGCCATGATACTTCACTCCAATAAATCTTTCCTTATTTTTGATGATACCTGTTTTGTATGAATAAGATCGTTTTTACCGAAGAGTTTTGCCAGCCGGAAAATTTGCATCCTTTTACATTGACAAGGCAGATACAGGACATTCGTGTAGGCATACTTACCATTCGCGAAAAATGGGAGAGGATGCTAAAGATGCCTTCTTTTGACAGGAAGGAAGATGATTACAAAGATCTTGATCGTTCTGTTCATTTAGATGAGGCAGTAGATAAAGAAGATTATTGCCTGATGATTCATGGAAATGTGTTACCTACCCCCGAATTGATAAAAGCCATACGACGCTTAAAAAATGGGGAGTTCATTGCTGCAAAGAAAAATGCTGGTATTGTATTCAGGTTTGGGAAAAAAGAGATCAAAGAAAAGCACCAGGTAAAAGTGACCCGTGCTATTGCATTGAATATGGATATCAGAACAATTCAGTATCCCTGGGACATTTTTCAATTAAACGATTGGGCCTTGCGCCAGGATTTTACGTTGCTGACCAAAAAAAGAAAATCCTCTCCCTTGTCAAAAACCAATAAGATCATTGAACCCACGCAGGTATTTATAGAAAAAGGAGCGAAGGCGGAACATTGTATTATCAATGCAGCTACCGGCCCGGTATACATTGGTAAGAATGCGGAAATAATGGAGGGGGCTATCATCCGGGGGCCTTTTGCAATGGGCGAAGGAGCTTGTTTGAAAATGGGGGCAAAAGTGTATGGAGCTACCACTCTCGGTCCTTATTCAATAGTAGGCGGTGAAATAAAAAATTCAGTGATCTTCGGGTATTCCAACAAAGCGCATGATGGCTATCTGGGTGATTCAGTGATTGGCGAATGGTGTAATATGGGAGCAGGTACTACCAATTCAAACCTGAAGAACAATGCCAGCGAAGTAAAAGTGTGGACATCAAAAGGGGAGATGAATGCTGGTGTAAAATGCGGGGTAATGATGGGAGATTACTCCCGTACTGCAATAAATACCGCCATTAATACGGGTACGGTGATCGGGGTGGGCAGTAATGTATTCGGCCAGGGATTGACACCAAAACACATACCTTCTTTTTCATGGGGGAGTGAAGGATTGAAACGATATGAGTTTCAAAAAGCCCTATTGGATATTGAGGCCTGGAAAAAATTAAAAAGACAAGCCATTACCGACAGCGAAAAAAGTATTTTGAAATATATCTTTGACAACTTTTAATACTAATCGTTACCCGCAAACACTAATATTAACCAATGAGAAAACAGATCGCGGCCGCTAACTGGAAAATGAATTTAACTTATCAGCACGGAGAAAAGTTATTGGACGAAATTCTTATTTCCGGTATTCAATTAAAGGACCGCCAGGAAGTGATCTTCGCTATTCCTTATCCTTATTTATTAATGGGAAGAAGTGAGGTGTCCGAAGAAAAAAATTATTATGTGGCCGCTCAAAATTGCTATCATAAAAAATCGGGTGCTTACACAGGTGAAATATCTGCTGAAATGCTTCACTCTATCGGGGTGCCCTACTGTGTAATAGGACATAGCGAACGAAGAGAATATTTTAACGAGAGCAATGCAGACCTGGCAGAAAAAGTAAACCTTTGTCTTTCGAATTTTATTACTCCTATCTTTTGTTGCGGCGAACCTTTAGCTGTAAGGGAAGCGGGCACACAAAACGAGTATGTGGCCGTTCAGTTAAAAGAATCACTTTTTCATTTAACGGCAAAAGAAGTCAAAGACATTATCATAGCTTACGAGCCCATCTGGGCTATTGGCACCGGAAAAACAGCTACAACTGCACAGGCACAAGAAATGCATGCGCATCTTCGTTCTATATTGGCCGGACAGTATGGTCAGCATACCGCAGACGAAATTTCTATTCTATATGGCGGAAGTGTGAAAGCTAGTAATGCCAAAGAAATATTTGACTCACCTGATGTGGACGGAGGATTGGTAGGTGGTGCATCCCTGGTAGCTGCTGAGTTTACGGAAATCATCCGGGCGTTGAAAGTATAATTGAGCCAGGCTCCCTATTATATTGTCATCAGGCGGACCAACCAGGTACTCCTCAGTTTCATGAGGGTAAGAGTTATTATTAACAATGAAAAGATATACCCCCTGGCCAATGATCAGCCGGTAGTGATCCCTGTTGATCTTAATTATCCAAAAGTTGTGGTGACAGATGGATTTCATTTTACCAAACCCCTGGAGCTGGTATTTAAGGAGCCGAGTTATTACAGGCTGGATGTTTCCTGTGCCATTACCGATCTTCAACTAATGGGTGGTGGTTTTTTCCTGGTGTTGTTTTACCTGCTGGGCTTCCTGACAGGAATATTCTTTTTTAAACTGATCAGCTTTGTACCTATACTGTTATTTCTTTTCTTTTATTATATCAACCGCAAGAAATTCATACGGCTTATTCCTGCACGGCCCTGACCAGCTGTGGTAATTCTGCTTTGTCAAATTCATTTAATTTATCAAGATCAAGTATTGTTTTATTCTTATCCTCGCTGGGATGATACATCATTTTGAATTTAGCACCCCAAACGATCTCTGATGAAATATAAGAGGTTCGGGTAACTACATTATTGGAAAAAACCTCATCAAATGCTTTTACAAAAACGATCAGCTCTATATCGGTATTCTCAATATCTTCTTTGCTAAATCCATACAAGGGGCTTTTTTCATTGATAGGATGAACGATCGTCCAGCTTAATACCAGTGAATTTATTTTTGAAATTTCCAGGTCAAGCGTATAAAACTTATCAATGAGTTTTCCATTTTCTTCAAAGGTCATCGCCATTGTCACCTTTACTTCTGCTTCTGATAAACTATTGTTTTTATAAGGCGACATGCGAAACATAAGACCTGTGCCTTCCTGGTAGGGAGCTATTAAGGCATTGTCACTGAATTTTAAGAATGCCTGTGGTCTTGAAAAACGTCCATAGAATAAACCGGTGGCAATTGCAAAATTCAGCAAGCCAAGGAATGCTTCAAACGTAGCTACAGCGCTGGTCATAAAACCTGTGGGACTGATACGTCCGTATCCTACTGTAGTAAAAGTTTGCGTACTGAAAAAAAATACTTCCGTAAACTTTGTCCATTGAGATGTTGTGATGATCCCGGCCAGGTGTTCTACACCGATCATATAATAGATTCCTGCGAAGACAAGGTTGATGCTTATATAGATTGTAAAAAGTAATAGCAGGAACTTAGCACGCGGCATATTCAGCATGGTATGATACCAGCTATAGCGACTCAAAACTCCAATGCCCGTTTTAACAACATTTGCCCTGCCATCACGGTTATAAAACCGGCCACCCGTACTGGTAGCACTGCTGCCAAAGCCGCTATTATCCTCTGGTTTAAGGCGGGTACTTATTTTTCTGATCAACGCCATGTTCAAATGTAAAAATTATTCAGGTAGTATATTATTTATGTTGGCGTTGCTTATGAGTGAAGAGGTAAACTCTCTCTTCTGCTCTGATTTTATACATATCTTGTCATCGAAATTTTAAAACTGATGCATGAAAGCACTTTGGCTTTGCAGCTGGTATCCCGGTAAAACAGAACCTTTCAATGGCGATTTTGTGCAGCGTCATGCAAGGGCTGCAGCTCTTTTTATGGACGTGCAGGTGATTCATGTTATGGAAGATGCTTCAGGAAAAATAAAAGAACAAACGCAGGAGGTGCGACGGGAAACCAATCTCACTGAACATATCATCTATATCAATCGCCCGGCAACATGGTGGGGTAGGCTGGTATCTAATTACAACATACAACGACGGTACCAGCAAGCAATAAAAAAGTATATAAAAGAGAAGGGGAAGCCGGATATCGTCCATGTTCACGTTACCATGAAAGCAGGTATCGCAGGATTGTGGTTGAAACGGAGGTATGGATTACCCTTCACCCTGACGGAGCATTGGGGAATTTATAATACAGCTGTTGCCGATAATTACACCAAAAGAAACAACGCCTTTAAACTCTTTACAAAACGAATAGTAGAACAGGCTGCAGGGTTTATCAGCGTCAGCCGTTTTATAGCAGAAGGTATTAATCAATTGGTAACAACGAAAGAGTACATAGTCATTCCCAATACGGTAAATACCGAACTTTTTCATTACTCAACAAATCCGCATACTGCGTTCCGGTTTATTCATGTGTCCAATATGGTGCCTTTGAAAAATGCTGAAGGCATTTTAGCGGTATTTAAAAAGCTGAAAGAAACAACCAGGAATGTTGAACTATACATGGTAGGGGACACCCATCCTGGTATTCGCAACTATGCAGCCAGCCTGGGATTGACAGATGCCGGAGTATTTTTTTATGGAGAGGTTCCTTATCCCGAAGTGGCGGCGAAGATGCAGCAATGCGATTGTTTTATCCTTTTTAGTGATATTGAAAATTCACCTTGCGTTATCGGTGAAGCGTTGTGTTGTGGTTTGCCTGTTATTGCCACAGCGGTGGGAGGTATCCCTGAACTGGTACATAGTAATAATAGTTTACTTATTACTCCCTGTAGTGAAGATGAACTGGTAAAAGCTATGCAAAATATGGTTGAAAAGAAAGAGCAGTTTGATCGAAAAAAAATAGCTGAAGATGCTCAGTGCATATTTAGCTACCCGGTAATTGGTCAGCAATTTATAGACTATTATAAAAAAGTAATACAAGCTGATACGAAAAACTGAATAAAATCCATTAGGCAGCGACATCAGATTTTAATACCTATTAATTGTTTGATCCTCCGGCATAACGGAGCAAATATTTTTTACATTCGGTAAACCTTTTTTATGATATCCTTCAGTCGCCGCCGTTTTATTGCTGACACCAGCAAAGCTGCCATGGCAGGAACCATCTTAACTGCCGCCGCCCATAATCAAACAAAAGAAATGAAAAATATATTTGTGCATCATGTGTATTTCTGGTTAAAAAATAGAGACAACAAAGAAGATCATGACAAACTCGTAACTGGCTTGCAAAAACTGTCCGCTGTTACTACCATACAACAATTTCATATTGGTAAACCCGCCAGCACCAGTCGTGAAGTAATAGATGGTTCGTATGCTGTTTCCTGGTTAATATTGTTTAAGAATAAAGAAGACCAGGATAGTTATCAAACTGATCCTATTCACTTAAAATTTGTTGAAGAATGTTCTTCGCTATGGTCAAAAGTGGTGGTGTATGATTCAGTGGATATGTAATCATTGCGACTGCCCGATTTTCAGTTAGGGTGATAATGTAGTAATAAAAAAAGTTGTCATCCAATTGATGAAGATTATTACAATGACGTAAGTGTTCCGTAGGAACACATCGTGGTAGTAGAACAGGAAGCAACAGGTTTGCAGCGTTCCGTAGGAACGCATGGTGCGGATATTAGTATTGGTGGTTGCACGAGACGTTCCGATGGAACGTATAGAGGCATTTGTTATTAATGTTTCCCACTAAATGTCCCGCTGGGACATTCGGGGTTTTTGTTTATTAACATCGTTGCTGTTTCTTTCACAGTATTATCACAGCTATAGTATATTTTAAGGATGGAATCGCTTGGTAATGCGGTTGTTTTATAAAGGATTACTTTCCCAGGTTATATTATTTACTCATCAATTGCTCAATAGCAAACAGAACTCCAAAGTGTGCAACCCCGAGTTCCGTCGCTTCGCTCCTCGTCGGGGCAGGCGCAACGAAGCCGATAGTAATACCAAAGCCGGCTACATAACCCTCACCCAATAAGTATCGGGTCAATTCTCTTATCTTTGCCGCTATGACAATCGAAAAATTGAATGATATGCGGTCCCGCATTGCCGGGGTAAGGAGGTTTCTTTGACGTCGATAACCGACGATATAAAATTGAAGAAGATAAGCAGCTTTCATTAAGTCCCGGGTTCTGGGATGACAATAAAAGGGCTACCGATATTCTCAAAAATGCCAAGGTGAATGAGTACTGGGTAAAACTTTATGAGACGGCCGAAACGTCTGTAGAGGATTTTGCTGTGCTTTTTGATTTCTGGAAAGGTGGTGATGCTACCGAAGAAGAAACCAAAGAAGCGTACGATAAAGCGCTTGCTATTTTGGATGATGCTGAATTTAAAGCCACGCTGAATGAACCAGAGGATGAATTGCCTGCGGTGCTACAGATCAACTCAGGTGCTGGTGGTACAGAAAGCCAGGATTGGGCTGAGATGCTGGCCCGGATGTATCGCATGTATGGTGAGAAGCAGGGCTGGAAAGTAACCGAAATGGATTGGCAATGGGGTGATGGTGCCGGTATTAAAACCGCAACCTTACAATTTGACGGACCTTTTGCTTATGGGTTTTTAAAAGCCGAGAGTGGTGTGCACCGGCTGGTCCGCATTTCGCCGTTTGACAGTAATGCAAGAAGACATACTTCCTTTGTATCCGTGTTTGTATATCCATTGGTAGATGATACGATCAACATAGAAGTGAACCCTGCCGATGTAAAAATGGAAACATCGCGAAGTGGTGGTGCCGGTGGGCAGAATGTAAATAAAGTAGAAACAAAAGTGCAGCTGACGCATATTCCTACAGGTATTGTGGTAGTATGTCAGCAGGACAGAAGCCAGTTGGGCAACCGTGAATTAGCGATGCAAATGTTGAAGAGCCGCTTGTATGAAGAAGAATTGCGTAAACGCCAGGCAATAAAAGATGCTACCAATTCTACCAAGAAAAAGATTGAGTGGGGCAGCCAGATACGGAGTTATGTTTTTCATCCGTATAAAATGATCAAAGACCATCGCACCGATTATGAAGTAGGAAATATAGGCCCTGTGATGGATGGAGAACTGGATGGATTTATTAAGGCGTACCTGATGAG
The DNA here is from genome assembly GCA_036383515.1 of Chitinophagaceae bacterium. GTDB lineage: Bacteria > Bacteroidota > Bacteroidia > Chitinophagales > Chitinophagaceae > CADEDV01. The sequence continues at coordinate 19,646 of DASVOE010000040.1, read as the reverse complement.
TGAAAAAGAAGCAAGTTCATAGTTTATAGCTGATAGTTCATGGCTGCTTACTATGAACCATCACCCATGAACAATGACCCCAGCAAATATATTTTCAAAGTAAAAGTACAATCATGAGTTTAGGAACTTTCTCTTACCCGATGCCGGTGAATGAACCAGTACTTTCTTATGCAGCTAATAGCACAGAAAAGAAAAGATTGAAAGAAGTATTGGCGGAATTAAAGAAACAGGAGTTAGATGTGCCGATGTATATTGGCAGCAAAGAAGTTCGCACCAATAAAAAAATAGCGATACGTCCTCCGCATGAGATCAATCATACCTTGGGTTATTTTCATGCCGGCGAACAAAAGCATGTGGAGCAGGCCATTGAAGCTGCATTAGCCGCTAAGGAAAGCTGGGCAGCGATGAGTTGGGAAAACAGGGCAAATATATTTTTAAGAGCGGCTGATCTTATCGCAACAAAGTATCGTCCCTACATGAATGGAACAACAATGCTGGGACAAAGTAAGAATGCTTACCAGGCAGAAATAGATGCAGCTTGTGAACTGATCGACTTTCTACGTTTTAATGTTCATTTTCTTTCAGAGATATATAAACAACAACCCATCAGCAGTCCGGGTATGCATAACCGGATGGAGTATCGTCCGCTGGAAGGATTTGTGCTAGCCATCACCCCTTTCAACTTTACAGCAATTGGAGGCAATCTTCCGACATCAGCTGCTATGTGTGGTAATGTAGTGGTATGGAAACCTGCGAATACACAAGTGTATTCAGCGCAGATGTTCATGCGAATCCTGAAAGAAGCTGGGTTGCCGGACGGGGTTATTAATTTGATTTATGTAGACGGACCAACGATCGGCAACGTTTGTTTCAATCATAAAGATTTTGCAGGTGTACATTTTACAGGCTCTACAGGCGTATTCAATAACATGTGGGAAACGATCGGTAAGAATATGGCGATGTATAAATCTTATCCCAGGATGGTAGGAGAGACGGGCGGTAAAGATTTTGTGATTGCACATAAAAGCGCAGACCCGGATGTAGTAGCTACAGCTTTATTACGGGGCGCATTTGAATTTCAGGGACAAAAATGTTCTGCTGCATCAAGAGCTTACATTCCATCCAACATTGCTGAAGAAGTAAAAAAGAAACTGATTGCTGGTGTCAAAAGTTTTAAAATGGGATCGGTAGAAGACTTTACCAATTTTGTGAACGCTGTGATCGATGAAAAGAGTTTTGATAAAATAAAGTCTTATATCGATAATGCAAAGAAAGACCCCAAAGCCGAAATATGGGTAGGTGGTAAATGTGATAAGAAAGAAGGTTATTTTATTCAACCCACTATAATCGAGGCAAAAAATCCACAATATGTGACTATGTGCGAAGAAATCTTTGGCCCCGTACTTACCATTTATGTTTATCCTGCGAATAGTTTTGAAAAAACATTAGCACTTGTCGATTCAACCTCACCTTATGCATTGACGGGTTCTGTGATTGCACAAGACAGGGCTGCAGTTGAACTGGCAACGACTAACTTAAGAAATGCTGCCGGCAATTTTTACATCAACGATAAACCAACTGGTGCGGTAGTAGGGCAACAACCCTTTGGCGGAGCCAGGGCGAGTGGCACTAACGATAAAGCCGGAAGTATTTTAAATCTATACAGATGGCTGAGTGCAAGAACGATCAAAGAAACATTTAATCCCCCCACTGATTATTCTTATCCATTTATGCAGGAAAGATGACCTGGTAACCAAATAATTTTACATAAGTAGGGTTTTCCCGTTAAATAAAAAGGGTAAGTACCCGATCCTGCTATTTTCTCCTATTAACTTTTGTGCGTGTTGAATGTGAACATTACGTTTGAGGCTCATCAAACAAACTTCATATTTTATGAAAAAAATTTATTTATTTCTCACTTTAACAACCTTATCTCTTTCTTCTTTTTCTCAAGGTGGTTTAAAACCTTTCAAAGTTGATGTAAGCGTTGGGTATGCAATTCCCGGAGGCACCGGTTCTAAAGGCGGTGTCTTATTTGCAGTTGAACCAAAGTATGCAGTGGTCAACAATATTGCAGTTGGTTTACGCATGGAAGCAGCAGTAGTGGCCCGTGCCAGTGGTTATAACTCCAGTGGTGAAACAATGAATGTGGATGTGAAGGCTTCCGGTTCTTATGTAGCTACCGGTGATTATTATTTCAGTGAGAATTATTCATTTCGTCCATTTGCAGGAATAGGCGGTGGACTTTATTCAATAGCCGCTGCGTCTGTTAGTGGAAGTGGTACCGGAACTGTTGGTGCAAGTTCTAAATTCGGCGGACTGATAAGAGCTGGTATTGAAGTAAGCCATTTTCGCCTGGGGTTGGAATATAACCTGATACCTAAAACAACATTAGATGGATATGATTCCTATGGAAATCCTGCTAAGGTTGATTCTAAAAATAGTTATATCGGAATCAAGGTTGGCGTTTGCTTCGGTGGCGGACCAAAATAATTGATACTTGTATAGTTCTAAAAGAGGCTGTCACTGGACGGCCTCTTTTATTTTGTCCGATGCTCCGTGTTGCAGCTTGTATTTTTATTCTGAAGAAAAAAATAAATCAGTGATTTAGGCAGTTTATGCACACCTGTTGCTTTAAATAATTGACTTTCGATCCCTTATTTTTTATGTTTGAGGTAAATCAATCTTTATGAAAAAGTTTTTATTGCTTGTTATGATAGCGATCAACAGCTATCAATTATCTTATTCACAGGTTACAAAAGGAAATTTTTTATTAGGAGGATCTATTTCTTTTCAGTCCACCAAATATTCTGAGGGAGGAAATAATACTGGCACATTCAATTTTATGCCGAATGTGGGTTATTTTTTTACAGATCGTTTTGCAGGGGGGCTTCGGGCTTCCTTTACTAATGTCAGTGATGAAGGAGATAGTTACAGGGATTTTCTAGCTGGTCCTTTTGCCCGTTATTATTTTTTGCCAGCTGCCCAAAAGACAAATATTTTTTTAGAAGGCAATTTTATGTTGGGTAGCGAAAAATATGAAGGTTTTGACGCTAATAGTAAAACTCAATTTGGCTTTGCTGCAGGCCCTGCTTTTTTTATAAACCCAACTATTGCAGTGGAAGCAACAGTGGGATGGCGTTCATTAAAATATGAAGATGATGCAGGAAGGTATAATACATTTGGTATTGCTGTTGGTTTCCAGGTACACCTGGATTGCATGAAAGGAAAGTCAAAAGAATAGAATAGTTTTTTTAGAAAGAGCCGCTTCTGGCATGAAGTGGCTCTTTTATTATCTATATAGCTATAACTACATTATTTTCTGGTATATATAACATTTAATACCTTTTCTTTTTTTAGCCTCTTTGGCATGGTTTTTTAAAGTTGGTGGAAGTGAATTACTCATTTTGTGAGATTTTATCAATCTAAACCAATTATGTATGAAAAAGTTTTTTTTGTTGATAGTCACCACTTTTTGTTCTATCATTTTACTGAAAGCACAGGAGACTCATTTTGGAATAAAGGCGGGTGCCAATTTTTCAACAGTAGATGTTTCTAATGGCACTGATTACGATACTAAAGTTGGTTTTCATGCCGGGGGGCTTGCACATATTCATGTAAGCCGTCATTTTGCAATACAGCCAGAGCTGATGTATTCAACGCAAGGCGGTAAAGTAGGTGACTTTAAGTTAAAGCTTAACTATATTAATTTACCTGTACTTGTTCAATATATGATCAACGACGGTTTTAGATTGCAAACAGGGCCGCAGATTGGGTTCAGAACAAGCGCTAAATCTGAATTGGGAGATGTAACTATTGACAGGAAAAGCGAGTATAAAAGCGTTGATTTCGCATGGACCTTCGGCGCTGGTTATCTTTTTCCGGAAGGTATAGGTATAGACGCAAGATATAATTTGGGTATCAGTGATATTACGGAAACCGAAAACACTAAAGCAAAAAATAACGTTTTCCAGGTTGGATTGTTTTACCAATTCATGCATCAGCATTCAAAAAAGAAGTAATCTCCTGTTTTAATTTTATAATAAAGCCTCTTTCGGGAGGCTTTATTATTTTTACACAAAACAACAGGTTTTGAAATCTATTCTTACCGGCCAGCATTTAGGTATCACTATCAAACGACTGACCCACCAGGTACTGGAAAATAATACTGATCTTGATAATACCGTTTTTATCGGGTTGCAACCCCGTGGTATTTTTCTTTCAGACAGGATCGTAGAAGAAATAAAAAAAGAATTGCCGGCCGCCAAGGTTCAATACGGTAAATTAGATATCACTTTTTACCGCGATGATATCCGAAAAGAACTGCATATTGCCAATCACACCGATATTCCCTTTTCCATAGAAGGCAAACGGGTTATTCTAATCGATGATGTATTGTATACAGGCCGCACCATCAGAGCTGCATTAGATGCATTACTCGATTTTGGGAGGCCGGAAAAAGTAGAACTATGTGTACTGATCGACCGGAGATTCAGCCGTCAACTGCCTATTCAACCTGATTATGTAGGAAAATCCATCGATTCGATCATTTCGCAGAAAGTAAAAGTGGAGTGGGATAAAATGGAAGTGGTTTTATATTGACCAGGCCATTATACAATTTGAAGTAAGCATTGCTGAGAGCTGTTTTTAGCGCATAAAAAAAATGCTAATTGTCTATTGTTTCTTTTCCCTTAACTTCGACCTTTAATGCAACTATCCACTCGACATCTGCTTGGCATTAAAGATATCTCCCCGCAAGACATTTCTCTTATTTTACAAACAGCAGAGCAATTCAAGGAAGTTTTACAGCGACCGGTAAAAAAAGTCCCTTCACTCCGGGATATAGTCATTGTAAATCTTTTTTTTGAAAACTCTACCCGCACAAGAATTTCTTTTGAGCTGGCAGAAAAACGTTTATCTGCTGATACTGTAAACTTCACAGCCGCGGCATCATCAGTAGCCAAAGGAGAAACGTTGCTGGACACGGTCAATAACATTCTTTCCATGAAGGTGGATATGGTGGTGATGCGGCACAGCGCCAGTGGTGCCCCGCATTTTTTAGCCAAACATATTCCTGCTGCTATTATCAATGCGGGCGATGGCATCAATGAGCATCCTACACAAGGCTTACTGGATGCATTTTCAATCAGGGAAAAAACGGGGGGATTGGAAGGAAGAAAAGTGGCGATCATCGGCGATATTATGCACAGCCGTGTAGCGCAAAGCAATATTTATTTACTGAAGAAGATGGGAGCTGAAGTTACGGTATGCGGGCCTCCTACGCTTATTCCCAAATACATCAACGAAGCTTTAGGCGTAAACGTGAGTTATAATTTAAAAGAAACGCTGGAATGGTGTGATGTTGCCAATGTGCTGCGTATTCAATTAGAAAGACAGAACCAGGTATTGTTCTCTTCACTTCGTGAATATAATCTCGCCTATGGTATCAGCAGGAAATTACTGGATGGTTTACACAAAGAAATTGTGATCATGCACCCGGGTCCTATTAACCGGGGAGTGGAGTTGGACAGCGATGTTGCTGACAGTAAACAATCCATTATTTTGCAGCAGGTGGAAAATGGGGTGGCGGTGAGAATGGCCGTCCTATATTTGTTGTCAAACCGAACTAACTAAACATAACGAAGTCCGAATGGAAAAGCATTAAGCTGTTTCCGGGTATGATTCGTTCTTCTTACTTCTAACCTCCCGCTTATGTCAAGAATTTGTCTTTTTCCCGGCACCTTTGATCCCCTCACCCTCGGTCATGTGGATATAATCAACCGGGCTATTCCTTTATTTGATAAGATCATTGTGGGTATTGGATTGAATACCGCAAAAGCACCGATGTTTTCAGCCGAACAGCGGTTACAGTGGATCAACGAAATTTACCGGGATGAGGAAAGGGTAGAAGGCGCTATGTATGAAGGTCTGACGGTAGAATTTTGTAAAAAGATAGGAGCACACTTTATTCTCCGCGGCATCCGGTACGTTAGCGATTTTGAATATGAAAAAACAATTGCGGATGCCAACCGTACACTGGATAAGGATATTGAAACAATCTTTCTCACTGGTGAACCCAAGTATACATCTGTGGCCTCTACTATTGTCCGGGATATTATCCGTAATAAGGGGAATGCCGCTCCTTTTTTACCAGATGTGGTTGCTCAATCATTAGTAAAATAAGTTTATGTCTATCTGGTTTGATAAAGAATTGTCAGTAGAAAAGCTAAGACCATTCAATAAACAAACAATGGCCGAGCATCTGGATATTGAGTGGGTTGCTATCGGCGATAATTTTATTAAAGCGACGATGCCGGTGGATCATCGAACGCAACAGCCATATGGCTTGTTACATGGCGGAGCATCCTGTGTATTGGCTGAAACACTGGGCAGTCTTGCATCGGCCATGGTAGTTGATCATTCAAAATTTTACTGCGTAGGACTTGAGATCAATGCCAATCATATACGCAGTGCAAAAGAAGGAAGGGTTACCGGCACTACTACCCCTATACATTTAGGCTCCCTCACACATGTATGGGATATCAGGATATTTGATGAAAAAGAAAAACTGGTTTGTGTAAGCCGGCTTACAGTAGCTGTGTTGCCCCGGAAAGATAGTATCAGTAAGCCATAAATAAATGCAATACGTCAGCTACAGAAGGATAGGAGTTTTTGATATAATCTTCCAACTCTTCGGGCTTTACCCATTTTATTTCCTGTATATCTTCTTCTGTCTGCGGGATTAATTGTTGTTGCCCCTTTACTTCCATTGTATACCAGTGCGATTCCTTCAAAATAAACCTGGCTCCTTCGTGGTAAGTATGATAAGTAATGGTTAATGGTGAAATAAGCTTGATTCTTTTCAATCCTGTTTCTTCTTCAACCTCTCTTACCGCACAGTCTTCCAGTTTCTCGCCTTTATCCAATTTCCCTTTGGGCAGGTCCCATTTACCCCTGCGGAAAATGAGCAAGATATCTTTGTTTTCGTTTTGTACTAATCCGCCTGCTGCAAGTATCAGTGTAAATTTTTTAAAGAAGGCCTTTTTAAGTTCGTCAAGGTTGGGGTGAAAGAATACACCGGCGTGTACTTTTTCCACCTGCATTTCATGGATCATACTTTTTACAGTATGTGTGTTTAGTTCATCAATAAATAAAGCATCATCATGGTGTAAAAACGGCTCAATCACTTCGTCTACGTTATCGCAGAGGAAGAGGGGTTTGTCGTTGAAATAGATCTTTAAATACATATAAGACACAAGGTACAAGGAGCAAGGCACAAGAACTGCAAATCCGAAATGACTACCTACCTCCGAGTTTTATTATAATTGAAGATAAAATTTTCCTGATTTGTTTGCCCTCATCAATCAATAACTTTCTCCCTGCCCCATACCTTGTTCCTTTATATCTTCGCCGCATGACAAATGAAAAAGCTGTTGCTGAAAAACTCCTTCAAGTTAATGCAGTTAAATTAAATCCCGGTCAGCCCTTTACCTGGGCCAGTGGCTGGAAAAGCCCTATCTATTGTGATAACCGGAGGGTATTATCATTCCCTTTTGTAAGAGATTTTATAAAGTCGGAAATGTGCAATGTTATTTTTGAAAAATTCCCTGGCGCTGATTTATTAGCGGGAGTAGCAACGGCAGGCATTGCATGGGGGGCAATGGCAGCAGATCAGTTGAAGCTTCCCTACGTATACGTTCGTCCTAAACCCAAAGAACATGGGCTTGGTAACCAGATTGAAGGTTATTATGAAAAAGGGCAGAAGACAGTAGTGATTGAAGACCTCGTTTCTACCGGAAAAAGCAGCTTACAGGTAGTAGATGTTTTAAAAGAAGCGGGTCTTGATATTGTTGGTATGGTCTCTATTTTCACCTATGACTTCCCCGTTGCAACCGAAGCTTTTGCAAAAGCATCCTTAGCATATTATTCTTTGACTAATTATCCAACCCTGATCAGCCTGGCTCTTGAAAAAGGGCTTGTGCCTTTAGACCAGGAGGGTATATTGTTAAAGTGGCGGGATGACCCGGCCAATTGGAAGGGAGTTTTGTAATTTGCTCATCAAATAAAACCTACCGGATGAAAAAGTTTTTAATCTCAGCTGCTATAATCACAGGCCTGTCAACTTTTGGGTATTCTCAAACCAAGGCCTTGCTGACAGCCAAAATAAAGACGCCGAATGCGCTTTGCGAAGCCTGTAAGAACAGGATCGAAAGTTATCTCAAAAGATACGATGGACTTGTTTTCGTAAATGTAAATTTCAGGAAGGGAGAAACCCAGGTTAAATACCTGACTGATCGTATCAACATCGAGGAAATAAAAACGGCCATTGCCAATACCGGGTATGATGCCGATGATGTACCCGCTACTGAAGATGCATATAACAGGCTGCCTAAAAGCTGTAAAAAATTTGAAGATGGAGGAGGTCATCCTAAACCTAAAATACCAGCGCCACCGCCCCCGGCGATACCTGCTCAATAAACAGCATTCTATTCATATATAATAAGCTGGTCTGAACGACCGGCTTTTTTTGTGTCTAAAACTCCTGCAGATCTGTAAAACAACCGGTCAGCCTTAACCTGCTTTTCCCTCATCAAAATGTAGCCAACCTGGCATACAGGACCGGATTATATCAATCGCTACTTATTGCCTTACATATTGAATCTCGAACTGAAAAATTGATTCTCCTACTTAGAGCGATCCCGGCAACTTCCATCTCAACTCTTTTCACATTTTAAAAAACACCCTCCTGATCATTGTCCATAATAGCAATAATTCTTGCCAGGAGAAAATCACCCGGCTCTGAGATTTTGGGTAATAATGAAAAACTGTAAAGAAAGGAAAGGGCTATTAAAATTCGGCTAGCCGAAGGGAAATTATTTCAGCCAAACCAGTTAGCTTTTTCATGAATTGAAGTTTCGCTGACATTAGTAAAAATAAGGGCAAATAATATATTTAATAATAAACTTATTATCAGCGTATAATTTTATTTATTTCAATATTTATATTTGAATTAATTGATGATAAAATGCATTAAATAACAATCTACCAGTAATAATTAAACAGTTTATAATAATAGTAATTTAATTATTGAATTACATAGTATTATGATGTATGTCTAATATTATGTTCTTAATAAAATATTGAATGCTTGTTTTGGTAAATATGTCAAATGGATCGCCGGAGCATAGTTGTGAAACTTTGCCACTGTCAGCATATAGAAATTGCCGGCTTTGGAATGGATAACTTCTAATTAATACTAATTACCGTTTGTTCTGATTAATTGCATGATAGAATCGTAAAAGCCCCCGGAAATTTCTTTCTTCAATATGTTTTATTACTTTGCAAAACCCCCTTTCACCCAGGACGTTGGATTTAATGAAAAAGCTCAGTTTATTAAGTACCCTAGTACTAACTGTCATATGTAGCAAAGTTTCGATTGCCCAGGATTTCTCTAATAAGGGAAAGGACTTTTGGGTGGCGTATGGTTATCATAGTGTGATGACCACTGGAAATACTCAGGAAATGGTTCTCTATTTTGCTGCCGATCAAAATTCTAATGTAACGGTGAGCATTCCGGGTGTAGGTTATTCTCAAACTTATTTTGTAGCTGCCAATACAGTACTTACTTCAAACCCAATTCCTAAGTCCGGTGCACAGGATGTGAGGCTAAAAGCAGAATCTAGTGTTGCAGAAAATAAAGGCATACATATAACCAGTGATAAACCTATAGTAGCGTATGCTCATATTTATAATAGTAGCATATCGGGCGCCTCCATTCTATTTCCAACAGCTACATTGGGCAAAGAATATTATTCCATTAATTATAAGAATGTTTCTAATGCCGCCAATGCGAATTGCTGGTTTTATGTTGTGGCATGTGATACCGGAACAACCAAAGTAGAAATAACACCCAGTGCCAATACATTGAGTCACCCGGCAGGCATTCCCTTTACCGTAGATCTTCAGCAGGGACAGATCTTTAATATAATGGGTGAATTAACAAGTGATGTAAATCCCTATACCGGAGTGGATTTAACCGGATCAAAAATTCAATCTATAAGTTCGGGCTCGGGTAATTGCAAACGGATTGCCGTATTCTCAGGTAGTGGCCGGATCAGCTTAACCTGTAATAACTCATCATCTTCTTCAGATAATTATATGGTGCAGGCATTTCCAAAATCTGCATGGGGTAAAAAATTTCTTACTGCTCCTACAGGAGGCACTTCCCCCAATAATATTTTCAGGGTTTGTGTGTCAACTCCTTCTGCTATCGTCACCCTAAATGGTGGCCCCATTGGTTATCCTTTGATCAATAATTTTTATTACGAAATTCCGATAACCAGGTCTCCATTACGAATTGAATCAACTGATCCAATCACCGTGGCGCAATACCTCACTTCGCAAGGGGCCTGTGGAAATGGAAATCCCGGCGATCCGGAAATGATCTACTTAAGCCCGGTAGAACAAAATATTAATAAAGTACTTTGGAATGCTACTCCCAATTTTGCTATAACTCAACATTTCTATAACCTTATTATTCCCAACACAGGAACAGCCATTACTTCGTTCAGGATTGATGGAGCTACAGTTCCAGCCGGATCTTTTATTCCGCATCCACAGGCTCCCGGTTATTCTTATTACACAGGCTCTGTTGGCGCCGGACAGCATACGATCAGTTCCGACTCAGGTTTTAATGCGATTGCCTACGGTTATGGTAATGCGGAATCTTATGGCTATAATGCCGGGACCAACATAAAAGATATTTACCAGTATATTTCTGTTGAGAACCAGTATGCCACCGTCAATTTTCCTGCTACCTGTAAGAATTCGCCATTTTATTTCTCTATGACCTTTCCGTACCAGCCTACTGCAATACAATGGTTATTCAATGGGTTATTCCCGAACGTCTCTGTTAACAGTCCTGTTCCTTTTGCAACAACAACCGTGAATGGAAGAATTCTTTATCAATACAGGCTTCCAACACCTTATTCTGTTCCGACGCCCGGATCATACCCAATTAAAGTAATTGCCCACAATCCAACACCTGATGGTTGCGGTGGAGAGCAGGAGATTGATTTTGATCTCCAGGTTTTTGAACCTCCTGTTGCGGATTTTAATTTTACCAGCAACGGATGTATAGCAAATCCTGTTCAATTCAATGATAACTCAAATAGTAATGGAAGAACGATAGCAAACCGTTACTGGAATTTTGGTGATAACAGCACAAGTAGTGCGAATAACCCATCTCATACATTTACAATATCGGGCTCATACCCGGTTAAGTATGCAATAAGAACTGATGTAGGATGTATATCAGATACTGTTACAAAGATTGTTGCACTCAATGATCTTCCTGTTGCAAAATTTGGTTTCCGCACACCACTTTGCGTTGGTAAAACGATCACCTTCAGCGACACTTCCACTGCTACCGGGAGCCTGACCCTGGTAAAATGGAACTGGAACTTTGGCGATGCTACGCCAACGGTAGTTGCTACCAGTAATATTAACCAAACACATATATATTCAACACCGGGCGTTTATACAGTGACATTAATGGTTGAAACAAACAGTGGATGCAGCAGTACTGTTTTCAGCAAACCTGTTACGATAAGTGTAAACCCGGTGACAAATTTTAATTTGCCCAGCGTGTGTTTACCTGCGGGTGCTGCCAGTTTTAATAATTCATCTTCCATCAGTTCTGGTACTATAGCTTCTTATGCATGGGATTTCGGTAATGGTAATACATCTGTACTACAAAATCCCATTAATACGTATACAAGTACCGGTCCTTATAATGTTACATTAACTGCTACTTCAGATAACGGTTGTACCGATACAAAAACTCAACTGCTGAATACTATTTATCCCGAACCTCAGGCAGTATTCAATGCGCCGGCAGAAGTATGTACGGGTACGGCAGTTAATTTCACCGAAAATAGTACAGTTATCACAGGCACCGTAACGCAATGGAGCTGGAATTTCGGTGATGGCAATACTTCAACAATTAAAAACCCTGTTCATACATACGTATTGCCCGGAGTGTATACAGTAACACTTTATGTGGTTTCTGACAAAGGTTGCCAGACAGTAAATAATTTTGCGACCAGGACAATAACGGTTAACGCTTTGCCCACAACAACATTCAGCACTTCTTTACCGGGTTGTGTTTCCAGGAGTATTATTTTTTCGGAAACATCTGTGGCAAATAGCGGCACACTGGTGAAATGGAACTGGAATTATGGTGATGGGAATACGAACGTTTTAAATGCAGGAGGAGCAACTTCGCATACTTTTATAAACACAGGAACATACAACGTAACATTACAGGTAGAAAATAGTAAAGGTTGTGTAAGTGCAGTGGCTACTAAATCAGTTGAAATAAATGCGCTACCCCATGCAGGTTTCATCAGTCCGAAAGCTTGCTTAACTGATATAAGAGCCCCATTCTTAGATACCACTAAGATAAACCCCGGCACCATTGCAGCCTGGCAATGGAATTTTGGGGATGCAAATGCAAGCGCTGGCAATCCCAATACATCTATTGTTCAAAACCCCGCACATCAATTTGCGACAACAGGTTTTTACACAACTACATTAATTGTTTATTCGGATAAAGGTTGTACCGATACGGTGCGAAATACTTTCTTTGTGAATGGTTCAGTTCCTCTGGCGAATTTTGCCCTGCAAAACAATGCAGGTCTTTGCAGTAACCAACCTGTAAGTATTAAAGATGCATCTTCGGTAGATGTTGGCAGCCTGGTAAAACTGGATATCTACTGGGATTATACCAATGATCCCACCATTAAATTAACAGACAACAATCCAACAACCGGCGAGATATATACACATGCTTATCCTGAATTTGGAAGCCCTGCATCTAAAACCGTTACGATAAGATATGTGGCCTATTCAGGAGCTACCTGTTTAAATACGTTTACCCGTACCATAACATTATTAGCAACGCCGACACTTGAGTTCAATACGGTGGCACCAGTTTGTGAGAATACACCTTCCTTCGTGCTTACTCAACAAGCGCAAATGACAAATGGATTGCCAGGCGCTGGTGTGTTTAGTGGCAACGGTGTTTCTTCTGCCGGATTATTCAACCCGGCCACTGCGGGTGCTGGTCAGCATACGATTACTTATACTTATACCGGCACCAACGGTTGTAGTAATGTAATGAGCAGTATCGTGGAAGTAAATCCAAAGCCGGGTGTGAATGCCGGGCCTGATAAATTTGTATTGGAAGGAGGAACAATAATGCTTACCCCGGCTGCCAATGCCAGTATGCCTGTCACCTATTTATGGACGCCCCCCACTAGTTTAAGTGACCCTGCAATTGCCGATCCAATGGCATCACCCGGTGATGATATTACTTATACACTAACTGTAACGTCAGATAAAGGATGTAAAGTAAGCGACCAGGTATTTGTGAAAGTGCTGAAAGCGCTGATCATACCCAACATCTTTAGCCCTAACGGGGATGGAGTACACGACAGGTGGGAGATACCTTATCTTGAAAGTTATCCGGGTTGTACCGTTGATATTTTTAACCGTTATGGACAGTTGGTTTATCATTCGGTAGGATATAGTAAACCCTGGGAGGGGAAAGTAAATGGTAAAGATGTACCTGTGGGAACCTATTATTATGTGATCGATCCGAAAAATGGCCGGGCCCGTTCTGCCGGTTATGTGGATGTAATACGATAGCCATGGAAAAAAAATTGCTCACTGCCTTATGTGTGTTTATGGTTGTATTTGCTGCAGCGCAGCAGCGGCCGCATTATACACAGTATATCGTCAATCCTTATATAATTAATCCTGCTATTACAGGGATTGAAAATTATACGGATATGAAAGTAAGTGTGAGGGATCAATGGGTAGGATTGAACGGTGCACCGAAAACAACTTATTTCACGATACATGGCCCGTTGGGAAAAAATGATTACCGGACATCTTCTACCTCATTCCAGGTACCCGGTGAAAATCCAAGAGGCAAGGCTTATTGGGAAACATATACGGCTGCAGAGCCACATCATGGTATTGGCTTATCTGTTGTCAATGATGTAACGGGAAGTTATAGCCGTTTCTCAGCCAGTGCTTCCTATGCGTATCATCTTGGGTTAAGCCCCACTACTAATCTTTCAGGTGGATTTTCTGCAGGGATAACAAGAGTTGGTATTGATAGAAGTAAACATGATTTTAGTGGAACAGGGAATGCCTATGATCCATCAACAGGCTCTACTACCTCTGCTGAACTGACGAAGATCCGACCCGATATTGCTGTAGGCCTGTGGTTATATTCAAGAGATTATTTTGTTGGGTTTGCTGTGCAGCAAGCTATTCCACAGAATTATTCTTTTATAGATGATGCAGCCATCCTTACTAAATCGAGATTTGTTCCTCATTTGTTTTTAACAGCAGGATATCGCTTCCTGCTATCTGAAGATGTAAATGCCATTCCTTCTTTGATGGTTAAATATATCAGCGGTGGTGCTAAAACAGAATTTCAACCTGAACTAAATGTAAAGTTTCAATACAGGGATCTTTTGTGGGTAGGGGGTAGCTATCGAGTACAGGATGGTTATGCCGGTATGCTCGGATTGAATGTGAGCAACACCTTTAATGTGAGTTATGCTTATGACAGGGAAAGCAGCAACAATCTTCTCAAAGATTTCAATAGGGGAACCCATGAGATCGTTCTTGGATTTTTATTAGGGAATAAGTATAGCCAGGCTTGCCCGAGATGCTATTAAACTATTGCTGAATGATTGGGTGAGAACGAAAAATTACAGGTGAACTATTTTCCTGGCTTTAGCTGCTTTTAATTTATTCAACTCTTTTTCTACCTCGTGTTTCTTTTGTTCTACCAGTTGTAGGGTTATGTCTGTGTCAGGAATAGATGTAAGTTTATTTTCTTTTAACTGATCCTGCACTACACAAAGATTATTTAATGCTTTTGAATATACATATTGAAGGCTATCCATGCGAATATTATTAACTGCATTAGCTAATTGAATATTCACTGTTTCCCAGTCTACTTTATCATAAGCGGTTCGTAGTTTCTGCTCCCAATTGTCCAGATCCAGCTTACTCATCTCTTTCATATATTCTGCTTTCAGCGTCTCTTTTTGTTGTTGGGTAAAAACTTCTGCAATATTTTTTTCTACCGTTTTCCATTGACCTTCCTGTAATACTTTTTTAGAAGCATCAATAGCTTTTTTCACCTGGTCTTCCTGGTATCTTTTCAATTCAGGTATTTCTGGTTGTTCAAAGTTGGCTACAGCCATTGCAAACGGGTGGATCAGTGCCTGTATTTGTTCACCGGGATCCGGCTCTTTTGATTTTATTTTTGTTGAATGATCTGCAGCAGCAGTTCCCTGCTGAACCTGTTTAGCCGTGGTTTCTATTTCCTTTGTTTGATTTTCTGCCATCATCATAGGTTCTCCGGCTTTTTCATCATCGCCGGTAAAGAAATAAAAAGGTGAACCTACTGGCGAAAAAGAAGAAATACTGTTGCTGGCTACCGAAGGCTTGCTGAGAATGACCAGTGCATTCAACGTAATAATGCAAAGCAGGCCTGCTAATAAACCAGCCAGTTTATTAAAAGAAACAACAGGCTTTTTCTGAACGCCCATGATCCATTCTATACGATGGAGCAGGTCATTCTTTTTTCCTGCGGCAGCAACTGCTAAGGGTTTAGGCAGGTGATTGGTTTTTTCCATTACCAATAAAGCCGAAGCATACCCATGCGGATCATACTGGAACTGTATGACCATTTCATCACAGCTTTTTTCTCTTTCTCTTTCTACGATCTCAACAAATGCCTTTACAAAGGGGTTGAAATAAAGAATACTTTGTATAAACTTCAGAATAAGATTAATAAAATAATCATAGCGGCGGATATGCGCCAGCTCATGCAATAATACGGCTTCCAGTTGCTGGGTTGATAAATGATTAACCGCTGCAAGAGGAACAAGGATAATCGGTTTTATATATCCAATCGTAACGGGTGAAGTAACTAATTCCGATACCCAGATATGAACCGGCTTTTTAATTCCCATTTGTGCCGCTACTTTTTTTACAAACATTCTCCATTCTACATCGGCCTTACTCAATCCATATTGACGTATCACCTGCACATAACGATAGTTTCTTATAAAATGAAGCAAGGGAAGTAGTAATAAAATAAGATAGAGCAATGATGCAATGGGCAGCGTTTGATCCAGCCAATCGTTAAGCTGTTGATTGCCTTCCATATTGATAAGCCCTGATGAAACAATGGCGGCGTCGGCTGATTCAGAAATAAATATGGAGAAGAAAGTAAAAATGAACCACACGAATCCTGTAAATAACAACAGGGAGGCTAATGAACTTTTCGATGCAGGATTTTTTATTTTTAAAACTCCAGTGATGAACTGGTAAACGATCCAAAGCAGGGCTATTTGCCATAAGCTGTTCAACACAGCCCAGCCTAGTGCCTGCAGAAAGTTTGACTGCCCCATGATGTTGTTCATTGCAGAATGCTTTACTTATTGTTTTTAAGATCGTTCAATAAGGTCTGGATCTTTTCGATTTCTTCAGGACTGGCTTTACTTTCGCCCAATGCCTGGATCACAAGCTGGGTTGGTGAACCACCAAAAAGACTATCGATCATTTTATTCAACAAATGCTTTTGTGTTCTTTCCTTATTCACGGCAGCCTGGTACACATGGGTACGCATTGAATCATCTCTTTTCACCAATCCTTTTTCATTCATGATCTGCATTAGCTTGAGGGTAGTAGTATACCCTACGTCTTTGATCTGGGCAAGATCTTCATGCACTTCACGAACGGTAGCAAGTCCTTTTGTCCAAAGTATCTGCAGGATCTCTAACTCACTTTCAGTTGGCTTTATAACTTTAGTTGTCGACATAGCTTCAGGAATTTTTGTAGGCCGAATATACGACCAATTTCGTATAATGTACTCTTTCTAACTATATTTAATTTTTTTTAACATGCGTTAACATTGAGACGCAGCGGGTTGGAAAAGGTTACAAGATGGACAATTGAAACCATTTTTTAGGAACTGGCAATGACCAGTGGTCAATTTTAAAGCTCAGTGGTGGATCTTTGGAGAAGGCGTATCGGTTATTTACATGGAGTCTTTACTTCTCAGTTAAACAGGGGAAAATAATAAGTCCCACTGTGGAAACAGCAGGACTTAAGTAATGGTTCTGATTAAGCTCTTCAATTATTTTATATCTTCTTTACTAACGAGTTTCAATTTTGATTGGCCGGGAACAAGGATACGATATTTTTCTGATATTTCAGCAGGTTGCAGCTTATCATTTATTGATAAAGAACCATCGTTTAATTCTATGGTGAAATTTTTACCATCAATAAGACCGTCATTTTTTAACGCAGCTACCAGCTGACCTTCCGCACCGGTATCAGCAGTAACGGTCATTTCTACTTTTGTAAGCGTATTCTCATGGGCCGAAGAGGCGTTCATCTGTGCAAGAGAAGGTGCAATTACCAAGGAAACAATTGACATCAGTTTGATGAGGATATTCATAGATGGTCCTGAAGTATCTTTAAACGGATCACCTACTGTATCACCTGTTACAGCAGCTTTATGCGGGTCAGATCCTTTTTTATAAGTCTGTCCGTTTATCTCAACACCTTTTTCAAACGATTTTTTTGCATTATCCCAGGCACCACCTGCATTGTTCTGAAACATTCCCATCAATACTCCACTTACGGTAGCACCAGCTAAAAATCCACCTAATGCTTCAGCGCCCAATCCAGGCATAAAACCAATGATCAATGGAGAAATAATAGCAATAGCACCCGGCAACATCATTTTTTTAAGCGAGGCCTGTGTGGAGATAGCTACGCATTTATCATACTCAGGTTTTCCTGTTCCTTCCATAATTCCCGGAATAGTGCGGAACTGGCGGCGCACTTCTTCCACCATCGCCATCGCTGCTTCACCCACTGCACGAATGGCAAGGGAAGAAAAGATGAAAGGTATCATGGCGCCTACAAAAAGACAGGCTAATACATTGGCTTTATAAATATCAATACCTGAAATACCTGCTACACCTACAAAGGCTGCAAATAATGCCAGCGCTGTTAATGCAGCAGAAGCAATCGCAAATCCTTTACCTGAAGCAGCAGTAGTGTTTCCAACAGCATCGAGTACATCTGTTTTTTCCCGAACATCCGGAGGCAATTCACTCATCTCGGCTATACCACCTGCATTATCTGCAATAGGACCGAAGGCATCGATTGCTAATTGCATAGCGGTGGTTGCCATCATACCAGCTGCGGCAATGGCTACGCCATATAAACCTGCACATTCATAAGAACCCCAGATGCCACCTGCTAAAACAAGAATAGGTAAAAAAGTAGATTCCATACCTACGGCCAAACCACCAATTACATTCGTTGCATGACCTGTTGATGATTGGCGGATGATACTCAGCACCGGGCGTTTGCCCATGGCTGTATAATATTCAGTGATGATGCTCATCAATGCACCTACTAATAACCCAACTGCAATAGCACCCATCACACCCCATTTGGTAAAAGGAACATTACGTAATATCATTTCTTCCGGTAATAACCAGTAAACTAATCCGAAAGCAGCAATAGCCGTAAGAATGATAGAGCCCCAGTTACCCATGTTCAATGCTTTTTGAACGGTGTGGGTATTGATACCGGCACTATCACTGATGCGAACAAATAAAGTAGCAACGATCGAAAATAAAATACCAATACCGGCAATGAGCATAGGTAATACAATGGGAGAAAATCCACCCAGCATATCTGAACTGCCGGGGGCTATAATCGTTTGTTGTCCCAATACAATAGTTGCAAGAACGGTTGCTACATAAGAGCCAAAAAGATCGGCACCCATACCCGCTACATCACCTACATTATCACCCACATTATCGGCTATGGTGGCAGGATTGCGGGGATCATCTTCAGGAATACCTGCTTCTACTTTACCAACCAGGTCAGCACCTACGTCAGCTGCTTTTGTATAGATACCTCCACCTACACGGGCAAATAAGGCAATGCTTTCGGCACCCAACGAAAAACCGGTCAGCACTTCAATGGTTCTTACCATTTCATATGAGCTCATGGCTGCATCCGGTGCAAAAAAATGTTTTAATACAATATATAAACCACCGAGGCCTAACACGGCAAGACCTGCCACACCCACACCCATAACAGCGCCCCCGGTAAAAGAAACATTCAGGGCTTTGCTCAATGAAGTGCGGGCCGCCTGTGCTGTACGAACATTGGCTTTAGTAGCCGCCTTCATTCCAATAAATCCTGCTGTAGCACTCAATACTGCACCCAGTATAAAAGCAATGGCAATAGACCAGTGTGAATGAGGATTGGCTTGCGCCATGACAGCCAGTAAAATGCCAACGATCACTACAAAATAACCCAGCACTTTCCATTCGGCTTTCAGGAAAGCCATAGCTCCTTCAGCAATAAAATTGCTGATTTCTTTCATACGGTCGGTACCGGCATCCTGTTTAGCAACCCAATTGAACTTTACAAATGTGTAGAGTAAACCAATAATTCCCATCACGGGAACCAGATAGATCAATTTGTCCATACGTCTTGATTCTTAATCAAAATTTAAA
>DASVOE010000039.1:0-1825 GCA_036383515.1 Chitinophagaceae bacterium | reverse complement strand
CTTTCTTTCAGTTCATACAACCACGAAGACCTGCTATTATTTTTTTCAAATTGAAACTGGATTTTACCCGCGGGAGTAGTGGGAGGAATGAGTATCGTAACAAATAAATAATTGGGGCTATCACCGTCCTGAACATTCAACACCTTAACACCTGAAGACATCACTTTTACAGCAGCGCCTTTGATATTATTACCATAGACCATTAACTGGACCTGCTTATTTTTCATCCCGATCCACCAAAAAGCAGGTTCAATCTTATGAACGCTGATTTGTGAAAACGCTTTTTCAGTAACCAGCAATGCCAGGGTTATTGCTAAAGAACGAAAAACATAGAAGCAGCTCCTGAGGCTACAAGATTTCATAAAGCAATCGTTTATTGTTCGACTTACTGACTATAGCCAATCCGACCAGGGTTCATCAATGAAACCTGCACCTGTGAATACGAACACTTGTTTAATAATGATAGTTCGGGGCCTTTCTTTAAACCCCTTACCTGTTGATTGAATGCAGTCTATTAGAAGAACAGCCCGGCACTCCAGTCTTACAAGACGGATTAAAAGAAAAAAAGTACGTGCCCGGGTTGAAGTTTATTTTTCATTGTTCACTACCTGTGTCAAAATAAATTGTCATGGCCCAAAAAACGATCCATTTTAAAGCCCAAAAATATTGGCTACCTTCTGCTATAAATTAAACCTCTGCAATATGGATACTAGTACTGAAGTGGGCCTGCAAACGGCCAATGATCACCTGACCAAACTTCAATGTATTGTAAAAAAAGCTATGGAAGATGAAAAGCTGATCATTGAAAACCTCATGAATCCTCCGAAAGATTTGCTTTCAAGGGGACAAAAAATATCGGATAAGGTTGCCCGTTTTGGCGGCAGCTGGGCTTTTATCATTTCCTTTTTTTGCATTCTTGTTGTGTGGATATTATTTAATACGCTGGCTCCGAATAAAGAAGATTTTGACCCCTACCCTTTTATATTAATGAACCTGGTTTTATCCTGCATTGCCGCTTTGCAGGCGCCGGTGATTATGATGAGTCAAAACCGCAAGGAAGAGAAAGACAGGCAGCGGAGTGAAAATGATTACCTGATCAATTTAAAAGCTGAGTTGGAATTACGATCTCTGCATGAGAAAATGGATTTACTATTGGAGGATCAAATACAATCGCTTATTGAGAACCAGGCAAAGCAAATGGAAATAATACAATCGCTGGAGCAAAAAATAAATCGCGAAGAAAAACCCCGATGAAGACTCAAAACAAAACCGAACAGCGTTTACAATTGCAATAACAACTCCTCTTTATTTACCAACGCATCAAATAATATCTCTGCCGGGTGGAGGGCCAACCGTTTTGTCCCATCTTTGATCTGGTGCCGGCAGGATGTTCCGGATGCAGCGACCAATACATCTTCTGTTAGATTCCGGACAGTAGGAAATAATACCAACTCTCCTATTGACTGCGATACATTGAAATGTTCTTTTTCATAGCCAAAAGAACCTGCCATTCCACAACAACCGGATGGGATGATCTGTACAACATAGTTTGCTGGAAGGCTCAGCATACCATTACTGTAATGCTGCGACGATAATGTTTTTTGATAACAATGCCCATGCACAGCGATCATCTTTTTTTCTTCTGTGAATTGTTGCTTTGAAATGTTTCCTTTTGCTTCTTCATTCACGATAAATTCTTCGATCGTAAACACATGAGCCGATAACGCAATAGCTTTTGCCCTGTTTTGTTCTGTAGCAAGATCAATATATTCATCCCTGAGTGTTAGAATAGCTGATGGTTCTATCCCAACGATAGGTGCGTCTG
>DASVOE010000038.1:0-11772 GCA_036383515.1 Chitinophagaceae bacterium | reverse complement strand
GATTGGGGCTTCACTGGCCTGTGCGATTCATTGTGCTTTACTGCCGCTACTAATCAGCAGCCTGCCACTGTTCGGGATGGATATCATCAATAATGAAACATTTGAGATTAGCATGATCGTGCTGGCTTTTGGAATTGGAAGTTATTCGCTTTATCATGGTTACCGTAAGCATCATCATAACCGGGTACCGTTGACATTGTTCACTATTGGGTTCCTGTTTTTGGTCATGAAAGAGTTTTTTATTCAATATGCCGCCT
The DNA here is from genome assembly GCA_036383515.1 of Chitinophagaceae bacterium. Classification (GTDB taxonomy): domain Bacteria; phylum Bacteroidota; class Bacteroidia; order Chitinophagales; family Chitinophagaceae; genus CADEDV01. The sequence continues at coordinate 11,515 of DASVOE010000038.1, read as the reverse complement.
GGTTACTGGTACCGGCAGTTGTTTTTATTGTTGTGGCTCATCTCCTTAATTATCGTTTTTGCCGGGTGCATAATCATGCCCATTCAGATGATTGTGAACACTGATGATTCAACCGGCTTTTTCTTTTTTCTCTTACCTTGAAGATAAATTTAGAATTATGAAACAATCGCTGATTGCCTTTCTTCTTTTGTGCAGCATTCATTCCATCGCACAATCACAGGATGAAACTTATATCCGCAATTTGTTGGTCCGGCAAACTTTTGCGTGGAATGCCGGTGACCTGGAAAAATTTATGGCCGGTTATTGGAAAAACGATTCATTGATGTTCATTGGAAAAAGCGGCGTTACCTACGGCTGGACAAATACACTCAACAATTATAAGAAGGGCTATCCCGATACATCAGCAATGGGTAAGCTCAGTTTCGATATAATTAAAGTAAAAAAACTTTCCGGGGAGTATTACCAGGTAGTGGGCAAATGGTTTCTGAAAAGAAGCGTCGGGGACCTGAGTGGTCATTATACTTTATTGCTGCAAAAGATAAAGGGCAAATGGGTGATCATTGCAGACCATAGCAGTTAAATTACCTGCCGCTGCAAATCCCGTTGCTGCAGTTTTCCAAAAACAAAGTGAGACACCATCAAACCCACTGATGAAAAAAAGATATCGTTATAATCAAACGTTCTGCCGAAGAAGGGTATCATTTGCAGGTATTCATTTACGATCAGCATACCAAAACCAAGCAGGCATACCACGCGAAGATCATAAGCGGACTGAAGTCTGAAAATCCGGGCGATAAAAAAATTTCTTCCACTGAAAAACCAGTAGGCGCCAAAAGGAATAAGAAATGAACCCAATAAATTAGGAGCAATGCCTAAGAAAAACTTTCCATCCTCCCATATATGAAATGGCCTTACAAAAAATTTAATGGTCCAGATAATGAATGCTCCAGTAATAATTAAGGTGCGGCTGATCTGTTTCAGGTACATGCAATAGTTATAAGTATCCAAAATAAGAATTTTTGCCGGGCTTTGGATACCTGCTGAAAGGTATTTTATCGTTAAAGAAACAACGGAACAAGCGTTATTATTTCTTCCAGGTGCGATAGTAGTAAAGGATCAATAGCAAAAGAGTTGCTACCAGCATAATGTAAAATATAATTGTATAGATTACCGGTCTGCCCTCCGCACTATAGGCCAGTCCAAAATAAAGACCAGCAGTGACCATTGCCATCAGCCATAAAAGGCCCATGGAAATTGAATTCAGCACCTTTATAAAATATTTTTTAACATCCGGATCCCAGCCCTGCTCCATACCCTAAAATTTTGCTTCAAACAAGTTACAGCAATTCAACACGACAGTGCTGTAAATAGTTTTTACCGGATCAGCATATTTCTAAATTCGACCGAATCGCCAATAAACACATTGAAATCTACTTTTGAGGTGATGCCATTCACATTTCCGGCATCATTGTGCTGCCAGAAGATCCAGCCCCGTTGAATCCGGGGTTGTTTCTCTTCGTAATAATGAGCCACCCACAACGGATATTCATCAAACTCACTTCCGAGGTTGCGTTTATAAAAATCTATATTGGTATAAATGATGGGTCTCACATGATAGTAATTCTCTACAATCGCCAGCCATTCTTTGATCTCTTTTTTTAGCTCTGCCGTTGTAGTTCCATTTAATTGTTCAACATCTAACACAGGTGGCATATCACCGCTTTCAAGATCTACTTTATCAATAAAATTTTGTGCCTGCAGTCGTCCATCCTTTGAAGCAATAAAAAAATGATAAGCGCCACGGATGATCCCATTGGCTTTGGATCGTCTCCAGTTTCTGCGAAATTCCGGATCAGCATTCCCAATCCCTTCCGTAGCTTTTATAAAAGCAAAACCGAGGCTGATCTCTTTTACTTTCATCGCACCTACTTCTTCCCAGGCAATGGTGCGCTGGTAACGGGATACATCAATACCGTGAATAACATACGCTTCAGGAATAGCAATGCCAAACTCAGGATAACGGGTGAATTTTGCCTTACGATAGTTAAGCCATTGATAAAACATCCAGCCGGCAACGGCCAGCATCGCTAAAAGGGTAAGGGATATCGTAAACCGGAGTAGTCTCTTTTTCTGGCGTGACGTCATAGTGATAAAAAACTAACCGCAATAATACATGGAAAACCATGATACATCCTTATAAAACTTCGCTTTTAGCAAAACATAAATAAGAAGGAAGCTGTGAGAACAATTTTGTTACACTTCATCAAAGCTCCTAACTTTATTCACCTCTTAATTATTTTTATGCCAAAACTTTTTTCATCCCTGCTGCTGATCATTGCCATCTCCAACCTGTCAGCACAAAACGATCCGACCTGGTTGCGATATCCTTCTATTTCGCCTGATGGAAAAACTATCGTGTTTACTTATAAAGGCGACCTGTATAAAGTAGCAGCCAGCGGCGGCACTGCCATTCCATTAACCCTTCACGAAGCACACGATTTTATGCCGGTATGGAGTCACGATGGTAAAAGCATTGCCTTTGCCAGTGACCGGTATGGCAATTTTGATATTTTTCGCATTCCTGTTGACGGAGGAGAAGCAAGACGGCTTACTTATCATTCCGCCAATGAATATCCCTATGATTTCAGCACAGATGATAAAACGGTTTTATTTGGCGGAGTAAGAATGGATATTGCCAGCAATCGTTTATTTCCTACTGGGTCTCAACCCGAATTATATGCTGTTTCTGTTCAGGCTGGTAGGGTGCAACAGGTTTTGGCCAGCCCGGCTGAAGATGTGAAATATAATAAGGATGGAACCACATTGATCTATCATGATAAAAAAGGTGGTGAGAACAGCTGGCGCAAACATCATACTTCAGCTATTACCCGTGATATATGGACATATAATATTAAAACGGGTAAGCATACCAAGATCACCAGCTTTAACGGAGAAGACCGCAATCCTGTTTTCACAGATAATGATAAAGCCTTTTACTACCTGAGTGAAGAAAGCGGATCATTCAATATTCATAAAATGAATATAACAGGTGGCAAAAGTGAGCAGATAACTTCTTTCAAAAAACATCCTGTCCGCTTTTTAAGCATGAGTACTGCTGGCGTATTATGTTTTAGCTGGAACGGAGAGCTTTATACAACAACAAATGGCACCCCACAAAAGGTAAACATCCGGATTGCAGCCGATGCCCGTAGTAATAATGAACAGGTGGTAAAAGTTTCTACAGGTAGTGGCATGAGTGTAGCAGGCAATGCAAAAGAAGTAGCTTTCATTTATCGCGGCGATGTGTTTGTTACCAGTGTGGACGGTGGAATTACCAAACGGATCACCAGCACTCCCGAACAGGAAACCGGTGTAAGTTTTTCTCCTGATGGCAAAGCCTTGTTATATGGTTCGGAAAGGAACGGCCGCTGGAGAATTTATGAAACGAAAATGACCCGTGCTGAAGACCCCTATTTCTATGCCTCTACGGTATTAAAAGAAACGCCGGTCATTGATAATGCCAATGAAAATACACAGCCGCAATATTCACCCGATGGAAAGGAAATTGCATTCATTGAGAATCGCAATACTTTAAAAATTTATACAATTGCTACCAAACAAACCAGGAGCTTGCTGAATGGCGACCAGTTATTTGCCTGGGGCGAGAATGATCAATACTTCCAGTGGAGTCCTGATAGTAAATGGTTATTCTTTGATTATGCCATTGCAGGAAGTGCGGTGGGAGAAGTAGGGTTGGTGCAGGCCGATGGAAAAGGAAAGATCGTTAACCTTACAGAGAGTGGCTTTAATGATTATCGTCCTAAATGGATCATGGGTGGCAAAGGAATGTTATGGTTTACCAATCGTGACGGTTTGCGTGCTGCTGCCATGAGCGGCGGTGCACAAAGTGATGCCTATGCTCTCTTCTTTACGCAGGAGGCCTGGGATCGTTTTAAACTAAGCAAAGAGGATGCAGCATTGCTGAAAGAAACAGAAGAAAGCAAAGCAAAAGCAGATACCAGTAAAAAGAAAGAAAGAAAAAAAGACAGCGCAGTAGTCGTGGAGTGGGAAGGTTTATCAATGCGTAAAGCAAAACTCACCATTCATTCTTCGGCATTGGGCGATGCGTTGGTAAGCAAGGATGGCGAAACCTTATATTATCTTGCCCGGTTTGAAAAAGGATATAATCTATGGAGCACCAATCTCCGTACTAAAGAAACTAAAATGATGGTGCCATTGGGAGCCAATGCTGCCAATATGATGTGGGATAAAGAACAAAAGAATATTTTTCTGAACAGTGATGGTGGCATCATTAAAATTGATCCGGCCAGTAGTAAACAGGACCGGGTTACAATTAATGGCGAAATGGTAGTGGACGTAGCAAAAGAAAAAGCGTTCCTGTTTGATCATGTATGGCGCAAAACAAAGAAGACATTTTATACCGCCAGTTTTCATGGAGTAGACTGGGATAGCTATAAAGGAGATTATGAAAAATATCTTCCCGGCATCGGTAATAATTATGAATTTTCAGAAATGCTGAGCGAGTTGTTGGGTGAATTAAGTGTATCCCATAGTGGCGCCAGTTATTTTGCTGCAAACCCCAATGGAGATGCTACAGCTTCTCTTGGGGCTTTGTATGATGCTGCTTACAATGGTAATGGTGTAAAGATTACAGAGGTAATTAAAGATGGTCCGTTAGATAAAGCCGGGCTTAATGTAAAAGCAGGGATGATCATTGAAGCAATCGACGGCGAGTTAATTACTCCTGATAAAGATCTTGCGCAATACCTGAATCGTAAAGCAGGAAAAAACACTTTGTTGAGCTTAACAGATGGCACCACAAAAAAAGATATTACAATAAAACCTGTTTCCATTGGAGAAGAAAATGGATTGCTGTATCGCCGCTGGGTACGTCGCAACCAGGATGAAGTGGAAAGATTAAGCAACGGCACTTTAGGTTATGTACATATTCCCGGCATGAACGATGGCGCTTATCGTAGCGTTTATGAAGAAGTGATGGGTAAATTTTTTAATAAAAAAGGATTGGTGGTGGATACCCGTTTCAATGGTGGTGGCGACCTGGTGGCCGACCTTGAAATGTTTTTAAGCGGTAAAAAATATATGGACTATGCTACTGATAATCGCAGTAATGGTTTTGAACCCAATTTCCGCTGGACCAAACCCAGCATTTCATTGGCCAATGAAGCGAATTATAGCGATGGGCACTGCTATGCATATATGGTACAAAGCCAGCACATCACTAAATTAGTAGGAATGCCGGTGCCCGGCACCTGTACATTCGCCGGTTGGGAAGGATTAATGGATAGTGGCATTCGTTGGGGTGTTCCTCCTGTAGGAGTAAAAGCAATGAACGGAAAGTATTTGGAAAACTCGCAAACAGAACCCGATATTAAAGTAATGAATGAGTATGAGCAGGCAGTAAAAGGAACCGATCAGCAATTAGAAGCGGCGGTGAAAGAATTAATGAAGGATATCAAACAATAGCGCCAACCAGAGGGGTTTTGTTGAAACACTTAATTGATTCTGTTTTCTACCAATTTCCAGAAGGTTAGGAGGAATAAAATTTATAGTCAGATTTTTCGATAGAATAATTTTGTATGAACCATTGAGAAATTAAACTCTATGTTTGATTGACGATCTTGTCTGCTATTTTTATTATCAGCTCCAACTCGAAGCCTTTTTGTAATAAATAATCCATGGTCTTTTTCTTCCTTACCATGTATTGTTCGTTTTTCAGGTCCTTGTATTTTTCAATAGCCAATTGTTTCAGCAAATCCAGGTATTCTGCTTCACCAATCTGCTTTAATGCCTTTTTAATGCTATAATCACTTACCTGTTTTTGTTTCAACTCATATTTTATTTTTACACGGCCCCATTGTTTCATCCTGAATTTGCCGCCGGCAAAAGCTATCGCAAACCTTTCTTCATCCAGGTATTTTTCTTCGATGAGCGTCGCTATTAATTCATCATGACCTTTTTTGTTAACTCCCAGGTCATACAGTTTCTGTTTTACTTCGCTGTGGCACCGTTCCTGGTAACCGCAGTAATGCTTTAGCTTCTGTAAGGCCTGTTCTTTCGTCAGCGATTTTTTGTAAAGCATAGGGCAAAGTTAGGCAGGCACAAGCGGCGGGGAGCCGGTGCCGGGCATTTTTGCAACCGACCGGCACATACTCCTATAAAGTGTTGGCTGTGTACCAAAAATCAGTAGTTTCGCCTCAAACGATATATACGATGAAGTTTATTGTATCCTCTTCCTCTTTACTGAAACAATTGCAGCATATTTCGGGTGTTATCAATGCCAACACAGTGCTGCCTATTTTGGAAGACTTTTTATTTGAAGTTGAAAAAAATAAACTGACGGTGGTAGCTACTGATCTTGAAACTGTGATGCGGGTGCAGCTGGATATAGAAGCTAAAGACAGCGGCAAAGTTTGTATTCCTGCAAGAATACTCATGGATTCATTAAAAAATATTGCCGATCAGCCATTAACGTTTACAATAGATAAAAATTTTGGAATAGAACTTACCAGCGACAACGGTAAGTATAAAGTAATGGGGGAAAACCCGGATAATTTTCCTAAAGAACCTGCAGCAGATGATACCACCTCCTTTACTATGACAGCAAGTGCATTGGTAACGGCTATCAATAAAACATTATTTGCTACCAGCAATGATGATTTGCGCCCTGCCATGACCGGTGTTTTCTTTGAGCTGGATAAAAAAGGATTGCAGTTTGTAGCTACCGATGCGCATCGCCTGGTCCGTTATAAAAGAACGGATGTAAAATGTCCGAAAAATGATTCTTTTATCGTTCCCCGCAAACCACTTAATTTATTAAAAGCTGCTATTCCGGGTAATGAAGATGAGATCACCCTCAGCTATAACAGCAATCATTTATTTGTTAAGCATGGCACTACACAAATGAGTTGCCGCCTGATTGATGCCCGTTTTCCTGATTATAAAGTGGTGATACCCGCAGATAATCCATACCGGTTAACGGTTAATAAAAATGACTTTCAAAGCGCTTTGCGTCGTGTAAGTGTGTTCAGTAATAAAAGCACCAACCAGGTGGCCTTAAGTATCAGCGGCAGCGAATTACAACTGGCTGCACAGGATGTTGATTTTAGTTTTGAAGGAAATGAGCGAATGAAATGCCAGTATAACGGCGAAGACCTGATGATCGCCTTCAATGCAAAATTTTTGATTGAAATGCTTAATGCTGCTGACAGTGATGAAGTGAATATGGAATTATCAACGCCGACCAAAGCGGGTTTGATCAAACCATCTGACAAAGATGATAACGAAGAGCTGTTGATGCTGGTAATGCCTTTAATGCTGAATCAGTAAGCGCTGGCGGCTGGCGTAGCATAATATATTATAGCAGATCTCTCTTTTCTTAAGAGAGATTTTTTATTTTACATGAGTGAACTTCATTCCCATTCGTCAATACGATAATTATATCCCTGCACATATTGATATGGGCCGGTTGGAAGAAGATGGCATTAATTGCTGGTTAAAAGATGAGAATACAGTAACGATGAATCCCGTGTGGACCCAGGCTGTTGGCGGCATTAAATTAATGGTAGCAGAAATACAGGCAGAAAGAGCTTTACAAATTTTGACGGCGCTGCAAGAGGAACACAAGAAAACTGTTACATGTCCCCAATGCGGATCGCATAATATTGAACTGGTAAGTACACCCCGCAAGGCCATCAACTGGCTCACCGCTATTTCTACTTTTTTCCTGGGCGATTATGCATTAGCCGTTGATAAGGTCAACCATTGTTTTGACTGCAGTCATGAATTTCCCGTTGATAAGGAGAATGAAATAATGCCCAATGATTTAATGAACAATTGACCGGCCTTTTACATTTAGTTCGTAACTTTTCATTCTTATAATACGGCTTGCCATGTGGGATAGCATCATCACGTATTTTAATACTCTCGACAGTCATCCTGTGCAGCGCATGATCATACTCATCAGCAGTATGCTCCTGCTTTGGATGCTGGAAGGGTCTATCCCCCTGCTGGTGATGAGTTATAAAAAAACCAGGGTTCGTCATGCGTCCGTCAATTTATCTTTTACTCTTCTTCATTTAATCATCCATACAGGGCTTGCTTTTATCATCATTAGGTTAGCCGACTGGTGTGCAGCCAACCAGTTTGGTATCGTATGGTGGACCGGTGCCAATATTTTCTGGACGATTGTCATCTCCTTTTTTGTGCTTGATTTTTTTGGGGGCTGGTTTGTTCACATCATTGAGCATAAAGTAAAATTCCTGTGGCGGTTTCATGTAGTGCATCATGCAGATAATAATGTGGATGTTACCACCGGGCTTCGTCATCATCCTGTTGAAAGTGTGATACGGGGATTATTTTTCTTTATGGGCATCATAGTTTCAGGCGCTCCTATGTATGCAGTAATGATTTTTCAAACACTGCTCATCATTGCCACACAAATCACACATGCCAATATCAGTCTTCCCAAATGGCTGGACAATGCTGCCAGTTATTTCTTTGTTTCTCCCAATATGCACAAAGTGCATCATCACTGGAAACAGCCTTTTACGGATAGTAACTACGGCGGCATCCTTTCTATCTGGGATCGCCTGCTCGGAACGTTTATGCGTCTTGATCCCAAAGACATCCGTTACGGATTGGATCGCTACTATCCCAACGATAAGGATGAAGATTTCGGTACCTTATTGAAAAAGCCTTTTCAAAAATTAGATCCCTGATCTTTTTATTCAGCTATATTTTATATTACCAGCCATCATCTCCTGTTGTATTTTTTGAACGATATCAAATAGATAACCCGTTAGTGGTTTTTACAGGTTTCGGTATGTAGTTTTGCGCCATGAAAATTTGTGCTTTAATACCTGCGAGATATGCGGCAACCCGCTTTCCCGGCAAGCTGATGCAGCTGTTGGGAAATAGAACAGTTATCCGTCATACATACGATGCCACTATGGCCACCGGTTTATTTGATGAAGTGATTGTAGTAACCGACAGCGAAATAATTTATACCGAAATAACTAATGCTGGCGGGAAAGCAGTGATGAGCAAAAAAGAACATGAAAGCGGGAGCGACCGTATTGCAGAAGCTGCTGCTGGCATGGATACAGATATTATTGTGAATGTACAGGGTGATACCCCCTTTGTAAAAAGAGAGCCATTACAAAAATTGTTACAACAGTTTACTGACCCTTCTGTGCAGGTAGCTTCGATGATGCAGGTGCTGACCAAACAGGAGGAGATAAACGATCCCAATTTTGTAAAAGTAGCTGTTGATAAAAACATGAACTCGCTTTTCTTCAGCCGTTCTGTTATTCCCTATCCAAGAGATAAGAACGCTTCCATCGTTTATTATGAACATATTGGGGTGTACGCTTTTCGGAAAAAGGCGTTGCTTGATTTTACGCAATGGCGGGTAACCCCATTGGAAGCAGCCGAAAAAATTGAATGTCTCCGCTATTTGGAATATGGCATTCCCCTCCGCATGATCGTAGTGGATTATATGGGAGTGGAGATTGATACGCCGGGTGATTTGGAAAGGGCGTTTAAATTATTATAGTTGTTTAACCACAGAGTATACAAAGGTTTTTCACAAAGAACACAAAATGAGCTATCCAACAATACCAGATGAATTAAATCAATTATCCACCAGCATTATTGGTCTTGCTATTAAAGTGCATAGTAAGCTTGGGCCGGGATTGCTGGAGTCTTCCTATAAAGAGTGCTTATTTTATGAAATAGCTACCGCCGGATATTTTGTGGAGAAAGAAAAGGCATTACCACTTGTTTATGAAACCGTGAAACTGGATATCGGTTATAGAATAGACCTTCTTGTAGAAAATGAATTATTACTTGAGATCAAAGCAATAGAATGTTTTGCCGATATACATACAGCACAGGTATTAACCTATCTTAAACTTTCTGGTTGCCGTTTAGGTCTCCTTATAAATTTTAATGTGCCGTTATTAAAAAATGGTATCAAACGGTTGGTACTATAACTTTGTGCTCTTTGTGCAAAGAGCCTTGTGTTCTTTGTGGTAAAAATCAAAAAATGAAGTTTAGAAATTTTAAAATGGTCGGCTATGTAGTATATGGCCGTGGTTCATTCGATCAATTAGATGAGATTATAGGGCCACATCGCAAAGAAGGAAAGCCTATGATTTTCCTGGTTGATCATTTCTTTGATGGCAAACCGCTGGTCAATCGCATTCCCTTACGTGGAAATGATAAAGTGATCTATGTGGATGTTACCTACGAACCTAAGACAACCTATGTAGATGCACTGGCCAAACAGATCAAAGAAGAATTTGGCACTATCAGTGGGGTGATTGGAATTGGTGGTGGTTCAGCCATGGATCTTGCCAAAGCCGTTTCGCTGATGATGAACAATCCCGGTTCTTCGGCCGATTACCAGGGCTGGGACCTTGTAAAACATCCCGGTGTTTACAAAGTGGGTATTCCTACATTGAGCGGTACCGGTGCAGAAGTATCAAGAACAACTGTATTGACCGGGCCTACCAAAAAACTCGGCATGAATTCCGACTTCACTCCTTTTGACCAGATCGTTCTCGATCCTGAACTAACAACGAATGCACCGGCGAATCAACGATTCTATACCGGCATGGATTGCTATATCCATTGTATTGAAAGCCTGGAAGGAACTTACCTCAATGAATTCAGCAAGAGTTATGGTGAAAAAGCTTTACAGCTATGTCGTAATGTATTTGTGCATAAAGATAAATGGGATGATGAATGTGATGACCAGCTGATGATGGCCAGCTATGCCGGGGGCATGAGCATTGCGTATTCGCAAGTGGGAGTAGCACATGCGGTAAGTTATGGATTAAGTTATTTATTGGGCACCAAACATGGCATTGGCAACTGTATTGTGATGAATCATCTTGAAGAATATTATCCCGAAGGCGTAAAGGAATTCAAATACATGGTAGCTAAAAACAATATTGAAATTCCGACAGGGATCTGTAAAGGATTGACCGATGAAGATTTTGATAAGATGATCAATGTTTCGCTGGGCATGAAACCACTCTGGGAAAATGCGTTAGGAAAAGATTGGGAGAAGATCATGACGAAAGAAAAACTAAGAGCTTTGTATGAGAAGTTATAGACCCGGTTTAAAAATGCCGGTAAAACTCCTGAGCATTCTATTAAATTATGAATCTAAGCTGTGCTGCCCGGATAAATATACCCGCCCCGTGGTAGTTATAATTTTCATAGTCTGAACTACATTCCATTCGTTTTTCTTTTTATAAACTTGCTTTCGGCTTGCTCAACTCGTTTTGCCATTCTCTATCCACCTAAGCAAGACACCCCGACTCCCGCAAAGGACCGGGGTTTTTGTTTTTTAACGATTTATGGTTCTACCTTTATCTTTAAACCAGGTTTTATTATGAAACTCTTCTTTACCATAATGCTGTTATTCGGCCCAGGCGCTGTTTATTCACAACGGGTGATTGACCTG
>DASVOE010000037.1:0-1815 GCA_036383515.1 Chitinophagaceae bacterium | reverse complement strand
CCTTGTTCTTACCGCGAAGTATCGCAGCAATACGGGCACACATACGACCAACGGTTTGATTAGTACCATCAACAACATACCAGGTACGTTGTACGGTAGCCTCGTTCGCATGTTTAGTAGTGAAATGTAGTTTGCTCATTTAAGATTGCTTTGTTCCCGCCGATGGCAGGAAGTTATAGAATAAAACAGTTGGGCTATCCCCCAGGCTGTTCCCCTTATTCAATCATTTTTTAATGGATTGTTTTTGGGGCTGCGAAGATAGGTTTGCAGGAATAACTAACCTAAGATTTGGCGAACTAATTTTTATACCACCCTCATAAGTGAATGATATTCAATAAAAATTTTGCTCAAGAATTTTTAAGCTACCCTATAAATAATTGGAAAATGCCTTAAGATTACCTGAATCTAAAAAAGAGAAAGCTGTGATTGCCCGGTATTCTTCTTACTATAATAAGAAGGGCGGGAGAGAGTTTCTCCTTTACCTGTTATATTATATATAGCCGTTTCCTGGTAGCGGGAAGCAACAATTACCTGGATGCCGGCGGCATGCTGGGCAAAAAGCCGGGATACGACTTCAGGTGAGTTATTATTTTTTGATAAATGAGAAAGGATCAAATGACTTAAATGAGGTGCTTTGTGTTTAATGAAAAGATCCAGGGCCTGTGTATTGGATAAGTGCCCATGGTCACTGCTGATTCGTTGCTTTAAAAAATAAGGATAACTTCCATTAGCCAGCATATCCTCGCAATAATTGGTTTCCAGGAAAACAGCATGACATTGACGAAAATGATGGATCACTTCTTTACAACTATAACCAATATCAGTAATCACACCCACATTGATCTTATTATAAGAGATCATGAAACTATGAGGATCGCAGGCATCATGCGATTTTTTAAAAGCCGTTACAGATAAACCGCCTACAGCAACAGCCTTATTTCCTTTAAAAGAATGAACCAAATGCTCTTCGATCGGGATCTTGCTATCCCTGTGCGTATCTTTTGTTATATAAACAGGTAACTGGTGTTTTTTGGAAAGACCCGGAATACCGGTGATATGATCAGAGTGTTCATGCGTTACAAAAATGGCTTTCACTTTTTTTATATCCAATTCCAGCCGTTTCATCCTCTTCTCTGTTTCCCTGCAGGAAATACCGGCATCTACAAGAATAGCTTCCGTGTCATTGCCAATATAAAAGCAATTACCATTGCTGCCTGAATTCAGTGAAGTGATATATAAAGACATAGAAAGTCAAAAGTAATAAATACTGGTTGCTATGCTTTCAGAACTTTAGAAATTGGTAGTGTATCAGTTTGAATTTTTCACGCAAAGACGCTAAATAATCCAAGACGCAAAGACTGTACCCTTGGCGACTTATTTTCTCTGCGCCTTAGCATGAAATAAAAAGTACCTGATAAATTTTGAAACTGATACACTGCCTAGAAACCCCACCATTCCATTGTTGAATTAGTTGCACCTACTATCACAGGCTCTCCTATTTTTGGGGTTACAACCGGCACACTCATCTCTTTTGCTTTATTAACTACTCTTCGTACCGGTTCATTCCATTCATGCATCGCCAGTACAAACTTACCCCAATGCACCGGCAACAAAAGTTTTGCTTTCAGATCAACTGCTGCCTGCACTGTTTCTTCCGGCATCATATGGATCAAGGGCCACATACTGTTGTATTGACCAGCTTCGAGTATTGCAATATCAAAAGGACCATATTTATCGCCGATGGTTTTGAAATGAGTATCGTATCCTGAATCACCACCGAGGTATAAAGAATGAGTTGCTGTTTGTAAAATAAAA
>DASVOE010000036.1:0-37154 GCA_036383515.1 Chitinophagaceae bacterium | reverse complement strand
CAATAGTAATGTAAGGGAATTGGAAGGAGCATTGATATCACTGTTGGCACAATCTTCGCTGAACAGGAGAGAAATAGATTTAGACCTGGCGAAAAAAGTGTTACGAAATTTTGTAAAATCATCCAGTAAAGAAATTACCATTGAAACCATCCAGCGAATGGTTTGTGAGTATTTCGATGTCTCTTACGATAAACTTCTGCAAAAAACCCGCAAAAGAGAGATCGTTCAGGCAAGACAGATCACTATGTATCTTGCCAAAGCCTTTACCAAGAATTCCTTGAAAACAATAGGCGAGCATTTTGGTGGCAGAGACCATACCACTGTCATTCATTCCTGCCAGACCGTAAAAGACCTTATGGATACGGATACTGTATTCAGGGAAAATGTTCTGGAATTGCAACAAAAAGTACAATTAGCTGCTATGTAAGATATTTTGGATAGTTTCTCATTAACGAATTGAAAGGCCCGGCTTCAGCCGGGTTTTTTTATTGGTAAATCAATGCAAAGAATGTTGCAGGAAACTAATTAATCTTTATTTTTGCCACCCTGCAAAAGCTAAGCAGATGCAGGGGTATAGAATACGGAGAGGTGCCTGAGTGGCCGAAAGGGCCGGTTTGCTAAACCGTTGTACGAGCTTAAACTTGTACCGAGGGTTCGAATCCCTCCCTCTCCGCAGCGATGCAAATTACTTTCAAAAGTGGTTTGCATTTTTTATTTTATAATAACCAGGAACATTTAATTGTCCTAAAACCTTCAGGCAGGTTTGATTGATTATTAGGGTGTGTACTCCAATTAATGTAGAAAAACATTCCGACAATCCATTTCATCTTCTTTTATAAGCTATTACTGTATTTTATTAAACCTTGTTATACACTCGTTGGAATAGATGATTTCTTATTCGCCAGCAATGGTATGGTTTTTTACATAAAGTGAAAGAAGAACAAAAACCAATTTAATCATCATTTAAAAAACGAGTTATGAAATTAAATGACAACACGATCGGGGTATTGAACGACCTGATACAAATTAATAACGACAGGATCGAAGGCTATGAAAAAGCTGCTGCTGAAACAAAACCAGAAGACAACGATCTTCGTTCCCTGTTTAATAACATGGCTTCAGAAAGCCGGCAATATGTAAACGAATTAACCCGTCATGTAGCAAGAACCGATGATGAACCAGCTGCAGGAACTACCTTAAAAGGGAAAATATACAGGGCGTGGATGGATGTAAAAGCAACATTTACGGGAAAAGATAGAAAATCAATTCTTGCATCCTGTGAGTTTGGTGAAGATGCCGCACAACGGGCTTATGAACAGGGATTGGATGAAGATGGGCTGGATTCGGAAATCAGGCAGTTATTAACCACTCAAAAACAAAAACTACGGGCTTCTCATGATAAGATCAAAGCCATGAGAGATACACAGCCGGCTTAAATGCAAAAACCAGGAATAAACAAATGCAGGAAATTTTCCTGCATTTGTTTTTAATACACCGTGAAAGTGAACAGAGCTTGCTGACCAGGTTATGCCTTTTTATTGATGTCTATTACTTTCTCCATAAACTTTGATACTGCTTCATCTGCGTAAGCTCCATAAGAATCTGAAACCGTACCCTTAACTCCATCATCAGTTTCAATAGCATAAAGTATAGCACTATCTGCCGGGTCGCTTGCCCCTTCAAACCGGAAAAAATTGACCACATGTACTTCTTCTGGCGTATACAATTTTTCTTTCTGCAACGCCATCATGCCAGATTCGGAGACCTTAAAATCTTCCGTATATCCTTCTTTTTGTAATTGATTGACGCAGGTTGTCATATCTTTCATTTTGCTCGCATCACTTGTTGTAATCATAATGGTTGTTTTAGTGGTTAGATTTATTGGTTTAATTTATCTGACTGCTCTTCTACAGGTTCGCTTTTATCATCCTGGTTAATTCTTTCTTTTTGCCAGGCAAGGCCCTTTTTATCAGGATAGTCAAAGATGGGATCAGGACTCATTCTTTTTTCGGAACCTGGCCTTGGCTGATGCTGTAACCAGCGGATCGGTTTTGAAGGATTTCCCTTTTGCATTTTTTCTTTTCTAAAAAGAAATATTTATACCAGTTTTAAACGTGGTGTTTCAGACCCTTCTGATGATTGTTTATGACCCATAATATTCCTATTCATGAGGTTTTTTTAATAAACCCAGTTTTGTTTTTTCCGGCATGGATTTTTCGAAACGTTAAGAGGAGAAATATATCTACTGTAGAAGAGCCTTATGGAAATAGCTTATGGAAATAGTTTAAACTCTTTCAGCAAAAAGAGGGGTAAATCAGAACCGGTCGCAACCTTGCGACCGGTTTCTTTTTAGGAATGATCAGGCACTCGTGGAATTATTTCTACAATCAGCAAGCCCTTTGAGCATACAATACCTGAACAGTTTCTTTTTTATTCTCTTAGTTAATCTGGTATCACATTTGGAAATGTTATCTAAACTTATTGTTATGGCAAAAGACTTCAACTTTGAATTCATCCGTGATAAAATATACGAGGTGAAAACGGCAATCATGTATAACAGCAGTAATGAGCTGGTGAAAATACCCAACGATATTGTTTCTGTAATAAAAGTAGATGATGAAGGACAGCTATGGTTCTTGTCGCGCCACCCTGGTATGAAGGTGAGTGAATGTGTTCAAACCTTTCCGGTGAGATTACATCTCTTTCGCAAAGGCGTTTCCTTCCATATGGAGATCAGCGGAAAAGCAACCATTGTCAACAAGGCTTACTATGTGTTAAACGGCGATTTCGGAAATAATCAATACCTCAAATCAGTATTGATCAAAATGAGTATGCTCAATGTTGAGTATACGGAACCCGAATCTAAACCTGCTTCCGGCAAAATTGGGGCAATTTTGAAAGAAAGTTACAATTGGCTTTTACGCAATGCTGCTCTCCCCAAACACAACACTTCTGTTTTAACAAAACTCCACCGCACTCAACGATGAAATATCAACTTTTACATATCAACAATAAGATCAATGCTATTCAAACCGGTTTGCTTCGCTTTCATGGTAAAAGCATCCGCACCTCAATGCCCGTAAAGGTTGTTACAGGTGATGGTGGTGTATTAAATTGTATGTTATCAGGAGACAGGCCATCCGCCAAACTGATCAATAAGAAGGTGAGCCTTATCCAGCGTTATAACGATGACTATCTATATGTATCGGGGAAAGTATTTTTTGTAGGTGAACATGACCTGGTTTCTATACATATAGCAAAAGCTTTTTGGTTTATCCGTAAAGTAAAAGGTCGTGTCACCTGGTTGGAGAATAAATGCATTTATGAAAATGCAGAAAGAAATATTGCCTGATTACCGCTCATGGCGGCGTCATGATTCTTTTTCCCCTTGTATACAATCGCTGATCATCCGCGCTGCAATGACGCTGAAGGTAATTCCATTTCCACCATAACCCAATGCAAAATAAATATCAGGATGCTGGCGTAAGCTGCCAATATAGTAGATCATCTTTGGTAGATGCAAAACTTCCCGCCCGGCGAAAATCAGGTTTAAAAATAATAGCCGGAAAGAATTGCTGAAATGATTTTCTAAATCAGCCGACCTTTTTCGTAATGAATTTATCTCTTGATGCCGGCACTCATCACCACTATCTGCGTCCGGATATTTTTTGAAGGAGATGTAAAAAAATATTTATTACAAAGTGCAGTGATTGAAAAGTGTTGGCATCATTTTTTCCTTGAGAGCTATATGCGAAACATTTTTATAATAACATCCTTTTTTCTCGTGATAGCCTGGATAATGTGTGTTTTTGTTTTTCGTTTGGGAAGTTATATACATATCTTACTTATGTTGTCTTTTGTTTTTGCTATTCAGGCCGTTATTACGCCTGATCGCAAAAGCATTCCTGTATAAATGAATTGTGGCGACCTGTTTGTAAAGCAGTT
This sequence comes from Chitinophagaceae bacterium, assembly GCA_036383515.1. Taxonomy (GTDB): domain Bacteria; phylum Bacteroidota; class Bacteroidia; order Chitinophagales; family Chitinophagaceae; genus CADEDV01. Next base: position 33,209 of record DASVOE010000036.1, on the reverse strand, counting down.
TGAAACGATTAGCACCCCTGGCATGAGATTGAATTAAATGAAGCAGGTTATTTACATAAGAGCATTTTATGGACGAATGTCAACAATGCCATTTACTATTTAATGAAGATGACGGGCTTCGGTTTTCACTGGGGCTTTTTTATTTTAAGCTAATAACTATAAATGGCCCGTATTTTTAAATATGAATAGATTAATATGTTGTCAGTAAAAGGAAAAATCAGGTCGGGGTATGTGCTGGCTTTCCTGTTATTAGTGGTTTCTTATTTCCTGATCTTTCATACCATACGTAAATTGAATAAAGAATCGGATATGGTAACCCGCAACCTGGTTATCATGAACCGGCTTGAATCGTTACGGGGTGATATTACTGAAGCTGAAACCGGGATGCGGGGATATATTATTACAAATGATGAACGGTTTCTGCAGTCCTACCATACAGCAAGGCAAAACATTCCCCGGATAATGGTAGAGTTGCAAAAACTTTCTCATGATAATCCACGACAGTTACAACGCCTCGATACCCTGGATTTTTTACTAAAAAGGAAACTTGAATTTTTATCCCAGGGCTTCATTAATTTTCAACAAGGTGGGTTTACAATCACTCCAAAAATGTTGAAGGATCGTGAACCGAGCAAGAATGTAATGGATAGCATCCGTCTTTTTGTAAATAAATTGGAAAAGACAGAAGAGCAGATGGGACAGCAACGGCAATCTTCGTTATCCCGTTTTTTTTATGGTACGCAGACAATAACGATCATCTCGTTGATAACGGCCATCCTTGCTATCATTTATTCAGTGGTGATATACAATAATGAAAACAAAGCCAAGGAAAGAGCTGACAAGAAGGTAAATAAATACAGAACAGAGCAGGAAAATTATATTAACGAACTCAAAAACATGAACCATGAGTTGCAGGAGTTTCGAAGTATGGAAAAGTTTACTGCCACCGGCCGTATAGCCCGTACTATAGCACACGAAGTGCGAAATCCGCTGACCAATATTTTTTTAGCCACCGAACAACTAAAAGAAGTATCGGGATCATTACCGGAAACCGATACACTATTTGACATGATAGAACGGAATGCAGGAAGGATCAACCAACTTGTATCCGACCTGCTCAATGCTACGAAGTTTGTTCACCTGGAATTCAAAAAAACAGGTATTAACCAGTTGCTCGAAGAGACGCTCGACATGGCAATGGACAGAATTGAGCTCAACAATATCAGGGTAGAAAAATATTATTCAGATGAAATCTGTGACGTGGCGGTAGACAAGGAAAAAATAAAACTCGCTGTGCTCAATGTAATTGTAAACGCCATTGAAGCGATGGAAAAAAATAATGGCGTTTTACAGATCAAAACAAAAAAGCAAGGTCATAAATGTCTGATCGAGATCAGGGACAACGGGACAGGTATGGATGAAGATGCACTGCAAAAACTATTTGACCCCTATTTTACCAGCAAGCCAAACGGAAATGGGCTGGGGCTTACCAATACCCAGAGCATTATTCTTAGTCATAAAGGAAGCATTAAGGCCTATAGCAAACCAGGCGAGGGAACTGTCTTTATCTTTGTTTTAAACCTGGCAGATAGCGATATAGCACAAAGGGGCAACGGGAAAATATTTCTACACTAATTCACACTTTGTAAGAAGGGGTTTATTAGCATAGATCTTTGTATAAATTCAACTATTCCCATCATTTTATTTTTATTCTTTATCCCTGTGTCAGCATTGATGATCCCAAACCTCCGGATTCTCTTTAACCAACTGAAAATAAACGTTTCTATAAGGAACAGGCAATAGGGTGGAGTATTATTTTAGGTTTAGGATTTCTAATAACCCTGATTTTTTTCTTCATTTTCGAACGGGAGAATCTTTACACAGAAGGTTTCATATTAATTATTCATTGCATCTTTTTGATCGGTTCAACTATTTTATGGGGCATTAAATACCGGCACGATTTAAGTAGTAGCCGCTATGCTGAATCTTGATAAATAGTCTAATTTTAACTACACTAAAACCCCTCTTTATGGACAAAACAATCCTTATCATCGATGATGATATAGACTTAGGGACACTGCTTAGCCGATTTCTTTCCAAAAATGGGTTTGTAGCAGATATCGCTCATGCAGGGAAAAAAGGAATAGCACAATTTAAAGAAAAGAAATATGATGCTGTCATTTGTGATTACCGCCTGGGTGATATGGAAGGTAAAGATGTAATGGCCGCTCTAAAAGAACACGACCCGGATGTACGCATCCTCATTATAACGGGCTATTCCGATATTAAAACAGCTGTGGAAGTAATAAAAATGGGAGCTTTTGATTATATCACTAAGCCCCTGGTGCCCGATGAGGTTATTACCGTTTTAAATAATATGCTGGCTAAAAAGCAATCTCCCCATGCTATAAGGAAAGAAGCTGAATATATAGGCAACACGGGAGATAATGCACCGGCAAGGGCAGTTAGCAGCAGCGAATTTTATGTTGGTGAATCGAAGGCTACCCAGGCACTTTATAACCAGATAGATATTGTGGCCGGTACCAATTATAGTATCATTCTATATGGCGAAAGCGGAACCGGTAAAGAAGTAGTGGCCCGCACCATACATGAACAAAGCAGCAGGAGAAATAAGCCATTTGTTGCAATGGATTGCGGCACCCTGTCAAAAGAATTGTCCGGAAGTGAATTGTTTGGCCATGTGAAAGGCGCTTTTACCGGTGCTCTCCAGGATAAAGAAGGACATTTTGAACTTGCAGATGGAGGCAGTCTTTTTTTGGATGAAGTGGGCAACCTTTCGGCAGAAGTACAGGCTACACTATTAAGAGTGATCCAGGAGCGTAAGTTTAAAAGAGTGGGAGGAAATAAGGAAATGCAGGTAGATGTGCGCCTCATTGTAGCTTCCAACGAAAATTTGCAGGAAGCTTACCGGAAAGGAAAATTCAGGGAAGATCTTTATCATCGTTTTAATGAATTTTCGATCAACCTTCCGCCACTGCGTGAACGCCGTGAAGATATTTTACCCCTCGCTAATTTCTTTTTGGATAAAGCCTGCCAGGAACTGGGAAAAAAAGTAAAAGGATTTGAAGAAAAGGTTCTTCATCATTTCCTGAATTATTTATGGCCCGGTAACCTCAGGGAATTCCGGAATGTAGTAAGAAGGGCGGTGTTACTTACTGAATCAGGAAAAAAGATTGAAACAAGCACCCTGCCCTGGGAAATAATCAATGAAACAATTCCACTGCAACGGAGAGAAGAACACGATGCTTCCATAGCTTCAGCCTTGCCTTTTGATAAAAAATTAAAAGATGGCTCCCAGTTAAAAGAGGCTGTTGGTAAAGCTGAGTTTGCCTACATCATGGAAGTAATGCAGAAGGTGAATTTTAATAAAAAGAAAGCTGCGGAGTTTTTGAATATTGACAGGAAGACACTTTATAATAAGATCAAAGCCTTTGGCGGTGGTGGCATTGGACATGCAGAACCTGCTGCACCGGTTGTGTCTGAAACTAAGGAAAGCAGTGAATAGGGTTGGCGACTGGTTCCGGCATATTTATAACCGGGTAAACCAGTTCCGTGTATCGTGTAATTTATTCCACAAATAGTAGTTTACTTAATTGGACTTTTAAACAGTCCGGGAGTTATAAAAACAAATGTCCTTCTCTTTTGCAGAGAAGGACATTTGTTTTTATGCCAGCATAAGCTTTGTCCCTTGTAAGCATCAATCTATTAGCTTGTATATTTTTCCTGTTTTTTAAAATATGATTAGGGGCATAACAAAAATAAAATACTATTCATCATTATTGCTATAGCAATGGCATAATCTTTTATTACTTACTTATATAGAACTCCCTAATCATGAAACCACTGTTGTTGTTAATAGCTATCTATTCCCTTATTTTCCAGCAATACCAGCATAGGAGGGCAGAACAAAAGGAGGAAAGAGAGATTAAAGCAACTCCTTCACCTAAACCTGTGATGACGACCAATACTACCGATTCACTTATTACCAGGAATACAGCTGTATTCTATGGTTTATTTCGCAGAGATGTCCTCTTTAATGCGCTTCAGGTCCGCTAAAAATTCATAACGACCCAGACTTTTTGTTTCTTTTGGAAACGCAAATTCCCCTATCTTCGCAGCCGCTTTTAACGCCGGTAGATTATCTCAATTTGTTGATGAAAAATTCGGGAAGTAGCGCAGGCCGGTAGCGCACCTGGTTTGGGACCAGGGGGTCGCAGGTTCGAATCCTGTCTTCCCGACAACAGTAAAGCTGTAATGTAAAAACCGTAAATCATTGATTTGCGGTTTTTCTTTTCCACAATCATATCAAATAAATACAAAGCACTTCATCTTTCTTGTGAGTCCATTTTGCCTGTACCCCCTGCTAATTTTGATTTTTCATATAGCTATATAAATTAGAAACAATATTATATATCTTTAAAAAGACTCTCACCGAGCCTTAACCATTTTATAAACCAACTGCTGCCATCATGAAAATTCATCGTGTTATTATCCATGAGCTAAACAAACCCCAAGGGCAAACAGGTGCCAAACTGAGTAAATCACTTTCTTTAATGGATGTCACCCATGAAGATGTTATCACCCTTATTACCGAATTAAACAAGAGATATCGAAGACGTAATGAAAAACAAGGAATTTTTGACGACCAGAACTCTACCATTTTTCACGATACCTTCAGGGTATTCGAGGAAAAGAAAATTGATAAGAATTTTGTTGATTTCTCAATTCAGTCGGCAGAAAACCTGAAAGATAAAATTGAAGGAATTGGGCCAGCCAAAGGAGGTTACCTGGTTTTTGCTCATTATGAGGATTACCGGAATTACTGCTCAGTTTTCTTTGTCCGTGATACAACAAGTATAGCTTTTAAACGTAATAAAAGTGTGAGCAGTTTCGATCTCAACAAAGTCGAGCATATAGACTTTGAAAAATTGGCGATGGCTTGTCGTATTAACCTCGAAACTTTTGGAGATGACCAATCCAAATATCTTAGCTTTATTCATACCAAGTCTGATGATCTTTCTCAATATTTTGTTCGCTGGATATCTACCAAGGATACTGTTACTTCTGAAGAGGATACAGACCTATTATTAAAAGCACTTCGCACGATGCCTTTGCCAGCCCCCGTCAAGGGTCAGGCACCATTAGACCGGGAAACGACCATTAAAAATGCCTATTCTCATATTAAAGCAAGCCCTACCCGAACTGTTAACGTGATTGAAATGAGTAAATCACTTTTTGATGACGAAGATTACCTGACGGATTATTTGTATGAAAACTATCCCGTTGTGCCGACAGAATTTAAGGCGCACTCCTCTTCTCTGCGGAAATTTGTCCGCATATTTGCTACGGCCGACCAAATTGAACTTAACTTCCACCCAGATGCTTATAAAAATGGCCTTGTCCGGATTGACAAGAAAGATCCTACCCAACTGATCATTAAATCAAAAAATTTGGTTGAACAAATCCAGGAATCGATAGCGAATAACTAATTATGCCAGCGGATAAAATTGACACATTTCTCGAGCTATGTACTTCAACGCAGGCTGTTACATTCAGTGGCGACAATTATGTTCTGCCTGATACATTTACAGGAACAGTCACCGCTTCCGGTATCCCTTACGAACCTTTTGATAAACTACTTCGACTTAAATTAAGGCAATACTTTGAGGGTTGCGAAGTACAGTATTCAGAAACAATTTCTGATTCCTTGGAACCATATTCAGGAAACAAAAATGTCATTTTAACTTCTACCACTGGCTGTTATTGGTACGAACCTCATTCACATTCTTTTTCCAACAAAGGAACGGTCGATGCTGAACTTCAAAGGAAATTTCGTAATGCAGTTGCATATTTTTCGTTTTTTGACTTTTTACAAAATGAAGATGTTTGTGATTATTTCAACGATGCGAACAGTGAAATTGTATTTTATAATTCAGCGAATGGGATCATTAAGGTAACTTTTGATGCCCGGCCCATCGTTGATTTCCCCGGTGAAATTACAAATGATCTTAAAAAACTTCAACAGGTGGCATCTCCTTCAGAAATCACTTCAGTTTTTGTAAATGCGATTTATCAGTTATCACAAGGAACTGGCCAGGTTACCCTTAGAAAATTAGTTAATGAACGGCAAAACGTGATTGATATTACGAAGCGGGATTACGAATTGATTTCTAAGAAATTTGACTTTGCCAAATTTCGCAACTCACTTTATGCAGAAAAAGAAAAGTACTTTAAAGATATTCGCGAGGTAGTCAATAAAATATTCAGCCAGGCCATTGGAATTCCTATTTCGATAGGAGCATCTGTGTTTACGACCTATAAGGTACAAGGAGATAATTTTGTAATCGCCTTGGTTTTAGCAGGGTTTATCATTTATTTAGTCTTTTATATCCGACTGCAATGGATTTATAAAAATGACCTGAAGGATGTCAAAGATCAGTTTGGCGCAGATTTTTCCATTATTGCCCAAGATTCCGGGCTTCCGACAAACACCATTAGCAAGGAAAAAGATAAGGTGATGAAGAAAATTTCTTCTGTGCAGTCTATACAAAATTGGCTGATAGGTATTGTCATGTTGCTCGGAGTATTAGTAACTGTTTTTATGGTCACACAATTTGGGAATAAGAAAGAAGAAACTCCAGACCTCACTATTAAAGAATTAACAGAAGCAATCAAAAGATTTACACTTATGACAAAACCCAAAGAAAATGGTTTCCAGCAACCTGATACCTCTTTGCCAAATTCACCTGAACAATTTTCGATCAACGTTGAGTTTAATAAAAAGAATTATGAAGTAAATGTAGTACGTGTTTCCGCAAACGGCCATCCCAATGAATATTGGACGACCATACCAACTGCACATGAGATTTTAAATAAATTTCCGCCCGTAAAATATGTGGTAAATAAAGAAAACCTTTTGTTTACCGATTCTTTGGCAAACATTCTACCGGGATTTGCGGATAAGCAAAAATCAGTTTTACTTGAGGAATTTAAAAAGCGAAAGTGGAAATTGTGATACCTGAAAAAGTAAATTATTTATTTGCCTCAATTATATCAAATAAATACAGTCCCTCACCTCTTTCAGGTTATTTATTGGTGAGAGGGGCTTAGCTTTTATTAAGTGAATAATTTTTAATTTATAGGTCAACGACACAAATTCTTCTTATCAAACTGCCCGTTCCGTTCTCATGCTATCATTTACTTAGATAAGTGAAGCAAGTAAATGATAGCATAACCTGGCTATTCTCAACAGTTATAAAAAAGCGAATATTTTCTGAATGTCAAAAAAGAGAGGAGCTTACTATCCTTTCAAAACAAACCCGTCGCAACCCGCAGTTTGATTTTTTATCTCCCCATCCATCCACCATCCACTGTCAGTATCGTTCCATTTACATAATCAGAAGCAGGAGAAGATAAGAATACAAATGCGCCGGTAAGATCTTCGGGCTGTCCCCAGCGGTTGGCAGGTATTCTTGCGAGGATAGATGCATTACGTTCTGCATCTGCTCTTAACTGTGCGGTATTATCAGTAGCGATATAACCGGGAGCGATTCCATTTATTGTAACACCAAACTTTGCCCATTCATTCGCAAAGGCTTTTAATAACGAAGCAATAGCTCCTTTACTGGCTGCATAGCCGGGTACATTGATGCCGCCCTGGAAGGAAAGGAGAGAAGCGGTGAAAACAATTTTGCCATAACCCTGCTCTATCATTCGTTTTCCAAGTTCACGGGTAAGTATGAACTGTGCATTCAGGTTAATTTCAATGATGGAATCCCAGTATTCATCCGGATGCTCAGCCGCTGGTTTGCGCATGATATGACCGGCATTGTTGATAAGTATATCAATCCTGGGGTGATCTGCTTTCACTTTTTCGATAAATGAATACAACGATTTACGGTCTGTAAGATCACATTGATAAGGAAAGAATTTTTTGCCGGCCTTCACAACCGCTTTTTCTACATCACTTCCTGCTTCCATTTTAGAACTTACACCAATAATGTCAGCGCCTGATTCTGCCAGTGCAATGGCAATGGCCTTCCCAATACCACGACTGCTGCCGGTAACGAGGGCAAGTTTTCCGTCAACTCTGAAATTTATCATGATCAATTTTTTAAAATTCAAAAAGCCCCATACATAAAAACGCATGGGATATAATTATTAAAATTACTTATTGTTCTTAGCGGCTTTGTGGGAGATCAATTAGTTATAGTAAAGTTTGTACCGGCACAGGATCCATATCTGTGAACACCATATTCTCACCTGCCATTGCCCAGATAAATGAATAGTTGGCCGTAGCTACTCCACTATGAATACTCCAGCTGGGTGATAGAATGGCCTGTTCGTTATTTAAAAACAGATGTCTTGTTTCCTGCGGCTCACCCATAAAATGAATGATGCGCTGGTTTTCCGGCAGATCAAAATAAAAATAAGATTCCATCCGCCTGTCATGTGTATGCGGTGGCATGGTATTCCAGATACTTCCTTTTTTGAAATTGGTAACGCCTAACACCAGTTGACAACTTTTAATACCATCCAGGTGAATGTATTTATTGATGACACGATGATTGTTATTATCAAGACTTCCCATTTCAGCCGGTAATGCTTCAGCAGGCTTCATTAACCGGGTTGGATATTCCTGGTGAGCAGGACAGGAAAAGAAAATAAACTTTGCAGGGTTTGATTTATTGACACTGCTGAATATAATTTTTTGTTTGCCCTTACCGATATACAGGCAATCCTGTTTTTCCAGTTCAAATTTTTCTCCTTCTACGGTGATATAGCCATTGCCTCCGATATTGATGATACCAATCTCACGGCGGCTGAGAAAATATTCTGCTTTTAATTGTTCGTAAGTGCCCAGTTCCAGCGATTGATTCACCGGGTTGGCTGCACCCACTACCATCCTGTCGTAATGCGTGTAAGCACATTCGATCTTATCAGCTACCACCAGGTTTTCCAATAAAAACTTTTCTCGTACTTGTTGCGTACTATATTTTGCAAAATCTTCAGGGTGTACCTGGTGAATGACCTTCATAATTCCTGTATTTTTTTAATTGATAGTATTGTTTTCGTTGACAACAAAGTTATTTGTTTGTATCGTTCCCGAATGGGAAATAATATTACGTGATAAGATGTGCAGGGCTCTTACAATATCAGTATAGCTAATCAATACTTTTTGCTGATTGCAACCAGTGAACGAATTAAAGAACAGTCTTGTCTTTTGTACACCGGTAAGACGGATAAGCGGAAGATCTGTTTCGCTGTTACAATCACTGAATGAATTTTCAGCCACATTCAGATCCGGGCCTAATGTACTTTCATCGGCGCCGCCACGGTATATATCCAGTAGTGTACCCTGTTGATCGGCGAAAATGTTTTTTGTTACAGTTATCTTTTCTGCATTGTAATATCCTTTATCATCTTTTTCGCTATTTAAAATAAACCCGTCCACTTTATTCAGCTGGAAAGAACATTTGTCAACTACGATCTTATCGGCGACCGTTGATTTAAAAGCGTAGAAAATATTCTCACAACCTGCATTGCGGTCGAAGTAGCGAAGACTGCATTTGTTCATCGAAAAGCTATAATGGCCGGGTGTGCCGGTACTGTCACTGGAAACAAAATGAATTGCTTTCATATCACCGCCATCTACCTGTAGTTTTTGCAACTCCAGCGCAGCATTTTCTTTAATAACAAAAAGGGACAGCATACCGGGAACTGTATGTATATCAATAAACCCGGACTGGTTGGTTTTGATGATTACATTGCTTCCTATAAAGACAGGCTTATGAAAAATATAATCATTGCCGGTTAATAATAATTCAACCGGGATATTTTTTTCAACCTGTGCATAAATATCCTGCGCCGTTTTGCAATTTACAAGAAGCGGTTTTTTGGATATTGCGTCCGTTTTTACAAACCATTTCGCACCTGTAGAAGTGGCAGCGTTGGCATCAATTTTTTTCAACAGGGCCAGGTTGCTGAACCCAATGGTAGTATTGAGTTTTTGCTGCAGCCTGGCTACAGCAACCTGTTGCAACGAATCGCTGATATTATTTTTATTATTGGATAGAGGAAACGTAGTAGTTCCGCTTTTCTGAATGCTTACTGCTGTTTTTATAAAACCATTGGTGAGTGGTTGGGCTACTTCCTTACTCACTTCGTTGCCCGAAAAAGAAATACCGTTGATAGCATCAAATACTAAATAAATCGGTTGATCCTTAGCGGGGTTGGATTTATAGAACAGGTTATTCGCCAGGAAAACATTAGCGGGTGGAAGACTTCTCTCTGCATCACTTCCTTCACCAAAGGAAGCAGGTGAACAATCAACAAATGTATTATTAGCGATTACTGCATTCTGTACCTGCACATAACGATTAGCAGGTGAATTGGGAATGCCATTCATAATGGCGAGTGGCGAACGAAACCCGGTACCCGTACACTTATAAAAAAAATTATTCACTATCCATTGACCTTTATTGATCACCCGTACACCACCGGTAGCTTCTTTTCCATTACCCAGGAAAATATTATTTCTTACGGTGTTATTATCACCATGCCGCAACACTACACTGCCCTGTGATTCTTTAAACACATTTTCTTCAATCACATTACTGCCTGATTTGATGGAAATAATTTCAGTCTCTCCGTCACAGTATTCAAATAAATTATTTTTGATCTGTGTGTTGGAGTTGAACTGGCAATGTTGTGATACTCCCACCCGGATGATCTCACCACCATTGGAGGCCAGGGGAATCCTTTTGCCAAAATAGTTATGATCAATGGAGTGAAAATTCTCCCGGCTTCTATCATCATCTAATACCACCGCCAGTAACACACCGAGATTCCTCTTATCCTTAAAACTGCAATGATCCAGCTGGTTGTTTTTACCGTAGAAAAGAACCCAGTTATTCTCATCTTCCCGTTTGAGGTTATTAAAATCATTCACCACACAATTGGTAACCCTGCAATTATTCGCCAGCTTGTCTTTTGTTACCCGGAAATTGATAACAGCATCTTCACCGGCAAAGCCGTTGATAAAATATAAACCATCAACAATAATAAAATTGCCGCCTATTTTTAATTGCGAGTTACCCGTTATCAAAACTTTTCCAGCTGTTTGTGCCTTAAAGGTGATCGGTTTTTCTTTCGTACCGTCGCAACTGAGTTTGATCGTTACATTCTTCCATTCACCGTTCTGAAGAACAATAACATCACCGGGTTGAGATTTTTTACCAGCCTCATTCAGCTCGGCTATGTTTTTTACAACAATAGTTCCGGCCGTTGCAATAAATCCAATTGATAAAAAAAAGTTTAATAGCAGCAATCGTATCATGATTATTTATTTAGTACGTCCATTTTTAGGCACTATCCGTAAGGACGATTCACGGATTACCAATTTTGGTTTCAGCACTTCTTCCACTTCACTCATGTCTTCGTTATTGTGCATGGTTTCTATAAAAAGTTTGGCGGCGATTTTGCCTAGTTCAAATGCAGGTTGATCCACACTGGAGATGCTGGGCGTTACCAAACTGGTGACGGGTTCATTATTGAAACCCACCAAACCAATATCATGTGGCATACTCAATCCTTTTTCTTTAATAGCCAGCATAGCACCGATGGCCATGCGGTCACTGATGGTGAAAATAGCATCGGGTCTTTTTTTCATGCTTAATAACTCCTGTGTAGCGAGATAAGCATAGTCCTGGTTGAAATCACAATTGATGATAAGATCATCATCGGGTTTCATTTTATATTTCTTCAATGCTTTGAGGTAACCGACGAGCCGTTGGTTACTGATGCCGAGATTTTTAGGTCCCGCCAATATCGCAATGCGTTTATAACCCTGTTCAATCAAATGTTCTGTAGCCTGGAAACCGCCATCTTCATTATCAATACGTACTCCCGGCGCTTTCAGGAAAGGAGTTACCCGGTCAAATACCACCATCGGCATTTGTTTATCCTGTATTTTTTTAAAATGATCAAATACTTTTGTTTCGCTGGAAACAGAAACGATAAAACCATCCACCAAACTATCCAGCAATCTTCTTGTGTTGACTATTTCGCGGCCAAATGACTCATTACTCTGGCATACCATTACTGTATAACCAGCTTCCAACGCCACTTCGTCAATTCCTTTTACCATAGTGGCCAGCACATAATCAAGGTTGGGAACGATCACTCCAATATTATGCGTTTGTTTTTGTTTGAGACTTAATGCAAGTTTGTTGGGCTGGTAATTCAATTCTTCAGACAGCGCCATTACCGCTTTCTTGGTATCTGCATTTACGTCCTGTGCATTTCGCATAGCACGGGACACCGTAGAAATAGAAATATTCAACTGACGGGCAATGTCTTTGATTGTTGCAGGCTTTATCATCATCGGGCAATAAAGCTAGGCTAAAGATCATTACGGAAATCCCGGCAGCGTTGCCGGTAACGTTCCCGGCCCTTATTTTTTTGATTTTGGTTAATGAAATGCCTGATCATGAAGAAATTTACAGGGATAATCCAATAATATTTCAAATCTTCAAATACCTCAAAAAATGGCAGGGGTTCAAATACACCTAATATTACATTGGAAAGATTGCTATATGAAAAAATTGCAGCGCATTCAGGCTTACTGCGTGAGGGCTATTGATTGTTTGTCCCCGTTCATTACTGCATACTCTCTAACTTTTATTTTTTAATCAACTCATAGTATTTATTATGTATTCAGTAAAAGGAAAAACGGCGATCGTTACCGGTGGTGCAAGAGATATTGGTCGCCAGGCATCATTAAAACTGGCTGCAGCAGGCGCCAGGGTTTGCATCAATTATCATGAGAATAAAGAAGCTGCTGAAGAAACATTGAAACTGATTAAGGACGCAGGAGGCGAAGCGATACTGGCACAAGGCGATATGACCAAAGCTGCTGATGTAAAAAAGATTGTTGATGCCTGTACGGCTGCTTATGGAAATACGATTCATATACTCGTGAATGTTGCCGGTGGTTTGATGGGCCGGAAAGTTTTAGCTGACCTGGATGAAGAATTCTGGGATGCGGTGATAAACGTGAATTTAAAATCAGCTTACCTGGTTACGAGAGAAGTGGTGCCGCATATGACGGAAGGCGGCGCTATCATCAACTTTACTTCACAGGCAGCAAGAGATGGGGGTGGTTTTGGCGCCCTTGCTTATGCTACGGCGAAAGGAGGTGTGCTGACCATGACACGGGGCCTGGCTAAAGAACTCGGACCAAAAGGCATTCGTGTTAACTGTGTTTCACCCGGGATGATCAATACCACTTTTCACAACACGTTTACTAAACCGGAAGTAAGAACCAACGTGGCTGCTGCTACTCCATTAAGAAGAGAAGGAGAAGCCAGCGAAGTCGGTGACCTTGTTTTATACCTGGCCAGTGATGCTTCATCTTTTATCAATGGCGAAAGTGTGGAGATCAACGGGGGAACTTATTTTGCTTAATGCGATAGGTTGATTAGTTAATTGGTTGAGGAATTTAACTGAACTATTAGTACATGTTGCGATTGCTGAAAACAATAACGCTGATTCTGTTGCCTGTGTTTGTATTGGCACAGCATCCTTTAACTTTTTTTACAAAGACCGAAGCAGCGGAAATAAAAAGAAGTCTTGCAAAATATCCCTTGCTTGCACAATCTTATAAGGAGATAAAAGATGAAGTGGACGAATGGATCGGTAAAGAAGTGGATGTTCCCTTTCCGAAAGACCCGGCAGGCGGCTATACGCACGACAAGCATAAGACTAATTATATGCTGATGTTCAATAGTGGCATATTGTATAATTTGACGGGTGAGATAAAGTATGCAATACTGGTAAAAAAGATGTTGCTGAAATATGCAGCATTAAATCCCACATTACCCCAACATCCGCAGGCTACCAGCAGTTCACCCGGTCATATTTTCTGGCAGGCATTGAATGATGCCAATTGGCTGGTGTATACAGGCATGGCGTATGATCTTATTTATAATTCACTTGCCGTTACCGAAAGAAAGATAATTGAAGATGGCGCTTTCAAACCTGAGGTTGATTTTATCACAAAAGATCTGAAAAACTGGTTTGATCTTATCCATAATCATGGCGTATGGGCTTGTGCCGGCGTAGGCATTGTTGGTATTGCTACCAACAATAAAGAATATGTTGACATGGCTTTATATGGTACTGAAAAAAAAGGCAAAAGCGGTTTCATTGCCCAGATGAATGGTTTATTTTCTCCTGATGGTTATTACACGGAAGGTCCATACTATACACGCTATGCGATTCTTCCGTACTATCTTTTTGCCAGCGCATTAAACCATGCCCGGCCTGAATTGAAAATTTTTCAGCAACGTAATAATATTTTGCAAAAAGCATTGCTGGCGGGGCTGCAGCTCACTAATATCGATGGCACTTTCTTTCCCCTCAACGATGCCATGAAGGAAAAAGATTATACCAGTAATGAACTGGTAACAGCCGTGGATCTTGCATGGGATGTATACGGAAAAGATAATGGCTTACTGGTGGTGGCTAAAAAGCAAGACCGGGTACTGCTTAATAAAAGCGGTGTTTCGATTGCTGCAGCTATCAATAACTCAAAGGATATTCCTGCTTATTATCCCTATCGTCCTGTTGAATACACCGATGGTGTAAAAGGAGATGAAGGCGGTGTGAGTTTGCTGAGAAATGGGAAAGGGAATGATCTTACGACACTGGTCTATAAATATACATCGCATGGTTTATCGCATGGTCATTTTGATAAGCTGAGTTATAATTTATTTGATAAAGGCAATGAGATATTGACTGATTATGGTGCAGCCCGTTTTGTGGGAGTAGAACAAAAATATGGGGGTCGTTATTTACCAGAGAATGATGCGTATGCCTCTCAAACCATTGCACACAATACACTCGTGATAAATGAGACCAGTCATTTCAATAGCGACGAGAAGCTGAGCAGTAAATATCATTCCCAAAAATTATTCAGCGATATCAGCTCATCATCTGTGCAGGTTGTATCTGCAGCAGAAAACAATGCGTATAAGAATACAACATTGCAGCGTACCGTCTACCTGTTGCAATTACCGGGACAAAAGAAAATAGTGGTAGATATTTTCAATGCAATAACCCCGGAAAAAGCACAATTTGATCTGCCGTTTCAATACAATGGACAAGTTATCAGTACATCATTTAAATATATCCCTTTTACAAAACAGCAGGAGACAGCAGGTAAAAAAAATGGCTACCAGTTTTTGTGGAAAGAAGCCACCGCTTCTGTAAAAGATACACTGGTCCAATTTACTTTTTTGAATAAGAGAACCTACTATACCATTTCTTCATTGATACAGGATTCTGCCACGTTGCTTTTTACCCGCACCGGCGCTAACGATCCCAACTTCAACCTGCGGCGTGAGCCTGCTTTTATTATCCGCAAAAATGGAACTCAGCAATCTTTTATCAACGTGATCGAGATACATGGAAAATTTGACCCGGTAATGGAGTTTTCCTCCCAGTCTTATTCTTCAGTGAAGGAGATAAAATTGTTGAAGAATGATGAGTATACAATCGTAACGATCATGATTGACGGGAAAAAATTGGTGATAGCGCAGAGCAATAAGGATTTTAATACGTCGGCACGCCATTCAAAACAAGGTATTGAATGGACGGGCCCCTATGTTGTTTTATACGAAGGGAAAAATTTATAATAAATAATTACTACATATTTTAACATATAAACAAACCAGCATGAGAACTACTGACACCGTGAAAGTATTTATCGAGAACCAGGATATTCCCTGGGAACAGGCTGATACCGGAGTGAAAAGAAAGATAATGAGCTATGATGAGAAGCTGATGGTTGTAAAAGTGCAGTTCGACAAAGGAGGTATAGGCACGCTTCACCAGCATTATCATTCACAGATCACACATATTGAAAGCGGAACTTTTGAAGTGGAGATCGGCGCTGAAAAGAAAGTATTGACTGCCGGCGATGCCTTCTATATTCCGCCGAATGTAGTACATGGCGCTGTTTGCCTTGAAGCGGGTGTATTGATAGACGTATTCAGCCCCATGCGGGAAGATTTTATTAAATAACCACTTATGAATTGCCAGGCATGAAAGGAACGATAAAATTAAAAGGACTGAGATGGTGGATCATCGGATTGATCGGACTAGCTACGATTATCAATTATATTGACCGCAGCGCCATCAATATCATGTGGCCGTATATCTATAAAGAGTTTGGGATAAAAGACGCAGACAGCAAAGATGCATTGGCATTCATCACTACTTTTTTTATGGTAGCGTATGCGATCGGGCAAACGGTGACCGGGAAAATGATGGATGCCATTGGTACAAGATTAGGAATGACGGTTTCCATTATCGTATGGAGTGTTTCTATTTCATTGCATGCCATCGCCAGGTCGTTGGCAACATTCAGCATCTTTCGTGCATTGCTGGGATTAAGTGAAGCCGGTAACTGGCCCGGTGCTACCAAGAGTAATGCTGAATGGTTTCCTGCCAAGGAAAGAGCTATTGCACAGGGCATTTTTGGTGCAGGAGCTTCGCTTGGTTCGGTAGTAGCACTGCCCGTGATTGCTTATTCTTTCCGGATGACCGGATGGCAAATGACTTTTTTATATATTGGGTTTCTTGGGATATTATGGATCATTCCGTGGTTGGTCATCAATAAAAATACACCGGATAAACATCCCTGGATCACGAAAGAAGAACAGGATCATATCATTGATAAAAATGCTGATCAAAAGATAGTAGTAGCAGATACAAAAGTTTATTCCTGGAAAGGATTATTGCAATTTAAAAATACATGGGGCATCATCAGTTCCAGGTTTTTTATTGATCCAGTCTGGTGGATGTTTGTTACCTGGTTGCCTACCTTTCTCAAAGAACAATTTGCTTTCGATATTAAACAGGTAGGGGCTTTTGGTTGGGTACCTTATTTATTTGCCGCTATTGGGGGACTTACTGGTGGTTTTTATTCTTCGGCCTTAATTAAAAAAGGAATGACAGCAACCAAAGCAAGAAAGAATGCTATTACCATTGGTTGTGTTATCATGCTGATTTCATTGGCAACGACCGCCTTTTACATGGAAGAATTAAAAGAACATGTGAACATGGCTATTGCATTGATCAGTGCCACATTATTTGGTTTCCAATTCCTGATCAACAACCTGCAGACACTTCCTTCCGATTATTTCAATGGGAAAAATGTAGGAACAGTATCGGGTATGGGTGGAACAGCTGCTGTGGCCGGCACCATCATTCTTACTTTATTAGTTCCATCACTGACAAGAACCAGTTATACTACCTTATTTGTTTTGGTGACATTGATGGTTCCGCTGGCATGGATATGTATCACTTTTATTTCGTCAAAGAATAAGCTCAACCAGGTATAACGAACAAGAATTAAAACGCTGCTATATGAAACGATATCTACCTATAGCCGCTGCTGCTACTTTATATCATCACTGTGAAAGGTAACGGTGCGGATCTGAAAAGAACGATTGCTATTACGAAGTAATAAAACGGTACAATGCAAAAGAGAATATTGTTTTTTATAGCTGTAGTATATGGGTTGCATGCAACTGCATTTCAAAATCCTGATCTACCCATCGTGTTTGCACTCAGCATTCAATCATTGGAAAAAAACAAGAGCAGGATCAGGGCAAAAGATCCGTTGATCATACCGGCGTATCAATTATTATTGAAAGATGCAGACAAGGCATTGGGGTTCGGCCCGGTAAGTGTAATGGACAAGAAAAATATACCCCCTGGTGGTGATAAGCATGATTACATGAGCCTGGCGCCCTATTACTGGCCTGATCCTTCCAAACTCAATGGGTTGCCCTACATGCGAAAAGATGGACAAACCAATCCTGAAGTAAAAGAATATAAGGATAAAGAATATATACAAAAGCTTTGCGAAGTTGTACAGACACTTTCATTGGCCTGGTATTTTTCCGGGGGAAAAATATATGCAGAACATGCGGCGAAGTTGTTGCGGGTTTGGTTCCTGGATACAGCTACACGAATGAACCCCAACCTGAATTTTGCACAGGCCATCAAAGGCACGAATACAGGAAGAGGAGCAGGCGTTATCGACTCCCGGCATTTTATAAAACTGGTAGATGCGATTGGCTTATTAAAAGAATCGAAGTCTTGGTCAGCTGCCGACCAGGAGGGGATGAAAAAATGGATTGGAGAATTTTTAACATGGATGCAGACAAGTGAGGTGGGTAAGGATGAAATGGATACTCCCAATAATCATGGCGCCTGGTATGATGCACAACTATTGTCGCTGGCATTATTCACTGATAATAAAGAGCTGGCCAAAAAAATTGTAGAAAGTGCACAAGACAGGTTAGACAAACAAATGGACACTGCCGGTAGTTTCCCGAAAGAAATGGCAAGGACCATCTCACTTCATTATACAACTTTTGCGATGAATGCATTTTTTACAATAGCCCAGATGGCAGATAAGACAGGTATTGATTTTTGGAGCTACAAAAGTTCTACCGGCAAATCATTGCAAAAAGGATTTTCAACCTTGTATCCTTATATCACACAACAAAAAAAATGGGAAGGACAGCAGATCAAAGATTTTGAATACGAAGATAGCTATCCTTTACTGATGGAGGCAACTGTTCATTTCGGTTGTAAAGAGTGCAAAGAAAACCTGAAGTCATTGGCCGGTGATGAATTTCAACGGTTACGAATTAATTTATTATACTGAAAAGAAGATTATTATGGCAGAACAATTTTTCACACTAAGCCAGTAGATACACAAAGAAAATGTTTGTGTTCTTTGCGGGAAATACAACACCCAATAGCCAACAAAAAAAACGATTTATAAATACTAAACTGCCATTACGAAAAGCTTGCAATTATTGTTCCTCACACTATTACTGTTAAATGGCGTTGATATGGCACAAAAAGAACAATTACCAGTAAAGTGATCAATCAAACTACCGGTGAAGCATTGCGGTGAAACAGCAGCCCCAAAACGTTAGCAGTGCTTGCCAACGCCTTTTTGATGGTATTGAGTATGATCTTTACATCCAGCCATACACAAGCTTTTCTTACATACATCGCATCCCAGTAATAACGGATGATAATGCTTTCATAATCTGAAGTAGGACCATGGTACCCGTTTACCTGGGCCCACCCTGTAATTCCGGGACGAACCAGGCTGCGGAATGAATAGGAAGATATGACGAAGGAGAAACGGATACAATCTGCGATCATGTGTGGTCGCGGACCCACAACACTCATGTCGCCTGCAATTACATTAAAGAACTGGGGCAATTCATCAATGTTCAATAGTCTCAATATTTTTCCAGTGCCGGTAATGCGTTCATCATCTTTTTCAGCAGGTCGTTCATCCGCTTCTTCATTCTGCAGCATAGTCCGGAATTTTATGCAGTAAAAAGGAATACCATTTTTACCGATGCGTTTTTGTTTGAAAAAAACAGGACCTTTTGAATTGAGCTTTATGCATAGCGCTACAAGCGGAGTCAGCCAGCTCATCACAAACAAAATTACCAGTGATGAAAACAGGATATCAAACCCTCTTTTGCCCAGTAAAAACTTTTTACGGCTGGCAACGAAGCTCCGGATGATACCGTTTTGATGCATACCCGGCCATTTACCAGCTGGCAATGATTGGGCTGATCTATATTGAGCGGTAGTATTCAAGTGGAATCGGGGTGTTTAATTTTTAATCGTCGGGGCATAATAAAAGGTTGCTTTTTATGAAACAATTCATCATCAATAAACAGCCTGTAATAAAAAGGAAGGAGGAAGCGGATATTATTTCCTGCCAGCAAAGTGTGCTGCGAACACTGGCTTATTTTGATATTTTTCATTATCCCCTCAACGCAGAAGAGATCCGCATTTTTGCTGATACGGAGATGCCTGACCCTTTATTTACAACATGCCTGCAACAATTACAGGAGGAAGATATCGTTTTTGCACACCATGAATTTTATTCGTTGCAGAACAACCCGCTGTTAGTGCATCGCCGCCGAAGGGGTAATGAGAGAGCCGCTCAATTGCTGTTAAAAGCAGAAAGGATCGGACGATTTTTATACCAGTTTCCTTTTGTGCGGGCAGTAGGTATTTCCGGCTCCTTGTCAAAGAACTTTGCAGATGAAAAAGCTGATATTGATTTTTTTATCATCACTTCAGCAAACCGTCTCTGGATAGCCCGCACATTCATGCATCTTTTTAAGAAGCTGACCTACCTTGCAGGACGACAGCATTTTTATTGCATGAACTATTATATAGATGAAAAGGCAATGCTGCTGGAGGAAAAAAATATATTTACGGCCATTGAATTAAAAACGTTGTTGCCGGTAAGCGGTGAAAAAATAATGCAACAATTTTTTGGAGCCAACAAATGGACTGATCAATGGTTGCCATTATGCGATTTTCGCCTGCAACAGCGAAAAGATCCAAGCAGGTCATGGTTCAAGCAGTGTACTGAATGGTTATTGAGTAACAGGGTGGCTAACCAACTGGAGAATTATCTTTTTAAAATAACTACCAGGCGATGGGAAAAGAAAGCAGCTCAAGGTAAACGAAACCGAAAAGGGCAGGCATTGGGTTTGATTACGGGCAAACATTTTGCGAAATCCAATTCTGGTTCTTTCCAGGAAAAAATATTGCTGCAATACGAACAAAGATTGTCTTTGATTAAAGAAAGAGAGCATAGCAGCTCTTTTATTGTTTCTTCTGCAACGTGATAATATAATAATCACCTATAAGCTTCCACGGCCATTTATTTTTTAAACGATCCTCTGCATTTACCAAAAACTGGTATAGCTTCGGGTGTTTGCTTGCAAAGCCCTCCATGTAGGAAGGCGGCACGAGGCTGCATAGTCCTTCCAGTTTTATGAGATCGAATGAATCTTTTAAATGATGGCGAATAAAAGAGGGGTTGTAATACCAGCACCTGAAATATTCTCCTTCAAGATGTGCTTTGGTTCCCCTTCTGCCACTAAACCTGCGGAAAGCTGTTTTAAATTTTCCTTTGAACAGCAATAAAAATTCCCACAGGCAGAATGTCGGCATTAAAACAAGTGTAACAAATCCCCCCGGTTTAACGAGAAATGAAAAAGAGTCCAGCACTTTATCTAAGCGGGGAGTACAATTTAAGCCGGCGAAATTGGAAAAGATATGATCATAAGGACCGTGCTGCTGCAGATTTTCAAGACTGGTAAAAGAACATACTTCCTGCGTGATGGAATGTCGCAGATCATTTTCATCTATTTTTTTGGATAACATTTCTTGCATAGCTATTGAAATATCGGTGGCATGTATATGATGTCCCTGTTTAGCAAAATAAATGGCATCCTCACCGGTGCCGGCATTTAATTCCAGGATATCCGAAGCAGGTTCTATAAAAAGTTCAGTATGCTCTCTTACTCTTTTTCTTTTATACGCAATGATCGTGTCAGCAGCATATAACTGGTCGAAGATGGGAGCTTGTTTGCTAAAAGCTGCCGCTGCATCTTTTTCTGCTATGTTATACCGTAGATGTGTCATTGATCAGCAGATTCTAATTGTTGAAGTTTTTGTTTGGCCATCCATGCTGAAGGGGAATAGTATAAAAGCGACAATGCTTTTTTTAATTTACCAAAACGAAGCGGTGCAGGTTTTACTACCAATGTTCTAATGGCTTCGATGGCGAGGTGTTTACGATAGCTTTTATGTACATAACGATACAATTGTTTATAAAAAGCGGGCTTATAGGTGTTGCGGAACATCAGTGCGAGTTCATCGGAATCAGTCCAGTTGGATTTATAGTTTAGTTGTGCTTTTACTTTTTCATAAAAAGCAGTGCCGGGTAAAGGATAGGAAACAGAGATGCCAATTTCATAGGGCAACAACCCGTTTATCATGTCAATCGTTTTGATAATATCGTCTTTGGTTTCACCGGGATAACCAAATTGAATAAAGAAGGAGGGATGTATATTGTTTTTCTTTAGTAAATAAGTGGCTTCCACTATCTGCTCCACTTTTGTTCCCTTATCCATCGCATCCAATATTTTTTGTGAGCCGCTTTCTGCCCCCATCCAGATATTACTGCAGCCAGCTTTGGCCAGGTCCCTGATATAATCTTCCTGCACCAGCAAATCGGCCCTTGCCTGTATCTTGAAAGTAAAATGGAGCTGCTCTTTTTCAACAAGATTGGCAAACTCATGCACCCACCCGGGCTTCAATCCAAAAATGTCATCGCAAAACCAGATATGATCAAAACCATATTTTTCTTTGAGCATCTTCAATTCAGTAACCACATTTTGAGGTGAACGGGAATTGTAACGATTGCCATAAATAGGTTTGGCACACCAGTTACATTTAAAAGGGCATCCGCGGGTGGTAGCCATGTTCAATGAAAAATAATCTTTATGCTTCCACCACATTTTCCGGTAACTATCCATATCCACCAGATCCCAGGCAGGAAAAGGAAGACTGTCCAGGTCTTTCATCACATTTCTCTTTACGGTTTTGATCACCGCATCGTGATGGTGATAAGCCAAACCAGGAATGGATAAAAAATCTTTTTGATTGCCTGCAATCGCTGCAATCAATTCTGCTAAGGTTTGTTCTGCTTCCCCCGGCAACACAAAATCGGCGCCTTCGCTTAAATATTTTTCAAAATGATCAGTAGCATCCGAACTGGAAACAATAACAATGCAACCCTTGTGTTTGGCAAACTTCATCATTTCAAATGCGGCTTCCCGCATATTGGTAAGACACATCTTGGTGAGGTAATTAAAACCATCGTCATAGATTACAAAAAAATCGGGATCGGTTTTTTGTAATGGCAGTATCACTTCTTCAGGTCCATAGGTAAACATCGTGTCGAACAGTTCCACATCATGTCCCTGCTGGCGCAACAATGCAGCAGCGTACAACGTACCAAGGGGAGGATAGGGTTGGGATGTAGCCCATTGCTTCGGATCGAACCGCATAAAGTAGGAATGGGAAAAAAGAATCTTGCTCATGTGTTTTTGTTTTCAATTCAGCCTGGTGCCCGGTGATAGATTTAAGTAACACACACATTTAATACAGGTGCTGTTTTTGTCCATATCCAGTTCTTTTCTGAACCGGATGGCTTCATCGCTATTCAATATTTTATTCAATGATTGTTGCCTGATATTTCCCAGCGGTTCATGAAAGAAACAGGGTTTTACTGTTCCATCCGCTTCTATCACGGTTGAAACCCATGGAGCATTGCATTTTTTATAGGGGAACGGGTTCAATCCATAAAAAGCGGCATAGTAGTCAGCGATCTTTACCAGTTTTGCAGGTGATTCTGCAATAAAATCTTTTTCAAATTCAGGTTGATACTTTTCAATGATTGACTGCAGCACTGATCGTAATTCGGGCAATTCATTTTCATCGGGGAGTATCTCGTGTTGCCGTTGTTCACTCCACAACACTTCCCGGTTAAAAGCATGACTGCTTACGTCGGCGGGCAAAAAACTTATTTTATCCAACCCGATCTCTTTTGCCGTATCAATGATCTGCAGCCAGCTCCGAAAATTAATACGATGAATAACTGTCCGGCCGGTAATTGTAAAACCGGGTTTCAATTGTTTAATATACTGTACCCCTTCTTTTAATTTTTGAAAAGCATCCGGAATATTGCGGATATAATTATGCGTGGCTTCATCCCCATCCAGGGAAACAATAATATCATGCACCTGCTGAATAATTTGATCGGCATGTTTTTGAATGGTTAAACCAGTTGATAGAAGAGTGACACTTATATTTTGTTTTTGCAACATTTCACAAAACCTGAAAAAATTGGGATTGAGTAATGCTTCACCACCCGACATCAGCACCTGCCGGGTACCCAGGCTTTTTAATGAATCCAGTAAACCATGAATATCTTTTTCAGTGAGCTGCTTAAGATTTTTATTGTCTTTCCAGATATCGCACATAGCACAACGGCAATTGCAGGCACTATGCGGCATCAATATCACAATGGGCAGGGCTTTGATATGATCCGTCTGCAAAGTGAGATAACGCTGAAAAGTATGATATAATGATTGGGTGATGGACATGCTACATTTTATTTCCTTTAATGCAATACCAGGGAAACGGATTGGCCGGTTGAAAAATAAAATGGCTCAGGGAGCCCGGTTGGTATAACGTTTTATACTCGAACCCGGAAAGACCTTTTGTAGTGTGATGTGAATAATAGTTGATCAGTTCAGGGAAACCAAGCGCAGTAAAATGGTCTGTTGAACGTTGGCGGGCAGCTTCTACTTCGCCGGGTTTATAAAAAGGGCTATCGAGAATATGTATCTCACCGTTTGGTCGTAACAGTTTTAATGCGTGTGAAATAATTTCGGTTAAAGAAGGGAAATACTGTATGCTCGAAGCAAATAATATGCAATCAAACTGGGTAGTTTCAAAAATGCCCGAACGAATATCGCCATAGATGAAATGTAAATTGGAGATATGGCTGAACACCCTGGCTCCCTGCTGCAACTCGGTAAAATTGATATCGGCGCCAATAACAGTGCTGCCCTGAACTTCGGCCAGCCGGCGACTCAGCCAGCCGTTACCGCAACCTACTTCCAGGATTTTTATCAGCGATTGCTTCCGGCTTAAATAATTAATTAATTTTTTTGAGGAGTGTTTCCTGATCCGCCATTCCGCATAATGTGCATGCGATTTAGGAACAACCGGCAGGTGTAATAATTCTTCATCTGTATATATCCTTCCTTCTTTCTCCCTGAGATCAAGGTAGCGTGTTTTAAAATCTACAGTATTGGAAGAAATAAGTGTCACGTTGTTCTTTCAATTTTGAAAATGAAATTCTTTTCCAGCAGGTTTTGTTTGGCAAGCATTGTTCTCAGCTCAAACCCATTATCCGCCGCTATTTTCCGTATCATTGCCATATCACAACCATCACAACAAACCATGATCACTTCGGATTTATCATTTATGTAATTAGGTAGCTGTTCAAACAGACCAGTAAAATATTCGCCGTTCTCACCACAATACCAGGCATGATCAATAGGAGTGTGAGGTTGTTTTTTATAATATGGCGGATTGATAGCGATGATGTCAAATACTTGTTCCGGGATGCCGGTAAAAAGATCAGCATGGAAGATGACAAGCGCTGTGTTATTAGCAATACTGTTCTTTTTAAGTTGAGTGATAGCTTCAGTGTTTATATCACTTGCTGTAACGGTGGCGCCATTCTTTGCAGCATGTATGGAGATAAGACCGCTACCGGCTCCCAGTTCTAAAAAACGTTTGCCGGCCAAGGATAAACCTGTTATGTATTGCAATAATAATTGGGTACTGAAAAAAAAGCCGGGATGAAATACCTGTGGCGGAATTTCCAGCCGGATATCGCCATAGCGATATTGTCTTGTTTTGGAAAGATATTTTACCAGCAACGGTTTGTAGGTGTGAGCGACAATATGTTTTATGACAGCTTTCAAATTTGTAATTTTTACCCGGTAATAATTAAAATCCTTCGATCTCCGGTTGCCTGTATTTCCAGAGAACCTGTAATGCTTTCAACTCGTAAGGCCTGTTAAAGAATCCTGTTTTATACCGGATGGAAGAAATCGTCTTAAGCACTTTTCTTTTAAGCCCGGTTAATCGCACATCAGATACAGTAGGATAATAGCCATTGAGCACCGTTTCAAAATCTTTTATCTTATTGATCATCTCCGGTGTAAGCCAGGGAGTCAGGGGATTTTTCCGGAGATCAAAATTTTCCCAATGCGGACTGATCCAGTCATCCAGCTTTTCTGGAAAATGAAAACCACTTTCCAATACTTTTTTATACATCTCAGAACCTTCTGTAGGAACAGGACTGTATACATAGATGATGATCTCTGTGTTGGGGTTGATCTGTTTGATCTCTTTGATAAAAGCAATATCCTGGTCAATCTGTTTCATTACCTGTTCAGGTGTATCCGCTGGCGTGCCGAGTACAAATGAATACTCAGGAATGATATCAAACTTTGCCATGCGGGCAGCGAAGCTCCGGATGCCGTCAGCGGTTTGCGTTCCGCCTTTATCCATTTTTTTCAATATCTCATCATTGCCCGTTTCCGCTCCAAAAAAGATCATTTTGCAACCGCTTTCTCTCATCAATGCCAGCGATGAATCGGAATATTTATCAATGGTATCTATTCTTCCCTCGCCCCACCAGATCATGTTTTCAGGTTGAATGAGCCTGGCAAATTCAACCGTTCTCTTTTCAGATACAAAAAAATTATTATCATGAAACTCGATAGCGTTACCACCGAAATTTTCTTTCAGGTACTTAATATCGTTGTAAATAAGCTGTGCTGATCTTCCTTTCCACCTGGCATTATAAATTGGAACCACCGCACAAAAAGAACATTTGAAAGGACAACCATAACTGGAATGGTAAGCAATGGTTTTTGTACCTAAATAAGTTTTACCGAGGTAGCGGCGAATAGGATAAAACTGGTTTAATCGTTCATATGGCAGTGGCGGAAGTTCATCAGGATCATATAATTCATCTTTTGGTGTTTTGATAATCGTAGAGCCCGATCTGTAAATAAGATTATGGATCGGTTCATAGGGTTTATTCTGAGTCAATGCATTGAGTAATGCAGGAAAAGTTTTTTCACCGGGACCATTCACTACAAAATCAACATAGCCTGAATTCAACACTGTTGCTGACTGGTTGGAAGGGAAATAGCCACCCCAGATAATAACAATGTTGGGAAAAAGCTGGCGGATTTTTTTAGAGACCGGGATCGATTGTTTTAACTGGGGGCCCGGCATACTCGTGCAGCCAAAAAATTTAAAACTACCATCAGCGAGGTAAGCCTGTATTTTTTCCCAGGGATCGGTTTCCATATTTCCATCTACGATCACATACTCAAAAAGGCCGTCAATGGAAGAAGCAATACTTAAAATTGAATTAGGTATCCTCGGTTTATACCGGGCACTGCGTGGATTAAATAAAAGTACCTTGTTCATTAGTTGTTGATGCGTTGCCTGTTTTGCTGATACAGATCAGACCGACAAACACAGGTACGATTTTCCAACTCGATCTCCCCATAAGATGTAAGCATCCTGCCCAATAACCCGTGATAATCTTTTTGACCTGTGTTATCCCTGTTCTAAATCGTGTTATCGCAGTAAATAGTTGCCCGGTAAGTGGTTATTATGACGCCAGGTAGCATATACATTGTGTATATGGGAGAGTGTGGAAGATTGATCAAAGATCACCTGGCGGGAAATGATTTTGAACAGCATTAGTTTGTGGATGCCGTAAATAAAACTGTCCTGCAGCTCCAGTTCACGGTATTGCAGGGCAGACAATGGTATAGGTAATTGATAGTGGGTTGAAGCAGCTTCGCTAAAAGGAAAATGTTCTTTTCCTTTCAGCTCCTGCATGTGATTCTTACCCAGTTTATAAACTGCCCGGTAAAAATCACTGTGTACCTGGGTGACCAGGATGTTCCTGGTTTGTTCTACCTGCCGGCAGGCTTTACCCTGCCAGCGCAATGAAATGATATAATGATCTTCACCAGCCGGTCCATGCAGATCGGTAGGAAAAAGATTGTAACGATTATCCTGCCCCATCGTGATCAATGAAATATTCCGGGGTAAGGCATATGCGATCTGTACTTGTTTATACAGGTTGCCGGCTAAAAAAACATTGCCTGGTTTTTTCTGGTAAAGCCTGTTATGCCACCCGATGACAGATTGATGAAATGAAGAAACAAAACGGTGTTTTCCCCGGCATCCTTCATACAGGATGATCTTATCTTCCAGGAAAGGTTGTTCGTTTATTTTTTTAAGGGAAAGGGTGGCTATAGCATCCTTTTGGGAGAAAAGATCGTTTGGTTGAAGGGTATGACTGCTGAAGATAATATCAATTGTTTCAGCCGTTTCAATGTCAGCAGCTATGGCAAATATCAGCGGATGATAACCTACAAAAGAGTGAAGCGTAGTAATATCCTGAATTACCCGGCCATTGCTGACCAACCAGGCACGAACCGGATGTTCAAAAGATTCGTAACTGAAGCAGAGGTATTCCTGGGAATAACGTAATCCGTTCAGTTTTTGTAGAAATTTTTGAAACAATTTCATAATTGATCTAAAACTAAGAAAAATATAATCCAGTAGAGAAGAACAACAAGCTATGCATGGGACGCTCCATAAAATAAACAACATTCGTGGCGGGCTAAAGAGGTTGCAACGGGATATGGGATGGTATCTTGGTTTCAATCAATCTTACGTGGCCAATGCAAAAGGTGCCCGGATACTCGTCTATCATGGTATTTGCATGGATGATCCTCTCCGGTTTAATACACTTTTTGTAAAATTAAAAACCTTCGAAAAACAGTTAAGCCTTTATAAAAAGTATTTTAACATCGTTTCATTAAATGATTTTTATGAGCAAAAGTTTGATAAAGACCGATTCAATATTTGCCTTACGTTTGATGACGGCTTTGCTAATAATTATAAATATGTTTTACCATTACTGGAACGCTACGAGGTTCCCGCTACTTTTTTTATAACAGGTGTCCGGGATGCAGGATATGATATTTTATGGAATGATGTCTTATGTATTGCTTACCAGTATGGGCCGGTAGAATTCAGGTTCAGAAACGAAGATTTTATTAAAGGAGGAGATAAAAAATATATATCTTCTGAAACGGGGCAGCGTCTTGTTGATATACTGCGCAAATCTGATATTGAAGATAAAATAGAAGTGATGAAGTTGCTTGACCCGTTTAAAAGGAAGGCAGCTGAAGATTACTGGCTCCAGATGACACAGCAAGAGATCAGGATGTTGTCTGCCAGCAAATGGGTCACCATTGGCAGCCATGATTATTTTCATAATGATGTGGCAAATGTTCGTGTCGACTTCGTCGCACAGGATTTTACCCGGTCAAAACATGTCCTTGAAAATATAACCGGGAAAGAGATAAGTGCTTTAGCTTTTCCTTATGGCTCCTATACAAGAGAAGTAGTGAAGGCAACAAAAAATGCTGGTTTCAAACAATTACTGGCAACGGAGTTTCTTTTCCAGGAAGATAAAAATGATACGGCCCTGCGGGAAAGACTTACTATCAATCCATTTATATCAGACATCAATCAACTCTATGCCAATGTTAAAGGAAATTACCAGTGAAACAGTAAGCAAGGAATATGTGATTACCCGGTTGAGCAAAGCTAACCTGGCTGATGTGGCAAAACTGCATGCAGCAGTGTATGGTGTTGCGGCAGATACCGGTTACTTCTTTAAAAAATATGATACTGCTTATACAGGGGTAGAAAACGTTGGCTTCATTGCTTATAATATGAATAAACTACCTGTTGCGTATTATGGCGTCATCCCCTGTTTCATTCAACATGAAAACAAAACAATATTGGCAGCGCAATCAGCGGATACGATGACTCATCCAATGCATCGGTACAAGGGTATGTTTGTAGAGTTATCGAACATGACGTTTGATCTTTGCCGGCAGCTTGGTGTATTTCTCATCTTTGGTTTCCCTAACCAGAACTCTTATCATGGTGCGGTTAATAAGCTGGGCTGGAAAATGACCGGGACAATGACTTGCTTTGTAATCCCGGTTAAAACCTTACCACTGGAATCGCTTTCAAAACGGGCAGACATTCTAAATAAATTATACAAGCGATACAGTCGCTTTGTAGTAGGAAAAAAATTATTACCCCTGAACGGTGTTGCAAATTCTGTAAGGAAAGATGGTTTTGCCGGTGTGTGGCGCAATGAAGAATATTTTAATTATAAAAGATATAATCCAACAAAAGTACTCCGCATCGGGCACGCAAAAATATGGGTGAGTGACAGGCAGGGATTGGTGATCGGGGATATAGAGGACATTAATGAAAAGAATTTTAATAGTGTGATCAATGAGCTGAAAGGAATTGCAAAAAGATTAGGGAGACGACAGTTACAATTTCATTGTAGCCCCGGAACAAGCCTGCATGATCTTTTTACAAAGAAGTATAAAGCCATACCATCCTATCCCATGTTATTCCAGGATTTCGGATCAGCTATCTCACCGGATAAGATCGGGTTCACTTTTGCTGATATAGATATCTTTTGACAACCTTCCGGACAAATATTTATGAAGCTCATTTTTACCAGCTATGCCAGCTCACCTGACTACAACCAGCCTGATCTTTGGTTGAAGCGTATTGAAGGATATACAGGTATTTTGGAGAATCTTGGCCGGACTAATACAGTGATTGGTATTGAAAGGATAAACTATAAAGGTGAGTGTGAACGAAACGGTGTTCAATATCTTTTTATCAGGCTTAATCGTAAAATAGTTCGATTCCCTTTTCGAATGCATGGACTGATAAAAAAACTTAAACCTGATGTAGTTTTTATCAATGGGTTTATTTTTCCCCTGCAGATCATACAGCTTCGGATGACACTAGGAAGCTCTGTAAAGATTATCGTATTGCACCGGGCCGAAAAACCCTTTAACGGAATAAAAAGATACCTGCAAAAAATAGCAGACAATGCAGTGGATGCATACCTTTTCACTGCACTGGAGTTTGGTAGTGATTGGAAGAGGAATATTAATGTGAAAAAGATATATGAAGTGATACAGGCTTCTTCCAATTTTAGACCTATGAATAAATCAGCTGCCCGGGAAAAGACAAACGTAAATGGCGACCCTATTTTTTTATGGGTGGGCACACTTATTCCCCGTAAAGATCCACTGACCGTAGTAAAAGCTTTTCTTGAGTTTAGCGTACATCAACCTATGGCTAAACTATACATGATATTCCAGTCTGCAACACTTTTAGAAGAGATTGAATTATTGCTTAATAAAAACCAGCAATACAGGGATAATATTATTTTGGTAGGTAGTATTCCCCACGACCAGCTTTTATATTGGTATAATAGTGCGGATTTTTTTATTTCAGCTTCTCATTATGAGGGTAGTGGGGTGGCGCTTAGTGAAGCAATGTCTTGCGGGTGTATCCCGATAACAAGCGATTTTATTTCTTCAAAAAAAATGACTGGCCCGGGTAAATGCGGATTACTTTTCCGGACCGGGGATGCCCGGGATCTTTTAAGTGCATTGCTGACCACAAAAAAAATGGATAAAAGGGAAGAGCAGGAAAAAGTAGTACATCAATTTAATAAGGAACTTTCTTTTGAAGCTATTGTCAGCAAGATCAATAATGTCATAAGTTCTATATGATCCCGGGTATATGAATAGTATGTTTGATGCCAGCAAAACGCCCAAAGTAAGTATCATTATATCCACTTATAATGGTGAAAAATATATTGCTGAAACAATAGCAAGCATCCGCGAACAAACCTATTCAAACTGGGAACTGGTGATAGTGGATGATGGGTCAGAAGATAACACCTGCGAAATAATTGCTGGTATAAAGGATGAAAGAATCCAATTGCATAAAGCCGGGAGGATAGGTATTAATGGCAGGATAAAGAATATAGCATTAAGTAAAATTTCTGGAGAACTGATCGCTTTTATAGATCATGATGATCTGTGGGCACCTTCAAAACTTGAAAAACAGGTGACTGCTTTACAAGAACATCCGGAAGCGGGGTTTTGCCTGACCGGTGGTTATAATTTCAAAATAAAAAGTGAGCCGCTTGAGTATTTTTATCAGCAAAAAGAAGGTATGCAATATGGCAGGATATTTCTTTCCATCTTTCGTTCAGAAGTAGCACCCTGGACACAGGCCTTGCTGGTGCGTAAACAGTGTATTGAAGCAGCAGGAACATTTAGCGAGGCCGGTCTTTTTGCCGACCCGGAATTTATTTTTCGGCTTGCTTATTATTTTAATGCAGTTATACTTTATGAACCACTCATGTATCACCGGCTGCATGATACAAACTATACAATAGTGAACTGGGAGGCAAGCCATGAAGAGGGAATTGATGTTATCCGTTCGTATAAAAGAAAAAAGATGCTGCCTTCTTCCATAGCAAGCGATGTTTTATTCAAATCGTATATTCATTTCGGAGAAAAATGCCTGAGGTATAAAAAAAACGGAAAAGCTGCAAACAGTTTTTTTAATGCCTGGAAAAATAAACCTCTTAGTATTATCCCACTGAAAAAAATAGCGAAAACTATTCTGTTTCATTTAACGAAATAGAGTCAAAAATTTTTGGGCAACTTGATCCATTGTATGAAATGTTACCTGCTTATAATTTGTGAGTGGGTTTTCCAGGATCGCCAACGCTTGTTGAATCATTCGTTCTTTGGTAGCTACAATATGCCAGTGTTCTATTTCCTCTTTCATTGCTTTACAAAAACTAATAACATGAGCCCCGGACTGTAAAGCCTCCAGGCAAACACCTGAAAACCCTTCATAAGATGACGGATGCAAAAAGAGTTTTGCCCGCTGCATTTGCTGTAATACTTCCGCATGCGAAAGTTCACCGGTTAAAGTAATCGTTGACTGTAATCCCAGTTGTGTAATAAGAGCTTCCAGTTTTTTCCTTTCCGAGCCTTCACCTACCAACATTGCTTTTACTTGTGGAAGTTGCTTTTTTATTTCAGCCAGTACGTGCAAAAAAATGTCATACTGTTTTAAAGGTATTAACGAACCGGCAGCGAGTATATCAATATCCTTTATGCTACCGGCATTCCTGAATAGCATTGGATCAACCCCTGCCGGTATGATATGCTGCGGTCTTATACCGTGATTTTTTTCAAATTCATCCTGCAAGAAATCAGACAAAGCAATCAGTTCACCGGCTTTAAGAGAAACCCGCTTCGGATATTTATTTTCTTTCCTGGCATCCTGTCCGGATATCCAGCAAAAATGTTTGATATTGTATTTGTCTGCAAAACGTTTTCCCACCAGTGCACATTCACCATACCAAAAACTCAGGATACCGGTAATTCCTGTACTGTTATGTATCTTTTTTAAAGTTGCATTTATTTTCCGCTGTAATAATAAACGTGGTAGCCCTCCTTTATTTTGCCCGTTAAAGGGAATCACATTTGCAGAGAACCAGGTATAGGCGGCAGTATGATAAGGGTATTGAAAAGACAGCACGATAATGCTTAATTCAGGATTATTTTTCAACAATGTTTGAATTAATTGCTGTTGCATGGGCAGGCAGGTGCTATCTGCTTCATCCTTCGGAAAGCCCGGTGTGAGAATGACCAATGTTTTTTTAT
>DASVOE010000035.1:0-6657 GCA_036383515.1 Chitinophagaceae bacterium | reverse complement strand
CACCGAAGCCATCATTGCCGATGACGGCGGATTAAAACGCTTTTACCAGGTAGCCGATATTCTCAGCGAGGATATCAAAGTTAAATTCAGTAATAAAGAAGATGACTTTGATACGATTGACTGGGAATTCCGTTTTAAAGGACATAACCTCACACTCCATTATAATATCTACAACGGCATATCCATTTTCCCTACCAAGACCCGTGACGCCTTAAATAAAGACAACAAGGCCGTGATCGAATTGGCCGGCGTATTAGAAGAAAAGCTATTTAATGAGGGAAGAAGGAATATAGCCTGAGCAAGTTGACTCAAGAATAGTTCTTTTGTAGATGCGTTTTTCTAATAACTCTTTTCTTCCAGCGAATCCATTATAGTAAGGTAGCTCACATACCGGTCCTCATGTATCTCTCCCCTGTTCACCGCCTCTTTAATAGCACAGCCGGGTTCATTGATGTGAAGACAATTATTGAACTGGCAATTATTCAACCGGGTCCTCATTTCAGGAAAGTAATGGGACAGTTCCTGCTTATCAATATCCACTAACCCAAGTTCCCTCATACCGGGAGTATCAATAAGTTTGCCGCCAAAAGGGAGATCATACATTTCAGCAAAAGTGGTGGTGTGCATTCCCTTGCCACTCCAGCCACTTACATCCCGGGTGCGTAATTGCAGGTCAGGTAATATCGCATTCAACAGGGAAGACTTTCCTACTCCACTATGTCCGCTGATGAGGGTGATCTTATCCTGCAACATTTGTTTTATTTCATCAATGCCTTTATTTTCTGTTACACTTATCAATAACACTTTATAGCCAATGGTTTCATATATTTTTTTCCATTGTTCAAATTTATCCTGCTCCTTTTTTTTATACAGGTCCGCTTTATTAAAAACAATAAAAGCGGAGACATGATACATTTCAGCAGCTACGAGAAAGCGGTCGATAAAACCCTGTGAGGTGCGGGGTTCTTTTAAAGTTGCCAATAGTAAAGCCTGGTCCAGGTTAGCTGCAATGATATGATGCTGGTGATTGGCCCGCGGTGAGCGCCGGTTAATATAATTACGGCGGGGATGTATCTCATGGATCATGGCCGTATTCTCCGTTTCGCTTTCAATATCTATTTCTACTTCATCGCCCACCGAAACAGGATTGGTGCTGGTGATATCATCAATTTTAAAAATGCCTTTGATCCGTGCATTATGAATTTTGCCTGACGCATCCTTCACCGTGTACCAGCTACCGGTTGATTTATATACTAATGCCTTCATGTCCTGCAAGATAATTGAATAACCGCTAAGGGAATTTCCGGAATAAAGTGAAGCGAAGACATACCTCCAGCAATAAAAAGAAGAGTGCAGCCAATACAAACCAGAGAAATCTTTCCTCATATTGTTTGAAGGAACGTATCTCCACTTTTGATTTTTCCATTTCATCAATCTGGCGATAAGTGCTTTTCAAACCTTCTTTATCCCTTGCCCTGAAAAACTTGCCGCCTGTCTCGTCAGCAATACGACGTAATAATTCTTCATCAATAAAGTCAATGGCAGGGTTTTTCTTTCCGGGTGCTTTACCAGTTAATTCTACAATGGTAGATGCCTGTGCACCCATACCGATCGTGTACACTCTTACTCCTTTTGCTTTGGCTATTTCCAATGCGGTATAAGGATCTATCAGTCTTGTTTCCGGTGCGTCTTCCTTACCATCTGTAATGAGAATTATAACCTTGCTCTTTGATGTGCTTTGGGATAACCGGTCTACGGCAGTGGCTAATCCTTCACCGATCACCGTGCCATCTTTTAAAAAACGCCGGCTTTCTAATGCCTGTATCTGGCTAATTAATGTTTTCCTGTCGGTTGTGATGGGACATTGCGTAAAGCTTTCGCCGGAAAAAATAACCAGGCCGATACGATCTACGGGACGGCTATTTATAAAATCAATGGCCATTTCTTTGGCCACTTCCATTCTTGATGGCGCAATATCCCTTGACCCCATGCTGCCACTCACATCCATGCACAATACAATATCAATGCCCTCCCCTTCTGTACGCTGGTCATCATTTCTTTTTTGAGGCCGGGCCAGTGCAATGATCAAACAACTTAAAGAGAGTAGCCGTAATATGAAAGGAAGATGCCGGAATCTTGCTTTCCACGAATTAACTGTGAAAGCATGTGTGGTGGAAACCCGGATAGTTGTTTGCTGGCGATTATAGTTTTTTGCATACCACACGATCAGCAACGGCAACAACGCAAATAACCCAAACATATAGGGTGATGCAAAGTCCATATCGTGTATCCAATCGTATAACATATAAAAGCTCCTATTTCCCTGAAGGAGAAGAGGCAGGTTCTGATTTTTCTATCGTCTTTATTGTATTGATAATTGTTTCAAGCATATTGGTATCATCCTCTTTTCCGGGTTGATATTTAGCAAATTTTACAAAGTCACTCAATCGCAATGCCTGTGCAAGCTTGTCAAAATCTTCTTTGTTTAAACTAATGTTACGCAACTGTATGATAAGATCGTCTGTTGTTTTCTGTTGGGATTGAATTCCTTTTTTCCGATAAATGTATTGTCTGAAAATATCAACCAGTGTTGTATAATACTGCTTGCTGTTGTCTTTATTTTTTTGAGCCTGTTCTAATTGCTCCATGGCATCCTTGTAAGGATCAATAATGATTTCAGGTTTAGCCGCTACAGGTTTTTTCTTTTTTCGCATTAAAAAATATATCACCAGCAGCAACAATAAAATGCCAGCACCGATAGCATACCACCACCACCATGGTTGTTCCTCTTGCACTTTCACATCCATCACGTCCTTAATATCGTGATAGGCTTTGTTGGGGTCAAAATCCGGAGTAAAAACAACATCCATGGGTATGCTGTCTGTTCTGCTGCTATCGGCCAGGTAAAAGGAAGGTATTACCCAATGACCCGAATCAAAGCTGGTAATGCGAATCACTTGTGTAAGTATAGTACCGGTACTGGTATTGACCGAATCGATCTTTTGCTTTTCTAAAAATTCAAAATGATCAAGGGTATCAATGCTAAAAAAATTGATTGCTTCACTTTCAGGTATATCAGCTTTGAGGGTGAGCACAATATGTTCACCGATCAGTACACGGTTTTTATCCACTGTTGCACTTACCGTAATGCCCGATTGGGCCGAAACCATAGTCGCCAGGAATAATGGTAATAAAAAGGATATTATAGTATAGAAAATCTGTCGGATCATTAATCAAATGGTGGTTCATTTATTCCTGCTCAGGAAAAATCGTTG
Source organism: Chitinophagaceae bacterium (assembly GCA_036383515.1). Taxonomy (GTDB): domain Bacteria; phylum Bacteroidota; class Bacteroidia; order Chitinophagales; family Chitinophagaceae; genus CADEDV01. The sequence goes on along the minus strand of DASVOE010000035.1, from coordinate 3,382 downwards.
TAAAATTTTTACATAATCCTGGTCGGTTCGTATGTGCAACAGGTCGCTGCCTGCTTTTTTAAATGTTTGTGTGCTGTATTGCGTTACCCTGAAAAATTCTTGCTCATAACTATACCGCACAAAGCTATTGCCACTATCTACCCATTTCAGCGTGCCGCTTTCTGCATCCTGCACCTGGAGCAATCCTGCATCAGGTAATAGCTGATCCATTTTATCATATAGTTTCAGCCCTATTACATCATGCTTTTTACTGGCCACCCGCAAAGCATCTTCATAATTTGCATCCAGGAAATCACTTAATATAAAAGCAATACTTTTTTGCCGGGTCACATTATTGAAATACCGCAAAGCCGTACTTACTGCTGTGCCTTTGCTCTTTGGTTCCTTGCTTAATAAATTCCGGACAATAAATAATGCATGATCCTTCCCTTTCTTAGGTGGGATATAGCCTTCCACTTTATCACTATAAAAAACAACACCGATCTTATCGCCATTATTCACTGCAGAAAAAGCCAATACCGCTGCTATCTCGGTTGCAATATCTCTTTTCCTTGCATTCACCGTACCAAATAAAGAACTGGCACTGATATCAACCAGCAACATAACCGTCAGTTCTCTTTCTTCTTCAAACAATTTGCTGAAGGGATGACCGAATCGTGCCGATACATTCCAGTCAATAAACCGGATATCATCACCTGCCGCATATTCTCTTACCTCTTTAAAGGACATTCCTTTTCCTTTAAAAGCACTATGATACTCGCCGGTGAAAAGATCACTGGTTAGTTTCTTGCTTTTGATTTCAAGCTCCCGGACTTTTTTTAATATTTCCGTTGTAGTAAGCACCCTCAGTTTTTAATTAGCTAATAAACTTTTTATCACGGTACGTTGATCTGTTTAATAATATCTTCTATCACATCCTCTACTTTTATATTTTCCGCCTCTGCTTCATACGTGAGACCAATGCGATGACGCAATACATCTTTGCTGATACTTCTTACATCTTCAGGAATGACGAACCCTCTTTTATTTAAAAAAGCCTGGGCTTTAGCTGCCAGCGCAAGATTGATACTGGCTCTTGGTGAGCCACCGTAAGAGATCAGCGGTTTTAATTTTTCCAGCTTATACTTTTCAGGGTAGCGGGTAGCAAATACAATATCAAGAATGTATTGTTCAATCTTTTCATCCATATATACCTGTCGGGTCAGCTCCTTTGCATTGATCACTTCCTGTGTCGAGACTACCTGGCGTACAGGTGCTGCAACTCCTCCATACACATTCTGCCGGATGATCAATTGTTCTTCATGCATCCGGGGATAATCTACCACTACTTTCATGATAAAACGATCCACCTGGGCCTCAGGCAAAGGATAGGTTCCTTCCTGCTCCAATGGATTTTGCGTGGCTAATACCAAAAAGGGATCATCTAATTTATAGGTCGTGTCGCCAATCGTTACCTGTCTTTCCTGCATGGCTTCGAGCAAAGCCGATTGCACTTTTGCCGGTGCCCTGTTGATCTCATCGGCTAAAATAAAGTTGGCAAAGATGGGGCCTTTTCGCACCACAAATTCATTGCGTTGCTGGTTATAGATGAGCGTCCCGATCACATCCGCCGGTAACAGGTCGGGTGTGAACTGGATACGGCTGAACTTTGCATGAATAGCCTGCGACAGGGATTTAATGGCCAGTGTTTTGGCAAGACCCGGCACACCTTCGAGTAAAACGTGGCCATTACTCAATAACCCGATCAGCAACCTGTCAAGCATGTGGGTTTGCCCTACTATTACATGGCTGATCTCCTCCCTTAATTTGTCGGTAAACTGGCCGGCATGGCTGATACGTTCATTTAATTGCCGGATATCTTCTGCGGTTTTTAACATGGGCATAATTTATGGTGACACAAAATACGAACTTGGACTATGCAAATTATTTGCCGATAAAGTGAATATCGGAAAATACCGTAGGTATTCGAGTACTTACCCGTCAAATCGCATAAAAAACATAATTAATTTGCAGCTCAATCAATTTATTATATGAAAAATAAGATCACCTTATTCCTGGCTTTTTTATCAACCATTGTAATCGTAATACCAGCCTGTGAAAAAGAAAATAATACCCCTGCTGCAAAAACGAAAACAGAGTTGATTACTCAATCGTCGTGGAAATTTGAAAAAGCCACTGCTTTAGGGACTAATATTTCTACACATCCCTCACTTGCCTGTTACATAGATAATACTATAAAGTTTGAAACAAATCTTTCAGGAACAGGTACAGAAGGTGCATCTGCGTGCAGTACACCTATTCCTTCAACTTTTACCTGGAGTTTTCAGAATTCAGAATCAATACTCCGGCTTTCATTTATTTTGTTTTCGGGAGGTTCTCCGGATTTTACTATAGTATCACTTACGGAAACAAATTTGGTTGTTTCCCAGACTATCACGGTGGGCTCGACCCCCACTCCTGTTGAAGTAACTTTTAAACATTAAGAACACCAAAAATCTATATAAATGCGAAGTCCTGGCTTCGCATTTTTTTTGTTGCGCTAAAAAAATCAACTCAAATATTTACCCACTATCGGCACTCTTCTTCCCACTCCAAATGCCTTGGGCGAAATACGGATGATAGGACAAAACTGGTTGCGCTTATACTCATTCACATTTACCATTTTTAATACTTTATCTACCAACGTTGCATCAAAACCCTGCGCTTTGATGGCAACTGGGCCTTGCCTTCTTTCAATATATTGGTATAAAATCTTATCAAGAATGGCATAGTCAGGTAATGAATCAGCGTCTTTTTGTCCGGGTCTCAATTCTGCAGAAGGAGCTTTTGTAATTATGTTGTTGGGAATAATCTCTTTGCTTCGATTAATATATTTTGCCAGGGCATATACCTGCATTTTATAACAATCGCCCAACACACCCAGGCCGCCGGCCATATCCCCATACAAGGTTCCATAACCCGTTGCCAGTTCACTTTTATTCGAAGTGTTTAATAAGATGTATCCAAACTTGTTGGCGATAGCCATTAATAAATTTCCTCTTGTTCTTGCCTGTATATTTTCTTCAGCCAAACCAAATGGAAGATCCTTGTAAACGGGTTTTAATTCTGTGAGGAAACTTTCATAGATATTTTTTATTGGAACGATGTCATAAGGATTACCCAAATTCTTACTCAATTGTTCGGCATCGCTTACTGAATGCCCCGTTGAATAGGGTGAAGGCATCAGGATAGCTCTTACATTTTCTTTGCCTAATGCTTCGCAGGCCAATACCAGGGTAACAGCGCTGTCAATACCACCGCTGCTTCCCAAAATAGCTTTGGTAAAACCCATTTTAGTAAAATAATCTTTGATAGCCATTACGATGCCATCGTAAATTTCAGC
>DASVOE010000034.1:0-19791 GCA_036383515.1 Chitinophagaceae bacterium | reverse complement strand
ACACGGACCTTTGAAAAACGAACCAACATTGAAACCACAGATGATGACGATCGTTTGCTGGTAGGCGGGCTGGCCATCAAACTCAAATAATTATTTTATATCATTGTAAAAAACAAAGACATGAAGAGGATCTTTACCCTGTGCATGGCCGTATGCATAACACTCACCGCTATCGCACAGACCGACAGCACCAAACAGGAAAACAAAGCCGATACCATACGTATCGGAGGCATGATCATCATCCGGGATAACGATGGTAAGAACCGCAGGATAGAACGTGACAGCATACCCCGTATCAGGAACCGCAAAAGTGAAAAGCCTTCCAATGTGAGCACCAACTGGTGGATACTGGATCTTGGCTTTGCCAACTACAACGATGAATCTGCTTATCCCAATGTGCTGACCCCAACGCTTGTTAAAGACGACCTGAAATTAAAAACCGGTAAATCAAGAAATGTGAATTTCTGGATCTTTATGCAGAGGTTGAATATTGTAAAACATGTAGTGAACCTGAAGTATGGAGTGGGTCTTGAGTTAAACAATTACCATTTCGACAACCAGAATATCGTGTTTAGCAAAAAACCGACTCTTATTTCAGAAGGAGCAACAGAGTTTAAAAAAGTAAAACTAGCGGCAGATTATCTTACAGTACCCATCATGCTCAACTTTAACTTTACTCCCAAAAAGAAAAAAGCTTTTGGAATAAGCGCCGGTGTTAGTGGCGGTTATTTATATTCTGCCCGTTATAAAACCAAGGAAGACGGAGATGTGAAAAAAGTGAAAAGCAACTTTAACCTGGAAAAATTCAAACTATCTTATATCGGCGAATTATCATTAGGCCCGGTGAGATTATACGCAAGTGTAGCCATGAAAAATATGTGGGAGAAAGGTTTGGATATGACACCTTATAATTTTGGGTTCCGGTTTAGCAACTGGTAACCGGTTGTTAATAAAAATTTTGGAAAACGTTCCGGTAATGCCAGAACGTTTTTTTTCTGCTACAATCCCCGCCTGCATTAGTAAATACGCTGCAACACTCCGAAGGAAATATTCTAAAGGCAGCGTTAAAACATATCCACAGCGAAAAATAAAGCTTCATGGCATTTCGTTTGAAGCATTGGACGGTTACTGATATATAGCCATGAAAACTCCGGAAATTTTTTTATTTTGCCTCCGGTTTATATCTGGCCTTACCCGAAAACACTACTACAATGAAAACCCTTTTTGTTCTGACTTCCGTGATGATTGGCAGCGGGTTGCTGGTAGCTGATTCCAATCATTCCGTAAAGTCCACTACCCATTCTTCCAAACGTTTTTCATTCAGCAGCGGCCCTGTAGGATCTGTTTCTATTATCATCGACAAATCAGATTACGAATTGAGTGTATACGATCAGAAAGGCTGGTATGCTACTTACCCGGTTGTGTTTGGCAATAACAGCCTTTCAGATAAAAAAATGGAAGGAGATAAGAATACACCGGAAGGAGATTTTAAAATCGTAAATAAACGGGTGCATGAAAAATGGTGCCGGTTCATGGGATTGGACTACCCGACTGTTGAAAGCCGTGAAAAATTTAACCAGCGTAAACAACGTGGTGAGATACCTGCCAATGCAAGAATTGGCGGCTCCATCGGCATACATGGCACCTGGCCACATGAAGATTTTGTAATTGATAAATATAAGAACTGGACCGAAGGCTGTGTTTCACTGAAGAATGAAGATGTAAAAGAAATATATGCCTTTACCTATGCCGGCGTGAAGGTGATGATCAGGAAATAATCCTCTCGCAGCGACGCCATGTCGCAAAGAAATTTCTTTTCTCGTAGCGGCGTTGCGTCGCTGCGAGAAATACTTACTGTTGCAGAAATCTTTCCACCTCTATTCTCCATTTCAGCGGATCATGCCGTAAAAATGATTCATGCTGGCCTTCGGGGTAAGTTATTAATTTCTTATGCGGCGAAGCAATCGCGGCAAATATCTTATCGGCATCTTCTTTCATCACAAATGCATCTTTAGCCCCGCACTGCATCAACACAGGGCAATTCAATTTTCCTGCATATCGTGTGGTTTGATGATTATATCCATTAAACCCTCTTTCCGCTCCAATCCAAAAGGTGGTTAAAAACGCAAAAGGTTGTTGTGGAAAGCCCAGTAATCTTGCTTTTGCTTTCAAATACGTTTGTAAAGAAAGAAAAGGCATCTCCAGTATTACTCCCGCCGTAGCCAGTTGATAATCGGATATGGCTTTTGTTATTACTACCGCACCTAATGAACTGCCGTAGAGATAGATTTTCTTTTCTCCTTTTTGCGATAAATAGTCAAAGGCCAGTTTCACTTCTTCCGTTTCTTTTACTCCTATCGTAGTGGTATTGCCTTCACTGTTTCCATGTCCCCTGAAGTCAACCAGCATCACATGATAGCCTAAACTCCGGAAGGCACCTGCCTCATCAATCAATATGCTTTTGCTTCCCATAATACCATGAAAAAGTAGCACAGTTCCTTTCGCCAGTGAATCTACCGGCCAATACCAGGCTTCAATTTTCAGATCATCCCTCGTTTTTAAAATGACGGTTTGATAAGCAGATCCGGGATATTCGGTAATGATCGATTTTGGTTGCTTGGGACCTGTGAATAGTTTCCATGTTTTGCTGAAAATATTTTTGGGCGGGTGGGGATTGCGTAAGGAAGGATCATTATAAAAATGAGTAAGCTTATATGCATAAATGGCTGCACTGATATTAACGAGAATAAACTGCACCAGCAATACCCATAACACCCAGCGGAGAACAGATGGCAACTTTCTTTTGCCGGTTTTCAGTTTACCCATAATTGATTTGACCCCAGTTAAACAATCCGGCAAAAGTAGCAGGTGGATTGCATAGCAGCTAATGATCCTATAAGATTTTGTGGTTTATCCACAAGTATGTGCCTAAAAACTTATAGGGCATGTATTTTTTGAGACGAAATTCGCAGGCATTAACCGACTATAAGTGATTCGGAAAAACCTCTTAAAGCAGCTGACCCGGCTGCTTTATTTTTTTTAAAGCTTCCCATTTTTTATATCCACCACCACTCCCGGATCAAGTAAGGTAGATGTGTCACCCAAATTTGCAGTTTCGCCTTCTGCGATCTTGCGCAAGATGCGTCGCATGATCTTACCACTTCTTGTTTTAGGAAGACCAGCTACAAACTGTATCTTATCCGGTTTTGCAATAGCGCCGATGATACGGGTAACGGTTTGCAAAATATCTTTCCGGCGCATCTCATCATCGCCATGTGTACCATTATAAATCACATAAGCATAGATACCCTGCCCTTTGATATCATGCGGGTAACCCACCACTGCACTTTCCACTACACCTGCATGCATATTGATCGCATTCTCCACTTCTGCTGTGCCGATGCGATGCCCGCTTACATTCAATACATCATCCACTCTTCCGGTAATGCGGTAAAAACCGTTCTCATCTTTTAAAGCACCATCGCCAGTGAAGTAAAGATTTTCATAAGTAGCAAAATAATTAGTACGGCATCGTTCATGATCTCCATACGTTGTCCGTAATATTCCCGGCCATGGCGCTTTGATACAAAGATTTCCTTTCAGCAAACCGTGTTCATCTTTTTCCGTTACTTCTTTTCCATTCTCATCTACCAATACAGGTTGTACTCCCGGCATCGGTAAAGTGGCCCAACTGGGTTTGGCAGGAGTTACTCCCGCCAGGTTTGAAATAAGTGCTCCGCCTGTTTCTGTCTGCCACCATGTATCCACTATAGGACATTTCTTTTTCCCAATATTTTCATCATACCAGTGCCAGGCTTCTTCATTGATCGGTTCTCCCACTGTTCCCAGTATTTTCAATGAGGAAAGATCTTTTCCTTTTAAAGGCTCCAAACCAAATCCCATTAATGAACGGATGGCTGTAGGTGCCGTATAAATAATATTGACCTTATGCTTATCAACAATATCCCAAAAACGTCCGGCATCAGGCCAGGTAGGAATGCCTTCAAACATCATGGAAGTGGCACCCATACTTAATGGACCATATACGATATAACTATGACCGGTGATCCAACCAATATCGGCGGTACAGAAATGAATATCGCCGGGCTGGTATTGAAATATGTTGACAAAAGTGTAACCCGTCCACACCATATAACCGCCGCAGGTATGCACCACTCCTTTCGGTTTACCTGTACTGCCTGATGTATATAAAATGAATAGCGGATCTTCCGCATCCATTTCTTCTGCCGGGAAAGTAACAACGCCATCTTTCTCCACCTGCGTTTCGGCATATTCCATTTCATCTTCCCACCATACATCACGGCCCTTGATCATGGAAACAGGAATTCTTGTTCTTGTATACACAATTACTTTCTTCACCACTTTATTTCCTACCAATGCATCATCAATCACACTTTTCAATGGAATATCTTTTGCTCCGCGATAAGCTCCATCGCAGGTAACAATAAATGTTGCTTTGGCATCATCAAGCCGGTCAGCAATACTTTGTGCCGAAAAACCTCCGAAGATCACACTATGGATAGCGCCGATTCTCGCACAACCCAATATTGCATAGGCCAGTTCCGGAACCATCCCCATATAAATACAAACACGGTCTCCTTTTTTTACTCCATTATTTTTTAATACCTGTGCAAACTGGCAAACTCTTTTATGCAGCCTACTGTAAGTAACTATACGGGTTCTTTCATCAGGATTATTTGGCTCCCAGATGATCGCAGGTTTATCACCTATTTTTTCCAGGTGACGATCGATGCAATTTTCCGTGATATTCAACTTTGCCCCTTTGAACCATTCAATTTTTGGTTCTTTAAAATTCCATTCCAACACCTTATCCCACTTTTTTCGCCAGTAAAAATTATCAGCAACAGAAGCCCAGAACCCTTCAGGGTCTTCCACGCTTTTTTTATACGCTTCGTTGTATTGTTCCTGTGATTGTATCTGGAATGGATATGGCATAGCTAGATTAAATTAGATCCCCGTTCAATTGAGGCGATAAATTTACACAACTGTTGTCAATTGAAGCAGGATTGAGCCGGGAACGTTCCCGTTGAATTTGTTTTTTGCTTGCCCTGTAAATTCATATCTTGATCACAGGAAGGAAATTACCAGGAAGCTTTTTAGATTCTCCCCGGATAATTTTATTCGTGCATCCAACGTAGCTAAAAACAATAAATGAACTCATGAATCAACCGAGCTCTGCCAAAACGATTCGTTCTGTCATTGCCGCATCATCTGTAGGTACCATGATTGAATGGTACGATTTCTACATTTTCGGTATGCTGGCCAAAACGATCTCCACGCAATTTTTCCCGGAAGGAAATGCCACTGCGGCCCTATTAAGTACACTGGCCATCTTTGCTGCCGGTTTTATTGTTCGTCCTTTCGGAGCACTTGTATTTGGAAGATTGGGTGACCTGATCGGCAGAAAATATACTTTCCTGCTGACGTTAGTATTGATGGGAGGCTCTACTTTTTTGATCGGTCTTGTTCCGAATTATAAAGCCATTGGTATTGCAGCGCCATTACTGGTTTTATTTTTACGATTGGTACAGGGTCTTGCTCTTGGTGGTGAATATGGCGGCGCCGCCACGTATGTAGCCGAACATTCACCCGCTGAAAAAAGAGGATACTATACAAGCTGGATACAAACAACTGCCACACTTGGATTATTTGTAGCACTCGGAGTGATCATGCTTGTCAAGTTAAATATGTCCGACGCTTCTTTCAATGCAGAATGGGGTGGCTGGCGTTACCCGTTCTGGATCTCCATTTTATTAGTAGGTGTTTCTGTTTATATACGTTTGAAGATGGCCGAGTCGCCGATGTTTTCCAAATTGAAAGCAGAAGGCAAGGTATCTGTGAATCCTTTAAAAGAAAGTTTTCGGCATAAGGTCAATTTTAAAATGGTGTTGCTGGCTTTATTTGGTGCGGTAATGGGACAGGGTGTGATCTGGTACACCGGCCAGTTTTATGCACAAAGTTTTTTGGAAAATATTTGCAAGATAGAATTTGAGCAAAGCAGAACGATCATGCTTTGGGCTATTGCATTGGCTACTCCCTTCTTTTTATTGTTTGGCTGGCTGAGTGATAAGATCGGAAGAAAATGGATCATGATGCTGGGGATGTTGCTGGGGATACTTACTTACAGGCCAATATTCTCAACTTTCCTTAAAGATACTGATGTAAAAGAATGGCAAAAAAATAATCAGGCACAAGCAAGCACTCCAATAAAATATGAAGATGCAGGAAAAGGCGAAACTCATATTACAATTACTACACCATATTCATTACCTGATGGTGCTACATTTAAAGAAACAAAAAGTTATATTGAATACTGGAATGATGCTAAACCCGACACCGAACCGACTATTACCTATAAAGACAAACACCTTGCGTCTGGCACTTACTGGAAATTTGTAGGCCTTGTTTTCTTATTGATATTGTATGTAACAATGGTGTATGGCCCGATAGCAGCTTTTCTTGTAGAAATGTTCCCAACAAAGATCCGCTACACCTCTATGAGTTTACCGTATCATATTGGCAATGGAGTGTTTGGAGGCTTGGTTCCTTTCATCGGTTTGCTGTTAACCACCACCTATCCCTCCGATCCGTTGGTGGGGCTTTGGTACCCGATCGGTATCGCCTCTTTATGTTTGGTGATCGGTACTATCTACTTAAGAAACAAGATTGACAAAAATGTAAGTGATTAGGCGAAGCATTAAAAAAAGAAAATGAGGAAAGAATAGATGATAACATCTTTCAACACATCCCCTCCCCCGGAAGGGCGAATAGAGGAAACTAAATAATTAAAGACGCCGGGGTGGGTTTGTCCAATAGCAAGGAATAATGCCATGAAAAACAAAAGCTGACCAACAAACTAATTCAAACATGTTATAAATAAATTATCTCTCATGAACGCATTTAAAAAACTCCTTGGCATATTCTGGTTGCTGATCGCACCCCTGATCATTTTTGCATTAGTAAATGGAGCTATTACCCATATAGATCCTGCCGGAAAAAAAGATATCAATAACCCCGTGATCTGGGTTATCATCATTGCCATCTTCACTCCTATTGCTGTAGGCCTTATGATCTTTGGTTGGTATGCCTTTCGCGGGGAATATGATTATCTGCCTCAAAATTCAAAAGAATTAAATAAAACAAACAACCCGTTTTAAAATCTTATTGAATTAAAAAAACCGCCTTTATATGGGCGGTTTTTTGTTTATAGGGAAGGGTAAGGGTTAAGAAGATCTGAAAGCAACCGGGTGATTTAATTTTTTATGCAATCCTAAAAAGATGCGGCAATAAATACGTATCGCCGCCAGTTCAATAAAAAGAAAACACAAAGCTGTTAAAGTGATCAATACATACTGATCTGCATGAATATGGGTAAAGAAAACATCAATACCAATAAACGCCGCCGTAATGGGAAACCCAAGTAATCCTATGGCCGCTAATAAAAACAATAACGCCGTTCCCCTTTGTTCATACACATACCCATGATATTGATTAAGACTGACATCTTTATCAATATTGTAAACCCTTTGCAGGCAAATAAAACCAATGATGCCGGCCAGCAACACACCGCTGGCATACATCGTTACCTGTGTCCAATTCACCAGTTCCATATTGGCTGCAATACCTGTTACAATAAAAAAATGAGCCATCGTTAAATATATCCATGCCGTAACAGATGATTTCCGGCTGGTAAATGAATAAAGGATCAGCATCAACGCTATCGACACACTAACCACCGGCAACATATCATGTATGGATTGATGAAAAGATTCTTCGCTGCTCAATACAAATCCAATGATGGCTGCAGGAACTACGGTCACCAGTTTTCCCGGCCTCGTCTCCAGGAAGTTTAATTTTCCCCCCATCCATTTAAAAGGCATCCATGCAAACCTCCGTAACGAGTTATCTAAATTCCATTCTTTGATACTAAGCGTATAGATCGTATTCAGCAATCTGCTATTACCTGTCGCCGTATTAGGCTTGTAATGAAAATACTGGTGATGTACCAGGTAATTTAAAACAGATGGAGACACCAGCAACTGGTAAGTACGGAGAAAAGCATTACCCGCAAAATGTATCAATGCTAAAACATGAAAGCCCAATGCTACTTCAATAAAAATAAGGCCGATCTGTGCATCTGATGAATAAGCAATCTGTGTTTTTACTGTTGGCTGCACTCTTGCAATTAAGGTGGCGATGATACCTGTAAGTGCACCAATGGATATGATAGCAATTTTTATTCCCGTCATATCCTGCCAGAAAGGATAAGTACGCAATAATACAAACACACCGATATGCACGGATAAAGAGCCATAGAAAATAGCGCTTGAAGAAGTAGGGCCTTCCATAGCTCTCGGTAACCAGGAAGTGAAAGGCAATTGTGCCGACTTAGCAATAGCCGCCAGCATGATCATGATAGTAATAAGTATGGCCATGCCATTATGCTGAGATAGAATAGCGGTGCTTTTTGCATCCACGAGTTGGGTAAAGCTGATATTCTGATGCGTTAAATGATGCATCATCCACATGGCAAGTATCAGTGCAATGTCGCTGACCCTGTAAACAGATAAAACTTTGAATGCGTTTTTTACAGGCAAATAACGGTTGCGGTAAAAAGCAATTAATAAAAAGGAAGAGATCCCGATAATCTCCCAACCGATAAACAGGGTTTCAAAGTTGCCGGAAAAAATAATAAGGTTATAGCCCGTTAAGAACAACAACAATGTATTGAAAAAACGTTTGAACCCTTCATCACGATGCATATAATAACGGCTGAAGCTGGCCACCAGGAAAAACACCAATGCTCCTACGATACTATATACCGCGGTAATATGATCGTAATAAAACTGGATAACAAAAGCAAAGCCTTCCGTTTTATACAGTGTAATTAATTTTTCCCGGACAGGTTCAAAATCATTTGCACCCCATGTTATTGCAAACACAATCGTTGCCAGCGCATACAAACCTGTTGTTAGTTGTGCAAGCAACGAAATAGCCTTCTCCTGTTTGTTTTGAAAAAAAAGTGATACAAAAAAACTAAGCAACGGTACTAGTATAAAAATTGAAAGTAACTGGTTCATGAACATTATTTGTTTAACAGGTAAACAGGAAGGTTTTCTTTCGTGGCATGCACAATATGGTTGGTTTCCATTTCTACTGCACTTTCAAAAAATTCATGCAGGTCCTCTATAAAATCGATATGCCCGGTAATGGGGTCATATTTCCGGAACGTTCCGTTCTTGAAATAATAAAAACATTCTTCTCCAGGATGCAGGGCTACGATATGCACCCATTCATTATTATACCACTCAAAAACTTCGGGGGAAGATTGTATAGCTTTCAACACTATTTCAGGACGATGCTCCACAATGACCAATAATCGAACGGGGTCATGCACTTCAATCATTTGCCAGGGCAACCCGGGACGCAGATCGCCATCGCTGCTGTTGGCCACACCAAACAAACCCATTACGTTGTGAGGCAATTTGGTGCCTGCCCCCATTTTAATATTATCCACTCTTGAAAAATAATACTCAAGGTTAATGCCACCGCATACCAGGCCGATGGGTTTCATTACATTGGTCAGTACTGTTCCTTCGGGATCGGTTTGATAATTATAGGAATTCAAAAAAGCCCTTCTGTCTAAAAACAATCCTTTGGTCACGTCTCTTCTTCCCACAATACACAAGGTGTTGGTGCCATGCCCCAACTCAGGTCTTGGTTCAAATAATGAAACAGAACGGTTCAATATGTCCTTACGCACCTGCTCTATTTCACCTTTGGTATTAATAGATGCAAATCTTCTGCTGCGTTCTTTTGCATTTAAGTTTAACGCCGTTTCAAAATTTTGTTTGTTAATATGATGTCGTTTTATGTTTTCAGCACCCAGGTGTTGTTCATCATCATAATATCCTATCACATCAGCAGCCGTATCATGCATAGCGCCTACAAATTGCGTTGTTGCAGGTATCCGAATATTTTTTGCAGCCAATACATCCCTGACTTTTTTATTATTTAAAATAAAAGCCATCACCCTTGCATTCGTAGCACCAGGTCTTCCGCTACAGGCCCCGCAATCGTGGGCACCGTGATGTGGGTTGTTGGCGCTGCTGCTGCCATGCGCTACTATATACACCAGCGATGAAAATGTTTTTAATAAACCAATGCCACGTAAAAAGTTTTCTGCTCTCACACACATTTCATCCAGCGTGTATCCTATTTGCAAACCATTTTCTTTGTCATCCAGGCTTTTGTTTTCAATCGTAAGTAAAGATGTTTTGGTCATGTGAGCATAGGCATTGGAAATTGCCGGGCTCATTTTGGGCCGGAACATCAGTTGTATTTTTTTAAACAATGCCCAAAAACCAAATACAATGCTCAATGCAAAGCCGCTTAAAAATCCATGCGTGTATTTTGTATAAATTAATTCGCCTTTCCGCTTTTCATTGGCTTCATACTCTTTAATTAAATAGTTCGGCGTTACCGGGGCGGGGCAGAGTTTGTCATAAAATTTACTGCCCTGCTGCTGAAAGAAAAACTCTACTCCAAAAAAACCGGGGGCGCCAAAGGTTTCGCAATTTTTATCCGTCGCTTCTATATGTCGGCGGATGGAACACTCCCTTTCGTCAATGCAGAAGATGGCCTGAAAAGAAGTAATCTTCTCTAAATTTCCCACGGCGGAGTTGTAAGAGGCCAAAAGTATACCCGCCAGCACCGAATCGTAATAGCTCCATTCAAATGCATCCTGCCATAGTTCTACGGATTCAGCAAATTCTGTTTTAGGTATCTCTTCAAATAAGTTAATGGGCAGTTCTGTAACAATTGTGGTCAGTGCTGGCCAGCTATTACCGAATTTATCAGTAAGAACATCCAGCTCCAGTAGCAATTCAAAAACGATAAGCTCCTGTAATGCAATTTGTTTCCTGTCCAGTAATGTTTGCGGGTTATCTTCTACTGCAGCAATAAAACCACTCCATCCATGATGAGCAAACTGCTGGTCGAATAAGTATTGTTCAAAATATTCCTCTTCACCAACTATTAATTGCAATAAACCTTTAATGCTGTAGTCACCGCTTAAAAATAACTGCCTTACTTTTTTTGTTTTAAAAAAACTGGCAAAGCTGTTTTGCTCAATATCTCTTATACTTTCTAAAAAAGATTTATTGGAAACAGGGAAGCTCTTTATAGCAATGCCCTGGTCTAAAAAACTGCAAAGGATCCGGAACAACAAAGGATGTACTTCATTGTCGAGGTCCAATTTGTATTTTTCTTTCCAGTAGCAGCGAAGCCGGCCAATTCGTGGCTCATTGATCGTTGAGTATTCTTTATGAATTAATTTTTGCTTCCACTCTTCAACAACAGCTTTTCCTTTTTTATCCTCAATGACCATCTCCAGCACATCCTCCCGTATTCTCCCGTTCTTATACAGCTGCCTGAACTCAGTCAACTGCAGGCTTACCTGGAATCCGAAGATTTTAGAAGCTTTGAAAATAGCGTCATAAAATTTCATATGCTGAAAAGCATGTAACGAATTATGATGAATAAAATCCTTTAATGCCTGTTGCGATGGCAGGTAGTGTTTTAACTCGTTCAACACATGCTTTTCGTCAAAATGGGTATGCGCTTTAATGCCAACACCTTCTATATGATGCGCTAACGCTGAATGTTGTTTTACGGTAGTATCCATCCTAATTATTTGGGGTTATCAATACTGGCTCTTTTTCTAATACAGCATCATCTTCTGAATGCACATGGACGGCATCTTCCATTTTATAGGCCTTTTTAAAGTTTTTTAGTGACACTCTTATGTTTTTGTCCTTAGAACCAAAATTTACAAAGTCCCGGATAAGCATCAGTACGTCATAATCTATATAAACCGTATTTGCTGCATCAATAATCACTTTGCTGTTTTCGGGTAAATGAGCTAGTGTTTGTTTAATGGCGGCTTTATTTAAAAATGATACCTCCTGTGCCAGGTCAATATGTATGGTTTCTCCCTCATGATGTTTTTCTTTTTTAAAGAAATAAGCCAATTTCATATTACCCCTGAGTATAAAAAATATACCTACTGCCAGCCCGATACCTACTCCTTTTAAAAGATCAGTCAACACGACTGCAACAACGGTAACTACAAATGGTATAAACTGGTGTTTGCCTGTATGCCACATGTGTTTAAATACTTTAGGGCTTGCCAGTTTTATACCAATCATAATTAATATAGAAGCCAGGCAGGCCATTGGTATTTTGTTTAATAAACCTGGAATCATAACCACAGCCAGCAATAAAAAAACGCCATGTGCTATTGCAGATAATTTGGTTTTGGCACTCGCATTTATATTAGCTGTTGTTCTTACAATCACAGACGTCATAGCGAGGCCACCAATTAATCCTGAAAGCATATTGCCAATACCTTGTGCTTTTAATTCCCTGTTGGCACTTGAATACCTTTTCAAAGGATCCATTTTATCACCCGCTTCAAGGCATAAAAGCGTTTCAATACTTGCTACTACAGCAATAGTGAGTCCCACTATCCATACTTTTAAATTCATAAAACCAGAAAAGTTGGGTGTAGTAAACTGCCCGATAAATTCATTAAAAGAGGATGCTGTTGGAAGTGTAACTAAATGCGCCTGCGATATCGCAAGCGCTGACCCTGTTGCTTTCCATGCTTCATTTATTATGATACCCACTATTACAACAACCAGGGCTCCCGGAATTGCTTTAATTTTTTTAAGAAAGGGGATTTTATTAAAAGCAATTAATATGGCCAGAGAAACTACTGCAATAATAATTGCACCCAAATGCGCATAATTGATGGAGTTAATTATTTCCGTAAAATATCCGGATCCTGCTCCATTCTCAAGAGCAAACCAATCACCCTCATGTGCTTTATCGTAGCCAATAGCATGTGGTAATTCTTTTTTTATGATAATGATACCGATGGCAGCCAGCATTCCTTCAATTACACTTGTAGGGAAATAGCTTGAAAAGCTACCTGCTTTTAAAAAGCCAAGTGAAAGTTGAATAATACCTGCGATAATAACGGCTGCTAAAAAAGTTTCATAGCCCAGATCTGTAATGGCTATTAATATGATGGCGATGAGACCCGCAGCGGGACCCGATACACTAACGTTTGAGCCGCTTAAATATCCTACCACTATACCGGCAATTACGCCACAGATAATGCCGGCAAATGGCGGAGCGCCGCTGGCCACCGCTATGCCTAAACAAAGGGGCAGCGCCACTAAAAATACCACCATGCCTGATAGCATGTCCGTTTTAAAAAACTTTGTACTTAGTTTCATTGCGAAGTCAATTTTTGATAATTATGTTGGTTTATTGTTTGGTAGTGTATCAGTTTCAAAATTTATCAGGTACTTTTTATTTCACGCAAAAGCGGAAAGAAAATAAGTCACTAAGGATACAGCCTTGCATCTTGGATTACTTAGCGTCCCGATAGCTATCGGGGTTGCGTGAAAAATTCAAACTGGTACACTACCATTTTTTTATTCTGTTGTTATTACATTATCTTTTCTTAATGCACGCCTATCTTTCCGGGTTAGGTTCTTAAAGAAGTCTACCTGCCCGTTTTCTATATTATACACGCCGCCCACAATACCAATCTCCCCTTTCGTAAACATATCTTTTACGATTTCGCTTCGGGTCAGTATTTGTTCCAGGCTGTTTTCCACGTTGGCATACGACACATTGTCGTCAAACAAATGATACTTATCTTCTTTAAGCATTGCTTTACTGATGGAAGGATGTATACGTTTCAGCAAGTCGGTGATATGTCCGTCTTCTACCCCTTGCTTTGCGCTTTTAATAGCTCCGCATTCGGTGTGTCCTAATACCATCAGCACTTTTGTTCCAACATATTTTATAGCGTATTCAATGCTGGCGAGTATATCATTGTTTACAATATTGCCGGCTACCCGGATACTGAATAAATCGCCAAGTCCCTGGTCAAATATCAACTCGGTAGATGTTCGGGAATCCATGCAACTCAGGATCACAGCAAATGGAAATTGCCCTTCTCTTGTTTCATTGATCATTTCAAGGTGATCATGATCTTTATGCAGGTTATTGATAAATCGTTTATTGCCTTCTACCAGGAGTTCATATCCCTTGTAAGGCGTCAGGTTTTCTAAATATTCTTTTGAATGCTTTCTCATGGGGCAAATAATTTAAGATACTGTTACAGGAAGTAACAACATGATTTTGTACGTTGAATTAATGTAATAGAATAACAGGCTTGTAAAAAAGCCTTTACAAACAGGAGGAACTTAAATTATGCTGCGTTGGGTGGAGGAACAAGGAGTTCGCCATGAAAAGCAATATAGGTGCCTGCATCTTCGCATTTGTGGTATTGCAAAGCAATAGAAAAGAAATAATCAGTATGGTGATGATCGTGCAGGTATTCTTCAGAGACGGTGCTGGTACTAGGAGCTTTTTCTTCCGTAGTATTACCAAATGGATTAGAAGTCTCCTCATCATCCCCGGTAAGCGGAGTGGATGAATTTTCTATTTTATCCTGTTGGGCATGCTTTAACTGGTTTTCATACACAAAAGGTATACTTACAGTAAGCCAGAGCAGCGCCAGTATCAAAAATACAGCCGAAGTCCGTTGTAAAATACTATATGTTCTTTTGTGTTTCATTTGTAAAAGCGGTGCAAAATAACGATTTACATTTTGCATACCAAACCATTCATGGATATAAGAAAAAAATAACAACAGATCAATCAGTTTGTTGAGAGATGATATCATTTTTTTATTAAATACTTTTAGTAACGATTTGCAGGTGCGAACACCTGTTTGCCTTTCACAACTTATTAAAAGCTATTTTTGAGAACTAACTGTTACGATCATGAAACCATACGAGGTATTATTAAAAGACAATAAAAGTTGGGCGGCTAAAAAAGTTTCTGATGATCCGGGCTATTTTGACAGGCTGGCCCATTTGCAAACACCTGAATTTTTATGGATTGGCTGTAGTGATAGCCGTGTGCCCGCCAATGAAATCACGGGAACAGAACCGGGTGAAATATTTGTACACCGGAATGTAGCTAACCTGGTGATCAATACGGACGTGAACTTATTAAGCGTGTTGGACTATGCCGTATCACATTTAAAAGTGAAGCATGTAATTGTATGCGGCCATTATGGCTGTGGTGGTATCAGGGCAGCTATTACCAAAACAGATTTCAAACCCGTGTTGAATATGTGGCTGCGTAATATTAAAGATGTATATCGCCTGCACCGGCAAGAACTCGATGCTATAAAAGATGATGAAACGCAATGCGACCGGCTGGTGGAACTGAATGTGCAGGAACAGATATTTAACCTGGCCAAAACATCGATTATACAAAGAGCCTGGAAAAATGAACAACGACCCGATCTGCATGGCTGGGTATATGGATTAAAAGATGGCCTGATAAAACCAGTGTTTGAAATGAATGCAGGTACGCCTATTGATGACCTTTATGAATACGAAGACCTTTAATTCACTTAATTAATAAATAGCTGCCTTCGGGCAGCTTTTTTATCTTTAGTTATATTAAACGCTTTGTTATGCGATTGCTTTGCTGTCTGCTGCTTGCTGCTTCATTCATTGCCTGTAACAATACAAATACCCAAAAAGAAGAAACTGCAAACAAAGAAGATTGGACATTACTTCCTTTTATCAAAGCAGATGACGCTAATCCCGTGCTGATGCCCGATACATCCGCAACTTTCTTTTGCCCGGTAAGTAAACGACAATTGAAATGGGAAGAAAAAGATGTGTTCAATCCTGCTGCAGTAGTGAGGCATGATACTGTTTTTCTTTTATACAGAGCCGAAGATAAAATAGGAAAATATGCAGGCACATCAAGAATTGGGTTAGCATGGAGTACCGATGGATTACATTTTACAAAACATCACACTCCTGTTTTATACCCGGATAATGATTCCTCAATAATATATGAATGGGAAGGTGGTTGTGAAGATCCAAGAATCGTGGAAGATGAAAATGGTGTATACTATCTTACTTATACTGCTTATGATGGCGATAAAGCAAGGTTGCTGATCGCTACGTCCACTGATCTTTTTCACTGGACCAAACATGGCCATGTATTTATGGATAGCGCAGACATACATTCATGGAGCAAATCAGGTTCTATTGTTTCCAGGTATGAAAATGGAAAAGCGATTGCTGAGAAGATCAACGGTAAATATTGGATGTATTGGGGCGATACGGATATCTTTTTAGCCACTTCAGATGACCTGGTTAATTGGACACCGTTGAAAAACACAGATGGAAAACTATCCATAGCATTTGGCCCCCGCAAAGGAAAGTTTGATAGTGACCTGGTAGAACCCGGCCCACCGGCTATGTTAACCGATAAAGGAATACTACTGATCTATAACAGCCGGAATGTAAAAGCAAAAGGCGATACCAGTTTGGCGGAAGGCACTTATGCAGCATCACAAATCCTTTTTGACAAAAATAACCCGGCTACTGTACTCGATAGAATGGATACTTATTTTATGAAACCAGATAAAGCTTATGAAATATCCGGACAGGTAAATCATGTTTGTTTTGCAGAAGGCCTGGTCAATTACAAAGGCAAATGGTTCTTATATTATGGTACAGCCGATTCAAAGATCGCAGTCGCTGTAAAATAAATCGTTTATTAAATCCGTAGGTTTGCAATATGTCAATTGAAGTAAAAAATTTGCTCAAAGAATACGGTACACAAAAGGCCGTTAATAATATTTCTTTTAAGGTGAATAAGGGCGAGGTGGTTGGTTTTCTCGGGCCTAATGGCGCCGGCAAATCCACCACGATGAAGATCATCACCGGTTATTTACAACAAACAGGAGGTGAAGCCTGGGTTTGTGGCATCAATGTTTCCGATGATCCGTTGGCTACAAAAAAGAAGATCGGCTACTTACCTGAATTGAATGCACTCTATTATGAAATGTATGTGCGGGAATACTTGGGATTTGTAGCTGAAGTGCACCAGGTCAAAAATCAAAAATTGAAAATTGAAGAAGTAATAACCTTAACGGGTTTGCAGGTGGAGAGTAAAAAGAAGATCGGGCAGTTATCGAAAGGCTACAAACAAAGAGTAGGATTAGCCGCCGCATTAATTCACGACCCGGAAGTACTGATACTGGATGAACCTACTTCGGGTCTTGATCCCAACCAGATCATCGAAATCAGGGAAGTGATCAAAAAACAGGGCAGGGATAAAACAGTTTTATTCTCCTCTCATATCCTGCAGGAAGTAGAAGCGATCTGTGACAGGGTGATCATTATTAATAAAGGCAAGTTAGTTGCCAACGACAAGCTCAGTAATTTACAGAGAGGTAACCAGGATAATCATGTTGTCATTGTTCAATTCAAAGAAACAATTGACAAAACCTTGTTGGAAAAAATGAATGATGTTGTGATAGTTGAACCAGTGCAAACCGTTTCGCCGGGCTCCGGATTTAAAATACGAACCCCCCATCCGGAAACAGTTCGCAAGCAATTATTCGAAATCGCTTTGCAGCAAAACCTCAACATTGTTTCACTGCAAAGCGAAAGTCAAAGTCTTGAAGATATTTTTAAAACACTGACCAGTTAAAAAGCTTTTTTCTCTTTCGACTCCGTTGTTTTTCCCTTTTCAAAATCACCTCCATACACCATCACCAGTTTTGACTGGTCGAAATATTTTCGCAATGCCGCATTCACGGCATCCACATTCAATGCCTTTACTTTTGTTTCAAAATTGGTAAAATCATCCAGGCTTCGTCCATCCCGCAAATACGAACGTATTTGATTTGCCAGGAACCCGTTGTTGCCCAATGAAGTTCTGTTTTGTTCTAACAGGCTGGCTTTTGATTTTTCCAATTCATCTTTGGTAAATCCGCCCGTTCTTGCTTTATCTATTTCCTGGTGCAATGCAGAATCTAACCGGCCTTTGTAAATAGGATTAAACAATGCGTATACTCCCCACATCGAAGCATCGTAATTATAGTTTGAATTCATAAAGGTGCCGGCACCATAGCTCATCCCTTCATTTTCTCTCAGTCGTTGTGGTATACGGGAAGAAAGAAAGGCTCCTCCACCCAATAATTCATTGGCCATATACATAGCCGGGTAATCCGGGTGCTTTTCTGATATATTCACATTAATGGCCCCGATTATTATTGCATTTGTTTTATCGGGAGTATTAATGGACTCAGTTGTGCCTTTTACATCAAAATGTTTTTGTTCAATTTGAGCAAAGGGTTGTTTACTATTCCACTTGCCAAAAGTGTTTTGCAAAAAACCAGTTACCTGTTTTTTATCCAGCTCACCCACAAACACAGATAATGAATTATTAGCGCCATAAAAATCTGCATAGAACTTTTTTAGATCTTCCAGTTTAACAGCAGCAAGTGCTTCCAGCCTTTCATCAGCGCTGGTTGCATAATTAGGATGGCCTTTAGGATAATTGGTGGCTAGTTTTCCCAGCTTATCAGAGGCAACTGTTTCAGGATTGCTTTTACCCGCTTCTACACTTGCTTTAGCATCCAGCATTACTTTTTCAAACTCCTGTGCATCGAATTTGGGATGCATCAGCATATCATCCAGCAGGGCCAGTGCGGCAGCCAGGTTTTGTTTATCTGTATTAATGGAGATCACTAACCCATTGGGTGCTCCATTAAAATTTATATCTGTTTTAAGCCGGTCAAGTTCATCAGCGATTTGCTTTTTAGTTTTTGTGGTGGTACCTGTTTTCAGCATATCTGCAAGAAGCGCCGATACCTGTGCTTTATTCGTTAAACTTTTTTCATCCCCAAAACGTAAACTGATGCTGGCATTGATCTTATCGCCTTTCGTTGGTTTCTCCAGCAATGCATATTTGCCACCGTTGGCTAAAGTGCCATACTCCGTATTTTTTTTAATATTCTCAATCGTGTTTTCAAAATTGGTTTTTTGTGCGGCCACTTCTTTTCCTTTATAGCCACTTAATAGTTTGGCGATATCAGGCGTTTCACTAACAACAGTTCTGTCGGGAGCAGCATCAGGTACAAACACACCGTAGGTGCGGTTGGATGGCTTGTAATATTTTTTTGCAGCCGACTGCAGATCTGCAACGGTGAGATTCTCCATTCTATCACGATGTAAAAACCAAAGCCTCCAGTCGCCGGCCCCAATATACTCTGTAAGCCCGATGGCAAAATTGGTGGTTTTGCTCATCGCATCTTCGATTGATTTTAGCCGGCTGTTTTTAGCACGGGTAAGATCTTCTTCTGTAAAATTCATAGCGCCGATAGCATCCGCCGTTTGAAATAAAACCAATTTAGCGCTGTCAATACTTTTGTCTTTCGGTACTTCACATTCGTAATAGGTCATTCCGGGATCATGTAAATTGAAGGCATAACCCCAAAGCTTGGAGGCCATTTGTGTTTCCACCAGTTTTTTATAAAATACACCTGAAGGATTATTGGTAAGAATTTCAACCAGTGCATCATTGGCTGCAAAGTCTTTATCTGCCAGTGATGGAGTATGATAAGCCATACTTACATACTGGATATCACCGGTGCGATGCAGCGATACCTGGCGTTCGCCATCCTGGGGCGGCTCTACTGTATAAGTTGGCTGAAGAACTCTTGTTGGTTTTGGTATCGGTCCAAAATATTGCTGCACATTCGCCAGCGCTTTTTTCTCATCAAATTTTCCGGCTATGATCAGCACAGCATTATCCGGCTGGTAATATTTCTTATAAAACAAC
>DASVOE010000033.1:0-13115 GCA_036383515.1 Chitinophagaceae bacterium | reverse complement strand
ATCTTAGGGATCCTAATGATCATTTATGGCAGAAGAAAAATATACTTTTTTAAACCGGGATCTAAGCTGGCTCAGTTTTAACCAACGGGTATTGATGGAGGCTGCCGACGAAACGGTGCCTTTATATAGCCGCATATCATTTCTCTCTATTTTTTCATCCAATCTCGACGAATTTTTTAGAGTGCGGATGCCTGCTATTTTCACTTTTGACAGCATTGATTCTAAAAAAGCAAACCTTCGGGAAGAATATCCTGAGGGTTTATTAAAGCAGGTAAAGAATACGGTGCAACATCAGTTGGAACAATTCGGCCAGATACTAACGAAACAGATTTTACCTTCTCTTCAAAAAGAACATATCTGTCTCTACTATGGTCAGCCTATTCGCGATGAACACAAAGAAACTATCAGGGAATATTTTTTATCCAAAGGCTTATCTTTTTTGCAACCGGTAATTTTAAGAAAAGAAAACCAGGTCGATGTTTTTCTCGAAAACAATGCCTTGTATTTTATTGTAGATATAGAGCCGGCTGATCAGCCAGGGAAAAAATATTATGCCTTACTAAATATTCCTTCTGCTAACCTGCCCCGGTTTTTGGAACTGCCATCTATCGAAGATGATCATTACATTGTTTTTCTGGATGATATGATCAGGGAAAATTTGCAGGAAGTTTTCCCCCGGTTTATTATCCATGGTGCTTACAGTGTTAAGCTCACCCGTGATGCTGAAATGAATTTAGAAGATGAATTCCTTGGTGATATTGCAGAAAAAATTGAGAAGCAACTGGAAAAAAGAGAGATAGGTCATTCCACCCGTTTCCTATATGAATATACTATGCCCGGTGAGGTACAGGATTTTGTCAGAAAATATTTTGAATTACGTGATGATGAAATGGTGGAAGGCGGTCGTTATCATAACCTGAAAGATTTAGGAAGCCTGCCCAATCCTTTCAAGGGGAAATTAAAATATGCAGATTGGCCGGCAGTGCCGCATCCGGGTTTTACAAATCACCGGTCTGTTTTTGAAACCATCCGGGAAAAAGAACGACTGCTTCACCTTCCTTATCATACCTATAATTATATACTGCGGTTCTTTAATGAAGCGGCGATCGATCCGTATGTGAAAGAGATCTATGTTACATTATACAGGGTAGCTGCAGATTCTCATATTGTAAATGCATTGATGAGTGCAGCGAGGAATGGAAAAAAGGTAACTGTTTTTGTAGAGCTGAAGGCAAGATTTGACGAAGCCAACAACCTGCAGTGGTCAAAAAAAATGAAAGCAGCCGGGGTAAAGATCATCAGCAGTATCCCAGGGTTAAAAGTGCATGCAAAAGTAGCGCTGGTAAAAAGACAGGTGCAAAAGCAGTGGGAGAATTATTCTTTTATGGCAACCGGTAATTTTAATGAAGCCACCGGGAGATTTTATACCGATCATGTATTCTTCAGCACCAATGAAGAATACAGTAAGGACCTGGAAATGTTATTTGAATACCTGCAATTGCGGATGCAGCCTGGCAGTTATGGCAAGATACCTTTCAGGCATTTACTGGTATCTCAATTCAACCTGATCCGGCAGTTTGATAAACTATTTGAAAGAGAAATAGATAATGCAAAGAAGGGCAAGCCTGCGGGCATTATCATTAAATTGAATAACCTACAGGAAAGGGAAATGATTACCCGGCTATATGATGCCAGCAATGCAGGGGTAAAAGTGCAAATGATTGTTCGCAGTATTTGCTGCCTGGCCCCGGGTGTGGAAGGACAAAGTGAAAATATAAAAGTGCACCGCATTATAGACCGTTACTTGGAGCATGCCCGGGTATTTGTATTTCATAATAATGGTGAGCCAGCGTATTATATGGGCAGTGCCGATTGGATGAACCGCAATCTTCACAGCCGGATCGAAGTATGCTTTCCTGTATATGATAAAAGCCTTTGTAAAGAAATTGATGATATTCTCCGGTTACAGCTTTCCGATTGCCACAAGGCAGTCCTGTTAACCAGCGACCTGGTCAATCAACCGATTAACTGCGGCGACAATTCACTCGTCGCAGCTCAGCAGGCTATTTATGAATATGTAAAAGGATTAGCAGGTTAAACCATGCTTTCAAGACATTGCATCGTTCAATCTCTTTTACAAACGTGTATAATCGTCCACACAAATTGGAAGATCAGGGCTTTTTTTTTAATTTTTAAGGGGTAATATTTTGAGCATAGATTTTGTGGATAAATTAGTTCTGGCTTGACAGGTTAGTGTATTTTTAAAACTCTTAATATGAAACAGTTTCTCATTAACCTATTCAATAAAGCTGGTATAATCCTTGAAAAAGATCTTTCCACCAGTAACAGACCCCTGGGGTTTCGTATTACTATATTGACAATACTGGCAGCAAATATCTTTTGTATTGCTTTTTATATTATTAAAACAGCAAGCTGATTTTTTATGGATACTCCTCAACAAGAAATAATGAAAAACAGGATATTTCTATTTTTAGCGATATTCATTCTTTTGCTTGTGATTGCATGGGGTGAATTCGGCAGTTTGCTGTAAGTTTCTAACCAAATGATACAGCAAACCTCTCCATTACATGGCGGGATAATATCTCTCTGTAATTTAAACCCATTGCAATTCATTTTTCAGGTTAATTCATCCGGAGAATTTTAAATACAAATTATTGCCTGTAATTAATAGGGCGAATTTGTAATGCATGGTTGGGAGAGGATATATCACATTCAGTATCCCTGAAATGAATTTCATTTTGCAGTTTTTCTATCGCTTCTTTACACTTGTGATATTCATCTTTACTCCCGCCATTTATTATAATCTCCATAAGCCGGACTGTATAGTTTGACAGCATATCTATCACTTCAGATCTTTCAAGGCTTTTATAAGGATACATTCGTAAATGAGTTTGAATTGAATGTACAAACACCATACAATAAAGGGTTAATTAATAAAGCCAGGTAGAGAGAATAAGTGAATTATTTTCTACAGATGTTACTATGATTTTAGTTTTCGGCGATTAAAAAGGAGAGAGTATTGTTTAATTAATAGTAACAGGATCGTTTTTGCGACGCTACAATTGAGCTTCTTCAGCGTTATCGCTTCCATTGTTATTGCCATTTGACAACAGGTGTTGCAATGACTTTAATTGTTCGCGGATGTTCCGGAGTATGCTGAATTCATCACCATTTTTTAAAGCCATATCATATTGTTCATTCAATGTTTCTATTTGTTGCCTGAGGAGATCAGCATTTGTTCTTTCCATCGCCATAAATTTTAAAAAAGAATTATTCTATTTCAGTAGCATCCTCTTCTCTTCGCCATCAGATATATAAATTTTATGCCACATTTTAAAGGGTCTCAAAAAAAATAACCAATGATCGTCTTTTTAAAAAGAGCTCATTCAATAAGTTTTTGAATCCCTTATCTTTAAGTACAATAAAAAAAGGATATACTTATGGCACTTATATGGAGCGGAGTTTTTCCTGCACTTACTACAAAATTTACTGCAGATGATAAATTAGATTTAGAATTATTATACCATAATATAAAAGCCCAGGTTAATGCCGGCATCCATGGCATCATACTTGGCGGCACACTGGGAGAGGCAAGTGTGTTAACAATAGAGGAAAAAGAAATTCTTGTGAAATTTGCCATTGAAAAAGCAGGAAATAAAATACCCATTGTATTAAATATTGCTGAAGGCTCTACCAGGGAGGCCATGAAGCAGGCAGCGATGGCAAAGAAATGGGGTGCTTCCGGCTTAATGTTGTTACCTCCCATGCGTTATGCAGCTGATCACCGGGAAACAGTTGCTTATTTTAAAACCATTGCGGATAGTACGGATCTTCCCATTATGATCTATAACAACCCGTTTGATTATAAAATTTATATAACAGGAGATATGTTTGATGAATTACAGGCTTGTCCCAATATCGCTGCTATAAAAGAATCAACCAGGGATGTAACCAATGTGACAAGACTGATCAACCGTTTTGGAAGCCGGTATAAAATTTTATGTGGCGTAGATACCATGGCTATGGAAGGATTGGTTCTTGGTGCTGATGGGTGGGTGGCAGGTTTGGTTTGTGCCTTTCCGGCAGAAACAGTAGCTATTTATAACCTCGTAAAAGCAGGCCGTATACAGGAGGCAACAACAATTTATCGTTGGTTTATGCCTTTACTGGAATTGGATATTCATCCCAAACTGGTGCAGTATATAAAACTGGCAGAAAAACAGACCGGCATTGGCAGCGAATATGTGAGAGCACCCAGGTTAATGCTGGAGGGTGAAGAAAGGGAACGGATTTTGAAAGTGATTAATGAGGGTATTGCTTCCAGGCCCCCATTACCATAATAACTATTAATTTATTGTATGACCATAACAGATATTACATTCATTGATTTTACGATTGAAGAAATTGATGCGGCGGCAGTACAAGCCTGGCAAGCTTTCCAGGTATATAGTAAATGTTCCTTAAAACAAAGAGCTGATTTTCTCCGGGCCATTGCAAAAGAAATAGAAGCTTTGGGAGATGAATTAGTAGAAGTGGCAGTTGAAGAAACACATTTGACTCTGGCCCGTTTACGCAATGAAAGAACAAGAACAATATTTCAACTTACTTCCTATGCTGATGCCTGTGAAAAAGGAGATTGGCTGGAAGCCAGGATTGATACAGCGCTGCCGGATCGTATTCCACCAAAACCTGATATAAGAAAAATGCTGGTACCTCTTGGGCCGGTTGTTGTTTTTGGAGCTGCTAATTTTCCGTTTGCTTATTCTACAGCGGGTGGTGATACGGCCTGTGCTTTTGCTGCTGGTTGCCCGGTGATCGTTAAAGCACATCCTGCACATGCACAAACAAGTGAACTGGTAGCAAAAGCTATTTTAAAAGCAGCTGCCGATTGTTATATGCCTGCCGGTATTTTCACGCATGTGCATGGCGCTTCGTATGAAGTAGGAAAAGCGTTGATTGAACATAAACATATAAAAGCGGTTGGGTTTACCGGTTCGCTGGCAGGTGGAAGACAATTATTTGATTGGGCTAACCAGCGGAAAGAGCCGATACCCGTATTTGCAGAGATGAGCAGCATCAATCCCGTTTTTTTATTACCGGAAAAAATGAAAGAAGCAGCAAGTGAAATTGCAAAACAATACGCTGGTTCTATTACCCTGGGCGTAGGTCAATTTTG
The DNA here is from genome assembly GCA_036383515.1 of Chitinophagaceae bacterium. Classification (GTDB taxonomy): domain Bacteria; phylum Bacteroidota; class Bacteroidia; order Chitinophagales; family Chitinophagaceae; genus CADEDV01. Next base: position 7,918 of record DASVOE010000033.1, on the reverse strand, counting down.
CACCAATCCCGGGTTGATCATCGGTATTGATAACAATGACCTGCAACAATTCATAGATATTCTATCAGATGAAATAAGGAATGTGCCGCCCGGTGAAATGCTTAATCCCGGCATTTTTAAAAATTATGTAGAAAGAAGAGCCAATGCTGTTGCACAGGAAAATGTGGAAATGATAGCCGTTTCAGATACCGAACCGCAATTGAACCAGGGAGCACCGACACTTGCGATAACAACTGCACAGGCATTTATCAATAATCCTGTTTTGCACCAGGAAGTATTTGGCCCATACTCACTTGTTGTCCGCTGTACGGATATGAATGAGATGCTGGAAGTAGCGAAACATATAGAAGGGCAACTCACCGCAACACTCATGGCAACAAACAATGATATTAGCAGCAATGATGAACTGGTGAGAGCGCTAAAAAATAATTGTGGTCGTTTTATATTGAACAGCGTGCCGACAGGAGTGGAAGTATGCCTGAGTATGCAGCATGGAGGTCCTTATCCTGCTACTACTGATTCAAGATTTACTTCGGTGGGGGCAGATGGTATTAAACGTTTTGCAAGACCTGTGGCATTTCAAAACTGGAGCAATGAATTATTGCCGGATGAATTAAAAGAAGAAAACCCGCTGGGTATCTGGCGAACAGTCAATAACCAGCTGACTACAAAATAATATTGGCAAAGGAGAAAAGAGTAAGGAGCACCTGTACGGGCATCTGCGGAATTCTTTATCCTTTCTTTATTATTGATCAGTGGTCTTCCGAATATAATCAAGGAATAGGTTATTGAAATTTTACCTCCAGCATATCTTCTTTCCTGTGTTTCATCACAAACCAGCCTGTAATAATCAGTGAGAGTATAAAGTAGGCGCCCAATATATATTTTGCAGAAGAAGAATAAGCAGAAGTGCCAAACCAATCATCCTGCTGCCATAAAATGATAAGACCTGCACTGCAGCGGATAATTTCCCAAACGATGGCATATACATTCCGGTCAATCAATTCACTCAATGCATAAACAGAAAGGAATAAAAAACCACCATACCAGAAAATATAATTGCTGTCCAGTTTATTAATGGGTGCAATATTGCCAAACAGGTAACTGGTAAACAATAGTAATAGCAGCAACTGAAACCAACTCCACCCGTTTAATGGAGGAGATGTCCTGGTATCATACTTTTCAAAATTATAAACATCTTCAATTTTATATACCGGGTATTTAGCTGCTACATCAGCGGGGCGGTAGCCGGTGTGCCGGAACCATAACGTCAATTTTTCTTTCCAGCTATTCGTTCTCCAGGCATCTTTTATTAAAAGCCACGCATGCTGGAAATTTATTTTGATCGGGTTCCAGGTGCGGACAGGTCTTGTAATGCCATACACCGGCGGCACACCAGGCAATTCTTCCTGGTAAGTGCCAAACCATTTATCCCAGAAGATAAATATCTGCCCGTAGTTCTTATCTATATATTCTTTGTTAATGGCATGATGTACCCGGTGATGCGAAGGAGTAACGATGATCTTTTCTAAAAAGCCCATCTTGCTGATATGCTGGGTATGATACCAGAACTGGGCAAACAAATGCAGCGGCGCGACTACTGCTATCACTTTTTCTGGTACTCCTAACAATGCTGCTGGTAATAAAAAGACAGCAAAAGTTTTTACGATTGATGAGATACTTTGCCGTAATGCACAGGCCAGGTTAAATTCTTCACTGCTGTGATGAACAATATGGCCGTTCCAGAAAAAATTGGTCACATGTTGTAGCCTGTGTACCCAATAGCCGGCAAAATCCAATGCAAAAAAAGCGATGATATAAACAATGATGGTAGAAGGAATGTGTGTGAGAGCAAGACGATTTAAAAAGAAAGGATAGGAGAGTATGATAAAGTACAGACCTATTACATCTTTAGTAACATTGGTAACACCGCTGGTAAGGCTGCTGATCATGTCCATATTACGGACAGTATCTTTCCCTTTCCGCCACCCATACCATTTTTCAAAAAGTACCAATAGCAAAAAGGCCGGCATAGCAATGAGTAGTATCTTTCCGTACTGTTCCATGTGGCAAGTGTGTAAACAAATTTAATAAATTTAAAGATTCTGAATATAACCTCTTGGTAACCTCTTGGAGGGTTTTAAACCCTCCAAGAGGTTATATTCAGAGATATAAACGTAATCAGCTAATAAACATAGTTATGCCGCCCGGTAATATATTCCATATTTATAACCATGCGAATGGGCGGGAAAACCTGTTTGCAGAAACAAAGAATTATTTTTTCTTTTTGGAACGACTTTCCCTTCATGTATTACCTGTTGCTCAAATATGTGCTTATTGCCTCATGCCTAATCATTTTCACTTGCTGGTAAAGATCAGGCAGGAGGAAGAATTGAATGATTATTTTCAACAAAAACAAACACAGCGTGATAAAACAACTACCGGAGCAGGAGTTGATCATTCCTGCAGGGTGAACGACCAGCAACTTTTAGAACAAAAAGTGAGTAAATCTTTTTCTAACCTTTTTAATAGCTATACCCAGGCCTTTAATAAAATGTATGGGCGGAAGGGTAGCTTATTCATGCAAAATATGAAGCGAGAAGAAGTTGATAGTGACGGATCGTTTTGTAAAGTGGTTCATTATATTCACCGAAACCCGGTGCATCATCGGTTTGTAAATGAAATTGATCAATGGCCCCATACTTCCTATAAATTATTGTTGAGCAAGGCGCCGACAAAACTGGAAAGGGATTATGTATTGCAGGTATTTGGTGGACTGGATTGGTTTATTAAATATCATCAGCAGCCGGTTGATCCAAAGTATAAATTGATAGACGGATAGTTATAGTTAATCTCTTGGAGGGTTTTAAACCCTCCAAGAGATTGGAAAGAAGGTAAAAAGTATATGAAACACATTTTTCATTGCATTGATGCCCACACCTGCGGCAATCCAGTTCGCCTCGTGAAAGAAGGCGGCCCGGCATTGCAGGGGAAAAATATGCGTGAGAAGCGACAACATTTTTTAAAAGAATACGACTGGATAAGAACCGGGCTCATGTTTGAACCGAGGGGGCATGATATGATGAGTGGCAGCATCCTTTATCCTGCTCATGATGCGCAAAATGATATAGCTGTCTTGTTTATTGAGACCAGTGGTTGCCTTCCTATGTGCGGGCATGGCGCTATCGGTACGATCACGATTGCTATTGAAGAAGGATTGCTACAACCCAGAACTCCCGGAACAGTAAGAATGGAAACACCTGCAGGCCTGGTAATGATAGAATATAAAATTCAATCACTAGGTGCCGGTCAATCACTCAATGTGAAAAGTGTAAAACTGACCAATGTAGCTTCCTTTCTTCATTCTTCAGAATTATTAGTGGCATGCCCGGAGTTAGGTGAATTAATTGTTGATGTAGCTTATGGTGGAAATTTTTATGCTATTGTCGACATACAAACGAATTTCAAGGGACTGGAACATTATACTGCAGATAAATTGATCGCATGGGCAAGAGAACTACGGAAGAATATCAATGCAACATATCAATTCATTCACCCTGATGATGAAACAATAAACGGTTGTTCGCATATTTTATGGACAGGTTCGGTGCTGGATAAAACTTCTACAGCGAGGAATGCGGTTTTTTACGGGGATAAAGCAATTGATCGTTCCCCTTGTGGCACGGGCACATCAGCAAGAATGGCACAATGGTATGCAAAAGGAAAATTAAAAAAAGGCGATGAATTTATTCATGAAAGCATCATAGGCAGTAAATTCACCGGCAAGATAGAAGAAGAGACGATAGTGAATAATAAACCAGCTATCCGTCCTTCAATAGAAGGTTGGGCGAAGATCTACGGATACAATACTATCTGGATAGATAAAGAGGATGATCCGTATGCGTATGGGTTCCAGGTGTTGTAGTCAATAAGGAACGAAGACCCGATAGCTATCGGGTAATGACTGAAGTATGAATATTGACGATTCACTATTGACCAATCACAACTAATAATTAAAACAACAGGCTATGTCTTCAAGAAAAAAATTTCTTTACCAGGCTTCAGCACTTACTGCAGGAACGATGCTGGCCTCTTCATTGAGCAATGATGTGTTTGCTATTTTTAAAAATAGGATAGCGCCATCCGACCAGGTGAATATTGGAGTGATCGGTGTCAATGGTATGGGCTGGTCTGACCTGGTTGCAATCCTGAAAGTACCGGGAGTGAATCTTGTAGCTATTTGTGATATTGATAAGAATGTAATCCAAAAAAGATTGGGTGAGTTGGCTAAACTCAAAGTTGATGCATCCAAAATCAAAACCTTTAACGATCACCGGCAATTACTCGATCTGAAAGAAGTGGATGCGGTAATTATCGGTACACCTGATCACTGGCATTGCCTCCAAATGGTGGATGCCTGCCGGGCTGGTAAGGATGTTTATGTAGAAAAACCAGTGGGTAACTCTATTGAAGAATGTCATATCATGATCGCTGCACAAAAAAAATATAATCGTGTGGTGCAGGCCGGACAGTGGCAGCGAAGCCAGCAACATTTTAGAGATGCTGTTGATTTTATTGGCACGGGAAAGCTTGGCAATATCCGTACAGTAAAAGTGTGGTGCTATCTCGGCTGGAAAAAACCAATTCCTCTTGTTGCCAACAGTGCTGTGCCTGCCGGCGTGGATTATGATCGCTGGTTAGGGCCAGCAACAAAGCGGCCATTCAATGCTAACCGCTTTCATTTTACGTTTCGCTGGTTTTGGGATTATGCAGGAGGATTGATGACAGATTGGGGAGTTCACTTATTGGACTATGCATTATTGGGGATGAATGCAACCGTTCCTAAATCAATAAGTGCTGTGGGCGGCAACTTTGCAGATCCATCATCACCGCAGGAAACACCGGATACATTGTGTTCGTTGTATGAATTTGATAAATTCAACCTGGTGTGGGATCATGCACTGGGCATAGAAAATGGTTTGTTCAAAAAAGAACACGGTATTGCTTTTATTGGTGATAATGGCACACTTGAACTGGATCGCGGTGGCTGGGAAGTAATGGAAGAAGGACGCAGTGCGAATAAAGTCCTGGTGGAAAGAAAACCAAAAGCGGATAATGGTTTAGATAAGCATATGGAAAATTTTGTTAGTGTGATCCGTTCCCGTAAAATGGAGGAACTGAAATGCCCGATCGAATCAGCATCACATGTAGCCATAGTAAGCCAGATGGGAAATATTGCTTTCCGTTCCGGTAAAAAATTGGCCTGGAATAAACCGGCAGGAAAATTTACGGATGATGCTATTAATAAAAAATATTTAGCAGCGCCGTATCATAATGGGTATACGTTGCCGAAAGTATGAATTATGAATTGAAATGATTGCGAAAGGTAAATCAAATCATAAAAATGCGGTTAATGTGATAGCAACTGCATCCCCTGCTGGGAGGGGCGAATTAAAGCAATGAAAAATTAAACCGACCGGGGTGGGTTGCTGAGTAGCGAGCAGATTTCTGAAGACCCGATAGCTATCGGGTGACAGCACAACAAAAACTAAATAGAAATTCTAAAGTTGTTAAAATAAATTATGAAAGTAACGATCATTGGTGGCGGAGTTATCGGATTATGTACCGCCTATTATTTACGCAAAGCAGGGTATGAAGTAACAGTAGTTGAACGCAACAATATTACCGATGGATGTTCATTCGGTAACATGGGTTATATCTCTCCTTCACATTTTATTCCGCTGGCTACGCCGGGCATTGTATCCCAGGGTCTGAAATGGATGATGAGTTCCTCTTCTCCATTTTACATTAAACCAAGATTGAACCTCGATCTTATTCGCTGGGGAACGACCTTCTGGCGAAAAGCCAATGCAAAAAATGTAGAAGATAGTGCCCCGCATCTCAATAACCTGTTGCAGCTAAGCCGGGAGTTGATGAATGATCTTAAGAGAGAATTGCCGGGTTCGTTTGATATGATCGAGAAGGGATGCTGGATGCTCTGGAGAAATGCAGCAACAGGTGAGCATGAAAAGCACCTGGCAGAACAAGCTCATACGTTTGGATTGAAGACAGTAACCTGCACTCCACAACAGGTGCAGGACTATGAAAAAGAAGTAGAAGTAAAAGTGGCAGGTGGTGTTTTATATCTCGACGATTGTCATATTAGCTCCGCTAAGTTCATGCAGGTATTGTATAGTTGCCTGCAAAAAATAGGTGTGAAATTCTGGATCAATACAACAGTTACAGGATTTGAAACGACTAACGGAAAAATTATTTCAGTACTAACAGACAGAGCTGAGATTGCCGGTGATGAAGTAGTAATGGCCAACGGTTCGTGGTTAGGTGTTCTTTCCAAACAGCTGGGAATAAAAATGCTGATGCAACCGGGAAAAGGATATAGTGTAGTATATAACGGGCTGGAGAAAAATTTACAATACCCTTCTATTCTTGTAGATGACAGAACGGCTACTTCACCAATTGATAAATGGCTGCGGATTGGCGGCACGATGGAACTAAGCGGCCATAGCGACAACATTTTACCAAAACGAGTGTCAGCTATTTATAATGCTTTCAAAAAATATTACCCGTCCATGGATTTGCCGGTGCCAGATACCAATAAAGCCTGGTATGGTTACAGGCCGGTAACACCTGATGGGATGCCTTATATCGGACGTCACCATCAATTCAGTAACCTGCTATATGCAGGCGGTCATGCCATGCTCGGAGTGAGTGCGGCGGCTGGCACAGGTCAGCTGATTAAAGAAATTATTGGAAATAAATCCACCAGTATCGATATTTCTGCCTTCAATCCTGAACGATTTCGTTAAAAATTTGTTGAGGGCTTAATAGTATCGTTGCTTACTTCTTATTTTTACTTATGCTATTCAGCTCTGCCTGCTGCCAGGCAGGTCTATGCGTAGCAGTATTGGTTTATTTATGGATTGTACAGTTACCCGGCTACCTTACCGACAGACCAACGCCTTCTCCAACATTATACTGGATTATATTGATCATGCAGGTACACTAAAGCCCTTTTATGCAGGGCCACCAACCGTGCAGGGAATTCAGCAGGCTATTGCAGCAAGAAAAAAAATCAATACCAACCGGGATGTATTGGTGCAGGAGTTAAAGAAACAATATACTGCTATTAAAGCATCAGCAGCTACAGAGAAAAATATTGAAGCATTAGCAAGGCCAACAACCTTTACTATTACCACCGCCCATCAGCCTAATATTTTTACCGGTCCTGTCTATTTCCTGTATAAAATTTTGCATACGATAAAGCTGGCAGAGAGTTTTAAAACCCTTTTACCGGAAAATGATTTTGTTCCTGTTTACTATATGGGCAGCGAAGATGCTGATCTTGATGAACTGGGACATTTTTATATCAATGGAGAAAAGAAGGTATGGAATACTAAACAGACAGGAGCCGTAGGAAGGATGAAGGTGGATAAGGAGTTGATTCAATTAATTGCTGCGATTGAAGGACAACTAACGGTGCTTCCTCATGGAAATGAGGTAATGGAGATGGTGAAGGAATGTTATAAACAGGGAATAACAATTGAAGCCGCCACTTTCCAATTAGTAAATAACCTATTTGCCAGTTATGGGTTGGTCATATTGCTGCCTGATAATGCTGCTTTTAAAAACCAAATGGCTTCTGTTTTTGAGGATGACCTTTTAAACCAAACTGCATCTGAAATTGTGGAGAAAACGGCGAAGCAATTAGACGAAGCAGGATATAAAGTGCAGGCCAATCCAAGAGAGGTCAATCTATTTTACCTGCAGGATGGTAAGAGAGAAAGGATCGAAGTACGTAAAGCGAAGTATGAAGTGTTGAATACAGGTATTTCATTTACCCCTGATGAATTACTGGCAGAGTTAAAACAACATCCCGAACGATTCAGCCCCAACGTTA
>DASVOE010000032.1:0-86253 GCA_036383515.1 Chitinophagaceae bacterium | reverse complement strand
CTCTTACTTCTTTATCACTGAACCCGACGTTAGAAAAAACAAGTGTTGCATTCGATGGTGTTGAAATCCGGAAGTTGCCATTGATATCGGTAGTTGTTCCGGTGCGTGATCCCTTCACCGTAACATTTACGCCTGACAATGCTGAATTATCTCTTGCATCAGTAACTTTTCCTGAAACATCCGTTTGTGCAAACAAAGATGTGGAAGCAGTAACCATGCTAAGGATAAAGAATAATAGCCTTTTCATGTAGTTGTGTTTGGTTTAAAATGGTTGTTCGGTAACCAGTCTTTGTTTGGCAGTAACAAAAATTAAATCAGCGCTGCGACTGGTTAATATTCATGATAAGCTGATGTAAAAGAATGACAGTAAAAAGGAAATGGATGCTTCATGCTGATTACTGTTATTGACTCAAACATGAAAAGAAAATGTTGAAGCAGGAAGAAAGATGCTTATGGATAAAAAATAAGCAGCCGTTGTGCAGCTGCTTATTTCATTTGCTATTTTTTGTGTTCAACATTCCTGCTCTCTATAAAGTAATATTTAATGTTACCTTTTGAGTAGTTGGGTTATTTTTTGAACCAATAGTAAGCAGCGAGCCATCATCAGCTACCGCCTTCACCACCGTTAAAGTAGCAGTGGCAGTAGTAGCCGGAGCCACTATCACTACAGGAATATTTACAGTAGCAACCACACTTGTTTTATCACGATCAATCACTGCCGTTTGATTAGTAAGATTTACACCTCCTCCTGTTACATCATAATAAACAGTGACCTTTTGCTGCATGGCTGTACGCATTTGAAAAGTAAACGTTGTTGAGGTTCCCTGTTTCACTGTTTTAGCAGCTGTGCTGCTCAACGCAACGTAAGGAGGAAGACTGGTGGAAAAATCATAGTTATCACCAGGTGATGCATCTTTCTCACAGGATTGAACTGTCAACAAACCCAAAACAGAGATATACAGAACTATTTTTTTCATAATTATAATATTAAAGGTCAAACCACATTTTTACATTGAATTTTACAGTAGCGGGTGCATTGGGATTCACCGATAATTCATTCGTAGAAGGATATTCATATCTCCTGAACAAAGGTCCTGCCGGTGCACCTACAGGAAGCGTTAACAACGGAACCTCATCGCCATCAGGTCCTGATCTTCTCCATTGCGTAAATGCATCAAGTCCCCTGTCCATCAAATCAACCCAATGATGATAATGAATTAATTTAACGGGTGAAGTAACCGTAGACAGGGCAGGCAAGCCTGCAGCAAAGCTGGCTGCAGCGACAGCGCTAATGCCATAAAATTTACAAGATTCCTCTACTGCTTTTTTATATAACGTATTAGCGTTGGTTAAATTTACTGCTGTCCCTATGCCGCGGGCCTGTATCTCTGCTTCAAAAAACAATTGTTCCTGGTAAGAGTAAATTACTTCCGGAGCATCCGCTGACTGCAGCACAGAAGATAACCTGGAGTCATGATCATCATCTCCGTCTTCGCCCGGCTGAATGCCGTAATAGTTATCTGCAGCAGCAGGCTTTGTAAAAAATTTAGGTAACCGTGGGTCATTAAGCGGCCGCATGAAATCGGTAATATATTTAGAAGCAAAGAAAAAGCTTTGCCCTCCGTTATATTGTTCGCTTAGTGCAAACTTGGGATTCTTTCTGCCTGCAATGTTCTGGTAGTTTACTTTAAAGTTGTCTGCAGCAGAATTAACCATACCTCCTGCTGTCATTAATTGTCCGATAGCGGCAGCCTGTGTCGGATCTTTGTCCACCATTGTCATAAGCACCCGGAGCTTAAGCGACTTCGCTAATCTTATCCATTTGGCCATATCACCGTGATAGAATAAATCATAATCTGAAATTTTTAATGGGCTTGTTTCTTCAACCTGGGCTATGGCTTCATTCAATAAGGCAACGATACCCAGCAACACATCTTTCTGCGCATCAAATTTCGGATACGAAATATTCGGGTTCCAACCTTCAGAAAAAGGAACATCGCCAAATACGGTGGTCAGATCATAGGCCACCTGTGCTAATAATATTTTGCACTGCGCAGCTGCATTATTATTTTTTGGAGTTGCTGCTTCTGACAAGGCAATGGCCTGTTTTAAATTCGTTCCCGAAGAAAGATAAAAGGCCTGCCAGCTGTTATTATAATTAAATACAGAAAAAGTATACTCCTGTGCAGAGGGAGCTCCCCAGGCATTGGGATTATTTCCACCATCCGCCATAAACTGGCCTGCCAGCGCCATGGGTATATACATATCTCCCCCTGTCCGTAAGTTGATGTACTGTGTTGATGCATTTGAAAATAATAATTTAGGATCTGGGTTTTCAGCTGAGTTGGGGCTTTTATTAATATCCAGGTATTTTTTGCAGGACGGCAGTGTTAAACTCAACAACGCAATACCGGCAATATATAGAATGCTTTTTTTCATAATTAATTTCTTTATTAAATTTTAATACGAAGGTTTATTCCGTAGGTGCGGGTAGATGGAACAGAATTGAATTCAACTCCTTCACCCAGGCTCGCAGGGCCAAAGAAATTTACTTCCGGATCAATATTGGGAACAAAGGATTTAATGATCCATAGATTTCTTCCTTCCAGTCCGAGTTCCAATCCTTTGATGAATTTCAATTTACTGGATAAAAAGGCAGATGGCAGACGGTAGGATAGTCTTACTTCTCTTAGCTTCACATAAGATGCATTGTATACATTTCCTTCTGTATTAGTAGTAATAAACTGTCCCCAGAAATCCTGCATGCTTTGAACAGGCACTGTATTCGGAACATATTTATTGGTAGCAGGATCGAGAATAACTCCATTATCAATAAAAATTTTACCGCGGTTCTCAGCAGTTTCCTTGCCCAGTCCCTGTGTTCTTAACGTGGATGATGTATTGGAATACATAAATCCGCCCTGGCGTATATCCACCAGGAAGCTGAGGCTTAAATTTTTAAAGCTTACTGTATTATTGATACCCATCATCCAATCAGGAAAAATATTTCCGATTTTCTGATCGTTAACCGTTCTTCTTAAACCGGTATTGGCATCAATAACGATGTTGCCATCAGTATCACGCATCCAGGCAGTTCCCCATATTGCAAAAGGCTCACCACTTCTTGTTTTAATTTGCAATCCGCTCCAGCCACTTTGCAACACATACGATTTTACTTCACCGGGTAAACGAACCGTTTGTTTGTTCTTGGAGAAATTAGCATCTATATTCCAGCTAAAATCTTTTGTTCTTACTGGTATTACTCCCAGCGTAACTTCAATGCCTTTGTTCAGCACCGAGCCGGCATTGATCGTTTTTGATGTGAATCCGGTAGATTGAGGTACTAACAGGTTTATGATCTGTTCTTTTGTTTCGGAATTATAGTAAGTAACATCCAGGCTTACCCTGCTTTGCAGAAATTTCATTTCAGTTCCTATTTCATAACTGGTTTGATTTTGGGGTTTCAGGTTTGCATTGGGCAAAACTCCCGGTGCGGTGAAAGCAATTACTCCATTGAAGGGGAACTGCGAACCAAATCCATATTGCGCAAAAGATACCGGCACGGGCAGGTAAGCAAACGATAGGGCATACGGTGCAGCATCACTTCCTACATTAGCCCAGCTGGCTCTTAACTTTCCATAGTTCAGCCATTTTAGATTATGCAATAGTTCACTGAATATAAAACTGGAACTAACTGATGGGTAAAAATAGGAGTTGTTGCCTTTAGGAAGTGTTGAACTCCAGTCATTGCGACCCGTTGCATTCACGAATAAAAGATCTTTATAAGATAATCCTATATCACCAAATACACCTACAAGTCTTCTTTTATTGGACGTGTTGGTAGTGCTTACTGTACCGGCATTAGAAAAACTATACAACTCATCTACGGTGAGAGACTGGGCATCTGATTGCTCTCTCCTGTATTGAGCTTCAAAAACATTATGCCCGGCTATTACTTTTAAAGCAAGATCCTTCGTGAGTTGCTTGCTAACCGTTACCATAAGATCATTGTTGATGATACGGTTATAAAGATTGGCTGTAAAAAAGTTTCCTGTCAATGCTCCGATTGTTCCCGGCCGTGTAACTCCTTTCCTGAATTCATTATAAAAATCTGTTCCGATATTATCTGAAATGGTCAGCCATTTAACAGGGCTATAGGTTACGATCGCATTTCCGTATATCCTGTCAACTGTATTTGAAAACTTATTATTATTAATGATCCAGTATGGATTATTTCCTGTTCGGCCCGGCGTAAGGGTGATCTGCTGTTTGGTAACCGGATCCACATAATTTTCTCTTACATCGTTTATATCAACTGTTCTTGGAATGGTGAGGATGATAGACTGAAGTACATTCGGGTTATTCGAACTTTCTACAGGACGTCCATCCGCAAACGTTCTTGTGTAATTAATATTGGTACGGATATCAAGTCCTTTCAGTATGTTTCTTCCGGCATTGAAGCTGATACCGCTTTTATTTAATTTTTCGCCAGGAATAATACCGGTTTGCGTGGTGTTGGTATAACCAAACCGGTAATCAGTTCCTTCACCACCACCTTCAAAGGATACTGAATAGATATTAGTTCTGCCGGTCTTGTAAAAATCTTTTACATTATCAGGATAAGCTTTCAGGGTAACCTGCCTGCCTAAGAAATCAGGAAAAGTTTTATCCTGCACTTCGCTGATCTTAGGGCCCCATCCATTGGTACTGGCAATATTGTAAGTTCCCTGATTGCCCTGTGCATATTCGTTCTGGAAAGAAGGAAGTTTCAGGGCGTTGTCAAACCTTGTGGAGAGATTAAGTGTAACTGATGTTTGCCCTTTCTTTCCTTTTTTAGTAGTAATAATGATAGCGCCATCCTTTGCCCTTGCACCATACAAAGCTGTAGCGGAAGCGCCTTTTAATACTGTTATTGATTCAACATCATCCGGATTTATGTCACCAGCCCTGTTGCCAAAATCTGCACCTGAAGTGCCCTGGTTTACGGCGCTGTTAACCGTATTGATTTGTTGTGCACTGTTATCAATCGGCAATCCATCAATAACAAAAATGGGCTGACCATTTCCGTTGACCGTTGTATTGTTTACAGAATTCACACCGCGGATAATGATCTTGGAAGATCCGCCCACCGTACCTGATTGAGAAGTAATTCTTACACCTGCAGCTTTACCAGCGAGTGAGTTTATAATATTGGTTTCCCTTGCCTTTAGTAATTCATCGCTTTTAATGGTTGATGCACTATATCCTAAAGACTTCTGACTCCTGGTAATACCAAGAGCAGTTACAACTACTTCACTTAATGCCTGGCGACTGGTCAGCGTTGTATTTAATACGGTCTGATCACCAATATTTACTTCAGTAGTCTGAAAACCGGCAGCACTGAATACAAGAACTGATCCTGCAGGCGCTTCAATGGAAAAGCTCCCGTTTACATTCGCAGATACAGCTGTAGTCGTTCCCTTGAGAGTAACTGTAGCAAACGAAACAGGTTTACCTTCAGCATCGGACACTCTGCCTGTTATTGTTCTGTTTTGTGCCAGCATTGTTAATACAGGCAATGCGAACAATGCAAGCAATAAAACTTTTTTCATGCAGTTTATTTTATTTATTAATACAATTGTTAGTAGGCAGCAAGATGAAGCACAATGCTTCAACGGGTTTGTCCTTTATTACCGTAACATGAAGAAACGACTATGAAGAATGAAAATTCGGGCTTGTTGTTTTGAATACGTTTGCAGACAGGAATAAATAAAACGGACCGGAAAAAATGAAAATAGGAATGTAATGAGACAGCGTAAAAGATCAGTCTCGTTACATTCCTATGCCACTTCTTTGAATCAACTATTCACATACACTCTTACCGGAACAGGAATTACCTGTTCATTATTATCAAGCGTTATCAGGAAATAAAAATAGCGGCTTATAAAACTGGTGGCGGTTCCGGATGTTGTTACTGCAATTCCGGTTTTGGCTGTAAACTCGGTAATTGATGTTGTAAACGTTACCGAGGTGCCGCTTCCGGGAATGGGCGCTGTATTGTACAACCCGGTTGTTACCCGCACGGTACCATAACCTGCATTGGGAGTAGTATGTATGCCCACACGTGTTATTTCTTTAATGGTTCTTCCCGAGCTGGCAGGTATATCAAGTTTTATTGTAATGGTTCCACCACCTGATAATGAAGTTTGCACGGCAGGCACACCATTATACATACCGAATAAATTACTCACTGTAACAGCTACTGCCGGATGATTTTGTGAAAGGTATCCAAACTCATCTTTTTTGCAGGATGAAAAAAGCAGAACCCCCGAAAGACATATTGCAATTAATGATTTATGCATAATCTGTTATTTTGAATAGTTTATAATAATTTATAAAGCCCACCAAACTTTTACATTTGTTTTGGGTCTTGGATTGGGTTGATTAGGATTAGCTGAACCTTCACTAATAGTATAGGGAAACCGGTAAGGGAATACATTGGGATCATCACCTGCTGTAACAAGAGGTGGTGTTAAAACAGGATAACCTGTTCTCCTGTAATCATTATAACTTTCGATACCATTCCCAACAGAAGCAATATATTTCTGCAGGATGATCTGTTGCAGTTTTTGATCTGTTGTTCCGCTCAGCGTGACAATGGTTGGGTTAGCTGTAAAATAAGCATTGATTTCAGCATCGGTAAGACCAACTGATTTCATAGAACCCTTTATACCATTCTGATAATAGGTGTTCGGATCACCCGAAACACCGAAACGAAGAATAGCTTCTGCCAGGATAAAGTTATTACGGAAGGAAGTTATTAAACGTATAGGCGCTTCTCCCCTGCGTGTTGCGCCCAACGTATAAGTGCCATAATAGGACCGGTTAGCAGCAACCGGAGCTACAAATGGTGAACCGTTATCATAGCCTATAAAAGTAGCAGCTGGTTTAATGTACAACTTTGATAGTCGTAATGAATCATTCAAACTACGTTCAAGTGCCAAAAACCGATTACTTAACATTTGTGTGTTGGGAATGGAGCCTCCAATATCCTGCAGGTAATAAGCATTAGGATTGGCTGTAAGAAATGGTACATTAAAATCCAGGCTGCCATCTACTGCATTGATATAAGGCTTATTGTTATCTATGATATCACTAATAACCTTCTTTGTCGTATCCGGTGCCCGGTTGGATACCTGCAGTGCAAGTTTCATCATCAATGAATTACCGAATCTTGTCCATTTGGACAGATCACCTCCATACACAACATCATCGGTACCGGGATCTATTCCGGGACGGGAAGCCCCGTTTGCAACAATATCACTCATTCCTTCTCTTACCAGGTTAAAGAGACTTTTAACTCCTTTGGTGGAATTACCGAGATAAATATCCATCTGTGCATCAAATCTCGGTTGTGGAAATTTTGGAAATCCTGCTTCATCCAGTCCGAGGCCTGCTTCGGAATAGGGAATATCTCCCCAAAGATCAGTTATCATAGAAAAGGTATAAGCCAATTCTAATTTAGCGATACCTGAATAAGCCCTGCTTCTTGTTTCCGTTTTTTGAATCAGTATACCAAGGTTATTAATTGTATTTGAATATATTTCATTGCTCCAGGCATTATCAAAGCTGCCCAGGTTCCATGTATCATAAGCAGCAGAATTTCCGCTGATGCCGGCATTGTATTGCATTAATAAAGCGGCTGCTTTTCCTAATTCGTTGCTGTTGGTAAAAGCCATACCTACTGTTGTATTGGGCAACAATACTTTTGCAGGTGCATCCTGAACAGCATTCGGATTAGTATTTACATCCAGGAACGATTTGCTACAGGATGCAATGACTAAAACAGTTGTGCTTATGGAGATTATTTTTATTCCTATTTTCATTTTCTTCTTGTTTGAAGTGTTGAATAATTAAAAAGTTAACCGAAGGCTGGCGCCAAAATTCCGGGTACCAGGTGCACTGCCTAATTCCAAACCACGTACTACATTGCTTGTTGTTGTAGAACCACCACCCTGTGTACTTAATTCCGGATCTATCGGAGAATTGGGCGCATAGAAATATAAATTACGTCCATACACCGTCAACTTTGCAGTTTTGAACAGCCTGGTAGCTCCGATTGCAGCGCTTCTTAAATTATAGCTGAGTGATAATTCTCTAAGCCGGAATGTAGACGCATCAAACACCGCAAATTCATTGGAGTTGGTGGAACCGGTTGCTCCACCCAGGGCTACATTATAATATGTCTGACCATTTATCTGGATATCATTGGGCCTGTATTTTCCTCCACCCATATCAATCACACCCGGTAATATAAATGGCAGGTCCCTGTCTTCTGTAACTTTTAAAGAACCGTTGGCTCTTAATGTAGCAACTGTAAAGGACTCAAATTGACCTCCATGTTTATAATCAACAAGGACTGACAAAGAAAAATTCTGGTAGGTAAATGTGTTGGTGAGACCAGATATCCATTTACGGTTTGGATCAAGTACGGTTCGATCGGTAACATAGTTTGCAAACAATCCCGTGGTAGAATCAATTAACCGTTCGCCTGCAGCATTGGTTACAAATTTACCTCCCCTGATTATTCCAAACGGTTCTCCCACCGCAATAGTGGGTATAAGACCGCTAAAAGGAATGCCTCCGAAAGAAAATGAATTAACACCCGGGGCAAGTGCAGTTACCTTGTTCCTGTTGAGAGAGAAATTGGCATTTACATCCCAGGCGAAATTCTTTGATTTTATAACGTTAGTCGTTAACATCAATTCAACTCCTTTATTAGTCATTGAGCCAATATTCACATACCTGTTAAGATAACCTGTAGAGGCAGGCAGTCCTACGTTAACGATCTGGTCGGTACTTTTTGAATCGTAGAAAGTTGCGTCAATGTTCAGCCTGTTTTTAAACAAGCCGACATTTAATCCAATATCAAAAGTGCTTACAAATTCAGGAGTCAGCGCTTTATTTCCCAGCGTGGTAGTAGAGGCAAAACCTGCCACAGTACCCATAGGGAAAGCATAGTTGGCTACATTATTCCCAACAGCAGCAGAAGCAAACGTATTATCCAGTGAATACAAAGGAGCATCATTGCCCACTTTGGCATAAGCCGCCCTGATCTTTGCAAAGGATAAAATAGATGATTTAACTTTTAATGCATCTGTTATTACAAAAGATGCTGATACCGAAGGATAGAAAAATGCATTTTTGGCTTTAGGCAGTGTGGAGGATCTATCCTGTCTTCCCGTAAATTCTAAAAACAGGTAATTATTATAAGATAAAGATACCTGGCCATAAATACCCCATAGTCTTTTTACGCTATTATATTCATTGGTAAGACTTAGGTTTGATGCATTCGTAATATTATAAAAGCCGGGTATAGCTAATCCGTACCCTGTCTGGTTAACCCAATCGAATTTTTGCTGAAGCACGTTCTGACCTACTAAAAAATTTGCATTCAGACCTTGCAGGAATAGGTTGCTTTTTTTGGCAGTAATCATAAGGTCTCCGTTGAATTCGCTTCTGTAAAATATATCTTCCATGATACCACCTGTAGTAGTAGCCGGTGCGCCGGTAAATGCACTTCTTACTACTTGTGCAGAACCTAAAGCAACAGTTCTTTTGCGCCTGTCGGTATAAGCATCAAGACCAGCCCGGTAACTAACGCTGATCCATTTAGAGATATCATACGTTAATGTAAGATTACCAACGGTCCTCGTCAGGTTACTTTTAATAGGATTTTTGTAAGCAGCGAAATATGGGTTGTCGCTGGCGCTGGAGGAATCCTGGATAGCTGTATTATATATATTAGCTACGTACCAGTTGTTGTATCCGCCTACTGTAGTATAGTGGTTTTTATAGTAATCAAAATCTATGCTCCGCGGCATCCTGTATACGTTGGCATAAGCGCTATAGGTACCATTCGATCCCTGGGTGGGTCCTTGCTGAACGGTATTAAAGTAACTGGCGCCGCCTTTTACACTAAGCTTTTCTGTAAAATAAGTTGAAGCGGTAAAGCCAACGTTGGTTTTATTAAATTCTGAATTGGGAAGAATACCTGTTTGACTTGAGTGGCCTAATGAAATGCCATAAAAATTCTTTGCATCACCGGAATTGATAGATAAGTTGTTTTCAAAAACAGAACCTGTCTTGAAGTAACTCATGATATTATCAGGAAATGCCTGGTAGGGAATAGTCTGTCCCGCAGTATAATTTATACCGTTGACATACTGGGGAACGGCTCCTACAATTAAACCATTGACAATTGAAGGTGTACTTCCGAAAGCCGGGCCCAGTGAATTGGCAGATACACCACTAAAAACTCCACTGGCACCCTGGCCATATTTATTTTGCAGCTCGGGAAAACCATATACCTTTTGCTGGGTATAAGAACTGTTGAATGTAACATTTACCACACCTTTCTGTCCGCTTCCCTTTTTGGTAGTTATCATTATAGCACCATGGGCAGCCCTTGAACCATATAAAGCAGCTGCAGCGGGTCCGGCCAATACGTTCACACTTTCAATATTGTTTACATTCAGATCCATTGATCTGTTAGAAGACTGGTTGGAATATAAGCCTACAGTAGATTCATCTACGTTATCACTGACGGGTATCCCATCAACCACCATTAAAGGAGATTGGCTTCCGGTGAATGAAGAAACACCCCGTAAAAGAATAGTTGTGGATGAACCAGCAGCTCCGCTGGCGCCGGTAATATCAGCCCCGGCAATTTTTCCCTGCAAAGCATTTAATAATCCTCCTTCACCTTTATCAATGATGGCTTCGTTCTTTACTGTTTGCGTGGCATAACCCAACGTGCGCCTGTCGCGGGTAATACCTAATGCAGTAACCACCACTTCCTGCAAACTTTTATCAGCTCCCTGCATGGTCACTGTAAAATAAGATTGAGATCCTACCTGCATTTCGTGGGGAGCGAGGTTGATATGAGAAAAAGACAGAATACTGTTGTTGGAAGGAACAGTTATAGAAAACAAACCCTCCGGGTTGGTGCTGGTGCCGGTGCTGGTGCCTTTTACTACTACGGAAGCATTAGCAACAGGAACACCTTTCTCATCGGTAACCTTACCGGTAACGGTACGGTTTTGCGCTACCGCAACCAGTAACGACGGTATGGAAAGCAATAGCAGAATAAATTTTTTCATTAGCAGTGTTTTAGTTTTATAAATGAAAACTGAGAAGCAAGGCAACAATATCAGCAGAGATGCTTCCATACAAACGATTATTATTACTGAACCATGAATAATGATGAATAAAGCCATACATTTTTCATCTCTTGTTCTTTGCAGCATTTTGCGAACACACCGATAACAGTTGTTTGTAACCCATTCGTGAAATATGATAAATGAAGCAGCGTTATGAAAAGCTGAAGTATCTATTCCTTTTTAGAAGTAACAGGAATTTTATCCCTCACTAACCGGTTTACGTTTTCAGGAGAATTCATTACCACTTGTAATTGAATTCTTCCGTGAAAAGAATATTTGCTATTGCTTAACAATCAATACGAATAGATTTACGACCGATTGACGTTATCACATGCACATGAGAAAAATCGGTATACAAATCGGCTTTGTTAACCCTAACCGCTGCTGCTATGATCAAGGATGCTCGTCTGCGTATTATATTTATTCCTTTGCTCGGAATAAGCCTGCCGCTTATTTCCGGTATTATTTCCTATGAATTATATACCGTTCCCCAACTTATTCTTGCTAACCTGTATTGCATTTTTACATCGTTGATCATCTGGTCGGGCAGCAACTGGATGCATGGAAGGCTCCGCAGCCTTTTTGCACCTTTATCTAACCCGTTTTCGAAAATAGCCACCGTGTGCCTGGTTGAAGGACTTTACGGTGCCTGTGTTGGTACGTTATCAGTATTGGTATGGTTTGAGTTTTCCAAAGAACCATTTGCCTGGGATCCTATTATAAAGTTTGTGATCTGCTGCGTGCTGACCGTTATCATCTTTACCCTTATTTATGAAATACTTTTCCTGAGTAAAGAGAGAGAGCTGGATACCCGGATCGTTAACCAGCTTGACCAGGAGCTCTCGCAGGCCGAGCTGCAGGCTCTCACCAATGAACTGGATCCTCATTTCATCTTCAATTCACTCAATACCCTCAATCATCTTATTGTACATAACCCCAAACAAGCCCATCTTTTTAATAATAAACTGGCCCAGGTATATAAATATTTTCTCATCAACAGGATAAGAGAATTGATACCATTGAAAGAAGAGCTGGAATTCATGGATGATTATTTTTTCCTGCTGCAGATACGGCATGATAACAAACTGCAGTTGGAATCAGCGCTGGGTGATCATACTTCTATTATGATCCCACCCTGTGCGTTGCAGATCCTGCTGGAAAATGCCATAAAACATAATGAGTTTACGGATGCAAATCCTTTGAAAATAAAAATGGTTTTGAATGGACAGTATCTTAAAGTAAGTAACAATGTAAAACCTAAACCTTATTCGGTCAATTCAACGGGTATCGGGTTGAAGAACCTGAGCTCCCGTTACCGGATCATTTGCAAGAAAGATATTGTGATTGAAAAAACCCGCGAAAGTTATACCGTTAAACTACCATTGATCAAATAACCCATAAACCCTTTACCATGCTTAACGCTATTATTATTGAAGACGAAAGACCCGCATTAGAAAACCTGCTCAATACCATTTCGGCCGTAGCCGACGATGTGCAGGTGATCGCTACACTGAGTAGTGTAAAAGAAAGCATCGAGTTTTTAGGTACCAAACCGGTAGCTGATCTTATTTTCAGTGATGTGCAACTGGGTGATGGTTTATCGTTTGAGATTTTCAACCAGTCGGGCAATCGCACTCCTGTTATCTTTATTACGGGTTATGATGAGTTTATGCTGAATGCCTTTGAGTATAACGGCATTGATTATTTATTGAAACCGGTGGATGAAGAAGCGCTGCGCAAAGCCCTGGTGAAATACCGGATGCTGGAAAAACATTTTTCAGCGCATCATTCCCTTGCCAACCTTTTACAATATATGGGCAACCATAAAAAGAAACGATTGGTGGTAAAAAAAGGGTTGGAAAATATTTCGCTGCGGCTGGAAGATATTGTGCTTTTCTATACCGAAAACAAAGTTGTATACGTAACTGATCGTTGTGGTAAAAAATATTTAACCGATAAAAACCTGGGAGAATTGGAGACCACGCTGGATGAAAATATTTTCTTCAGGGCCAACCGCCAGTATATTATCAATATCAATTTTATTAAAGGATTTAAATCCTATGAAAAAGTAAAACTCCAGGTTGATCTTACCCTGCCGGAATTGAATCATTGCATCATTGTGAGCCAGGAAACAGCGCCGCAGTTCCGGGAGTGGATGTATAATGCCTGACACCAGCTATGAGTTGAGAGTTGGTAGTTATGAGTCGGCAATACTAAAGAAGTAACCTGACCCTTCTATGTTGACTCATAACTATTGATTTTAATTACAACACCATCAAACTACAGCCCCGCAGGTCACTATTATCCATGCGACCGAGTACTTCAAAGCTGCCATCGGGATATAAGCGACCGGCATCATCCGTTGCAATAAAACTGCAAGAGTGAATATTAGCGAGATCAATGATATTGATGGCACCCACTAAGCGTCTGACATCTTTTATATGTCTGACACTTAGCGGATCTTCTTCATCCCGTAATACAACCTTCATCCAGGGCGGGCATTGAAAAAGACCATTGCCCTTTGAATAAGCTTGCGATAATAATTCGGTCATCCCATATTCTGAATGGATAAGGGGGACTGCAAAAGTGTTTTTCAACATCTCATGCACCTGTTCCCTGATCATTTCCTGCCGGCGTCCTTTCATTCCGCCCGTTTCCATAATAATCGTATGTTGTAAAGGCAATGCATATCGTTCTGCAAAATCCAATAAAGCAAAGGTGACACCGATCAGTAACGTTTTTTGTTGCTGGTTTTCCAACTGTTTAAGTATTGCAAAGAGTTTATCATATTCGTCGAGGTAAAAGCCGCTTTGTGAATGATGACTTTTTTTCACCAGTTCATTCACCATATACACTAACGAAGAATTATTCCTTTCTAAATAAGAAGGCAACAACCCGATGATGCACCAATTATTTATTGATCCATAAAAGGATTCAAACCCTTTTAAAAAACTTTCTTCATAAAGGCTGAGATCTTTTATATAATGCCGGCTGTTGATCATACCGGTGGTGCCGCTGCTTTCAAACACAGCCGCTGGTTCAAAATTTCCCGTTTTAACGGAATGGGTTTTAAAAAAACGGATAGGTAGAAAAGGAATTGCTGTGATCTCTTTTATTGAACCGGGCTTTATTCCTATTGCATCCACATAACTTTTATACACTTCATTCCCCTGGTACTGGTATTGGAATATTTCCAGTGCCAGGTCTTCAAAATCGGTCTCTTTTACATTGAAAATTTTATGATCCCATTGCTCGTACATGCCTGAGTAGTGAAAGTAAAAAGCTTATATTTGTTTATCTTAATTTGGTGATATGAAAATGAAGACTTCCCTGCTCTGCTTGCTGGCATCACTCCTGGTCATTTCATGCAGCAAAGATAAGTTTACTACAGTGCCACAGGTTAAAATGAAATCAATCTCGCCCGGAACAGTAAGACAAGGAGATGTAATTGCGATAAAAGCAAAGTTTACTGACCAGGAAGGTGATGTTGACTCCGTTTTTGTTATCTATAAATGGTATAATGGATCTGTTGGGTTTCAACCATTGGATACTTTAAAGATCAGTTTGAATGGGTTGGGTGTTCCCGTTAAAACCAAAGAAGCAGATATTGTAGTAGAGTTTGCTTATGGAGCAGACTTATTACCAACATATCTGACCTTACCCTTGAGCCCTGTTACCAGGGACACTACTGCAACTTTTGGATTTGTTTTGAAAGACAAGGCCGGTAACAGAAGTGAATACACTCAATCAGATGCCATAAGGCTACTAAAAAGATAGATGAGTTTTAAAATTGTACAGGAAACCGTATCTCGTTTTTTCATTTACAGTAATCTTTTTATTGCAGCATGTGCCGTGCTGATGGCGGACCAGACCTTTCACTTTTTATTGAATAGTGATACTCATTTTCATCTCGCCGCCTTTATCTTTTTTTCTACACTTACCAGTTACAGTTTTCATTGGTGGCTAACTGCTGAATCGGTTATTCCTTCTCCCCGTATTGAATGGCTGCAGCGAAACCGTTCTGTTCATCTGATCATTTTTATAATTGGTTTGGCGGGCTCGGCCATTTTCTTTTTTTATCTCTTGCTGTACTGGCCCTGGTTACTTATAGCTGCTATTGTCACATTCCTTTATTCGGCGCCAAAAATTCCTCATCCATATTTCAGAGCTTTACGAAAAATAGCGCTCGGCAAAACCATCTTCCTGGCTTTTGTATGGATGTATGTAACAACTGTTTTACCCATTATTGTTTCAGAGCAAACATGGACCCCGCCGTTTACTTTCTTTGTGTTCAGTCGTTTCTTCCTGATCTATGCTATCTGCATCCTGTTTGATTATCGTGACCGGCAGGATGATACAGTCGCCGGCATCCGCAGCCTGATTACCTATTTGAGTGAAAAGGGTATTACTTACCTATTTGTTCTTTCTCTTCTCTTGTATGGTGTTTCAACTTTGTTATTGTCTGCATACGATTATAGTTGGTCGTCTATTATCCTTTTACTGGTTCCGGGCATTATTACTGCAGGACTATACAATTATGCACGTCGTCATTTTGCTGATATGTTCTATTACTTCATATTAGATGGATTGATGGCTCTTTCAGCCTTGCTCATGCTGGTAACCCGCATTTGATTATTTTTGGCCACCGGTTACATATTGCAGATTGGTGATGAGTAAAGAGTCGGAGGATAAAGTCGGGGCAAGCGCAACGAAGACGATCAGGGAACAAAAGCTGGTAACATAAAAATAAAACTATGGCTAAAGCAAAAACTACGAAAGCAAAGAAATCAGTTCTTACCAATGCATCACATGTCTTTCTCCGCAACTATATAAATAATGCCTCCCCGGTGGGTTTTGAAACCTGGGGGCAGAAACTATGGATAGAATACCTGAAACCTTACGTAGATACACATTATGTAGATCCGTATGGCACTGCAGTAGGGGTGATAAATCCTGGTCATGCTTTTAAAGTTGTGATAGAAGCACATGCTGATGAGATCAGCTGGTTTGTAAATTATGTTACACCAGAAGGGTTGATCTATTTAAAAAGAAATGGTGGTGTAGATCACCAGACAGCTCCTGCATCACGGGTGTGGATACATGGAAAAAAAGGATCGGTAAAGGGAGTGTTTGGCTGGCCGGCCATTCATACCCGCCTTGCACCCGATACAAAAGAAACACAACCCAGAACAGATAATCTCTGGTTGGATTGCGGTGCAAGGAGTCGTAAAGAAGTAGAAGACCTCGGCATTCACATTGGTGCAGTGGTTACCTACCAGGATGGTTTTGATGAACTCGCCAATGGCAATTATATAGGTCGTGCATTTGATAACCGTATTGGCGGTTTTATGATTGCTGAAGTAGCGAGGTTATTAAAAGAAAATAAAAAGAAACTGCCTTTCGGTCTGTATGTAGTGAATGCTGTGCAGGAAGAAATTGGATTACGTGGTGCCGAAATGATTGCCCGCCGCATAAAGCCCAATATCGCTATTATTACAGATGTAACACATGATACCACTACACCGATGATCAATAAAAATATTGAAGGTGATGTAAGTACCGGCAAAGGTCCTTCTCTCTCCTATGCGCCGGCTGTTCATAATAAACTGCTGGCATTGGTAGAAAAAGTGGCCGCTGATAAAAAGATACCTGTGCAATGGAGGGCCCTGAGCCGCAGCACCGGCACTGATACCGATTCATTCGCTTACTCAAACGATGGTTGTCCTTCTGTACTTATTTCTATTCCGCTGCGCTATATGCATACTACAGTGGAGATGCTGCACAAGGATGATATTGAAGCCACCATCCAGCTGATGTATGAAACTTTGGTAACTTTGACGCCGAAAACAAATTTGAGTTATATGTAAATTTTTATGGGGCGGACTGTAGTGCTACTACCAACTTCGTTGCGTCGCACTCTTGTACGTCCGATACTTCTATTGAACAATGATGAACTATCTTTTATATATTGATCCGGGAAGCGGCAGCTATCTTATACAGGTTATCGTAGCAGCTGCTATGGGTATTGTATTTTTCTTTAGAAATATCCGGCATTTTTTTGCCAATGCCTGGCTTTATATAAAATCATTATTTACCAGGTCACCCAAACAATAAATAACAGGCCTGCTATGCAGCAAATCACTACGCCGCTTCCTGCTTCTTATCGTGACCCGGCAGGTTTTATGTTTGAAAAAGATGGCAGGCTATACAGGCAGGTGAACGAGGTCTTTCAAAAAGATTTCGACCATTTTATAAAAAGTGGTTGCTATGATCAGCTCATAGAAAAAAAACTACTTATCCCGCATACGGAGATAAATGAAAACCTGTCACAAATTCCAGGTTACTTTAAAACACTGCTACCAGAAAAAATTCCTTTTATCAGCTACCCTTATGAATGGAGTTTTGATATGCTTAAAGATGCAGCATTGCTTACACTGCAAATAGCAAAAGAAGTATTACCATTTGGATTGGTACTGAAAGATGCTACTCCTTTTAATATTCAATGGCGCAACGCAACTCCTGTTTTTATTGATACATTGTCTTTTGAAAAATACAACCCTTCACAGCCGTGGATTGCCTACCGGCAATTTTGTGAGAATTTTCTTTCGCCCTTACTGTTGATGCATTATTATAAACAACCACTTCAGGCTTTACAATTGGCTTACCCGGATGGCATACCCCTGCAATTGACAAAGTCAATGTTGCCTTGGAAAAGTAAATTTTCACTTTATACGTACCTCCATATTCATTTACACGCCAGTATAGCTGCTAAACAACCGGTGAAGCAAGAGTCTTCTAAAACTGCTTTTTCGGAAAAAAAATTCCGGAGCCTGGTAGAAAGCCTGGAATCATTGGTACAAACACTTCAATGGAAAGGAAAAACAAGTACCTGGGAGAATTATTACCAGGAAGCTACACTTCGTGACGATTACTTAGAGGTAAAAAAAGCTATTATTGTTGAAATGGTGGACACGCTGTCCGATCTCCATAGCGGTGCAGATATTGGGGGCAATGAAGGTGAATTTTCAATGATATTAGCACAAAAAAATATACCTACTATAACGACGGATTTTGATCATTCCTCTATTAATAAACTTTATCTTAAATTAAAAAAGGATAATACAAAAATTCTCCCCCTGGTCATGGATGTTTCAAATCCTTCACCTTCGATCGGTGTCAACAATGAAGAGAGGGATTCATTTATGCAAAGAGCACGGGTTGATATTTGCTTTGCCCTGGCCCTGGTACATCACCTGGCAATTGGGAAGAATATCCCCTTTGAAAAAATAGCCGTCTTTTTTTCAACGATAACCCGGTACCTTATTATTGAGTTTGTACCGAAAACGGATAGCAAAATCGCCTTCATGCTGCAGCAAAAAAAGGATATCTATATCAATTATACAGAAGAGAATTTTATCAGATCTTTCGAAGAGAAGTTTATCGTACTTAAAAAAAAGGCGATTGCAAATTCAGGGCGAACACTTTATTTAATGAAAAAGCATGCTTAGAACAATCAGCGTTCAGGTGAAAAATACAATTAAGACCCTCCCTTTTTTTCTTTACGGTCTTTCATTTTTTTTTGTTCTTCACGGATTCACAGAAAACTTTGGTATTGTTCTGCCTACAGAGGCGTTTCTGTTGTTTTTAAAGTATTTCGGGTTTTCAATTATACTTACTTTTTTGTTCTGGGTTTTATATAAAAATTTAAAAAAGGCAAGCCTGGTTGTCTTTTTCATTATGGCCTACAATTTCTTTTTTGGCAAATTGCATGATGTCTCAAAAATCATTTTTAAAAACAGTTTCTTAATCAAATACAGTTTCATATTACCCGCTACTATAGTCCTGTTAGTGTTTCTGATTCTCTATTTTAAAAAAACTGATAAACCTTTCACATTAACCACAAAATATTTGAATTGGTTATTTATTATTTTGATTCTCCTGGATACCGGGGACCTGACATTAAAAATCATTAAAAATAATAGCCGGTCAATTGAAACTCCTGCGGAGTTTACAGATTGCAACACCTGTCCAAAAAGTGATATTTACCTGATTCTGGCAGATGAGTATGCCGGGCAAACTGAGCTACAGCATATATTTAATTTTGATAACACTCTTTTCTTCACTGAACTGAAAAAAAGAGGGTTTCATGTTGTTTCCAATAGCTTGGCAAATTATAATTTCACACAATACTCTGTAGCCTCTCTTTTTAACATGAGCTATCTAACAGAACTTTCAGGAAACCCTTATAGTCAGTATGAACTCGCAAAAACACTGGCTATGCTGAAGAAGAACAGAATATTGCACTATTTATTGAGCCAGGGGTATTCGTTCTACAATTATTCCATGTTCGACTTTACCGGTCATCCTTCCCCTGTCTCCCCAACATTTATTCCTCTCAAAAATATATTAATTACTTCACAAACATTTACAAACAGGATACAAAGGGATATAGGATTTCATTTAGCAACCAGGTTTAAAACGAAAAAAGTTTTTTCTGATTTTTACTATACTGATTTAGACAATAATAATAAACTCTATGAATTGACAAAATCTATTGCATCAAAAAAAAGTAAACATCCAAAATTTGTTTATACCCATCTGGTAATGCCGCACTTTCATTATTACTTTGATAAAAAAGGCAAGCCCACACCGCTTGAAAAAATTATGGATAAGTATTATTGTAAAAATAAAACGGCCTATATTGAATACCTGCAATATGCAAATGAAAAATTATTAGCACTAATAGATCATATCAAAAAATCATCAGAAAAACCTCCCATAATCCTCCTAATGAGTGATCATGGTTATCGTCAATTTAATAAAGATGAGCATGTAGACGTTAAATACTACTTTATGAATATTAACTCGGTGTTAATTCCAGGTAGTGACTATTCAGGGTTTTATGATGGCTTATCTAACGTAAACCAATTCAGGGTTCTGCTAAATTTGCAGTTTAACCTGCATCTTCCATTATTAAAGGATTCAATTAGCTTTCTTCATTAAATACATGTATAACTAATGTTTAGTTTTTTCAGAAAATATCCTCTCTTTCTATATTTTCTCTCTCTATTTTTTGTTCTTCATGGGTATACAGAAAATTTTGGTATTGTTCCGTCCGCAGAAGCATTAGTCTTGTTGTTAAAATATATAAGCTTTGCCATTGTACTCTCTTTTCTTTTCTTTTTCTTTTACAAAAATCTTATCAAGGCAAGCCTGGTTGTTTTTTTCATCATGGCCTACAATTTCTTTTTTGGGAAATTACACGACATTTCAAAAAACGTTTTTGGAAATTTTCTCTTTAACAAATACAGCTTTATTATACCTGTCTCTTTCTTATTGTTAATACTACTGATTCTATATTTTAAAAAAACTAATAAGGAATTTATATCAATTACAAAATATTTAAACTGGCTATTCCTTATCTTAATTCTAATGGATGCAGGAAATTTAGTTTTAAAAGTGATTAAAAATAATCAATCACCTGTAGCTATTTCCCAGGAATTTACGGATTGCAATGCCTGTCCAAAACCAGATATTTACCTGATTGTAGCTGATGAATATGCCGGTCAAACTCAACTAAAGGATTTATTTGGTTTTGATAATGCGCCCTTCTTAGCCGAATTGGAAAAAAGAAATTTTCATGTGGTTTCCAATAGTTCAGCCAACTATAATTTTACGGAGTATTCTATCGCTTCCCTGTTAAACATGAACTATCTAACAGGAGTTTCAGAACACGTCAACAACCTAAAATATCTCCCCATAGTGCTTAATACATTAAAGAAGAGTAGAGCTCTGGGTTATTTTTTAAGCCAGGGTTATTCGTTTTATAACTACTCTATATTTGACTTTAATAATCACCTTGCTCCGGTTCCCCCGACTTTTCTACCCCTCAAAACTATATCAATTACTTCGCAAACATTTACAACCCGCATTCAAAGAGATCTGGGATATCATTTACTAACTACGCTGAAAATAAAAAAAATTCTTTCTGATTATTACTATAAAGACTTAAACAACAATAATAAGATTTATGAATTGACAGAATCTATTGCATCTAAAAAAACTAAAAACCCAAAATTTATATATACTCATCTCGTAATGCCGCACTATCGGTATTATTTTGACAGCAATAGCCAGCCAGTTCCTTTTGAAAAAATAATAAACGATGCCTATTGTAAGGATAAAAATTCATATATTGAATACCTTCAGTACACGAATAAAAAATTACTGGCTCTTATAGATCATATCAAAAAATCATCTGATAAACCTCCTGTTATTATCCTGATGAGCGATCATGGTTATCGTCAATTTAAAAATAACGAACCGGAGTATAAAGAATATCAATTTATGAATCTTAATGCTGTTTATTTCCCGGATAAGAATTATTCATTACTGTATAATAATATTTCAAATGTCAACCAATTCAGGGTAATACTAAATTCACTTTTTCAGCAAAAGATTCCGCTTTTGAAAGACTCCACTATCTTTTTGGATCAATAAATAATACTTTTAATTCTGGATTATGGCTACAGCAAACTCTTATTTTTAATGCCTTTACTGTTTAAATTGTTAATGTATACTACTTACCATAATAAACTAAAAGTAATTTTATCGAGCCCGAAGGTTACAATTGCTATCATAGGATTGGTTATTTTAAGCAGGATAATACAACTCGTATATTTTTACAACATCGTAGTGGATGCATCGTACCAGGTAATGGGGACACAAAGTCTTTTAGCCGGCCACGGGATCAGCTTGCCGACTGTATTACCCGCCGACCTTTCTCAGACTATTTACTCTCCTCTCATCAACTGGCCTCCTGGCTATTCACTGCTTCTAGCTCCCTTTTATTATTTATTTAGTTATAACTATATCGCAGCAGGTTTAACTCTTGATATTTTATTTGCTATCATACTTGTCTTTACTTGTCGTAGTATCTTGAAAATGTTGGATACACCGCTGTATTTGAGGAACATCTTTACCCTCCTCACAGGGTTTTTTATTTATTTCTTCTATTTCAATGCCTGTTCTGATGCGATAGCAATTACCCTTATATTGATAGCGTTTTATTTTACACTTATCCTGCTGAAAACAAAAAAAAATCTGCTTAGAAATACTGCATTACTGACGTTTTTTCTTTTTGCAGGTGCCGCCATAAAATATTTGTTTATGCCGGTAGCATTTGTCATTCCTTTATTCCTTTTTATAACAGGGTATGCTGACGGTGACAACCTGAAAAAAAAAGCTGGTCTTTATTCTTTTTTAGTTTTAGCCATCATGCTGGTATCACTTCTTTTTTACCAAAAAGCCATTAGCGGCTCTGCTACTTATATCAGTGCCACCGGTCGCGGTTTTTTTCCGAAAAATCTTCTTGAAGCATACCCGACTTTTCCTGCGTCATTCCTGAAGCCTGATACTATACTTCTGTTATCCCCCGAAAAAGAGGCAACAGAGAAACTGGTATATAACATATACCAGGGTATTTATATTTTAATATTGATACTACTCATTGCTGTCCTCATCCGGCAATTAGCTATTAATAGGTTCAAAAAAATGACGTTAACACAAAATTTTTTTTATATCTCGCTATGTTTGTCTTTTTCCCTGATTTTTTTGCTGGCTATATTATCCCTCGTAGTTGAAAAGGAAGAAATTTTCCCCTGGCTCTTATGGACCTATATTCAAGAAGCCAGGTATTATGGTTTACCCAACGTGCTAATGCATATCAGTGTATTTGTTTTTTACCAATATTATAAAAGTAGTCACACTTCATTTTTTAAATATAGCTTTTACTTTTTCGTGTTGCTGATGATACCAGAAACGATGAGGGGGCTGAATTTTGATATCAATAGAATACGAGACTTCAAAAAAGAAGAATATAGCTGGCAATATGAAAACAGGTTCCAACAGTATGCAGATTCTATTATTAAAAAAGAAAAATTAACCAGTCACATTGAAAAAGCTATAGTTACCGGTACTTCTTATTATATGAATCATCGTGTAGTAATTAACAGTCACGTTCCTTTATTTGAAGATATATATAAGGTAAATGATCTTTCATCATTAAGTACAAAGCGACCTGTTTTTTTACTGGTTATTCTGGACACTAAAGCACTGCCGGGGTTTCTCCCCTTTCTTTCCCGAAAAGAAGTAAAAACAGCTGGAAATTTTGATGAATTTAGTTTTTATATTGTTCACTTAGACCCAAGCTAAATTCGTTGTTATATTTATGCAAATAACTAATGCCATTAAAATAAAATCAATTTTAGAAACGAGAATAGTAACACTTTCTATTATACTATTTACAACTGTTGGGCGAATAATACAGGTAATTTTTCTTTTCAACATACGGTCTGATCGCTCCTACCAGATGTTAGCAACTCGAAATTTTTTATCGGGACACGGCATCAGCCTTGCCCATGTTTTACCAGGCAACCTTTCGAAAGAAATTTATGAACCCCTCATTAAATGGCCGCCAGGCTATTCTTTATTACTTTCGCCCGTCTATTTTATATGCAACAATAATTATATTATTGCTGGGTTAGCTTTAGAAATATTTTTTTCAATACTCCTGATCTTTATTACCAGAAGTATATTAAAAACACTGCATGTACAGCCCTATCTTGTAAATATTTATACTTTGTTTACGGGTTTTATCATCTATCCTTTTTATATCAAACCTTCATCTGATGCAATTGCAATAACGTTTTTTTTACTTGCATTCCATTTTACTCTTTCTCTTCTTTCACGAAATAAACATACAAACTTAAAAATAGCCGGGTTAATTATTTCTCTTCTTTTAAGCGGTTCGATAAAATATTTATTCATACCCGTCGTATTTATAATTCCGTTATTTCTTCTGGTAAAAGGGATAATTGATGCTAATCCGCATATAAAAAGGATAGGGATTTTTTCATTGTTTATTTTAGGAACGACTTTGAGTGCTTTGCTACTGTATCAAAAAAATGTAAGCGGTTCGGCTATATATATAACACAGCCCATGAGAGGTTTTTTCCCGGAAAACCTAATTTCTCCTTATCCCTTTATTCCAGCTTCATTTATAAATCCAGAAACTGCTGGTATGATCTTACAAAAAAAATATACAGAAGGATCGCTGGTTGATCGCATCTTTCAAGTGATACATCTTTTTACTTTCTTTATCATTTTTCTGTATGGGCTTTGGTTAGTATATAAAAACCGTTTCAAAAAACTGTCTGCTACCAGCACCTTTTTTTACCTGAGTTTTTTTGTATCACTATCGATAACATTATTATTAATGATGTTATCTGTAAGGGTTGCAAAAGAAGATGGCTGGTGGACTTATGTGCAAGAACCCCGGTATTATGGGCTTATCATTCTTTTAATCCAGTTATCTTTTTTTATTATTTACCAATACGATAGTGGACGTTTTAAAAAATATACCAGGTATATATTTATCATCTTCCTGGTACTAATGCTTCCGGATATGTTCCGGGGAATAACATTTAGCGCAAAAAGGATCGTTCACTATAAAAAAGAGGAATACAGTTGGCAAACTGAACTTAAAATTCAACAATACGCAGATTCTATTATTAAAAAAGAAAAAATAAAATATAGCGTAGCGCATGCTGTTCTTACAGGATCATCTGATTATATGAATAACAGGGTATGCTTATACAGCCATATACCACAAATGGACAGTCTTGATAAAATAAACAATCTTTCTTCATTAAACACTAAAACACCAATATTATTACTGGTCATGCTGCGCCAGGATGTTTTGCCTGCATTTCAGGCATTTCTCAACCAAACTGAAAAAGAAGTTGCCGGAAACTTCTACGGCTTTTACTTTTACACTGTATATGTTAAACCTCATTAAGCCAAAAAATATATTTATTGTTATCCCGGTTTATAACGAACAGGAAGTTATAGTAACAGTAGTCAACAATTTACTGCCCTATAATTATAGTCTCGTTGTCGTTGATGATGGCTCTGAAAATAATCTTGAATTATTATTGCATGGATTACCGGTCTTCCTGTTAAGACATCGGGTAAACCTGGGCCAGGGAGCGGCATTACAAACAGGGATCGAATTTGCTCTTGCTGAAAATGCTGAATTCATCGTCACTTTTGATGGCGATAACCAGCATGACCCCGAGGATATTGATAAATTATTAACCTCGCTCATTTACTCAAAAGCTGATATTGCCATTGGCTCCCGGTTTATGAAAGGGTCTATTCATAATATTCCGGTGACCCGGAAATGGCTCTTGCAACTGGCCAGGTGGTTGAATTATTTTTTTACCGGCCTCTTGCTTACAGATGCTCATAACGGATTGCGGGCTTTAACTGCTAAAGCAGCGGGGCATATTCAATTTAAGGAAACCGGGATGGCCCATGCTACAGAAATTCTTTCCCTGATTAAAAAAAATAAGCTCCGGTATATCGAAGTCCCAGTTACTATTACTTATTCCGCTTATTCCCTCAAAAAAGGGCAAAATATGGGCAATAGCTTCAGGATATTTTTTGACCTACTTTTAAACAAAATTTTCAGATGAACGGAATACAAATTATACTGCTTTGTGGTGTGGTATCTATTTTCCTGTATTATATATTCAGTGTACGGAATGCCTTTTTCGACCTCCTGTTTTTGTCTGCTTTTTCGGGGCTTGCTATGTTTTTCATCTTATTCCCGGAGTATACCAATATAATCGCAAAAAAACTTGGGGTAGGACGTGGTGCTGACTTATTATTTTATATCTGCATACTTTTTTTTCTTTTTATTACGCTCAAACTTTTTGGCCGTATTCGCAGGCTGGAAAATAAAATCGTTGACCTTATCCGGCAACAAACAAAAGAGAGTGCAAAATTTATGGATGAATCAAAAAAAAAATAATCAGCGGACTGCTGTTTTATAACCCCTATTTTTATGGCTGAAAAAACTTTTATGACAATTAAAAACAACTGGACCCGGGAAGAAATAAAAAATATTTATAATTCACCCTTACTGGACCTCGTCTACAGGGCTGCGTCTGTTCATCGCCAGCATAATGATACCGGCGAAGTGCAGGTGTGCACATTATTATCCATTAAAACAGGTGGTTGCCCTGAGGATTGTGCCTATTGCCCGCAAGCTGCCCGCTATAATACCGGTGTTGACGTACAGGCATTGATGAAAAAAGAGGATGTATT
Source organism: Chitinophagaceae bacterium (assembly GCA_036383515.1). Taxonomy (GTDB): domain Bacteria; phylum Bacteroidota; class Bacteroidia; order Chitinophagales; family Chitinophagaceae; genus CADEDV01. Next base: position 59,881 of record DASVOE010000032.1, on the reverse strand, counting down.
GAACTATGCTGCCAAAGCAAAGCAGGCGGGCAGTACAAGATTTTGCATGGGCGCCGCCTGGCGGGAAGTAAGAGATAACAAAGATTTTGACCGGGTACTTGATATGGTGAAAGGAGTGAATGAAATGGGAATGGAAGTTTGTTGCACCCTGGGAATGCTTACGCAGGACCAGGCAAACAAACTGGCTGATGCAGGTTTACATGCTTATAATCATAACCTGGATACCTCTGCAGAATATTATGGTGAGATCATTCATACAAGAACATACGACGATCGTTTGCAAACACTGGATAATGTTCGCAAAGCTGGTGTAACCGTTTGTTGCGGGGGCATTATTGGTTTGGGCGAAACACATGAAGACAGGATCAATATGCTGCATACATTATCTACTATGCCTGAACACCCGGAGAGTGTTCCCATCAATGCATTAGTACCGATCGCAGGGACACCATTGGCACATAATCAGAAAGTGGATGTATGGGATATGCTGAGAATGATCGCTACGGCAAGAATACTGATGCCAAAAGCGATGGTAAGATTAAGTGCAGGAAGAAACGATCTTTCTGTTGCTGAACAGGCTTTATGTTTTTTAGCCGGCGCTAATTCCATTTTTGCCGGTGATAAATTACTGACAACACCTAACCCTTCTTTTGATGAAGACAATGTTATGTTCCATTTATTGGGGTTGAAACCAAGAGAAGCATTTAAAGAAGAAAAAGAAAACGCTCCTCAATATGTTTGATCCCCAAAAAATATTGGTATTGGCACCGCATACAGATGATGGGGAATTAGGATGCGGTGGTAGCCTGGCTAAATTTTGTGATGAAAAAAAAGAAGTGCATTATGCTGCTTTTTCCAATTGCAAAAGATCATTGCCCGCAGATCTCGCTCCTGATACACTGGAAAAAGAATGCAAAACAGCTATCCAGCATTTAGGGATGCACCCGTCCAAATTGCTGATGTATGATTTTGAAGTCCGTGAATTCTCACAAAAAAGACAGGAGATACTCGAAGAACTGGTAAGCCTTAATAAATATATTCAACCTGGCCTGGTATTGGTCCCTGCTGCAACTGATATTCACCAGGATCACCAGGTGATACATCATGAAGCGTTGAGAGCTTTTAAAAATAGTTCGATATGGGGCTATGAATTACCCTGGAATCAGACCCGTTTCCATACAAATCTTTTCATCAGGCTTTCAGCGGAGCAACTGAATAAAAAGGTAAAAGCAATTGGTGCGTACCAGTCGCAATCCCATCGCAATTATATGCAGGAAGATTTTATCCGGTCACTTGCCAGGGTGAGAGGCGTGCAATGCAACAATAATTATGCTGAGGCATTTGAAGTATATAAACTGATCGGTTAACATATATAAAAATTACCAACCGATCTTCTTCCCAAATTTTCCCAATCCAAAATACTCATTCAGTTTCAGGTTGAGACCAAGCTGATTGTACCCGGTGTTGTTCTGGTAATGAGCCCGGGCATACCGGATATTCAGCTTATTGAGCAATACTCCCACGCCAACTGAAAATCCATTGAGGCCGTTGGCGGCATTACCAATGCTGAGTTCTTTCCGGCGAAGATGATTATAACCCACTTGTACTTCTACCCTATCGCCGGCATATATAGTCGTAGCAAAAACAAAATGCCGGAATAATTTATCAAACCCAAATTTTTTGGTGGTTCCGTTACCAAAACCGTTTTCATTGTTGAACGTGGTATCATTATACCGGGTATCAAACTGATGAAGATGATGTGCAGTAATTGAAAAACTAAAAGGCGCATTCTCCAATCGTTTGGTCAAACCGATCTGCATATCAAAAGGAAGATCACCTGCATCGGTACCGTTGTAACGCTTTAATTGAAAACCCATGTTCTTTGCCACAAACGATGCGTAAAATAATTTTGAAGAATCGCTATATAACAGCCCGACATCAACGGCTACTCCATTGGAACGATATTGCCCATAGTTTGAGCTAATGAATTTTAATGTAGTCCCATAATTCCATTTTTCTAAATAACTTCTGGATGCAGCTACCTGCATCACCCAATCGGTCGGCTTGAATTGTCCCAGTAAATTACCCGATGCATCTGCTTCCTGTGTATTTCCATAATTGAAATAATGCAAGCCCCATAAAAAATTTGTATTGAGCTTTTCATTCCGGTAGCCCAGCGATAAATGATAGACAGTGATGCCCGCATAATAATTATTGAATACGGCATTCATCTGGGTATGCATAGAAGGTTTCAATAAGGATGGATTATTAAATGCCAATCCTATATCCGCTGATGGCTGAGAAATGTTGATGCCACCAAGAGCTGTAAGCTGAGGTGTATTGGGAAGTTTGATGAAATTAAAAACGGAATTGCCTCCCAGGGTTTGAGCTTTTAATCCGACCGGTAATAGCAGGGATAGTATGATAACACGGAAATGCAAAGCACAACGAAAATAAGGCATAAAAAATCCTCCCCATAAGCGGGAAGGACTTCACTTTATGTCTCGCAGCGGCGCAGCGAGAGATAAACTATTTAACCCACCAACGCCAGCTCCAGCACCTGGCTCATCGTTTTCACATAATGAAATTTTATCCCTTTGATAAATTCGGATTCTATCTCCTGTACATCTTTTTCGTTTTGCCAGCAAAGGATGATCTCTTTTAATCCAGCTCTTTTAGCAGCCAGCACCTTTTCTTTGATACCACCTACCGGCAACACCTGCCCCCGCAACGTGATCTCTCCCGTCATGGCAAGGAATGGTTTTACTTTTTTGTTGACAAAAGCAGAAGCAATAGCCGTCATCATGGTAATGCCGGCACTGGGTCCATCTTTGGGCACCGCACCTTCCGGCACATGGATATGAATATTCTTTTTCTCAAAAAGTTTTGCATCTATATCATATTTCTTTGCATTGGATTGAAGATAACTCAACGCTGTGCTTGCACTTTCTTTCATCACATTACCCAGGTTCCCGGTCAATTTCAATTCACCTTTGCCATCACTAAGACTCGTTTCAATAAAAAGAATTTCACCACCTACATACGTCCATGCTAACCCGATCGCCACACCAGCCATATTTGCTGTTTTATAAATTTCATTACTATAGCGGGGTTTACCAACGATCTTTTCAATATCGTCAGCAGTAACAGTGGCTTTTAATTTTCCTTTTAAAGCAAGCTGCTTGGCCTGGTAACGCATGATGGATGCCAGTTGGCGATCCAGTTCTCTCACACCACTTTCCCTTGTATAGTCCTGGATAATTTTTTCCAGCACTTTATCGGCGATCCTGAAATTGCTGCTTTTTAATCCATGCAATTCTTTTTGCTTGGGAAACAAGTGACGCTTTGCGATCTCCACTTTTTCTTCTACCGCATAACCACTCAGGTCAATAATTTCTAACCGGTCTCTCAATGCAGGTTGAATATTATTGATATTATTAGCTGTGGCAATAAATAATACTTTGCTCAGGTCATATTCCGATTCCAGGTAATTATCATAGAAGGTATTATTCTGCTCAGGATCTAACACTTCCAGCAAAGCAGAAGAGGGATCACCTCGCTGGTCACTTCCTACTTTATCAATTTCATCGAGTATCATCACCGGGTTGGATGATTTTACCTTACGTATGGATTGTAAAATTCTTCCCGGCATCGCACCAATATAAGTTTTGCGATGACCTCTTATCTCGCTTTCATCATGCAAGCCACCCAGACTTAAGCGAACATATTTTCTGCCGATAGCAGCAGCAATACTTCTTCCTAACGATGTTTTACCAATACCGGGAGGGCCTACAAAACAAAGTATCGGACTTTTCATGTCGCCCTTCAGTTTCAGCACTGCCAGGTATTCCAGTATCCTTTCCTTGATCTTATGCATTCCATAATGATCAATATCCAATGTCTTCTTTGCTTTTTTAAGATCATAATGATCTTCTGTATAAGTTTCCCAGGGCAATTCAAGCATCAGGTCGAGATGATTGTACACCACGGAATAATCCGGTGTGCTGGGATGCATTCGCTCCAGTTTCTCCGCCCCTTTTTTAAATAATTCCTTTGCTGCAGCCGGCCATTTTTTAGCCTCTGCTTTTTTCTGCATTTCTTTTACTTCCTGCACATTGCTGTCACCACCTAACTCATCCTTAATACTTTTCAGTTGTTGCTGCAGGAAATATTCCCGCTGCTGTTTATCCAGTTCTGTTCTTGTTTTGGTTGTTACTTTATTTTTCAACTCGGCAAACTGCAATTCCTTTTGCAATAACTGCATCAGTATATCCGCTCTTTCCCGGATATGATTCAATTCGAGCAACCGTTGCTTTTCTTTTATATCTGTATTCAGATTGCTGGATACAAAGTGAATGAGGAAAGAAGGATTCTCAATGTTGCGGAGAATGATCGATGCCTCCGTAGGAATATTAGGCGACAACTGGATGATCTCCGTTGCCAGGTCTTTTATATTGGAAACATACGCATCAAAATCAGCATCCTTGGGTGATTCTTCTTCTTCCAGCTTTAGGATTTTCGCTTTGAAATAAGGATCTTCTGTAAATACAGACTCAATAGAAAAACGGCTCTTACCTTGTATGATAACGGTGGTGCCGCCATCCGGCATCTTTATCAGTTTTACAATCTTGGCTACTGTTCCTATACTTTCAAGGTCTTTGATAGCCGGATCTTCAACTGAACTGTCTTTTTGGGCTACCACACCTATCAGTTTGTCGCCTTTGTATGCGTCGTTCACCGCCTTGATACTTTTATCACGGCCCACCGTGATCGGCAACACCACACCAGGAAATAAAACTGTATTGCGAAGGGGGAGCAAGGCTATTTCCGGCGGCACTTCAACGCCGTTGGTATCCTCCTGGTCACTTTCATTAAGAGGTATTATGGGCAAAAAGTCCATCTCATCTTCCGGGTTCAATAAATATTTATCTGATCTCATATTCAATCTCCTGATTAGTCATTATGTCATTAAGTTTCGCAGGGCGTCAAAAATATAACGGGAAATCAGTATTGCCAAGATTCGTGCCTGCTAAATAAAACTGACAAACTATGTAACTGAAACGTAGCTATTTGCCAAAAAAGAATCCCTTCCTTTATGGAGAGGAAGGGATATATTCAACGGGTATTTGATTTTTAAAGCGCCACCCCAACAGATAATTGAAATCCCTGGCTTTTCCATTTGTCCTGGTTATCGATATCATTGATATTATTTAATCCAATAACATAGCGACCAGAAACACGGAAGGCTGCTATTTTCAATTGGGCGCCTCCCATCATGGAAAGATCTCCGCTCTTGAATGCATTGCCACCATTTTGTAATAATGTTTTGTTGTTGTCTAAAAGAATTCCGAATTGAGGACCGGCCTGCAGGGTAAGAAAATTGCCGATCAATTTATAGTTAAGTAAGACGGGGATAGAAAGATAATTCAGTTTTACATTTTGCTGGAAAGGGTTGAAGACATTTTCATACAATGCTTTATAATTACTGTCTACCCTCGACGAATATTGGTTAAAAAGAACCTCGGGTTGTATTGCTATTTTTCTACCTAATCCTATTTCTGCAAAACCGCCCAGGTGATAACCATACCTGAATTCATCCTTGAAAGATTTACCGTCAATCTTGGTGACATTAGCACCTCCTTTAATACCGATGTGAAATTGAGCCAGCATAACTTGTGATACAAGTAATGCAGCTACCAGGGGAAGGAATAGTTTAGTCTTCATAAATTATGTATTTGATGAGTGATTTATTCCCCGATAATATTTTTAAAATCGGGACTGATAAATTTTTCAAGTATAATGCCAGTAACCTTTACCGCCTGTTAAATAGCTTTAACGACAGCCTTGTTTTTCCCAAACAAAAAACAAAAAATGAAAATCTCTATTGCAACAGGAATGTGAATGATTTCAAAAAAGTCAGGAGTCATTAGTCGGAAGTCGGGAGGATGAAACATTCATCGAAAATTCTTTCCTGGAATGGAAAGCCGCTTATATCTAAAATTCAAACTATACAGTTAAATAAATCGTCTTTGCATTTCGAAAAAATGAGACTCACGACTAAAACACCATTCCCATCGTAACAGAAAATAATCGGCTCAGGTTTTTACTGGTTGCCGGAAAATAGTAGTCGAGCATGAATTGAGGTTGAACAAAAAATTTACCAATAGAATATTCTCCCCGCAGGTAAAGTGTTAACGAGAGAGGTTGAAAATCGAGCTGATCATCGAGATAAATATTCTCTGAACTATAGAGCACATTGGTTGCTGTGCGAATACTCGTACCGTATGTATTGGAAGTCTGGTTAAATCCAAATTTTTGGGTGCCGCTGGTAAAGTTGATCTGTGGTGTAAACCGTATATGATCATTATAGGCAAATACATCCAGCCAGTAAAAATCATGACGCACCGAGCCCATTAAGGTAAAGTCGGAAACAGATTCGGTAGTATTTACATACGTATAACCTCTTGGCCGTAACCGCAGCGATTGAATCAGGTCTTCTCTTTCCTCGTAATCAGAGCGGCTACCCCATCCATAACTCACCGCCACCATTGGTTTCATCCACCATTTACGATAGGTAAAATATCCATACACTTCATTTCGCAAGGGAGATGTATAAAAAGGCAATGAATCTTTGCTGAGAAACCGGGTGTAAGAAAACCCGGTAGCAAGATCCCTGTTTTGTAAATAATCAAATGAAGGTGTTACTGAAACCTGGTACAGATTGAGATTCTGATCATCATTCACCATGTAGCCGGTTGCACTAAATCCAACTCCACTTTTATGATACCAGGTAAGCATAGGTGAATATGTGAGCTTAGATGTTGCCTCCAGTAATTCATTACCCTTACTGGTAAAATTGAAATATCCTCTTGACACTGATAAACTGGGCATGAAATAGCTGCGGGGTGTTAGGATTGAATCCATAAAAGCTTCAAAATCCTGGAAGAGCTCGTCGTAATCAATCGTAGTGTCAATAGCCAGGGTGTCATGTGCCGGGGCAATAGTGGTATCTGCAGGAGTAGTTTGCGTATAAGCAACTACAGCCAGCACTGAAAATGCCAGTACTATTGACCATTTTTTTAACATGGGGCAGTGGTATTCTGGTCTCACAGGCTCGGATATACATCAGAATCGGGCCTAAGACTGAATGACACATACAAAGTTTAATTGACTGGTAAATAGAGCTTAATCTGCAATTACCGGTAATTGATGCTGCAAGATAATGAATCAAACGAGCTCTAATACGGTGATCTCTGGTAAAATGCCTACCCGTCCCGGGTATCCAATAAAACCATAGCCGCGGTTCACATATAACTTCTGGTGTCCTTGTTCATACAAACCTGCCCATTGTTTGTACACATACTGGACCGGGCTCCATTTGAAACCGGGTATTTCAATTCCAAACTGGAAGCCATGTGTATGTCCCGCCAGCATAAGGTCGATATCTCTATACGTTTTTATAACTTCTTCATCCCAATGTGAAGGATCATGGCTCATTAATATTTTGAACGGGTGGACTGCCGATCCATTATAAGCCTTTTTTAAATCACCATACTTGGGAAACCGGGCCTTAGCACTCCAGTTCTGCACACCCAGTAAAGCGATCGCATCCCCGTCTTTTTTTAATTCAACGTTCTCATCCAACAATAATCGCCAGCCCAGGTCAGCATGCACTTTCTTTAATTTTTCCAGGTTCGCTGTCTGCAGGGGAGTCCAGATATGTCTTCCTGTTTCCTGTTCTTTTTTGCGATGTGCTTCATCCCGGTCCGGCCAGTCCACATAATCGCCATAATCATGGTTGCCTAATGTAGAATAGACACCCAGTGGTGCATTTAATTTATTAAATACATCCATATAATCATTCATCTCATCAGCAAGATTGTTGACAATATCGCCGGTAAAAAGAATGATATCCGGCTTTTCGTGCATGATCTTCTCCACTCCTTTTATCACAGCTTGCTTATTGGTAAAACTGCCGGAATGAATATCGGAGATGTGAACGATCTTCAGGCCTTTGAATGCGGCGGGTAAATTAGCATAGGCTAATTTGAATCGCTTTAGCTGGTAATTGTATTTATTGCCGAAACCATAGACGAGTGAACCAAACAATCCGCTACCCACGAGCATACCTGTCCAGCTAAGAAATACAGAACGTGAAATTCTTTCGCCCTCCTGCAATTCTTCTCCTTCTGTTTTTGCAAAAAAGAATTTACCGGCCAGCCATTGAATGCCGCGACGGATATCATCCACGAGAAAGAAAACAGAAGCGATCAATTTGGCAAAAAATAAACCGGCAATGATGGCAAAGATGGTCGTGCGAAAAAGTTTGGCCTGGTGCTGAAACTGCAGGTAAGGAAGTATGATTAAAATAATGATAGCGCCGATAGAAAGAATCCAGTAAGCAGCAAAGATGATAGTCTTCGTTTTGCTGCCCGCCGATTGAGAAACTACTTTTATTGCCTGGAAACAATAAATATCGAGTAACACCATAAAACCGATCAGCACCCACCAGAAAGGAGAATTACGCATAAATAGAATTCAAAATTAAAATGTGACGACTATAATATTGATTTACTGAACACTTATTTTTGCCCGAACCAGGGTTTCTGCCTATAATTTGGGCAAAACTTAATTTTGCGTTGTTGTTTTCAGGGGGCAATTTTACCCTTATCATTTAATTTATCCCAACCTATTCGGTAAAATGGCAAGAATAATCGGTGTAGCAAATCAAAAAGGAGGAGTGGGTAAGACCACCACTGCCATTAACCTGGCGGCCAGTCTTGCCGTATTGGAATTTAAAACCTTGCTGGTGGATGGTGACCCACAGGCTAACAGCACTACTGGCGTAGGATTTGACCTGCATAACGTTACACAAAGTCTTTACGACTGCATGGTAAATCATACCAAGGCAAAAGATGTGGTATTGAAAACCGATATCCCCTATCTTGACCTCATTCCTTCACATATTGACCTGGTAGGTGCCGAAATTGAAATGATCAATTATCCCAACCGGGAAATGGTATTGAAGAGTTTGCTGGAGGCCGTCCGGGAAGATTATGATTTTATCGTTATTGATTGTTCGCCTTCATTAGGCCTGATCACCGTCAATGCATTGACCGCAGCTGATTCAGTGGTAGTGCCAGTGCAATGTGAATTTTTTGCACTGGAAGGGCTGGGAAAATTGCTGAACACGATCAAGATCGTTCAAAGCCGGTTAAATACGGCATTGGTAATTGAAGGCATTCTGATGACGATGTATGATGGTCGTCTGCGCCTCTGCAACCAGGTGGTAAGTGAAGTGAGAAGACATTTTGAAGACATGGTATTCAGCACTATCATTCACCGCAATGCCCGGCTCAGCGAAGCCCCCAGTGTAGGCAAACCCGTAATACTATATGATGCCAACAGCAAAGGATCTATGAACTATCTCAATCTCGCCAAAGAAATACTGCAGAAAAATGATATGACGAAGATTACGCAGGAAGAAAGAATTCTGGAGTTATGAGTTTTTTAGTCGGGAGTCGACAGTCGGATACCTTAACTACATGAATCCATAAAAGTTATGGGAGATTATAGAGATTTAATCGTTTTTCAAAAAGCTTACAAACTTGCAATGGATATTTTCGAGTTATCAAAAAAATTCCCATCAGAAGAAAAATTCAGCCTTACAGACCAAATCAGAAGATCTTCCCGTTCTGTATGTGCCAACCTTGTTGAAGCTTATAGAAGAAGAAAATATAAAGCTCATTTCCTTTCTAAACTTACAGATTCGGATACTGAAAATGCAGAAACACAAATTTGGCTTGATTTCTCAAAAAATTGTAAATATATTACTGAGGTCCAGTATGCTGATCTCACATTCAGGAATGAAGAAGTAGGAAAAATATTATGGCATATGATCCAAAACCCTGATAAGTTTACATGAAAAACGACCCTGACTCTGAACTATTGACTAAAGACTTTGAACTAAACATGACCAATCCCAAACAAAATAATAAAGAATTACTCGGCAAAGGAATCCGTTCCTTATTGCAAAGTATAGACAGCGATCTGAAAACAGGAACCGGTAATCTGAAACCTACGGTGGTTGAAAACGCAACGGGTACCAACCGCATTTCAGTGGATGAGGTAGAAGTAAACCCTAAACAACCCCGCCGGGATTTTGATGAACAATCATTGCAGGAATTGGCGAATTCTATCAAACTGCATGACATTATTCAACCCATCACTGTTTCTAAATTACCATCGGGAAAATACAGGTTGATCTCTGGTGAAAGAAGGTGGAGAGCTACAAAGATGGCGGGGCTCAAAGACATTCCGGCCTATGTTCGCCAGGCCAACGATGCACAATTACTGGAGCTGGCATTACTGGAAAACCTGCAACGGGAAGATCTCAATGCCATGGAGATAGCCCTGAGTTATAAACGAATGATGGAGGAACTGGAATATACCCAGGAGCAGGTAGGTGAAAGAATGAGTATTGACAGAAGTACGGTTGCCAATTTTATCCGGTTGTTGAAATTGCCCCCCGATATTCAATTAGCAGTTCGTAATGGCGACCTGAGTATGGGTCATGCAAGAGCGTTGGTGAATGTGGATACCATCGATAAACAACTTTTTATTTTCAAAGAAATAAAAGACAAAGGTTTGTCTGTGCGGCAAACAGAAGCGTTGGTTCGCAATCTTTATAAAGGTGCTGGCGCTGTTAAAAAAACTTCAAAAAACTCTCTGCCTCCTGCTTATCAGAAAATAGAAGATAAATTGGCCTCGCAATTCAGCACCCGGGTAAAATTAAAACACAGTCGTAATGGCAGCGGCCAGATCACTTTCGATTATTATTCACTCGAAGAATTGAATAAGCTGCTGAGTCAAATGGATGTAAGTGCTGATTAGTATAAAAGATGCAACAGGATTCAAACAATTTCTCCAAAAGTTTTTTACTCATCGTTACTTGTTTAATAGTGACGGGTATCTGCAATGCCCAACTCCCTGATTCTGTAAAGATGGTGCCGCTTCTGGTTGATACCACTTCAAAAAAAGTGGAGAAGATAAAAGACACTGCCACAAAAAAAAACACGCCCAGGATTGCGGCTATCCGCTCGGCAATCGTTCCGGGCCTGGGACAGATCTATAATAAAAAATACTGGAAGGTTCCTATTGTATATGCAGCACTTGGTATTACCGGTTATATTTTCTTCGATAATATTAAAACCTATCGTGAATACCGGTTTGCCTATTCGGCCCGTTACAAAGCGGCTAATGCTGCCTCTCCTGCCGACTCAGCCGATTATTACTCGTTACAAAATATTTATAAGGTCATACAGCCCGAATCCATCCGTGCGGCCCGGGATCGTTTTCGCAAATACATTGACTACTCCGTTTTATTCTTTGTCGTCTTCTGGGGATTGAACGTGGTGGATGCGACAGTGGATGCTCATCTCAAAACCTTTGATGTAAGTCCCGACCTTAGCCTGAACCTTGATCTCAAACCCGGCTATAGCGAGCTGGCCCGAACGAATGGCATTAGCCTCGTATTAAGTTTTGGTGATAAGCGATCCCGATGATGCTGCAACTATCGTTTGTTTTCGCTTTTATTACAACCTGATTTTTTAACCGCTCACTGTCTATTGTTATCTTCACATTTCCAAAATTTCACCCACACATGAATATTGCATTGATAGGTTATGGCAAAATGGGAAAAGCCATTGAAGAAATTGCGTTGCAACGGGGTCATAAAATTGTATTGAAGATCGACGAAAACAACCTGGCCGATTTTACACAACAAAATATTATTAAAGCGGATGTAGCCATTGAATTCACAAGTCCTCATACAGCTTTGGGCAACATACAAAAAACAATAGAGTTTGGTGTGCCCCTTGTTTGTGGTTCTACCGGGTGGACAGAACAGCTGGAAGACCTCAACAAATGGATAACCGATAAGAGCGGAACGTTTTTATATGCAAGCAATTTCAGCGTAGGCGTCAATATCTTTTTCGAGGTCAATAAAAAACTGGCTGCGCTGATGGCACCGCATAAAGACTATGAAGTGATCCTGGAAGAAACCCATCATACCCAAAAAAAAGATGCACCCAGTGGCACTGCCATTACATTAGCCGAACAAATATTAAAGGAACTAATCCGTAAAAAACAATGGGTAAATGACCTGAGCGATCATCCTGAAGACCTCGAGATCATCAGTCAGCGGGAAGATCCTGCTCCCGGAACACACAGTGTCAAATATTCATCGGCTGTTGATACCATCGAAATCATTCATACAGCACATACCCGGATGGGATTTGCATTGGGTGCTGTACTCGCTGCTGAATTTATACAAGACAAAAAAGGTATCTTCAGCATGAAAGAGGTGCTTGGCCTCTGATACCACCTGTATGAATCGAATTTTGATTTTTTGTATACTACTCTTCCTTTACCCTTTGTTGCTTCCTGCGCAAAAGAATACGGATAGTTTACGGAGTATTGTTTTATCGCAAAAAGATCCGGCGAAAAAAGCAGCTGCGTTGATCCTTTTATGCGAACAGTTCCGGTTTACCAACCCGGATTCGCTGCTGGCAGCCGCAACAGAATTATATACACTCGGTCAGCAACATAACAATAAGACCTGGCAGGTAACTGCTGATTTTTTTTCAGCTACTTATTACAATCTTTCCGGCAGGGCTGATACAGCATTAACGATAGCAGAAAGAAATATTCAGCTCATTAAAGATGAGAAAAAGGAGACAGCGCTTTTAATAAAACTATACTCATTAGCAGGCAATAGCCTGATGCGCCTCAACCGGCAGAAAGATGCGCTGCAAATGTTTTACGCCTGCCTGCAATATGCGGAGACTAATAATGATACCGATGCACAACTGAAAGCCCAGAATAATATCGGCTGGGCTTATATGGAATTGGAACAGCATGAAAAAGCTATTACATATTTTAAATCCTGTCTCAATACAATACGGCAGCATGCTTTACCTGACAGGTATGGCACGATCTATAATAATATGGCATCCTGTTATGGTTCGTTGGGATCCTATGATTCTGTTTACAAATATGCCAGCACAGGAATTCAGATTGCTGGAAAGTACGACGACTATGCAGCACTGGCCAACGGACACAGCATCATGGGTACTTTCCAGGTAAAACAAAATAAATATGAAGAAGCACTCTCCAGTTTTAAGAAGGCGGTAGCGATAAGAGAAAAGATAGGTGATCCTTTTTTTATTGTTTCTGATCTTGCAGAGATATCGGAACTACAATCCAAAACAGGAAATACAACGGAAGGCATCAGCAATGGGAAAAAGGCATTAGCGATGGCTACGGAAAATAATATTGACGCCAAACTACCGATGATCTATATCGCACTGGCACATAATTATGAGCAAGCAGGCAATTACCAGGAGGCAGCCGCCAGTTACAAAATACTGAACACATTAAAAGACAGTTTGTATAATGATGCAAATCCAAAAGCGCTGGCCGAGATACAGGCAAAATATGAGACCGTAAAAAAAGAACAACAGATAGAACACCAACAAAACCGTATCCGGTTACAGAATTATTTATTTATTGGTATTGCCGGGCTTGCTTTGCTGATTGGGTTATTGCTGTACTCCTTGTACAAAAGGTATAGATTAAAAAAAGAATCACAATTGCAATCGGCGATCATGAAGCAACAGCAGCTATCTGTCAAAGCGGTAATGGAAGCCGAAGAAAATGAACGTTCCCGCATTGCCAAAGACCTGCATGATGGTGTGGGACAAATGATGAGTGCGGCCAAAATGAATCTTTCGGCTTTTGAATCAGGGATAAAATTTGATACCGCAGAGCAGCAACATTCTTTTGAAAAGGCAATTCAGCTGGTAGATGAAAGCTGTAAAGAGGTACGTACTGTATCTCATATCATGATGCCAAATGCATTATTGAAAAACAATCTCGCTGCCGCTATTCATGAGTTTGTAGACAAACTGGATAAAAAATCATTGCAGGTGCATGTATATACCGAAGGCATTGATGAAAGACTGGACTCCAATATTGAGATTGTTTTGTATCGTGTGTTGCAGGAATGTGTGAACAATGTGATCAAACATGCCGGCGCTACTACGTTGGATATATCGGTGATAAAAGGTAGTGATGGTATTGATGCCACGATTGAAGACAATGGAAAAGGATTTGATACAGCCAACAAAGAAAAATCTGAAGGAATGGGGTTGAAAAATATCATTACCCGTATTCAATACCTGAAAGGCATCGTTGATTTTGATGCGGCACCGGGTCGCGGAACGGTAGTGGCGCTGCATGTACCGGTTTGATCTCCCTTGAGCGTTGAAAATTGAATATTGATTATTGAATATTTATTTACTGTAAAAAAAAATGCTCAATGTCCAACGCTCAACAACCAATTCTCAATTTCGAACCTCAAGCTTTTCCTCCCCTCCACCGGAGGGGCAGCAGACCTTACAATAAAAAAATCTACGAAAGGGGTGGGTTCCATTGAGCATTGAAAATTGAATACCTGCCTGTCGGCAGGCAGGTTGATTATTGAATATTTATTTACTGTAAAAAGGAAATGCTCAATGTCCAACGCTCAACAATCAATTCTCAATTTCGAACCTCAGGCTATTCCTCCCCTCCCCGGAGGGGCAGCAGACTTTACAATAAAAAAATAAACGAAAGGGGTGGGTCCCATTGAACATTGATTTATTGAATATTAATTCTTCTAACCAAAAACAAAATTATCCCCTCCCCATCCGAAGCATCTCTTTTTATAGTATTTTCAACCATACCATGAAGCCCGCAAAAATTACCCTAGCCCTAGTTGACGATCACCAGATCGTTATTGATGGATTGATGGCACTTTTAAAAGGACATGACAAATTCCGGTTTGCCTTTGCCACCACTGATTCAAGAGAAGTAATCAATAAATTGACACAATCCCCTGCTGATATTTTGTTGACAGATGTAATGATGCCGTTTTTCCCCGGCAACGAATTAGCACGGCAGGTAAAAGAAAAATTTCCTTTAATAAAAATATTAGCCCTCTCCATGAGCGGACAGGGCGACCTGGTGAATGAGATGATCAACGAGGCCGATATCTCCGGCTATGTGCTCAAAAATATTGGTAAACAAGAATTGATAAGAGCCCTTGAAAAGATCGCCGCAGGTGGCATTTATTTCAGTGAAGAAGTGATCGATGAGCTGAAGCGCAGCAGCCAGCGCAAAAAACAAAATGAAGAAGCCCACCTTACCGGCCGTGAAATAGAGATCATTCGACTGATTGAAAAAGAATTCAATAACAAGCAAATTGCGGAAGCCTTATTCATCAGCGAACGAACGGTAGAAACCCACCGCAAAAACATCTTTCGCAAAACAACTACAAACTCAGTGATTGGGTTAGTGAAATATGCGTATGAGCATAAACTGATCTGAGAATTTTAAGTCACAATTTTCAAACATTGATTCGGCGGAGAGGGAATAGTGGATTGGCACTATAACAATTAAAATGGCAAAGACTAAAAGTTTGAAAAGCAACGATCGTTTTTCTTGCAAAGGCAAAATGAGCGTCATAAATTTACGTGTTTGCAGGCAACTATAGAAAGAGGAAAAGACCGGCCCTCCGTCTCCACCTAAATTATGGAGTTCAGATAACGCTTATAAAGAAAAAAAGATGAGTGCTGTGACAGAGAAACAAATAGAAAATGGGTTTTGGCTTTGGGACAAAGCAAATGGTTTTTCACCAGATAGTATAACTTATCCAACACAATTTAGTGGACAGACCAAACTAAATATTGCTTGCACACAATGCAGCGATTTGACACCAGCTCAACAGAAAAATCTAATTAAAGAATGGGCTAGCTTTCTACCAAATTGTAAAAGCATCGAGTTACTTTGGTTTACTACAACGACACCTCAAACAATTTTTGACAGTGTTTGCTTAATAGATGGTTTAGTAGGATTGAACATAAAAAACAGTAACATCAAATCATTAGATAGTTTATCAAATCTAAAAAAATTAAAGTATTTAAGAATTGGCAATTCCCCAAAAATTGAAAGTATTGAGCCCTTAAAAACTTTGGCAAATCTTGAAGTATTAGTAATTGAAAACTTCAAAAATATTTCAGACTTTTCTGTACTCAAACTATTGACAAATTTAAAGTCCTTGACAATTGAAGGAGGGATGTATAAAAAACAAAAGATTGACAGTTTTGATTTTTTGGCTGATTTGAAAGACCTGATTTATTTAAGTACGACAATGATTAGTTCAATGAGTACAAGTATTGATACGATCTGCAAACTTAAAAACCTCAAAACACTTAATTGGGCGTTTGACTTGACAAAATCTGAGATAGAAAAATTAAACCAAGAATTATCCAATCTTAAATACTTACCTCATAGACATGTTGAAAGTAATCTAATCAAAATAAAATCAACCGACAAATAAGCCACGCTGTAGTTCGTAATCTCAACTTTTGTAACTTTATTCAGCACGGTTCGGACACATGAATCACAGAATATCGCCAAGCCCTGACGTTAGCAGCAAGCTTATAACAACATAACCCAGCGAAAATGAAATACTGGTATCAAAAACCACATCAGTTAATATCAGCATACGTAAGAACGGTTTTGATATTGGAAGGGCTTTCTCAACCTGGTGCTGTCGAACTACCGCTTTTCACCAATGGTATGCCTGCCCTGCTTTGCCGAACCGAAAAAGACCAAACAGAAAATGAGAACATTCTGCAATTGACCTTGTTTGGAAAATCAATCCCTCCCAACAATTGGACGATTAACAGTAATACAACTATTATCGTCTATTTTTTTAAGCCATTTGCACTCGCAGGTATATTTAATATTCCTGCCGCTAAATTAATAGAAGCTCCAGTTGACCTTTCTAACTGGAGTCCGCATAAAACAAATGCACTTAGAACGCAATTAATTTATGCAGGGTCAACACCCCGGAAAATAGAAGTACTTGATAATTTATTAATTCATCAACTGCAGCAGCATAACAAAGAATGTGAGATTATTAAATACGCCACCGATCAAATCATGTACGATCCGGGTACGGAAATTTTATCCGCTATACTGAACAAATTAAACCTCACTGAAAGAACCTTTCAGCGGGTTTTCAAAAAATATGTGGGTGTTACTCCCAACCAATACAGACGGATCTGCCAGTTTCAACTTTCCTTTGCACAACTAAGATCCAAAGAGTTTAATAAGCTAACGGATGTTGCTTATGATAATGGGTTTGCCGATCAGAGTCATTTTATCCGTTCATTCAGAGAGTTCACGCAAATCACACCGAATAACTATCTCAGGTCTGGCTTGAATGAAAAAAATCAATAGTGTCGGTTTTATTCTATTCCTTGCTTATATACTTTCCTAGGTTTGCATATAAATAAATATTAAAAATGAAAGAGAAAATAACTCCCTGCCTTTGGTTTAACGGCCAGGCAAAAGAAGCTGCCACGTTATACTGTTCTATTTTTGCCGATGCAAAAATTACTGCACGGTCACCTATTGTAACAGGTATTGATGTTTCCGGACAAAGTATCACTTTGTTGGATGGAGGTCCGATGTACCAACCCAATGCCTCCATTTCTTTTTATTATATCTGTGAAAAAGAACAGGAGTTGAACAATATCTGGAATGCATTCAATAAAGAAGGCACCGTGATGATGCCATTGGATAAATATCCCTGGAGCGAAAAATATGGATGGATAACCGATAAGTATGGTATCTCCTGGCAATTGGCTTTAGGCAAAATAAATGATGTGGGTCAGAAAATAACACCCTGCCTGCTATTTACCGGCAAACAATATGAACGGGCAGATGAAGCTATTGCTCACTATTCATCAATTTTTAAAGATCCGAAAGTTGATGGTGTTCTTCGTTATGGTACGAATGAGCTACCGGATAAAGAAGGCAATGTAAAACATGCACAACTCACCTTCAACGGCCAGAAGCTTATGCTGATGGAAAGTGCAGCGGCACACAGCTTTACTTTTACCGAAGGTGTATCATTAACGATACACTGCGAAACGCAGGAAGAAATAGATTATTACTGGGAAAAGCTTACTGAAAGCGGGGAAGAAAGCATGTGCGGATGGCTGAAAGATAAATTTGGTGTGTCCTGGCAAATCATCCCCACTATATTAGGTAAGGTCATGAGTGACCCCGCTAAAGCAGGTAAGGCAGCACAAGCATTTATGGCTATGAGGAAATTAAATATTGAACAGATTGTACAAGCCTCCATTTCCTGAAAACTAATAGCATTCTTTTACTATAATAATGAAAAAGAATATTTTCAAAAGCGCTGACTTTATCGTGTCGGGCTTCATGGTCAATGTTTTAAACTATAGGTGTATTGTCTGACCCTGAAAAGGATTCGGTACTACCGGGGTCTTCCCTCGTCAATCAGCAACGGTCATGCCGGGGTTTGGCAAAGCCAACCCCCGGCATGCAAGAACACTTTGAACATAGAATGAAGAAAGCAATTGCACTACTTATCTCTAAAAAATAATTGACGATTGCTGTAGCGGTTCATTGCCTTGGGTTGGCACCTGCCCGGCAGTAGGTAAGTTCTTTATCCCGTTGCCGGTATACTTAGTTTGATAAAGTATCTTCTGCCGGCAACACGAACTAAAGAATTTTCGCCGTTACTTATACAATTATAAAATTTAAACTAAGCCATCGCTTCTGCCATCAATGGCGCATGGGTTACTTCACTCACTTCTTTAAGAATATCTCTTTCCCGTAATTCAAAATTGCTTAGGGCTGGATGTGAAAGCACAGAAGCCACCAGCGGGCTGGCTTTGAAATTTTCTAATGCCATTTCGTCTTTAAACAGGTAAACAGCGCCTGCTTCTTTTTTAGCTTCATCGATCAGCCATATCTTCCATTGACAGCCGGGCACTTCTGCAAAAGCAGGACCCAGCTGGGCGGCCATTGTTTTAAATTCTTCAGGACTTACACTGAAAGTGAAATTGGTAATAAAGATCTTTTGTGACATAATAAATGGTTTAAATGATGAAGATAATCCGTCAGGCTTCAAAGGACGGGGCAGGATTCCCGCGAGGGGTATTTTAAAGTTAATCCATTTTGATAATTGTGAAAAGTATAATTATTGACGGATTGAGGTCTGCCTGTAAAAAAGAGGAACTTACATCAAACATCTTGCACCATGAATAATCATTTTATAAAAATCGCAGTGCTGTTATTCTTTTACAGTATGGTAGTGATTGCCTGTGACAGAAAAGACTCGCTGCGGGTGGCATTTATTTCAGTAAAGAGGTGATCGATGAACTGAAGCGCAGCAGCCAGCGCAAAAAACAAAATGAAGAAGCCCATCTTACCTGCCGTGAAATAGAGATCATCCGGTTGATCGAAAAAGAATTCAATAACAAACAAATTGCCGAAGCATTATTCATCAACGAACGAACGGCAGAAACGAACCGCAAAAATATCTTTCGCAAAACAAACACCCATTCGGTAATCGGGTTAGTGAAACATGCGTACGAGCATAAGCTGATCTGAGGGTTTTAAATCACAATTTTCAAACAATTGATTCGACGAAGAGGGAGTGGCGAAAACCAAAAATTTGAAAATCAATGATCCTTTTTCTTGCAAAGGCAAGGTGAGTGTCATAAATTTACGTGTTGACTACAAGCCGTTGGCAGCAATATAAGTATCTTCAGAGTCAAATTTGAAACAAAATTTATACCTCTATGAAAATTATTAATTTTATTGTATTGATTTCTGCAGTTTTATTCCTTTCAAAATGCAAAAAAGATAATCCCAGTAATAGTACCTTAAGAACTTGTAACCCGGTTAGCGATGGAATTTTTTCTGCCACAATTAATAATGAGCCCTGGATTGCATGTAACTACAAAGCGGTGTATTACACAAAAGACAAAGTCTTATCAATGACAGCAATTGACCAAAACAGCAACATTGAACTACGTTTTTTTATTACGCTTGATACAATTTTACAATTAAAAACATATACAATTAATTCGAATGAAAATAATGGATTAGAAATTGTTCAAACCATTATGAATGGGAATAGCTCTGGAGAGGATATATATTTTTGTGATTTAATAAGCCCGACCACGGGGGGCACTATAACAATTTCTAAATTAGATACACTTACAGGAAAAATATCCGGGACTTTTAATGTAACCGGATATTCTCGAGATCAGCATGAAACAATGACCTTAACTAATGGCCTATTGAACGATGTAAAACTCGTAAAGTCTTCTCTTTCTTATTTTGATGGCTCTTACATAAGTTCAAATATCAATGGAACCAACTGGTATGCGAATGGAGTGTTTTCAAAAGTAACATTATATATTGGGTCTCCTTTGTATTCATTCCTGGAAGTAAGAGCAATGGGGTATCCTGAAGATTTGGGAGAATGCCCTCAATATTTAAGTTCATATTCACGTAACATTTTTTGGGCTGGTGGGAGAAACTTTGTTTTTAATATTCCTCTTTCTCAGGGCACAGGGACATATCCTTTGCAGCCTTCTAATATGTACAATCAGACTATCTCTTCTCAACATTATCTTTTTAGTTATAATCATCATGATTTTGACAATCGATATTATCCGCTACTTGGGAGTAATATAACTCTAACAAGTCTTGACACCGCTCACCGAAACCTTGATGCGATATTTACAACACAAGTTCAAGACTCACGGGGAAACAATATAAATTTGACCACAGGAAAAATTCACATTCGAAATTGGCAACCACTTTAATAAACTCTTCGATATGACTCATTTCAAGGATCTTTGAAATGATCATCTTATTTAGAAATTCCAAATTAACTTCTGACGTGGTAAGGCGTCGAACATCTTGTCTAATCCTTTCAATCCCAGCTCTGCGAAAACTTGCAGTTTCGCAACTTTATATTATCGCTTGCAGCGATTCGGGAAAGCCCATCAAGCCATCACCGCTTCCCTGTTATATTTATTCCTGTATTCCAGCGGCGATAATCCGGTGATCTTTTTAAACACTGTCCGGAAAGCTTTGGTATCGGTATAACCTACTTCATACATCACTTCGTTGATATTTTTCCGGCTGGTTTCAAAACCTTTCTTGGCAACTTCTACTTTTACCCGTTGTATATATTCTACGACGGTATTGGCAGTTGCTTTTTTAAACCGTCGTTCCAGGTTGCGGCGGCCAATACATAATTGCATAGCCAGCTGGTCTACCGATATTTTATCCTGGAAATTATTTTCAATGAACTCCTGTGCTTTTTTGATAGGTTCATCTTCATGCGCTTTTTGTCCGCTGAAAATGATAAAAGGCGATTGACTTTGACGGTCTATATCCACCATAAAAGCCTTGGCAATAAGAATAGCCATATCACGGCCTGTATATTTTTCAATGAGATAAACGATAAGATTTAAAAAAGAATAAGCTCCGCCACTGGTATAAATACCATCTTCTTCTGTCATTATTTTATCATCCACCAGGTTCACATCGGGGAACAGTCTCCTGAATTCATTGGCCGCCACCCAATGGGTAGCACATTTTTTTCCTTTTAATAAACCGGTAGCCGCTAAAAAGAAAGAGCCAATACAGAAACAGGCTATTTCTGCACCAGCATGATAGTGTTGTACGATCCAGGGAAGAAAATCTTTATTCAGTTCGATAGCCTTTTGCATATTGCCATGCATCGCCGGTATAATAATGAGATCTGTTTTTTTTATATCAGCTGCCAGTACATCCGGTTCTATCGTATATAAACCATTTCGTTGGCTGATATGATGGGAAAGTCCCACCAGTTGAATGTTGAACGCAGCAGGGCGACCCATTGTTTCACAAAAATTATTGACCTCGGAAAATATCTGGTGCGTGCCATCAATATTAGGAAGGCTGGTATGACCATGCGGAACGATAATTGAGATATGTTTCATTGGAAAGTGTTTGATAAAATGAATTATGGTTTTGATTTTATCCAACCAAAGTTAATTAATACAGGTGTCGGAATCAACCCCTGAAATTGGCGTTTTTGCACCCTGCAGGGGCCAACAGAAGATTGTAGGTTTGTTTTCAAAAGCTAAGGATATGGAAATTTTTCAGCTTAAAGATGATATCAGGGTTTTCTGCATTACCGCTACTTCATTTCCGCAAGGCATTATGGAAGCGTTTGAGAAACTCGAAAAGTTATTACCTACGAGAGAAGGAAGAACATTTTTTGGATTATCACAACCCGGAGGCAGGGGCACTATTATTTACAAAGCAGCTGTACAGGAAAAATATAACGGTGAAGGTGAGCAATACGGATGTGAGACAATAACCATTCAAAAAGGAACTTATTTAACTGAATTAATAACCGGGTGGCAAAAAAGAATACCGGCTATCGGCGAAATCTTTCAGCAATTGCTGGCTGACCCGCGGCTGGATATGAATTCTTTTTGCGTGGAATGGTACAAAAACGAAACGGATGTTTTGTGTATGGTGAAACTGGATACTACAAAAGAAAATTGAACTATAAAATACAATCAAAGAGTCTAAACCAATCGGCAAATATCAAATATACTATGTATGACAACACAAGAATTTAATAAAGAAGAGCTGATCGCTTCGCTAAATACTACCGCTACGGCCCTGCTGCAAGTGCTCGGTTCTTTTGACGAAAAAGAATTGCACACCGTTCCTTTTGAAGACAGTTGGACAGCCGCTCAAACAGCAGAGCACCTGATAAAAGCAAACGGTGGTGCCGTTAAAACCTTGCGTGGTTCTGCTGCCGAAGCAAAACGGCCGGTTAATGAAAATGTAGATATGCTAAAAAAAATATTCCTCGATTATTCTATCAAAATGAAATCACCTCCCTGGATAGTTCCTTCGGACGCTCCTCCTGCTAAAAAGGAGATCATCGGTTCACTTTCTAAAATAATGGAAGAGCTGCAGGAAATAGCAACGACATCAGATCTATCCTTGCTTTGTATGGATTTTAAAATGCCTAACCTGGGGCCACTTACCCGTTTTGAATGGTTGAGTTTTGTGAACGTTCATACAATAAGACATACCCACCAGGTTGAAGTAATTTATAAAAAACTGAAAAGCGAATCCATAGCTTATTAACCAATTCATAAATGGAAATCCTTTGAGCGATGATAGAAGTTTTTAAAACCAATGTGGAATGTCCTGATAAAGCAAGAGAACTGGTGAATTTGTTGCTGTATCATTTTCCCGGCAACAGGATCAACTTTGATATGCACGATTGTGATAAAGTGCTAAGGATAGAAGGCAAAAATTTTATCCCGGGCAAAGTGATGGAGATCGTAAAGGAAAATGGCTTTGCCTGTAATATCCTTGAGTAAGAATAAAAATTATTTCACACCTAATAAAACGAATATGGAAACAAAGACCCAAAGAATGATCTCACTTATTGTTTTGTATGATATTCAAACAAAATATTTCGGCAACGTTTTGGATGGCATTTCCGATAAAGACACTCATAACCGGCTCAACACAAAGGTCAATCATATTGCATGGCTCGCCGGAAGCCTGGTGCAGCAGCGCTATGAAATAGCTAATATGTTCGGCATTAAGAACAAACCAGCAGCAGATGACCTGTTTAAAAACAATAAAGGAATCCAGGATGATGTTGTGTATCCTTCACTGTCTGTTTATAAAAAAGATTGGGATACGATTACTCCTTTACTAAAGGATGCGTTAATAAATATAGCTGACGAAAAACTGGATGAATCGTTTGAGATGATGCCCGGCATGAAGATGACGTATTACGACCTAGTCACTTTTATGAGTTACCGTGAAGCCAGTTGTATCGGGCAAATTGCCTTGTGGAGAAGATTGCTGGGATATCCTGCGATGAGTTATATGTAAATTGATAACCAATCGGCAATAGTTTTAGTAACGAAAAAAATTTAGCAATCCTAAATCTTTGTATATGGCAAATGCAATGAAAGCAACGCAGGCAAAAAACATTGATGACTATATCGCAGGTTTCTCTTTGCCTGTCAGGGAAATGTTGCAACAATTAAGAGCGACGATCCAGAAAGCAGCGCCGGCAGCAACAGAAACGATTAATTACGCCATACCTACTTTCACGCTGAATGGAAACCTGGTTCATTTCGCAGCTTTCAAAAATCATATCGGATTTTACCCGGCGCCTTCAGGTATCGAAGCTTTTAAAAAAGAGTTGTCCATATATGAAGGGGCAAAAGGATCCATAAAATTTCCGATTGATAAACCCCTCCCCTTTGGCCTGATCACAAAAATTGTAAAATTCAGGGTGAAGGAAAATCAACAGAAGTCAGCATCAAAAAAGTAACCTTTAACCATTAAAATAAAGTTTATGGAAAAAATGAAATTCACCGCCAGCATCAATGCTCCGCGGAAAAAAGTATGGGAGACCTTATGGAATGACGCCAGTTACAGAAAATGGACCAGCGCCTTTATGGAAGGATCGTATGCAGTTACAGACAATTGGAAAGAAGGAACTAAAGTCTTATTTCTTGGTCCGGATGGCAGGGGCATGGTAAGTACTGTAGCTGCTAATAAACCCAATGAATATATGTCGTTCGAACACCTGGGTGAAGTAAAAGATGGTGTGGAAGACACCACGAGTGAAAAAGTAAAAGGCTGGGCCGGGGCCCACGAGAATTACTCATTAAGTGAGCAGAACGGTGTGACGAATCTCGTGGTAGATATGGATGTCAATGACGACTTCAAAGATTATTTTATGAATACATGGCCCAAAGCGTTGGATGAATTAAAACGGTTAGCAGAAAACAATTAAAATTTAAAACTATGGCAACAAAAAATTTTGTCACCCTGCCGGTGAAAGATCTCAACCGGTCAAAAGATTTTGTTGCCAAACCAGGATTCACCATCAATCCACAGCTGCTATCAATAAAAATTAATCCGACGCATGAAATCAATTGAGGTCATCTCCATCCCGGTTACCGATCAGCAAAAAGCCAAGGCGTTTTATATTAACCTGGGATTTGAAGTGATCGTGGAAAGTTCGCTGGGCAATGGTGAAACATGGATACAGATGGGTTTGCCCGACAGGCTTACAACTATTTCATTGGTGAACCGGTGGCCATTTAATAAAACAGCAATGGCTGCTGGTTCCTTATGTGGACTTTTTTTAGAAACAGATGATCTCGAAAAAGAAATAGAACAGTTGAACAGCAAGGGAATTGTGATCGGCATTTTTGGCGACGACGGTTTTCATCCCGGAAAAATTGATGACTCACCCTGGGGCAAGTTTGCTCACATTACTGATCCCGATGGAAATGCATTGGTGATTCATCAGAATAAATTATAGCCATTTTATGAAGTAGTGTTTGTGATAACTGGTAGTGCACCCGTTTCAAAATTTATCAGGTATTTTTTATTTCACGCAAAGGGGCAAAGAAAATAAGTCGCTAAGGATACAGTCTTTGCGTCTTGAATTACTTAGTGGCTCCTTTGCGTGAAAAATTCAAACTGGTACACTACCTGAAAACTATTACCAGCCGTCCTATTACCAGATTGCTTATCTTAGGTAATAAGCTATAAAAATCATGGGAAGATCATTTATTATAACGTTGATCACCTTATTGGCGATCAGCACTGCATCAGCACAATCTTTCAGCAACAACTATTTTAATAGTATGCAATGGCGGATGATAGGTCCGCATCGCGGTGGAAGGACAGTTGGTGCAGTGGGTGTGCCGCAACAACCCAACGTATTTTATATTGGTGTCAATAATGGTGGTGTGTGGAAGACGACCGATTATGGGCGCACCTGGTTTCCCATTTTTGATGATCAGCCAACAGGTTCTATCGGCGATATAGCAGTAGCACCCTCTAATCCCAATGTTATTTATGTGGGAAGTGGTGAAGGCCTGCAGCGTCCGGATCTTTCTGTTGGCGACGGTATCTATAAATCAACTGACGCAGGTAAAACGTGGATACATCTCGGGTTAAAAGATGCACAGCAAATTGGCGGGCTGGCCATTGACCCTACCAATGAAAATAAAGTTTTTGTTGCCGCACTCGGTCATCCTTATGGACCCAATACAGAACGGGGTGTTTATCGTACCACAGACGGTGGAAAAACGTGGGGCAAAGTTTTATATAAAGATGAAAATACAGGCGCCGTACAGGTAACTATTGATCCCAAAGATCCCAACATTATATATGCTGATCTGTGGGCCGGGCGGCAGGGACCATGGGAAAACGGTGCATGGAATGGTCCCGAAAGTGGTTTATATAAATCAACAGATGGGGGAACGACATGGAAAAAATTAGTGGTGGGTCTGCCCACTACGCAACAAGGTTTGGGGAGAATAGGTTTTTGTATTGCCCCTACAGATACTAAAAGAATGTATGCCACCGTAGATGCCGGGCAAATGGGTGGTATATACCGGAGTGATGATGCAGGTGAAACCTGGAAACAAATGGTGAATGATAACCGTTATTGGGGAAGGGCTTCGGATTTTGCAGAAATAAAAGCAGATCCCACAAATGCTGATATTGTATACAGCGCAAATGTGGTTACCTGGAAAAGTACGGATGGCGCCAACACATGGACTGCCTTTCGCGGTGCACCCGGTGGAGATGAT
Organism: Chitinophagaceae bacterium; assembly: GCA_036383515.1. Taxonomy (GTDB): domain Bacteria; phylum Bacteroidota; class Bacteroidia; order Chitinophagales; family Chitinophagaceae; genus CADEDV01. The sequence goes on along the minus strand of DASVOE010000032.1, from coordinate 33,281 downwards.
TATCATCGCATCTGGATCAATCCCGATAATCACCATATTATTTTGCTCGCCAGCGACCAGGGAGCCATCATCACGGTGAATGGCGGAGAAACTTTTTCAAGCTGGTATAACCAACCTACCGCACAGTTTTATCATGTAAGTACGGATAACGCTTTTCCTTATAACGTTTACAGCGGTCAGCAGGAAAGCGGTAGTGTGGGTATTGCATCAAGAGGCAGTGACGGGCAAATAAATTTCCGGGACTGGTACCCGGTAGGAGCCGAAGAATATGGCTATGTAGCAGCCGATCCGATGGATCCCAATATTATATACGGTGGTAAAATATCACGGTATGATAAACGAACAGGGCAAACACAAAACATTGCACCGGAAGTAGTGCGAAGTGGTAAGTACAGGTTTATAAGAACAGCCCCCGTGCTTTTTAACCCGGTTGATAAAAAAACATTGTATTACGCCGGTAATGTTTTGTTCAAAACAATCAATGGAGGCAATAGCTGGCAGATCATCAGTCCTGATCTGTCAAGAGAAAGTTGGGAAATACCAGCGAGTGTTGGCGTTTTTACCAATGCAGACATGAAGACAATGCCAAGACGGGGTGTCATCTATACGGTTGCTCCTTCTTATAAAGATGTAAATACGATATGGTGTGGCACCGATGATGGATTGATTCATGTGACAAAAGATGGTGGCAAAACATGGAAGAATGTTACACCGCCTGCCATCACATCCTGGAGTAAAGTATCGTTAATGGATGCCAGTCATTTTGATGTAAATACGATGTATGCAGCTGTTAACCGTATTCGTTGTGATGATATGCACCCGCATATTTATAAAACCAATGATGCTGGCAAAACATGGAAAGAGATCGTCAATGGTTTGCCCGATGATCCCATCAACGTTGTAAGAGAAGATCCAAAACGAAAAGGTTTATTGTATGCGGGCAGCGAAAGGGCCGTCTATGTTTCTTTTGATGAAGGTGAAAACTGGCAAAGCCTGCGGCTGAATATGCCGGCCACCTCTATCCGTGATCTCGTTATTAAAGATGATGATCTTGTTATCGGCACGCATGGCAGAAGTTTCTGGATACTGGATAATATTACTCCTTTGCGACAGTTAACCAACCAACTCAGCAACCAACAAGCTATACTTTATAAACCACAGGACAGTTATCGTATCCGGTGGAATATGAATACGGATACACCGGTACCACAGGAAGAACCTTCGGGACAAAATCCACCGGATGGAGCGATCATTGATTATTGCTTAAAAGAAAAAGCAGTAAATGTAACATTGGAAATAATAAAAGATTATCCCAGTATAGACGGCGGAAGGACCTCCCGGGCTATCTATCGAAAATATTCCAATAACGATACACTGTATAAAATCGGGGATGTCAACATTCCCGATTACTGGATTCGCCCGCAGCAACTACTTTCTGCAGAGCCTGGTCACCATCGTTTCTTATGGGATATGAAATATGAACCGTTAAATGTGCCGCCCTCCTATCCTATTGCGGCGATTTATAAAAACACGGAACCTGACCAAACTGCACCCTGGGTGATGCCGGGAACTTATGTTGCCCGGCTGACTGTGGATGGAAAAATCTTTACTCAACCGTTTACAATAAAACCAGATCCCCGTATTAAAACCTCAGCAGCCGATCTGCAAAAACAACATGATCTTTCTTTACAGTGCTATAAAGCAAGAATAGAATGTATGGAAGCCCTGAAGGCTATCAAAGCCTTTCGATCCACGCTTCAATCACAACTAACCAATGCACCAGTAAGCGTTGCAGAAAAGTTAGGGCTACTGGATAAACAGGCTGCTGCAGTTGAAAATACTGCCCCCGGAAGCAGCGAGGCCAGTTTTAACCGGCTTATTAATTCTTTTGCGGGCATATTCAGTGTTTTGCAGGATAGCGACAGGCCACCTGCTTCGCAGGCTGTAACAGCGCTGAATGAAGCACTACAGCAATTGAAGCAGTTACAGGCTAAATGGAAAGATTTAAAAAATAAATTGTAGTATAATTATAACTATTACTTATACCCCAACCAGGTCCTGGTTTCTTTATCAAAGAACCACCAGATGCCATTGTTATAACAAAAATTAAAACTTAATTCCAGTTTAATGTTTTCAGGTAAGCTGATAGCACGGGTAATCAATCCTGTTTTTTCATTATAAAGTTCAATTTTTCGCTGGTCAACGTTTAATAAAGCCAGCTCGGCCTTTGGCAACCCGGTATATTGAAGAGATTTATTCCTTTGCTCCATTTTCTCGATTATATCGTCCGGGGTGAGCTCATCGGCTTCCTCTTTCGTGCTGCAACCCGGATAAACAGGCGTCAATGTTTTTGCGTTTTCCCTTGATGTAATACCATAGGTGACGGCCACATAATCTTCATCCAGGAAAAGAACCTTATTACCCGTTTTATAATAAGTACCTACAGATTGAGCGGATGGCTGTGTCATTCCTTCTACATCAATCTTTACCCCGGTAATGTAACCAGTCTTATCTAATTCAAAATGTCCCCATCCCCCTTCATCGTAACAATTGAACTCAATTTGTTTGCTTAAAGGGTTATACCACATACCCCGCAGATCCTGCCCCGCTTCAAATTCGCTTTTGATCAATTTTCCCTTAACGTCAAAGATGGCCATAGGATAAATGCTATTGCCGATCATCGATGTATAATATTTCTTTTGTATGGGATGCCATACCACAGACGCAGCATTCTTGCCCTCTTCACCCGGAATAACAAGTGAAATAACTTTGGCGGGTAATTTTTGGGCGGTCGCCACGTAACTAAATGTTATTGTACATAGCGCAAGGAGGAACAATCCGTATTTCTTCATGGTGGAAGTAATTTTAGATGGTAAACATAGCCAATGAACCCGTTTATAACAATACCCATTCAACGGTATTCAGCTAATTTCCTGTAAAGGGGAGTCCTTAAGAGAAAAATTTACTATCGCCGGGCGCATGCATTTATCGCTAATTGCAACACGCTTCGTTATAATTCTTTTCTAAATCTCTCATTCCCAATTTTAAAAATACGGCAAACTTCCTTTTATCCAAAAGCCTCAAAACCTTACCTTTGCGCCATTCATTTAAATCTGTGATTTACAGGTTGGCCTTATGTTTTTACGCTTTGATCAAATAAATGGGCTGCAATCATAAATCTAAAATCAAACATTGATTATGGCAGATATCTTCGAACGTCTATTGAAAAACTATGGCCCTATCGGCCAGCACCGTGAAAGAGCACATGGCTATTTTGCTTTCCCAAAACTTGAAGGTGAAATTAGCAGCCGCATGAAATTTCGTGGACAGGAAATGATCGTATGGAGTTTGAATAACTATCTCGGTCTTGCTAATCATCCTGAAGTTCGCAAAGCAGATGCTGAAGGCGCTGCTCAATATGGATTGGCTTTACCAATGGGTGCCCGCATGATGAGTGGCAACTCAAACCTTCATGAACAACTGGAAGCTGAACTGGCTGCTTTTGAAATGAAAGAAGATGCAGCCTTATTGAATTTTGGTTACCAGGGTATGGTAAGTATCATCGACCTGTTGTGCAGCCGTCATGATGTAATTGTTTACGATGCAGAAAGTCATGCCTGCATTATTGATGGCCTACGTTTACATCCGGGTCATCGTTATGTTTTTAAGCATAATGATATGGATGATTTTGAAAAACAATTACAAAGAGCAAGTGCATTAATTGAAAAACAAAAAGCTGGCGGCATACTGGTGATCACCGAAGGAGTATTTGGAATGGCCGGTGACCAGGGACGGTTAAAAGAGATCGCTGCTTTTAAAGAAAAATTTGAATTCCGCCTGCTTGTAGATGATGCACATGGTTTTGGCACCCTGGGCAAAACCGGTGCCGGTGCTGGTGAAGAACAAGGCATTCAGGATAAGATCGACCTTTATTTCTCCACGTTTGCCAAATCAATGGCCTCCATCGGTGCCTTTATTGCCGGCGACAGAAGCATTGTTGATTATATCCGCTACAATATCCGTTCACAGATCTTCGCCAAAAGTTTACCCATGCCATTGGTAGTAGGTAATCTTAAACGTCTTGAATTGTTACGTACACAACCACAACTGAAAGATAAATTGTGGGAGAATGCATTGAAATTGCAGAATGGCCTGAAAGAAAGAGGTTTTGATATTGGCAAAACTGATTCAGTAGTTACTCCTATCTATATGAAAGGCGGTGTGGAAGAAGCCACCGCTATGGTAATGGATATCAGGGAAAATTATCACATCTTCTGTTCAATAGTAGTATACCCTGTTATTCCAAAAGGACATATCATTTATCGCCTCATACCAACTTCAGTTCATACGGATGAGGATATTCAAAAAACGCTGGAAGCGTTTTCCGCAACCAAGCAAAAACTGGATGCCGGTGAATACAAAGCAGAAGCTATTCCTGATATGGCTGAAGTGACCGGCAAACGCTTTGATTATATGACAGAGAGACCGAAGAATAAATAATAATAGAAATATTCCAACCCTTAAGGCCTTGCAAATAGTAAGGCCTTATTTTTTGAAGACTGCCGTAAGTATACCAGCGCTCATAAAAAGCAACTGCAAAAGCGTTGTCTGCGTTTAAAGGATTGGACCCTGAAAATGCTATGTAAATATGCTACCTTAGGTATCCCTTACCCCTCCCTTCTAAACTCAGGCGATTCTTCATCCATGTGAAAAACCGTAAATCTTCATTTAAAATTTACGGTTATGAAAAAAATCTATGTTGCACAAAAAGTAATGTTTTCTATTCCCGTATTGTTACTTACCATGGCTTTGCATTTTTCTGCCATGGCCAATACATACCCATTTTCCGGAACTTACTCTGGCAGCCAGGAGGTGCCGGCTAATGGATCACCGGGCACCGGAACCATCACCGGCGTTTATGACGACTTCACCAACACCATCTATTACACTATTAATTTTAGTGGCTTATCCGCCAATGCGGTAGCAGCGCATTTTCATGCACCTGCTCTGCCGGGTATAAATGCGCCGGTTATCATTGCACATGCCGGCTTTCCTACCGGGGTAACAGCTGGAGTATATTCTAAATCAGATGTGCTTACGGATGCCCAGGAAACAAACTTATTTGCCGGTTTAATGTATTCCAATATTCACACTACAGCTTTACCCGGCGGAGAGATAAGAACACAAATTATCCTTGGCGCTGCTTCCTCATTGATCTATGTGTTTAATAAAACATATAGTGGTTCACAGGAAGTGCCTCCGAATGCATCACCCGGAACCGGAACAATTAAAGGTGCTTATAACAGTGTGATCAACACAATTTTTTATACCATAAATTTTAGTGGATTACCAACGAACACCGTCGCTGCCCATTTTCATGCGCCGGCGCTGCCGGGAGTAAATGCACCGGTTATAATTGGCCATGCAGGATTTCCTACCGGGGTTACATCAGGTATGTATTCAAAATCAGATGTGCTCACCGATGCACAAGAAGCAAACCTCCTGGCCGGTTTGGTATATTCCAATATTCATACTACCGCTTTGCCCGGTGGAGAGATAAGAACGCAAATTGATTTACAACTGCCCCCTGTAATTACTTGCCCGTCTAATATAATTAAAAGCAACGATGCGGGACTTTGTGGCGCATCAGTTGCTTTTAATGCAACAGCAACAGGAATTCCGACTCCAACAATCGTATATAAGATCGGGGCTACAGTAATTACTTCACCACATGTGTTCCCTGTTGGTATTACCACGGTAACTGTAACGGCATCCAATACTGCTGGTATTGCAACCTGTTCATTTACGGTAAGAGTAAATGATACGGAAGCCCCTGTTATTTCCAGCCTGGGTGCATCTCCGAATATGCTATGGCCGCCCAATCATAAAATGAGAGATGTAACGGTAAATTATACAAGTACTGATAATTGCATAGTGGTTAGTTGCCAGCTATCTGTTACCAGTGATGAAGCTGTAAACGAAGCTGGTGATGGTAATACAAGTCCTGACTGGATGATAGTGGATAACCATCATGTAAAACTAAGGGCAGAACGTTCGGGTAACGGTGATGGAAGAGTTTATACTATCCGGGTCACCTGCACCGACCAGTACGGTAATTCAGCCAATAGTTCAACTATCGTTACAGTTCCTCATGATATGTCAGGTGCAAGAGCACAGGGAGCCGTATATACAACTGATGATACAGGTAACTGGGAAGGTCTTTCTTTATCCGTATTGCCCAACCCAAGCCATAATTATTTTATGCTGAACATTCAAACCAATAACAGCACTGAAAAATTAAACCTGAAAGTAATTGATGTTATGGGCCGGGTAGTAGAGGCTGGTAATCCTGCCGGCAATCAATTACTCAGGATGGGTGATAAATTAAAAGCAGGTATTTATTTTGTTGAGTTAAGACAGGGAAATAAAATAAAACAATTGAAGATTATTAAGTTGAACTAAACTCTTATCTATCGGGGAATTAACCCGGATCTTTAACAGAAGAGGTGATACTTTTTTACAAGTTGTCGCCTCTTTTTATTTATACGGCATACCCTTTTGGTATGATTCTGCTACATTTACCAACATAAAATTTATTTGATTATGCGTAAGTTTTTTGTACTGCTGTTTTTGCTGCCCCTGGTTGTTATCGGGCAAAAAAAACAGATCACATTAGAAGATATTTATAAGAACAGGACCTTCCAGGGTGAGGTGGTAAGAGCTGATTTTGGGGAACCCAGCAAAGACCCCGAAATAAAACCCGAAGACCTGAAAGATGAGAATGGAAAACCATTCGAACGTTTTGAAGATCTTATCTATAGTTCCAGCTATCCCAATACTGTTTTGATACGCCGTGGCGTTGAGTCTATCTACCGGCGGTCCACCAAAGCTTTCGTGTACCTGTACGATGCGGTATCCAAAAAACTAACTAAACTGGATGCTGAAAAGATCATGCACCCCACGTTGTCACCGGATGGCAGTAAGATCGCTTTTGTAAAAAACAATAATCTTTACCTCTACGATATACCCACCAAAAGCACAAGGGCTATTACAACTGACGGTAAATGGAATTATATCATCAATGGTAATTGCGATTGGGTATATGAAGAAGAGTTTGAATTTACCCGTGCGTATGAGTGGAGCCCCAAAGGAAATTATATAGCTTACTATCGCTTTGACGAAACCAATGTAAAAGAATACCAGTTTACACAATTTGACAATGCTTATAACAAGCAATACACCTATAAATATCCCAAGGCTGGCGAAGAGAACTCCAAAGTTGAGATACATATTTATGATATTGCGGGCAACAAAGAGGTGAAAGCACAATACGAGCAGGGTGATATCTATATCCCCCGCATTAAATGGACAAAGGATGATAACAACCTTGTCGTTTACTGGATGAACCGTCACCAGGACGATCTGAAATTATTATTGACGAACGCCAAAACAGGAACCAGCAATATCTTATACGAGGAAAAGAATAAATATTTTGTAGAGATCAATGATGACTGGTGGTTCCTGAAAGATGGAAAGAACTTATTATTCACCAGCGAGATGAACGGCTACCGGCATTTGTATCTCTATAGCCTGGATGGTAAAATAAAAACACAGGTAACTAAAGGCAATTATGAGATCACCGATGTGAATGGTGTGGATGAAACGAATAAACGTATTTATTTTACGATGGCTTATCCCCGCCCGATGGACCGGAATTTATTTGTAACAGATTTTACTGGTAAAAAAACATACCAGCTTACTGAAGGTGAAGCTACTCACCGGGTAGAAATGAATGACCAGTTCACCCAATACTTTGATTTTCGGTCCGACGTTAATACCCCACAAACAGTATCGCAATACGAGATCGTTGTAGATAAAAAGAAAACGATCGCTGCCAGACTGTTGAAGACTGTCAACGAAAACGCCAGGTTGAAAGATAAGATCAATGAATATGGTTATGGTAAAGTTGAATTCATCCGGGTGCCTAACAGTAAAGGTGATACGCTTAACGGCTGGATGCTTAAACCTGCCAATTTTGATGCTTCCAAAAAATACCCGGTATTGTTTTGCAACTATGGTGGCCCGGGGTCGCAACAAGTTGCCAATCGGTTTGGAGCAGTTAGTTCATGGCACCAGATGCTGGCACAAAAAGGGTTTATAGTGGTGAGTGTAGATAATACAGGTACTGGGTACCGTGGCGAAGAATTTAAAAAGAAAACCTACCTGCAGCTGGGTAAATTTGAAATAGAAGACCAGGTGGATGCGGCAAAGTATATTGGAGCTATGCCGTTTGTTGATAAAAATAATATCGGTCATTGGGGTTGGAGCTATGGTGGCTTTATGAGCTCACTCGCTATTACCAAAGGCAATGAAGTATTTAGCGCCGCAGTGGCTGTAGCTCCTGTTACCAATTGGCGTTTCTATGATAATATTTACACCGAACGTTATATGCGTACACCGCAGGAAAACGCCAAAGGATATGATGACAATTCACCGATCAATTTTACCGATAAGATCAAAGGAAAATACCTGATCATTCATGGCACAGCAGATGATAATGTGCATTTTCAAAATGCCACCCAAATGATAACTGCATTGGTAAAAAGTAATATTGATTTTGAAAGCGCTTATTATCCTAATAAGAATCATAGCATCTCCGGTGGACTGGATAATACAACCTTCCATCTCTGGAGCAAAATGACCAACTGGATAATTGAAAATATGGGAAACAGCAATACGCAACAACCTGCTAAACCTGCAAAACAACCGAAGGCATTTTAAATAAACATATCGTCTATAAAAAAAGCATCCGCCAGTTGGCGGATGCTTTTTTTATAGACGATCAGAATCTTAATTGCTGGAAAAAAGAACCCCGACTCGAAAGTCGGGGGCCCTAATCAAAAACCATTAACCATTAAACCTTATCCTATGAAAATTCAAGGCTAATATCGTTAATAATAGTATAACGCAAAACATTTGGTCGTCATTTTTTTAATGGTTAGTCTTTTATTATTAATAATTGATTGCACTCAATGGAGTAGCAATGAATGCTGTAGTGAACTGTAAAACAAAGTTGTAGTTGAACAACTACAAACCATACGCAATCGTTTGCGTAAATTCTTTTATCTTTCCGCAACATCCTGCAGCTTTGCAGGGTTATTCATCGCATGAAAAAGATTGTTATCGCAATTACCGGGGCCAGTGGTTCTTTATATGCAAAAGATATATTGGAAAAATTGCTCACTGTAAAAGATCAGTGGACAGCGCTGTCAGTAGTAATGACAGATAATGCCCGTGAAGTTTGGAAAACAGAATTGAACAACGATGAATATAAAAATTTCCCGTTGCAATTTTATTCGACCACAGATTTTACCGCACCCTTTGCTTCAGGTTCGGGTCAATATGATACGATGATCATCATTCCCTGTTCAATGGGTACATTAGGTCGTATTGCAACAGGTATCTCCAACGATCTTATTACCCGTGCTGCTGATGTGGTGCTGAAAGAAAGAAGAAAACTGATCTGTGTGGTTCGTGATACACCGTATAATCTTATTCATATCCGCAATATGGAAACGATAACATTGGCAGGTGGAATTATATGCCCTGCTACTCCTTCATTTTATAGTAAGCCTCAAACCATAGAACAGGTAGCTGCTACTGTAGTAGACAGGGTGCTTGACCTTGCCGGTATTGATATCAAAACTTTTCGCTGGGGAAAATGAGCGACAGCTTTATCTTAATGAGCAGTTTGCTTTTTGTTTTTGCTGAATGGATGAACGCCTAATGTAAACAACATTCCTGCGCTATTCAATTTTACGTTTCCATGTCCGATACCACTCAATGGTATTTTAAAATACGGTTCTGCTGACAATGTAAAGCTGTTATTGATTGTTCTTGTGTAACCACCCGATAAAGACAATACTGAAAACAGGTGCTTATTTTCGTTTTCATAAATACGCTTATACGTATAGGTTTGTCCATTGGCGTATTTATATAAATAAGCATACTTTTCTTTTTTCATCAGGTAAGAAGAAAGCCCGGCAGAAGCAAACCAACTATATTTTTTTGACGAACCAAGCTGGTAAGCCAGTGTAACGGGAATCTCGTATACTTTACAATCCGCATCTACCTTTACCAGGTATCGTCGGTTAGGTGGAGGATTTATAGGTTTATAATCAAGCGGTGCGGCCGTGTATATTTTATTCGTAACATAAAATCCTGTGCGTATCGTAAACTTGCTGGTAAAGGTATACCCAAGTCCTAACCCATAAGCGGATCGTAATTTACCCGTATTGCTAATACCTATGGCGCTGATATCAGGCCCTGCCGATAGTGTAACGAAGAGATCCTTTTTAGTTGTTGCCGGAGATTTCTTTTTCGCAGGCTTTGCCACAGCAGGCTTTTCGGTCAGCAGATCAGGCGCAACTTTTTCATTTACCTTATCATTTATATCCGTTGAAATGGAGGGAGGATCAACGACAGGATCAGCCGGTTTAGCAATCGTTGCGGGCATATCCACTTTATCGTCCCTGGTTTTTACAATTGCACTTGTATTATCCGTTGAAACCGGTCCGGTAGTTATTTCTTTATCAGCAAACACCGGCGCTGCACTTGCCGATTGATTATCCTTTATTTTGCTAACCACCTCGTTTTTCGCCCGCCGGCCTGATTTTTTCCCGGGAGCATCAACAGTTATCAAAACGTTCTCTTCGTCACTTAAATTTTCTGCCGTGTATACAGCAGTAGCGTTAGCAGTTTTGGTAGTTGCAGTTGTTCCGTTCTTGTCTGTATTAATATCCGAAGTTCCCCGCGATTCATTTGTTGCCAGGCCAGGCAATGAAGTATTATCTGCAGGTAACGAGGCAGGCGAAGTTGTTGTAGATTGCTTTTCTTTATAAACGGCTTCACTATTGGCAGCATTAAAAGTAGAAGACTGCTCCCATGGTTTACTAACCAGGAGCCACGAACCACCACCCAGTAAAAGGAAGAACAGTAAGAAGAAAAGATACCTTCTCCTGTCTTTTTTTTCAGTAGGCAAATGGGTATCCAGCATCTTCTCCATCTTCGACCATGCGGTCTCATTATATGATGGATGATGCTGATCAGCCGCCTCCCTTAGTTTCTTATCAAAATCTTCAGACTGCATTTTTTGCCGCTTCGGGTTGATTTTGTTTAGATAATATTTTTTGCAATTGTCGTCTTGCTTTGGATAAATTAGATTTGGATGTACCTGTTGAAATGCCCAGTTGAGCTGCTATTTCATCGTGGCTCAACCCATCAATGATAAAAAGATTGAGCACAGTACGATAGCCGGGAGATAATTCCTGTATACCCCGGATGATCTCATCATACGAAAGTTTGTCCACTGCATCTTCTTCCGCTGATGCAAACTGTATCTTCACACTCTCCAGGTCAGTTACCAGTTTATGTTTTTTGTATTTCCGGAAATGATCAATTGCTGTATATACCATGATCTTGCGTAGCCAGCCCTTAAATGAGCTGACCACATCGGCATAAGCCGGGCTATAATGATGCATTTCCCTGAAAACTTTTAGGAACCCGTCGTTTAATATTTCTACGGCATCGTCTTCATTGCTGGTGTAGCGATCGCAAATAGCCATAGCATACCCGTAGAAAGAGTTATAAATAATTTTTTGACTCTCTCTTTTATTCAGGGCACAAGCCCCGACATGATACGTTAGTTCATCTGCAGATAACAATTGCTGGCCAGATTTCATCTCTAAATCGGGAATGGGTAATCAAAGGTTGCCAATTACTCTTTTAAGTTACAGCTTATTTTGGGCCTTTTACTCAAAAAATAAGAGAGGAAACAGGTGTGTGACTCAACCGTTTTGATAATAAGTGGGTTATTGTTTTAAGAGAATATCCATCACTTGCTGCCGTATCTCTTTGATCGGCCTGGGGATATTGCATAGCAGGACATAAAATATTTTTTTCTCCGGCCACCAGCAATAATCGCTGATAAACCCGCCCTGTGAGCCGGTATGGCCGGTCATATTCATGCCCGTATCTTTTATGAGAAACCAGCTAAGACCTAAACGGGAGGGCAAACTATCCGTCCAGTTGGGAAAAGGATAAACAGTTCTTGACGTTGCTATCCAGTCATCAGAAAGAAATTTTACTTGCTGGATGGCCTGTTCATATTTCCAAAGCTCTTCCACGCTGCTCCATACACCTCCATTACCCGCTGCCGCAAAAGTTGGTTCTTCACCATAGTCCAGTTCTTCAAATTCCTTTTTTGCGTTTAAGACATACCCGTGAGATACGCCCGACTCAGGATATGGTCCATCAGTAATGGTTGAACGCTTCATTCCAGCCGGCTTAAAAATGGTTTCAGTAATATAGTCCTGCCATTTCTTTCCTGTTATCTTTTCAATAACCAGGGCCAATCCATTAAAGGTAGGGTTCGAATATTTATACCGGGTACCGGGTTCAAATTCAAGATCACTTGTTTGTTTAATGGGCGCCCAGTTCTCTTCGTCTTTTGCCGTGATATAAAATTCTTTTTCTTCCGCTACCTTACGGCCATCCGGCAAACCAGATGTATGAGTGAGTAAATGATACAGCTTTACTTGCTGCGCAATTTTTTTGTTGCTGAAATCGGGAAAGTACTTATATAAATCATCATTCAAAGATAATTTGTCCTCTTTAGCAAGCTGCAGGATGCCATACGCAACAAAGGTTTTACTTATGGATCCAATATTAAACAGGGTCTTAGTTGTGATGGGTTCTTTTGTATTGATATCAGCTAGTCCAAATCCTTTTTGATAAATAATACTGTCATCCTTTACGATCAGTACGGCCCCTCCGGGCTCATTAGGATTAAAATAGTGAGTGAAAAGCGAATCCAATGTAGTTGCTGGCATAGGTGCTGTTGAAGAAGAACAGGCGACAAGACTGGTGACGATCCCAATAAATAAAACCTGCCTGAAGATAAGTCCCGTCATACTTTTTTTTCTGGCTTCAAGATAAGCATCTTTTATATACGCTCAGTTCTTTTGAGTCCTTACCCTGTCTATTACATCTACTAATCCGTTTGCTGTTCTGTCAAGGGATAATTCCCAAAACATGATGCCTCCTAAACCCTTTTCCAAAACATACTTTGTCTTATTAGCAATTGACAGTGAATCATCGAAAGTAGCGAAGAGTTTTCTGCTCGCATTATAGGCATAGGGTGCCTGTGCTACGGTATCCCTGTAAAATGCAAAGCCGCTATCAGTAAGAAAATATTTTTCAAACTGCTTATAGCCAATAAAGCTTTTGAACTTGCCGGGTTGATACAGACCATGATTTACATTGGGAACATCTTCCCATACCCTTGCATAAAAAGCAGCGCCGATGATCACTTTATGCAGGGGCACTCCTGCAGAATCAAGATAACGAATAGCATTATCAGCCGATTGCTTTTGTTGTTGTGTACTGTACAGCGGGGTATGATGACCGGTTACTTTACTATATCCTCCTACCAGGTCATAGCTCATCAGGTTAACCTTATCCAGCAAGGGCATTACTTTATCCCATTCTACGGATTCGTATAAAAATTTGTCAAAGCCGCCGGCTGCAAAACTGATTTCATACCCATTTCCTAATGTATCACGAAGTGTTTTGATTAAAGCCGTAAAGTTTGCCTTATCCTCTTTTTTAAAAGCATGACCCGGGTAACCCTCAATGGCAGGATACTCCCAGTCGAGATCGATACCATCGGCTTTAAAATAAACCAATTGCTCTTTCACTGATTGTGCAAATTGCTGCCGGCCGGCAGCAGCAGCAAAAACGGGTGAGCAGAATTCACAACCGCCCCATCCTCCCAGTGAAAGAATAACTTTCAGGGCCGGGTTGCGGCTTTTTAAAGAAACAAGTTTTTGAATGGTTGCAGTGTCCTTCCTATTGTCGATAGAAAACCGGGTCTGCCGGAGATGGCCGAAACTGTAAATAATATGGGTTAGTTTTTCAACAGGAAAACTATCGATCATGGTAGCATTACCGGAATAATAAGCGATTACTGCGATTTGCTTTTCTGTATTCTTATTCTCCGTAGTGGGGTTGGATATACAGGAAAAAACAAGCAGCCCTAAAATAACGATCGGATAATTCATGAAAGACATTTTAATAATAGTACCGCTTTGCAGGAATTTGTAATGTGTTTTTTTATTTTATATACTTAGCCAATATCTTTTTGTGCCCCTTAATCATCTCTTTTAATATGGAAAGGTCAATATCTTCCAGTTTTTTAAAATATAAACAGCCTTTCCCTGTTTTAAATTTCCCCAATTTTTTCAGCAGGTCACCATACGGCTCAAAACCACAGCAGAGATAAAGCGTCATATTTTGTTTGCGGGGAGAAAAGCCGGTTACAAACCAATCTCCTTCCCTGCCACTCGCATATTTATAATGATAGGTGCCAAAACCAACAATACTGCTTCCCCACATTTTCGGTTCTTCTCCTGTAGCTTTTTTAAATAATTCCAAAATAACCAAAGCATCTTTTCGCTGTTGCTCCTCTTTCACAGCCTTAAGAAATTTTTCAACGGATGCGTCGTTTTGTTTTGTTTTTAGTTCAACCATAACATTATATTTTATACAACTAAAAATTATATCCCTAGACCCTGTTCTCTTATTCCGGGAAATATCTTTTCCGAAGAGAAACAGGAGCAACCGTTTTCCAGGCAGTTTGTACGGCATCCCGCAACATCGCTTTCTTTACCTTTTCCAGGTTTATAAAAGTAGCTCCCTTCCTGCCCCATCCACCCGGTACGGGAAAGATCACTTCTTTATCATACGAACAAAACACAGATTGATCAACGGCGGAAAGTTTCACCATCATATAATTTTTATCTGTATGAATGCTGGCAAATATTTTATTCTTTACCCGGAAATCAGGTATATCAAAATGACTTTTCTCCTGGGCCTCAGGCATGCTTAAAGCCACTTGCCGGGCTATTACTACCGATACCATAGTCTGAAGTTACAAAGACGGTTCCCAGTTCCAGCGATTCTAGCAAGGATTTTGCTATTGAAGTGTCGTCTGTTTTAAAATCACTTTTAGGAAGTTTACGACCCCATTTATCAAAACAATGTATATGAAAACACTATTGATCTTTGTAAGTTTACTTTTTATCACCTCTCTTACCCATGCACAGTTAAAAAGAACTGTAGTATGTCCTCCCATTTCAGTTGACATTTTATATGGAAGAGTAAATGGATTGCCAATCAGTTCAACCATGGGCGAGATAAAAGCCAAGCTCCCCTGTTTTACCAGTGCAGAAGATGAAAGCAAAACAGCGAAATGCGGTGGTGGCGTCTTTTATAAAGACAAGGATATTTATTTTTATACTGGTAGAGATTATGTAGAGATCGGTGAAAAATTCAAGGGCAAATTAAGTATACCACTGATGGGAGCTGCCCGTAATAGTCTCTTTAAATGGTTAGGAAATCCAAAGATCAAAGATGTGAACTGGGATGCTTATACTACCGCTTATGGCATACTGATCTTATATTTCAATAAAGCCAATAAAATAAATAAGATACAGTTCAGTAATCAATCGGAATTAACGCTCAATCTTTGTGAATAAAATTTTCTTCAGAGTATCCTGACCTCTGTACGGCGGTTTTGTTGCCGGCCTTCTTCCGTTTCATTATCCGCAACGGGTTGAGTGGCTCCATATCCCTTTGCTACCACCCGTGCAGGTGAGATTCCTTTTTTAAGTAAATAATTCCGGATAGCTTCTGCTCTTTGCTGTGATAGCCGGAGGTTATCGTCATCCTTTCCTACATTATCGGTATGACCTGCAATTTCAATGCGGATATTTTCTTTATATTTTAAATAGCTTATTAATTCTTCAAGCTCTTTATACGAATCGGGCCGAAGTGTTGCTTTGCCAAAATCAAAGTGCACATTATCGAGGGTATAGCTACGGGCCCGCTCAAATTTTACATTCACCTTAAAAGGCTCTGTAAAAGATTCATCGGGTCCCAGCCCGGGAATTTCAATCACGCCGTATTTAGCAGTATCAGTAATGCTTTTTATGGTGATGGAATACTTGTCACCTGCCGGTAATTGCAAGCTGAATTTGCCAGCTGCATCTGAGCGGCCGCTAATTATTTTTTGTGTTGCCTGGCTTTTAAACAATACCTGTTCACCCTTCGAAGGTTTACCCTTCAAATCAGTTACAAACACATTGACCGGCGCTAATGAGGATGAAATACTATCTTTTGAATGATTACCCTGTCCAAAAATAGCAAGTGAAAAAAAGTAATGGATGAGCAGTAGAATGGTTCGGTGCATGAGCGAAGTTTTGCTTTTTAGCAAACGGTGCCCTGAATTGTTTTATTGCAGGAAATAAAAAAGAGTACCCGTTCAGGTACTCTTTTTTTATGGGTACTTTTCCTTTTTAATTAGGAGAGGTTGTTACCTGCTCCCGGATCTTAGTTCTCACGGGTGAAAAGATTAGGGCGATCTTTTAAAATCTTGTCTTTACATACGCCTGCAATTCATCTCTGCTTGCCTGGCTGGCGAGCAGGTCATATAGCGAGGCAAAATTGGTACGGTCAGTAATCCTGTCGTAAGATGCTTTTGCAAGTTGCAACCTGTTACTTTCAGCACTTACCAATTGTATCAGTTGCTTTGCCTGTGCAGCAGTGAAATAATAACTTGTATTGGCAAATATTTCTGTTAACGATTGCATTTTAACACCGAGTCCCCATTGATTCTGTACTTGTGAGTAAAGGTTATTAAAATTTTCAGTTGACATAGGGGTCATATAACCGCTATTGCTACTGGTACTGCTATTATAATAATTTGCATTTACATACGCCGTTAACTCATCGCGGCTTGACTGGCTGGCCAATACATCAAACAACAAGGTAAAATTGGCGGGGTCAGTGATCCGTACATAAGATGCTTTAGCGAGTTGCAACCTGTTACTTTCAGCGCTTACCAGTTGAATCAATTGTTTCGCCTGTGTAGTGGTAAAATAATAACCGGTATTGTTGAAAATATCAACAAGCTTATTCATTTTAGCTCCGAGACCCCATTGCTTTTGAACGTCGCTATAGATGGCATTAAAGCTGGTAGCTGACATAGGCGTTTTATAAATAGTGCCTGCCGTATTGGAGTTATTATAATTATAGGCGTTCACATAGGCCATCAGCTCATTACGACTTGCCTGCCAGCTAAACAGATCATATAGTTGAGAAAAATTGACTGCATCGGTAATACCCCGAAATGCTGTTTTTGCCAGGGTCAGGCGGTCGGCTTCGTTATCAATCAATTGTATAAGCTGCTTTGCCTGGCTGGTAGTATAATAATAATTAGCGTTAGCAAAAGCGCTGGCGATATAATTTATCTGGATACTCTCCGGTGATTTATTAAGCGCTGCCTGGTACAAATTGGAAAAATCTGTTGTTGACATGGCGGTGCGGTACTGGTTATGTATACTCAATGCCGCATTATTATTATAATCTGGATTAGCTGCTATATAATTCTTTACATACACAGCCAGTTCATTCTTTCTTGCTTGTGTTGCAAGCAGATCATATAGCTGTGAAAAATTACCGGGATCAGTAATTACAGCATAAGATGATTTAGCTAATTGCAAACGGTTTACCTGTGAATTGATGGTTTGTATAAGCTGACGGGCCTGCGCAGTGGTAAAATAATTCCCACCAGTAGTAAACGCCTTATTCACTTCAGACAATCTTATGTTTGTTCTATATTCATTTCTAATATTGTTATATAGCGTTGTAAAATCTTCTGCATTCATTGGTGTTCTATACGTAGATGCAGTAACTTTTTGCCGGATCTCTTTTAATTGAATGCTGCCATTATTGGCAATCGTAACCTGCATATCATAACCATCTCTCAGGTAAAAATTAGAATTACTCTTTGTGGTAGATGAATTGTTGACATTCGATCTCACCAATTGCAAGGTGTGTTGGCCCATTGATAAATCGGATAGCGTAATAACAGCATTACCTGTAGTGTTGATATTGGAAGCTGTATAATTCTGACCGTCTACCCATATTTCTTTGTTACGGGTACCTTTTACATTAATGGTAACGGTACTTGCATATTGTGCCACTGCCAGCACAGAAATGAAACAAGCTACCAGTATTGAAAATATCTTTTTCATAACGTTTTTGTTTTAGTAATAATAGAATTATATGAAAACAAAGTCCATACCATAAGGCATGAATCAAAAAAGGAGAGCTTTAAAAAATTATCAGCAGCGCTGTGGCAGAAATACCTCAATCACTATCGGAGAAAAATCAACTAGCTGAAAAAGATTTTGTTGAAGAAATGAAAAGGGGAATAAATTTCTTTTTATTCGTGCTTTTTCATAAACAGTGTTGTGCGAAATGAGTTGTCATTTATTTTTTTCGTCCCGCAAAAGACGAATATATTTCAATTGATAATTATCTGTCTTTCCTTTTTGATCTTGTGCAGTAGCATTCTTTCTTTTATGATACCTTAATACCGGGATGTAATTCCATAGTTACAGCATCACACTGATGCAAGGGGTAATGCTAAAGTTTTTTTCTTATCGTGTTTACAATATCATCTGTTGTATTATTGATATCAATCGTTATTGCGTTGGCTGGTATTTCCAAAATATCAAATTGTGACTGCAACAGGTTTGCCTGCATAAAATGACCACTTCGTTGTTGCATCCGTTCACTGATCAACTCATAAGTGCCACGGAGAAATATCCATTGAACGGATATCGTTATCCCTTTGGCAAGGATGCTCCTGTATTTTTCTTTTAATGCAGAACAGGCAATGATAGCGCCTGCGTTCTTTGATTGGCTTTGCGCCATTTCATTGATCGAATGCAGCCATTCTACTCTATCATCGTCCGTTAAAGGCTGACCTGATTTCATTTTATCTATATTGGATGCAGGATGAAAATCATCTCCGTCAAAAAAAGGCAGTCCTGTTTCCGCAGCCAGTTGCCTGCCGACAGTAGTCTTCCCGGAGCCCGATACACCCATGATATATATGATACTGGGAAACATGAACTTTTAATTTTAAAGTTAAGGGGAATGAAATGTTTATCGTATATATAAAATTTTAGTACCTTTTATTCCCCTTTATTTATTCCTCAATTAAAAACTGAAATTATGGATACGCAACAAATTGAAATCCGTGAACAACAAAAAGCTTCCTGGGATAAATTTTCCCCCGGCTGGAAGAAATGGGATGGCTTCACGATGAAATTTTTAAAGCCCATGGGTGACGAGATCATCAAAATGCTCCAGGTAAAACCAACCGACCATGTGCTTGATATAGCTACCGGCACAGGCGAACCAGGACTTACTATTGCCGGCATGGCGAATAAAGGAAAAGTTACCGGTACTGACGTATCTACCGGCATGATCGCTATTGCAACAGAAAACGCAAAGGCAAAAGGCCTGTCCAATTATACAGCCACGGTGGCTGATGTTTGTGAGCTTCCTTTTGCTGATAAAAGTTTTGATGCCATCAGTTGCCGTATGGGTTTTATGTTTTTTCCTGATATGCTGCTGGCGGCAAAAGAAATGTACCGGGTATTAAAACCAGGTGGACGAATGGCAACCAGTGTTTGGGATGGCCCGGAAAATAATGCCTGGATCACTATGATGATGGGTGTATTAAAAGCAAATGTGGAAATGCCGGCACCCCAGCCCGGTGCGCCCGGAATGTTTCGTTGTGCTGCGCCAGGGATGATCAGTGGTTTATTGAAAGAAGCCGGGTTTCATCATTTGCAGGAAAAAAAAGTAGGAGGAGCAGTAGAATATGATAATGCCGGTCATTATTGGAAGATGATGACAGAAGTCGCTGCACCGGTAGTGGCTGCCATGGGCCAGGCTGATGAAGCAACAAAAGAGAAGATCAAAAACGATCTGTATACATCATTGGAAAATAAATATGGAAACGATGAAATAGCAATGCCCTACCAGTCCATTGTTATCTATGGAGAAAAACCGTAGCGGTTTAGTGAAGCGTAACATTCTTTCCAATATGCTTAGGGTTTTATTTGAATTCAGATCCCCGCCATCGTTAGCAGGAGTGGGGATTATTTTCCCTGCCCACTACTTTTATCGATCAACTGCTTATCTCTTTATTAATGGCAGCAATCTTGCATAAATAATTGTGCAAGAAAAAGGAATGCCTTGTCACAACCCGAAACGATAAAGATACCGCTGAAAAAAATGGAAAAGATAGCCGGTGATGCCGAAGCTACAGCTAAGGCGATTAACCTGGTATATGTAAACGATTCAGTGGAAGGTATCACACGCCAGGCAGCAGGAAAGAAATTCCGTTACCTGTATAAAAACAGGCCTGTAAAAAACAAAGCTCATCTTGCCCGCATTAAAAGCCTTGTTATCCCACCTGCCTGGGAAAATGTTTGGATATGCGCACTGGAAAATGGTCATCTGCAGGCTACCGGCCTCGATACAATGAAGAGAAAACAATACAAGTATCATCCTTCCTGGAACAAATTGCGGAATGAAACAAAGTTTTATAGAATGGAACAATTCGGAAAGGCGTTACCTGTTATCCGGAAAAAAATCATGAAAGATCTTTCTTTACCCGGAATGCCAAAAGAAAAAGTATTGGCGGCTGTGCTTAAATTAATGGAGACCACCAGCATCCGGATCGGTAACGAATTGTATGAAAAACTGCATGGTTCTTTTGGATTAACAACATTAAAGAACAGGCATGTAAATATATCCGGTTCAAAAGTAAAATTCAGCTTCAAAGGAAAGAAAGGTGTGGAGCATGCCATCAGTATCACTAGTAAAAAACTGGCAAAGATTGTAAAGCATTGCAGGGATATTCCGGGGAAAGAATTATTTCAGTACTACGATACAGAAGGTAATAAACAGTCTATTGATTCGGGTATGGTGAATGATTACATCCGTAACCTGGTGGAAGCAGATTTTACTTCCAAAGATTTCCGTACCTGGGCAGGCACGGTGCAGGCATTAACTGCATTCAGGGAAATTGGAAATTTTGAAACGGCTGCCGAAGCAAAGAAAAAAATAGTAGAAGTGCTGGACAAAGTTTCCCAGCACCTGGGCAATACCAGGACCGTTTGCAAAAAATATTATGTGCACCCGGTAATCGTAGAGATGTATGAAAACGCTCATCTTAACCGCTATCTCGATCTCGTTGGTAAAGGCGCAGGCAACACATCCCTAAAAGGCCTTTCTGCTGAGGAAAAAATCCTGATACGCATATTGTCAAAAATAAAGACTGGCAAACATCTCAGCAATAAGGTCAAAATCGCTGCCTGATTCTCCCGCCGATCAATGTAATACATCAAGTACCAGTTACCTGTCGTCAAAGGAATTTTTTAGTGGGTTTTCATTGTGGTTTTTTTGTGTTGACAAAAGATGATGAAACATCTCTTTTATTAATCAATAAAAATTATCACTATGCTACCTCTTATTCAAAAAGCAAGAACAACCATTATGCTGGCAGTTTCTGTAGTCGCCTGTGTTCTTTTTTCGTTTACTACAAAACCCGGAGGTGAAGGGTTTGAAATTTACCTCAACAATAAACTGGTCATGCAACGTTTCAACAGCCAGGTGAATACTGTCCAAACCCTGCAACTTGATCCTTCCTATGCCAATGCACAGTTGAGTATTAAATATTTTCATTGCGGCAAAGTGGGCAAAAACAGGAGCATCACTATTAAAGACGGGCAAAATAAGATATTGAAGGAATGGCATTTTACGGATGTATCCGCTGTATCGTCACCCATGAGTTGTAGTGTAAAAGATATATTGACACTAAAGAAAACAAGTAGTGTGATGAACCTATATTACGCATCCAGCGAATTGCCAGCCGGGAGACAACTGGCGGCCATTGTGATCGGGTCAACTAACACCGCCGCTCTCACAGCAAAATAAAACGGGATTCAACTTAAAGGAAGAGGCTTGTGAGTCATTCACAAGCCTCTTCCTTTAAAATGGCTTGAATATTGTTCAAAAAAAAATATGAATAACTATCATCTTAAACTGGAAGATCCCTGGCCAGAAGTAAAAGAACGATTGAAAGAAATAAATATGGAATTAACCGATGAAGATCTGGCATACAAGCTCGGCCAGGAAAAAGAATTACTAGAGCATCTCTCCAAAAAAATGAATAAGGACATCAACTCCATTAAAGCATGGATCGAAAGTGTTTCATACAATAAAGGAAAAGCTTCTTAAGTAATGCTCAATTGAAAAAAGATGTCCCACCAAGCCGCTAAGATCACAAAGCGTTTACATTTAATTAAGATTTCTTAGTGCCTTTGTGCCTCCGTGCCCTGGTGTTCCAAAAAATAAGCGACTTTAGAAACTTTGAACAAATTGAACCACAGAGACACTAAGACACCAAGGCATAAAGAATAAAATAACCACAAAAAAACATTTCGTGCTTGTGGAAGTCTTTTTTTCAAACTGATTTAATACCGGGATCATGTTAAATATCATTTCTTAAAACTACTTCGGAAATCATTTCAGCATTTTATAAAACTTTTGCAGCTCAGTAATCTCTGCAGGTGTCAGCGGTTCATTATTCTCATACTTTGACCGGAAGAACAATACTCTTTTGTGCTGCGGGTATTTTGCCAATATTACTTCTATTATTTGTCCATGAGAGGGATCTTTGGTATATAAAGGTTTATTTTCAGGCAATGCAGATTTCTCTTTTGTATGTTTCTTTAAAATGATGGCTTCTAACGTAGCCAGTTTGCCCGGAGAAATAGTGCTGATCTTTGATGCTTTCCCATACAATCCCTGTAATTGTTTTTTACTGAGCCCTCCCCTTTCCTGGTATTGGTGCAGGAGACTTTGTGTAAAAGATGAATCGGGCTGTACTTCCAACACGGCTTTCAGCAAATCGCTGATAATATCTACATCTGGTTTGATCCGGTTCATACGTATAAGAAAGTTATGAAAATAAGCAAAAGAAAGACAGCCGGCATATTTGATTATTTTTAGGTAGTGTATCGGTTTCGAAATTTATCAGGCACTTTTTATTTCACGCAAAGACGCAAAGAAAATAAGTCGCTAAGAATATAATCTTTGTGTCTTGGATTACTTAGCGTCCCGATAGCTATCGGGGTTGCGTGAAAAATTCAAACTAGTACACTACCTATTTTTACGACTAGTCTTAAAATTTGATATGGATATTATTATAACTGTGCTGATCGCTATTGCGCTAACCATTTTACTGGTTGCATTTTTTTTAACCAGGAAGAAAAAAATACTTCCACCGTTACCCCTTGCTGAAAATTACAGGCAGTTGTTAGTAGAGCATGTTGTATTTTATAACCAATTAAACGATGCTGAAAAAAAATCGTTTGAAAGCCGGGTGCAACATTTTTTATTGCGGGTTAAAATAACCGGCGTAAAAACCCTGGTTGAGGATCTTGATAAAGTATTGATCGCTGCCAGCGCCATCATTCCCATTTTTGGTTTCCCCGATTGGGAATATATCAATCTTGATGAAGTATTATTATATCCTGATTCGTTCAATCATGAATTTGATCAACAGGGAGAGGGCCGTACCATCCTTGGCATGGTTGGCGATGGCGCTTACGAAGATGTAATGATCTTATCTCAACACCAACTAAGGCAGGGGTTTAGTAACAAAACAGGTAAAACAAATACGGCCATCCATGAATTTGTCCATTTGCTGGATAAAACCGATGGCAGCGTGGATGGTGTGCCTGAGTCATTGGTATCCCGCCAGTATGTTTTGCCATGGGTACAACTGATGCATAGTGAAATAAAAAAGATCCTGGCCAATCGTTCAGATATCAATCCGTATGGCGCTACCAACGAGGCAGAATTCTTTGCCGTAGTTTCAGAGTACTTTTTTGAAAGACCTGATCTTTTGCAGGATAAGCATCCTGAATTATATCAACTGCTGGTCACAATTTTCAAACAGCAACCGCCTGAACCGGTTTCAAACTAATAGTTCCGTTTTGATGATCAGAAAGGTTTGCCATGTGTTTTCTTTATCAATGGATTCAGTAAAGCCGGGAACAACTTACCTGAGCTGATAAAAAATTTCATCAGTCCCTGGTTAAGTGACAGGCGTTGGATAGTTCTTCCCATCTTTAGCCGGCTACCGAACTGGTGTTGCCATTGACGAGTGTATTGTTGTTCCAGTTGTTCCAGTTCATCACGGCCGATAGCTCCTTTTAAAAAAAGATCCATTTGATGAGCAGCTATCTTACTACCATGCAGCGCCATACTCATTCCATTGCCACATAAAGGCGTTATCATACCGGCTGCATCACCGATCATCAGGACATGATTCTCTACCTGGCTTTTTTTATCAAAACTTATCTGCGAAATGGTGACCGGCTCCTTCGAAAGTTTTTCACTGTTAGTAAATATTTTTTTCAGCAAGGGGTTTTGGGATAAAATGGTTTGTTCCATTTGTGTAATACTTCCCCCGCTTTTTTGCAGGTTATCAGCTGAAGTGAGATAACAAAGATTGTATTTATCGCCTTCAATTTTTACCAGTCCGCAATAGCCATGATCAAATGTATGGAGGGCTATGGTATCAACAGCAAAATCAGTTTGAATATGATATTTGATCCCGACATAGTTATTCAGCTTATTTTTTTTGGAGGTTATAAAAGATCGTTTCCATTTGCTATCAATATTACTCCGTTTACCAAAACAGCCGGCAGCCGCTTTTACTTTATAGGTTTGTGTGGATGTATGGATCAAAGCAGTAGTATCACCTGCAACCACATCATTTACCTTGGTATTTTCCATGATCACTACACCGGCAGCACGGGCAATGGTAGCTAATGCAAAATCCAGTGTATACCGGCTAATGCCAAAGCCACCCAATGGCAATCTTGTCTGCAATAATTTTCCATCGGCCGCTGATACCTGTAAATGTTTGATGATAGGTGGATCAATCGATGAAAGATCCAGGCCGAGACCCTGCAAAAAATTCCATGATTCCAGGCTGATGTATTCGCCGCAAACCCGGTGAAAAGGATATTTTTCTTTTTCGAAAACGATAACGGAATGACCCGCTTTTGCTAATTGAATGGATAAGGCAAGTCCTGCTAATCCACCTCCTATTATTCCCGCATCGTATTCGTTCGGTAGTAACAGGGAAGAACCCGTTGCCTGAGGCTGGGATGCTATGATGGGCTCAGTTGCGATGATATTAATTTTTATAAATGACCAGGTAACGAAAAGCCCATTTCCATTCGATGGTATAATTAGTAAGTGCGGCTTTATTAAATAATTCCTTCCACTCGCTTTTTCTGAATCCGCGGGCTACGGAAATGCAGGCATCATGTTTCACCAAATAGGAACGGCTGAAAAATTTAGTGATGTATTTGATAAGATAGTAAGCCAGCCAGTGACGCTGCAGGTCGTTGATAAAAAAACCTGCCTGCGCATTCCGTTGCAACCATTGCAGCATAAACAGTAACTGGTCGTTGGTGAAATGATGACAAAATAAAGAAGAGAAAATAACGTCTGGTTTGTGATCACTAAAATTTACGGAAGCATAATCGCTGCATAGCCATTCGCAGGGAAGCTGGGGATATTGCTGCTTTGCGAAAGCAATACATTCAGGATTGAGATCAATACCGATAAATCTCACGGGTATATTTCTCTTTAAAAAGAATTTATGAATAGCAAAGAGGTTATCTCCTCCCCCGCAACCAATTTCACATACAGTGACGGTTTGATCGCCGAGATGTAAATCTGTTATTCCTTGTATAGTAATAGCATGACCCCCCAAACGGGTATTGACGATATTCAATTCTTTTAAGGTCTGTGCCATGTCAGCAAAAGGAATATCATCCCTGTCCATCAATTCTTTTTTATCACTGCGATGCCTGAGGTTGATCATGCAGAAAGTATAAACGTTTCCATTGTTAAACCCGGACCGAAAGCGGCACCAAATATCCTGCTTTCCTGCTTGTGATCCAATGCCTGCATTATTTTTTGCAATACAAATAAAACAGTGGGTGAAGACATGTTGCCATATTCTCTTAATACTTCATAACAGGGTTGCAACTGGCCATTGGTAAAACCGAGACTTTTATGAACCGCTTCGAGTATTTTTTTACCACCGGGATGAACGCACCAATGTGTAATGGCTTCCTGGTTTAACCCGGCATTCATCAACGCATTTTGTACAAGCCCATTAAAATCTTCTTCAATAAGATCAGCCACGTAGCCACTCAATGTCATTAAAAATCCCTGGGAAGAAAGTTGCCAGGCCATATCTGATTTTCCTTTCAGGGCAACGGTAGAATAGAATTTATCAATTGTCAATCCTTCCTGGTCATTATTACCACTGATCAGTAGTGCTGCGGCGCCATCGCTGAACAACATGCTGCTGGTGATATTATCTATGGTGGCTTCCTTTTGAAAATGAAGGGTGCATAATTCAGTACAAACGATCAGCACATTGGCCTTGCTATCTGCACGACAGTACGCATCTGCCAGTTTCATAGCATGAATGGCAGCATAACAGCCCATGAAATTGATGGAGGTGCGGTTGATAGTGGCTGGCAATTGCAGCAACTCCATCAACTCAAGATCAAGACCGGGTGCACTCATGCCTGTGCAGCTGACAGTAATAAGATGAGTGATGGCAATGCCGGGAGTTTTTTCCAAACATTGATCAATCGCTTTTTTTGATAATGCTGCCGCATGTTGCTGAAACCATTGCATCCTTTTTTCAAGAGAAGGAAAAGGCTCCAGGTTTTCTGTGGGGGAATAGAATTGCCATTGGGCAGCGGGCAAACTATAATCTGGGATTACTGAATAACGGGTAGTAATGCCACCCTGCCGGTAAAGAAATTTTAATTTGCGGCGATTGGTTTCATCCGGGGCATACACCCGCTGCATAAAGTCAAGAATACGATCCTGCTGATGTTGATAATGCGGTACAGCCGTGCCAATAGAAATTATTTTACTCAAAGAACCTCCAGCTTAATAAAATTAAAAATGCGATGTTGGTACAGCCGGCAGCCAGCCAGTTCATTCGCATGGTATTGGCAAAGTTGGCAGCCTTATTATCTTTTTTCACTTGCTTGAACCATTTAATGAAATAAACGATAATTGGAATAAAAAAGATGCTTATAACGAGCAATTTATCCAATTCCTTTTTGTGAATAAAGAATTGTGCCATGATTACCCAGGCCATAGCGTAGACGATTGCACAAAAAACAAAAGTGCCGGTATATCCCAGTTTATAACTGATCGTTTCTACTCCATCCCGGAGATCCTGTCGATGCTGGTAAATTTGTGTAAGTGGATAAAAGCCGCCGATCAGTAACATACAGATCAGCATTCCCTGCCAGGGCACATGCAATGAGGGTTTCATATTACTGCCATACCATACCAACCAGAAAGTAAAAGCGCCCTGGAAAAGTATAACGGTGAGATAGCCAATGATGGGATACTTTTTTAGCCGGATACGCCGGTAGCTATATGCTTTCGAAGCGCCAATATAGATGGGCATCAGCGCAGCAAACAATGGATTTATTAACAGGCTTAATACAATACCTGCTATATCCAATACGATAGTCGTATAAAATAATTGCCGGGATGGTGGCGGTGGCTTCTCCAGGCCACCAATACTTTCCGTATCCCTGTCCATATAACTATTATAACCATTGCTGGCGGGATAAATTAGCAAATGAAGGATAATGAAAATGAGAACCGCTTTCAACCAATTGATCTGCTCAACTTCGCTGAGTGCAAAAAAATACAGGGGAGATAGAAAAATAGAAAATGGTACCCGTAATAATTTGATCGTCGACGCTGAAAGCATACATGGTTATTCCATGTAAGTTACCATGTTAGGCGGAAGTAGCATGAAAGTTATCTTTTCCGAAGCGGAAACCGAATCCCGAATAAGGTGTATTTAAGGCAACAAGTATCCTGGTCCGTTTTTGAAAGATCCAATAACGAACCAGGATAATCAATGTTATCATCTCATATAGAAAACATTACCCGTTCCATGTCGCTTCATTCCCAAAAGAAGTAGCCCTGTGCTTCGTTTCAGTCGCCAGGTCTTTTGCATCTTCTTTAACTGAATCAAACTTTTCATGAAGGGTATCTATGAAATCGTTGAATTTATTCTTCAGGTCGTTCCCTTTTTGAGCAATTTTTTTCCGGGTATCAGTTCCTTTGCCAGGTGCCAGTAATACGCCAGCAAGTACTCCCAAAGCGAAACCGGCCAATAGTTTTGATGCCATAACATAAAATTTTTAGATGATTAATGAATATGAGGGTTATACTAAAAATACCATGCCACATTATCCTTAGGATTGTTACGAATCTTATATCTGTAAATCTCCCAATACTTTAGGCATGGCTATTGTGTAATTTTATAAAACGATAGCGCATGAAAAAGAAGACAGCATGGATAATAATTTCAGCAGCCCTGACCGGAATTATTCTATACCTCGTAAAACAGAGCAACGTCACAGCGGATAACCAGCAAAGGGATCTTAAACATAAAAAATATCGTCCCAATTTTTTTGCGAGAGCAAAAATTTATACGAACGGTGTTTGAACTGACGACCCGATTCTTATCTGAAAAACCCTGTGATAAAAAATAAAGTAATGAAAGTACCCATTCAAACAGCCATGATCATTGATGATGATATAGATCTCAGTGTATTACTTACTTCGTTACTGGAAGAAAGAAAGATCCACACCCTTGCCGTACATAGCCTCGCTGAAGCAGAAGAGTGCCTGGCACATATGACACCAAGCATCATTTTTTTAGATAACAGTTTTCCTGACGGGCTGGGTATCAATTTTATTAAAAATATCAAATCATCGGATGCTGAAATAAAGATCGTTATGATGACAGCCGACTCGGGAGTATGGATTGAAGAAAAAGCGAAAAATGAAGGAGCCAATTATTTTTTGAAAAAACCATTTAGCCTGCAACTTGTAAATAAGGTATTGGATAGCCTCAATTTCAAAAGGGCCCAGGCCTAAAAACTAGAAGCTATCTCAAAAGTATTTTTTCACGCAGCGATGCCACGTCGCAACGTTGAAAGCTCTTCATAATCAATACCCGTTGCGTCGCTGCGCCGTTGCGTGATATCCATATGGGATTTTTGAGATAAGTTCTAATTACTTTTTCAATCCCTCTTCTTTCTCTTCAATTTCTATTTTATCTTTTTTAATATCGATCCGGATCTTTGAATACAAGTTCATATACACATTGGCTAT
The DNA here is from genome assembly GCA_036383515.1 of Chitinophagaceae bacterium. Classification (GTDB taxonomy): domain Bacteria; phylum Bacteroidota; class Bacteroidia; order Chitinophagales; family Chitinophagaceae; genus CADEDV01. The sequence continues at coordinate 4,034 of DASVOE010000032.1, read as the reverse complement.
CCAGACCATGGAAAAACCGCCGACCAGGTAACCCCCGGTCACTACATAATGGCTGAAACAATATTCGCAGGTAAACAGGTAAAAAAATTTTCTTACCAAAAGCGACTTTCCTTCTTTGCTATTACGAACACACCATTCTCTCGGCTCCCGGAATACCTCTTCATGCGTTATCGTCCAGGCAATGCAGGCGACCGGAATAGCCAGCAGGAAAAGATAAACGACCTGTAATCCTATATCCATTTTATAAAATTGAATGAATACCCGGCTAAAAATAAGCCAGAATTTCGTTGGCTAATTCCTTTCGTAGTGATAACCGTTTATCCTTCTTTTATACCGGAATATAATTCCTTCCCTACTATTAAATCATTTCGGCTTTATTTTTGACTTTTAGAAACTAAATAAGCGACCCGATGAAATGGATAGATCTTACCAGCGAAGAACAATTAAATAGCCTGATTGAAAAATCTTTTCTTACTCCACAGGTGATTTTCAAATATTCTTCCCGCTGCTCATTGAGTGATATGATCAGGGATCGTTTAGAAAGAAAACCTTTCCCTGCTGATATTGATTTTTATTTTCTTCCCATTATCGCTTACCGCTCCGTCTCTGATAAAATTGCCCGGTTGTTTTCCGTGCGGCATGAATCACCCCAGATCCTCGTGATACGTAACCGGGAATGTGTGTACGAAGAAAGCCATACGGATATCCGTATGGATGAAGTGGTGGCGCAATCAATGGGATCATGATTTTAATTTCAGCTGCCTTTATTGCAAAGTGGAAATAATATCTTTCAGCAATTTGTTTTCATCAATTACATGCAGGCCCAGGCGAACCACGACCAATTTTTTAGACGGAATAATATAAATATCCTGTCCCCCGTATCCATCTGCAAAAAACATATCAGCGGGCACATCAGGATACCACCTGTGCCTGCCTTCTTTATCCAATCCATTTAACCATAGCTGGTAACCATAATGTTTTCTTTTATCAGCTATAGAAGGTTGAATAGATTCCTTCACCCAATTTTCAGGCAATAGCTGCTCTCCGTTCCATTTACCGTTATTGTAATACAACAAACCAAATCGTGCAAAATCTCTTGCTGTTCCATAACAGTAAGAGGAAGCGGTGTAAGTGCCGGATGCATCGGGTTCGAGCAACATGCTATACATATCTGTTTTATAAAATAAGGTCTTGTAAGGAAATGAAGCATACTCTTTTTCACCTACTGTTTGCCGGATGATCCGGCTTAAAATATTTGTATTACCGCCGTTATAGTTAAAAATCGTACCCGGTGGATATTTTAAAGACCGTGTGATCGCATAAGCTGCCATATCACCTTTATTGAATAACATATTGGTCACTTCACTGGGCCTGGTATAAACTTCTTCGAACGCAAGTCCCGATGTTTGTTGTAGCAATTGCTTAATGGTGATAGCTTGTTTCTTTGTATTTCTCCATTCTGGCACCGGGGCAGGAGCATTTATATTCAGCTTACCCTGTGTAACTAAAACACCGATCATAGCCCCGGTAAAACTTTTAGCTACCGACCAGCCCAGCATCACACTATTTTTATCAAAGCCGGGAGCATACCTTTCGGCAATCAGTTGCCCATCATATACCACTATTATCGCCCGGGTATAAACAGGTTTGCTTTCATTTTTTTCTTTCATAGCACTATCCAACACGTTATATAATGCAACTTTATCAATGGATGGAGGGATTGAGTCAGCTAGTTTATTCCCTGCGGGCCATGCAATAGAATCGCTATTCACGTCAGGTCGGTGCGGCAATAGAAATTGCTGGGCCCTGATTTCCTTCTCACTAAAGTCGTTGATCAGCGTACAGCCAAGACCTTTCCTGTAAATGGCTTTTCGTTTTGCAAAACCCCATACTGAAGCTGTTACTGAAGAATCTTTCTCGTTGAGAGTATAGGTACCCAGGGTAGAAGGGAAATCGCCCAGGTCTTCCCGGATCACATTTTTGGGATCACGATGCTGCAGGTAAACGGCAGAACATAAGTTTTTAGCACCATAGCCACTTATAAGAGGAAATACTTTCCACGCATACCATACGCCTGCAATCAAAACAAACAGCAGCAGCCATAAAACGGAACGGAGGATAATCTTTCGCCGGCGCATAACAGTTTAGTTTCTTTAAAGTACAACTATTTATACAATACGCCCGATCAAAAATATTCTGGTAGTGTACCAATTTGAGTTTTTCACGCAACCCCGATAGCTATCGGGACGCTAAGTAATCCAAGACGCAAAAAGACTGTATCCTTAGCGACTTATTTTCTTTGCCCCTTTGCGTGAAATAAAAAGTGTCTGATAAATTTTAAAACTGATACACTGCCAATATTCTGCCTATGGCATATTTTTTACCGCATTGCCTGTAATTGCAATCGAATGCCTTCGTCAGTAGTAGCTCATATCAACTATGATAATAAGAAGAGGGTATTACGAATCATCTTTGTGTCGGGCATGGTCTACGATTATAAAGACGTACCCGAAGAGGAATATATCGCTATGAAGACAGCGGGCTCCAAAGGAACCTACCTCAATAAACAGATCAAAGGAAAGTATAGGTTTACAAAAGTGAAATGACAAATCGCTTTGTTGAACTATTATATACCCTGCTTAATTTTCTTACTGGTATTGAATATAAACCGGCTGTGGTTTTAATGCTAATAACTCTTTAGGCGTGAGCAGTCGTCCATTATTTTTCGTGTCATTCTTATAAAATAATTTGAAGCCGGTGTATTCAACGGGCTCGCGGTAAATATATTGCTGGTAAGTATTTATTTTGCGGGCAGGTTCTCCCCATCCATCCATGTGCATCACTACCTGTACAGCAGGCTCCATTTTTATTTTTTTATAATTGGTGACCATCCCCTGCGTAAACCGGTGTACGATCAGGATCTTTGGTGGCAGGTTGTTTGCCTTTACCACTTTATCTAAATACGTAATGGCGTAATTAATATCGGCCGCATCAAAAACACCAATGGCAGCGCCCGGTCGTTGACCACCTTTCATTGAAAACTCCGGATCGATACCCAGGTGTACATTCGGTAATTTTAAATAAGGTTCTAATTCCGGGATCTCTTCCTGCAAACTTCCAAGACCGACCTGTATATCTAAAAACACGAGCGCATTGATACGGCTGGCCATTTTCAATACAGAGTCTATCTGGTGAAATGGCATACGCAAACGGTATTTACCACCCTTGCCGGGTAAGCCCTGCGCTGTTACAGCAATATAATGAAGGGCTGGTTGCACTTCTATAGCCGTGTCAGCCTCCTGCCATGCTTTTACTTCTCCCCGCAATTTTTCCAGCATTTCTGTTGCCGGCAATTCACCGAGTATGCCCATTTGTTTTGAATACAAATTGCCATAAAAAGCAATGATACGCTTATAAGGCAAAACAGCGCCTGCTAAGGGAATTTCTTCTTTTATTGTCCAGCGACCAGAGGTATCTCCATTGATCACATGCTGCATCTTCTCTTTATACAATTGCACTGCATTGATATCTGCTTTTACTTCGGGCCGGGGAGCCACCGGGGTTACGGCTGTCGCATCAGATACCGGCGCAGGTGCAGGTAACACACTTCGCTGACGGTAAAAAAACAGAAGCACAGTAGCAGCTGTTAGTACAATTAAAATATAAACAAGGTATTTTCTGATAGAGGAGAGCTTACCGGGAACAGGTAATGTGGTTGTTTCTTTCATAGATATGATATTGGAACTGCAAAATAGTACATTGGATTTGTATTTAAAAGCACAGGGAGCAAATATCCTGCCGGGCATTGGAAACGGGATGGATAATGATCTAACCCCGGGAACTGTTTTTTTAAACTTTTTATCCCGATTTTCCCTCGGAAGAAGTATGGTAATGGAAATAACTTATATTTGATACTGTTAATTCTAAACACCCATTAACATTCTAAACTAAAAAAGATGGCAACAAAAAAAGCAAAGAAGGTTGCTAAGAAAGCAGCTAAAAAATCAGCTCCTAAAAAAGCAGTAAAAAAAGCA
>DASVOE010000031.1:0-16008 GCA_036383515.1 Chitinophagaceae bacterium | reverse complement strand
GCTGAATGCATAAGGAAGCCTGGAGCCGCCCAATACAATTGCATTCAGTGTTCCGGTAATGGATATGACCGCTCCGCATGCGATGAGAATACCACCCCAGCTGCCCATAAATAAATGAGCCGCATCAGCGATGGGTTTTTCAGATTTTGCCAGGCCGGGAAGAGTGCCAATAGACACAAGTTGAATAAGGCAATAAAATATAGTAATGAAAATGAAGCCTGTTATTAAGGCAAAAGGTAAATGCTTGCGTGGATTATTTATTTCACCCGTATTGATCAGCACAGATTCAAATCCGCCGAAAGCAAATACCAGCAATAAAACAGAAGTGGAAAAGGAAGTGAATTGAACAGGCTGGCTGGTATGCAGTGAGCCTATTTGTATATTGAATAAACCGATAACAATAAAAGCGATCAGCGGTAACAATTTGGCTATCGTTAAAATATTATTTACCCGTGTAGAATTTTTAACTCCTATATGGTTTATAACGGTAAAAAAAGCAGTAAGAACCAGGATACAGGCCATTCTTAATGCGGGCTCGCCAAACGCAGGAGAAAAAAAGGAAAGATAGATCACCAGCAGGTTGATCAGTGTAGCATAATTAAAGATCCGGCTTAGCAACAATAACCAACCTGTAATAAAAGCGGGAAAAGGTCCCAGCGCATTATAAGCATAGGTGTAGGGGCCGCCTGTTTTATCAAACCTTGAACTCACTTCTGCAAAACACAGGATGAAGACCATGACAACAATGGCACAGGCACCAAAAGCAAGCAGGCTATACACACCAGACAGGGCAAATACTTTAGAAGGTAAACCAAAAATGCCGGCACCAATGATACTGTTAATGATCAGCAATACGAGACTCCATTTGCCGATACTACGTTTGAGTTGTGTCATTTATTGCAGGTGGGTGTCTTAAGCGTGATGGCAATAGCAAAGGCAGCATCATAGAAGAACAGCACTTGTTCCGGTTGAAATTTCTTGCGTAGTTTATTCTGTAATTGATTACTCATAAGCGTTAGATGGAGGGATCAAATTACCGCTCTTTTTTTATTTCGCCATCAAAAGGTTTCCTCTTCATTGGGTTTAACCCAGACAAGCGGAGGTAATCCACGCATAAAACGGGAATGAGCTACTTTAATATATTTCTGGAATTCATAATCACCAGTGCCCATGGTGAACGCATAGGAAGGACGGAAGAGCAGCATAAAACTATCGAGGGTTGTACTATCAAGGTGTGTAAGCCGTCTTACCAATGCTTTATTGAAACGATGCGATACTGCTTTTTCTCTTTCATCTTCCAGCAGTCGTTTCTGGAAAGATAGCATGCTGCGGTTTCGTTTGAAGCGGAACATATTTATGATCTCGTCGAGGTCGAAGCCGGCAGCAGCACCGTATTGCGGTGTTACAGTTTTCAATCCGGGTTTTTGATAATTAAAAACCTTAGCATAATCTCTCCGGTTTTGCAGCGAGTCCTGCTTGTAATTTCGCGGTCTTACTTTCACTTCTTTTAATAAACCCACATTTACTTTTAGTGAAATATCAAAACTAAACGGGTTGGTGATCTTCGTGACAGGAAATTTCATTGTTGGCTTTCCCAGGTAGCTAAACCAGATAGAATCTTTTTCTGCAACCTCAATCTGGTAAACGCCATCAGCATTGGTGATAGTGCCCCTACCGGAAGTGCTTAATACACTCACGGCTTCAAGCGGGTAGTTGCGGGAGCTATCATATACCGTTCCTATAATTTTATATTGCGCAAAAGCCTGCTGCGAGGTCAACAACAGAACGACAAAGGATAATATAATAGTAATGAATTTCAATACGGGATTACAACGTTTATAAGTTAACAGGTAAGTTTTGGCATATCAACTCATAAACCAGGATTGGCAAGTAACGAAAGAAAATGCAAATGCGGCGTTAAGTTGAGGTATACCGGATTTAGTCTTTTAATTTATTAATGACCTGCTGTATCACTTCAGGATAGTGCTGATGTTCTAACTGGTGAATACGCTTTGCTAATGAATCAGCGGTATCGCTTTCCAATACCGGGCAACTAGCCTGGAAAATAATATCACCGTGATCATATACTTCATCCACATAATGAATAGTGATGCCGCTCTTTTTTTCTTTATTATTAATGGCGGCCTGGTGCACAAAACGTCCATACATACCCTTACCACCATATTTTGGTAACAGGGCCGGGTGAATATTGATAATTTTTCCGGGATAGGCTTTTATTAATGGCAAAGGAATTTTCCAGAGAAACCCGGCGAGAACAATAAGATCAATCTTGTGTTCTTTTAGTTCATCCACATATCCATTACCGTTGAAGAATTTTTCTTTTTCAATAATCAGCGCAGGGATATTATACTGTTCAGCAATGGATAGCACACCAGCTTTTGATTTATTAGATACGATCAGGGCAATCTTTATCTTATTGTTGGAAGGCAAACCAAAATAAGAGATGATCTCGGCCGTATTGGAACCCTTGCCGGAAGCGAAGATGGCGATTCGGACAGGGAGAGGGTTTTGAGTCGTTAGTCGGGAGTCAGGAGTCGGAACCCGATAGCTATCGGGTCGGGAAGTGTTTTCAACTCCTTCATTGTTTTTTAATTGTGTCGCACTGACTCCTGACTCCCGACTCCCGACTCCCGACTTTCCAATCATTCCCATTCTTTTCCCCATCTTCTTCAAATAGCCGGTAAAAAAGTTGAATTGTCCGAAAGCAATGCTGACCAGTACTACTGCTACAGGCCAGAGAATTGTTACTACTATAATATATATAACCACCCACAGCCAGCCCTTATCAACAGGAAGAAAGCCCATCAGTTTACGTCCGGCATAGCCGGTAAGGCTACCACCGATAGCGAATGTGCAGAGGATAAGCGTCAGTTGAAGGCCATTAACCTTCCATTTTTTTTGTAATCGTTCGAACATAAAGGGTATAGATATGCCATACTGAAAAGTATGGCATACCGGTTTTGCAAAAATCAGGAAAAAATGATCAACTCTGTTCTTATTCATGCTATGGACAGATAGTTTTATTGAATACACGAATGATTGTTCTCACATCTGTTCAACTTTAATCAGGCATTGACTTATTTATGACAAACAATTTTATGCATCATCAAAAAATCTTTATAATTCCTTTGAAATGCAGGCTGGTAGCGGATTAAAAAAAAGTCATAGCTGTTGTCGTTTTGTTAAGTTCCTGACTTATTTTTGCGCCTGATTAGAGCTATTTATCCACATTTTTTCAGATCAATTGCATCTATGATTCCTTGTAAACCGATAGGCCAGCGACTGTTAATTACTCTTCTTTCTTTTTTTGTTTTTTCTGTTGTAAAAATTTCGGCACAGGATGGACAGGCACTGTTCATGTCGAAATGTGCCAGCTGTCATAAAATGGGACAGGATCTTACTGGCCCCAACTTAGTTGGTGTTTTTGATAGATGGGGTGGCGATGAAAAGCAAATTCATGCTTGGGTAAAGAATTGGACCAAGGCAGTTGCTGCAGGATATCCTAGAGCAGTTGAAGTTCAAAATTGGGCACCAAGCCCCATGCAAACATTTGATGATACGCCTGATGCGCAGATCGATGCGATTTTAGCATATATTAAAGGATGGAAGCCTCCAGTTGCAGTAGATGGCGGGCCTAATGGTGAAGGCGGTGGCGGTGGCTCTCAAAACGCTGTCATCTTCGGTGTTATCTCGTTGATTCTTGCTGTCATTGCCCTGATATTAATGCAGGTAAACAGCAACCTGAAGAAAATGTCGGATGATGCAGAAGGAATCAGTCGTCCTGAACCGGTTCCCTTCTACCGCAATAAAGTATATATCGCCATGATATCACTTATCTTCTTTGTGATAGCAGGCTATTTCTTCAGCGATGCAGCCATCGGATTGGGCAGGCAAAAAAATTATGAGCCGGTACAACCTATTTACTATTCACATAAAGTGCATGCTGGCATCAACCAGATCAACTGTTTGTATTGCCATGGTAATGCCTGGGAAAGCAAGCATGCTGCTATTCCTTCTGTGAATGTGTGTATGAATTGCCATAAAGCTATCAAGGAATATAAAGGTGCTCCCTTGCATGATGAGAGTGGTAAAGAGATCAATGGAACTGCTGAGATCGCCAAACTTTATAAATACGCCGGCTTCGATCCCAATAATGCAGACAAATGGGATCCCTCAAAAGCCAAACCTATCCAGTGGGAAAAAATTCACAATCTCCCTGACCATGTTTATTTCAATCACTCACAACACGTAAGAGCCGGCAAAGTACAATGCCAGACCTGTCACGGTGAGATCACTGCGATGGATGAAGTAAAACAATTTGCAGAACTGAGCATGGGCTGGTGTATCAACTGTCACCGTCAATCAAAAGTTGACTTCAATACAGACAGTACCGGCAACAAATTCTATAGCATTTACGAGAAGTTTCATAACGATATAAAGAATCACAAGATGGATAGTGTGACCGTAAAAGATATCGGCGGACTGGAGTGTCAAAAATGTCACTATTAGAATCCCCTGTCCCCTAAAAGGGGATCTTGGTGGAAGTTGTCTTATAAATCAGGAAAGTTTTAAAGTAGAAAAAAAGTAAACTAAATATTTTTTAACCATCTCTGGTAAGTGAAGAATGTGATAAGTGTTTTTATAGCCCTTTGGGGTTTTGTTGAAACCGGAGTATAAAAGCCCCATTAGGGGTTGGGGTATATGAGTCAAAACAAATACTGGCAAAGTTTCGGAGAAGTGAAGGACGACGAGAGCTTTCAAAAGAAACAGCAGAATGAATTTCACGAAGAGCTGCCTTTTGAAGGATTTGATGACAAAGGATTGATAGATGCTAAAGCTCCCCGCCGCGATTTCTTAAAGTATCTTGGTTTTAGCACTGCTGCTGCTACTTTAGCCGCCAGTTGTAAAATACCGGTAAGAAAAGCGGTTCCTTTTGCTAATAAGCCAGAGAATATTACTCCGGGTGTTGCGAAATACTATGCTACTACGTATGTGCAGGATGGAGATGTGATACCGGTACTGGCCAAAGTAAGAGATGGTCGTCCTATCAAGATAGAAGGAAACGATCTTTGTTCGTTTACCAAAGGTGGAACAACGGCCCGTTCACAAGCTTCCGTTTTAGATCTGTATGACATGCATCGTCTTCGTTATCCTCATCGCAAAGTGGGAGATAAATTTGAAGAAGCTACACATGAGTCTATTGATAAAGCTATTGCAGATGGATTAGCATCAGCAGGTAATATTGTATTACTGACCAGTACGATCACCTCCCCTTCTTCCAAACAAGTGATCAGTGAATTTTTGACCAAATACCCCGGCAGTAAACATGTGCAATCGGATGCAGTTTCTTATAGTGGTATGTTGCTGGCGAATGAAGCAAGCGGATATGGCAGAAAATTACCTACCTATAATTTCGATACAGCAAAAGTGATTGTAAGTCTTGGCGCTGATTTCTTAGGCACATGGCTCAGCCCGCTGGAAAATGCAAAAGGATATGCCGTTGGTCGCAAGATCAATGAAAAAAATCCAATGATGAGCAAGCACTACCAGTTTGAAGGGCATTTGAGCACTACAGGCGCCAGCGCTGATGAACGTTTTACACATCGTCCTTCTGAAACAGGCGCTGTAGCGTTATCTATATTAGCAGCATTAGATGGTTCTGTTGCTGCACCTGCAATTGCCGATGTTAAATTAAAAGCAGGGATTGCAAAAGTTGCAGCTGACCTGAAAGCGAACAGCGGTGCTTCATTAGTAGTGTGTGGAAGCAATGATGTGAATGTGCAGGTGATCGTGAATGCGATCAACAATGCGATCGGCGCTAATGGAACCACGATCAACTGGAATGCAGCCGTTAATTACCGGCAGGGTATTGATAAAGATCTTACTGACCTCGTAGCGCAAATGGAAGCCGGACAAGTAGGTGCTTTATTAATTTATGGAGCTAACCCGGTTTACAATTATCATGATGCAAAATATGATGGCAAAACATGGGTCAACAAATTTGCCAGCGCTTTAAATAAAGTAAAACTCTCTGTTTCTTTCAATGAAAGAATGGATGAGACCAGCAGCCTCTGCAAGTTTATTATTCCTTCGCCGCATTACCTAGAGAGCTGGGGTGATGCAGAACCTAAAACAGGGTATATCAGTTTTATTCAGCCTACAATTTATCCTTTATTCAAAACCCGTCCTTTCCAGACCGCTTTATTGAAATGGTCGGGCAATACAACGGATTACGATACTTATTTCAAAAATTACTGGACCGGCAAATTGGGTTCTGAAGATGCTTTCAATAAAGGATTACAGGATGGAGTTGTTGACTTAAATGGCCCGAAGATTGAAATAGCTGGCGGCCCCTTCACAAACAATTATACTGCCAGCCCATTCAGTGGTGCTTCAGTTGCCACTGCAGCACAGGCGATCAATAGTGCGAAGAAAGTGAGCGGTGATGAAGTAGTGTTGTATGAAAAAGTATCTATTGGTAATGGTATTGGCGCTACCAATCCATGGTTGCAGGAATTACCTGATGCTATCTCCAAAGCCACCTGGGACAACTATGCATTGATGAGCATGGCCATGGCTAAAAAATTACTGAGTCTTGATCTTGTAGATGGTTCTGAAAAAGAAAGAAACAATTACGAATACTATCCATACAAGCCGGTTATTAAAATAGCAGTAGCCGGAAAAGGTGAGATTGAACTCCCGATACTGGTGATCCCCGGTATGAATGCCAATACAATTGCTGTGGCAGTGGGTTATGGAAGAAATAAAGAACTGGGAAGAACAGCTGATGGTGTGGGAATAAATTCATATCCATTTGCTTCTTTCAATGGAACTTCTGTTGCTTATAATAATGAAGTAATAGTAGCAGATGCAAACCGCAAACAGAAAGTGGCGCAGATGCAGATCCACAACTCTTATGAGAATCGTGTGGAAGTGGTAAGAGAAACAACATTGGCTTCTTTTAAAAAGAACCCGGATGTAATAGTTGATTATCGCGAAGAACTGGTAGAAGATTATGCAAGAAACTCAGGTGACTTCCGTAAAGAAGCTACTTTATATGGAGTACACAATCAACCCGGCCTGAAATGGGGAATGAACATCGACATGAATGCCTGCTATGGTTGTAATGCCTGCGTGGTAGCCTGTCATGCGGAGAACAATGTGCCGGTAGTTGGTAAGAGTGAGGTGTTGCGTTTTCACGATATGCATTGGTTGCGTATTGACCGTTATTTTGTTTCGGGCGAAAATCCTGATGATCTGAAAGGTGTCGTGTTTCAACCGATGATGTGCCAGCATTGTGATAATGCTCCTTGTGAAAATGTTTGCCCTGTTGCCGCTACCAACCATAGCATGGAAGGTATCAACCAGATGGCGTATAACCGTTGTATCGGTACAAGATATTGTGCGAATAACTGTCCGTTTAAAGTCCGTCGCTTTAACTGGTCTGATTATACTGGTGCTGATAGCTTCCCTAACAACCAGGATCAGCAATTAGTTGGTAAACTCGATCCGGTTGTTCATCAAATGAACGATGACCTTACAAGAATGGTGTTGAACCCGGATGTTACCGTTCGCTCAAGAGGTGTGATGGAAAAATGTTCTTTCTGCATTCAAAAAGTGCAGGACGCCAAACTCACTGCCAAGAAAGAGAACCGCATGCTGAAAGATGGTGATGCCAAAACAGCCTGCCAGATGGCTTGTTCTGCTGATGCCATCGTATTCGGAAATATAAAAGACAGCAGCAGCGAGATCAATAAAGTGAGAGCAGAAAATAAGCAACGTAGTTTTTATGCATTGGAGCAATTACACGTTTTACCGAGTGTAAGCTACCTCGCAAAAGTTAGAAACACCGATGAACCGGCTCATAACTGGGCAGAGCAAAAACATGCTGCTGCGCATGAAACCGGTGAACATAAAGAAGTAACGATACCTGCAGGTGAAGGAAAGAAAGAAGAGGTAACGCATTAAGGCCTTCCCAAACCCCTCCGGAGGAGGGGCTTTTGAAGAGTTTGAAAGAATGGAATTGCTTATATGTTTAGAGAGTAAGAACGGAATAAAGAATATTAGGCAAGAGATATTGAACGATGAGCTTTAGTATACATCCCCTCTTGGGAGGGGCGAAGTTTAGAAGCTCACTGCTTTAAGAAATTGGGGTGGGTTGTAGATAAAAAGAACAAAACGATGAGACCCGGTTGCAATCCAACGAAGAGGATAGTAACACAGACGATGACAAACAAAAAAATTAAAAAGTAAAAATTCAAGAGCTTGTTTTTGATTTTTGACTTTTATCTTTTGAATTCATAATTATGGCATTACTCAGATACGAATCACAGGTAAGACCGCCGCTGGTAGATGGTAATAAAGATTATCACCAGGTAACAGAAGATATTTGCCGTCCCGTGGAAGCTAAGCCTTCCCGCTTATGGTGGATTGGATTTTTAACTTCTGTCGCACTGCTGATCTTCGGTATGGTATCCGTTACCATGGAAATAATATATGGTACGGGTCAGTGGAACCTGAATAAAACGATCGGTTGGGGTTGGGACATTACCAACTTCGTATGGTGGGTGGGTATTGGTCATGCCGGAACATTGATCTCTGCGATCTTATTATTATTCCGCCAGGGATGGAGAACAGGTGTGAACCGTGCGGCAGAAGCGATGACCATCTTTGCGGTAATGTGTGCGGGACAATTCCCGATCTGGCACATGGGTCGTGTGTGGAATGCATTCTTTGTTCTTCCTTATCCCAATACAAGAGGTCCGTTGTGGGTGAACTTCAATTCACCACTTCTTTGGGATGTATTTGCGATATCAACTTACTTTACCGTATCACTTTTGTTCTGGTATTCGGGTTTATTGCCTGACCTCGCTACGTTGCGTGACCGTGCAAAGTTGAAATGGAGAAAAGCTTTTTATGGTGTAGCAGCTTTTGGGTGGACAGGTTCTACCAAACACTGGCAACGGCACGAAGCACTTTCATTAGTGCTGGCAGGTTTAAGTACACCACTTGTATTATCAGTACACACAATTGTATCCTTTGACTTCGCTACCTCGGTAGTTCCTGGATGGCATACTACCATCTTCCCTCCTTACTTCGTAGCCGGTGCGATCTTCTCTGGTTTTGCCATGGTGCAAACACTATTGGTGGTAACAAGAAAAGTACTGGCACTTGAAGATTACATCACCATGGAGCATATCGAGGTGATGAATAAAGTAATTGTATTAACCGGATCAATAGTAGGTATCGCTTACTTAACAGAATTATTCATGGCCTGGTATTCCCATGTGCCGTATGAAGAGTTTGCTTTCTTTGAAAACCGGTTGAACCTGAGCAGCCCTTATGGATGGAGCTACTGGATCATGATGGGATGTAACGTACTGTCGCCACAGATCTTCTGGTTCCGTAAAATGAGAAGGAACCTGGTAGTTACTTTCTTTATGAGTATCCTGATCAATATCGGTATGTGGTTCGAACGTTTTGTGATCATCGTTACCTCTGTGTATCGTGATTACCTGCCATCAGCCTGGAGTACATATTATACACCAACGATCTGGGAAGTGGGATTCTATATGGGAACATTTGGTTTGTTCTTTACCTGTTACTTCCTGTTCTCTAAATTTTTCCCGGTGATAGCACTGGCAGAGATCAAACATATATTGAAAAGAAGCGGTGAAAATTATAAAGAGAAGATGGATGAAGTGGAACAGGAGACAACGGAAGAATTTGGAGAGAAGCATGGGCATGATCATGGGGCGTAGATAAAGTAAAAAATAAAAAGGAAAAATGTAAAAGGCTGCTAACAGTTGAACGCTTTTGATTTTTCACTTTTCACTTTTGAATTAAAATAAAATGGGAGTAAAAAAATTTGTTGTCGGTAACTTTTATGATGAAGCAGTACTTTTTCCTGCGGTGAAAAAAGTACGCCGTGCAGGCTATAAGATCCATGATGTATTTACTCCTTTTCCTATTCATGGATTGGATAAAGCTATGGGTCTTCGTGATACCAGCCTGCATACAGCAGGATTCATTTATGGAATTGCAGGTACTACTACGGCTGTTGGCTTCATCACCTGGGCATTGACCATTGACTGGCAATTGAACTTTGGTGGTAAACCATTCTTCTCTTTACCGGCATGGATTCCTATCACATTTGAGTTGACCGTATTGTTTGCTTCTGTAGGTATGGTGTTGACATTTTGTTACCTGTGTCAACTGGCTCCTTTTGTAAAAAAGGATCATTTCAATCCAAGATCTACGGACGACACATTTGTGCTGGCATTGGAATGCACGGATAAAACCAATGAAACAGAAGCGGTAAGTTTTTTACAAAGCATTGGAGCTTCAGAAGTGAAAGTGGAGTATAAAGAAACTGGCTGGTGGCTGGGACGTTATGATAAAGACACGATGAGGTTTGAGAAAAAAGCGGAAGCGGCCATTCATTAGCCTCACCTAAATCCTCTCCAGGGAGAGGACTTGCGGAGAGTCTGTTGATTCGTAAAGTGTAATCGAATTTGGATTTTTTTTATTTGGGATTTAAATAATGCAGGATGAAAAAATTATTGATCATAATGGGTTGTGTGGCGATGGGGGCAGTGATAGTAAGCTGTAATGATACAAGACGAAATACAGGAAGAGCTTATATGCCAGATATGTCCTATAGCCGGGCGTATGAAACTTATGGTGAACTGGACAGTTCTAAGTTTACAACAGCCAGGTCAGATTGGGGTACAAATGATCACACCAAGATATTTTATAACAGAATGCCTGTATGCGGAACTATAGCAAGAGGCGATATGGCGGCTTATCCTTATAAAAACGATTCGACCGGTTATAGTCAATCTGCGGGTATTAAAAATCCATTGGCTGTTGATTCCATTGATATGAAAGAATCAGAAAGGTTATACCTCGTGAATTGCGGTATTTGCCATGGCGCTAAACTGGATGGTAACGGACCTTTGTGGAAAGGTGGGGAAGGGCCTTATCCTGCTGCTCCAAAAAACTTTATGGGTGATGATATGAAAAAAATGCCAGAAGGAACCATGTTTCATTCGGTTACTTATGGTAAAGGACAAATGGGAAGCTATGCATCACAGTTGAGCACCAAACAAAGATGGATGGTGATCGCCTATATAAAAAATAAGCAGGGTGGCGGCAAGGTAGTGAGTGATACGGCTGCGAAAGCAACTACTGATACAGCAATGGCGGCTGTAAAAACAAAGTAAACACTGTTTTGAAGAAACAATAAATGTAAACTGATGTCTATCCGGGAGAAATTTGTAGTACCAAAGAGATATAACACGATAGCTATTGCATTGATGATAGTGGGCTTGTTGGCCATTGTTGCCCTCTATGTTACGAATGGTGCCAGTGATGATGTGCACAAACAGGCTCGTTTCTGGGGTTCACTGTTGCAGAACAGTGTCTATTTTTTGCTGGTAGTAAATGCAGCGATGTTTTTTATCTGTGCCACTACACTGGCATGGGGTGGATGGCAGATGGCTTTTCGTCGGGTGAGTGAAGCCATATCTACCTGTGTACCTGTGATCGGTGTTATTTGCGGAGTCATATTATTATCAATTGCATTCGGCAGCAATCATGAGATTTATCACTGGACGAGTGAACATGCAAAAGAGGATACTGTACTGGTTCATAAATCCGGCTTTCTGAATAAAGGTTTCTTTGCCGTAGCTACAATATTAACGATCACACTTTGGTCATTGCTCGGGTGGAAAATGAGACAACTTTCCCGCAGCCTTGATAACAACCCGGTTAAGTCTGTTGAAGAAGGAAAAAAATATATCTGGAATAATACCGTATGGGCAGCTTTGTTCATTATAGTATTCTCATTGACAGTGATGTCATCTATTCCGTGGTTGTGGTTGATGAGTATTGATGCACATTGGTATTCTACCATGTATAGCTGGTATACATTTGCCAGCACGTTTGTTGCAGGAATAGCATTGATCTCACTGTTCATTGTATTCCTGAAAAATAATGGCTACCTGGAATTTACTAACCAGGAACACCTGCATGATCTCGGAAAATTCATGTTTGCCTTTTCCATATTCTGGACCTATCTGTGGTTCTCGCAGTTCATGCTGATCTGGTATGCCAACATCCCGGAAGAAACAACTTATTTCAAACCAAGGGTAGAGGGTGTTTACAGCGGAATTTTCTGGCTCATGTTTTTAATCAATTTCCTCGCTCCATTGTTGCTATTAATGACAAGAGGTGCGAAAAGGAATTATGGAACAATAACATTTATGGCGTTGCTGATCATTTTTGGTCACTGGCTGGATTTTTACCAGATGGTTTTTCCCGGTCCGTTAAAAGATGCTTCAGGACAAACCCATGTGCCCATGATACTATTGGATTTTGGCGTAGCGTTAGGCTTTGTGGGATTGATCATGTTTGTAACCGGAAGGGCTTTAAGTAAAGCGCCATTACTGGCAAAGAATCATCCGTTTATAAAAGAGAGTGTGATACATCATACATAAAGTGAAGAAGCCTCTCCAAAGGGAAGGCATAAGAAGAGTCTTAAACAAAAGAGCAGTTCTTAATAACAAGAATTTTCGAAAAGCAGGTCTTATACCGATGATTCCGTTTTATGCGGGATCGGGAAAGGCCGATAATTATTAATAGATATGCAAACATTTTTCATAGTAGCGGTACTTGCATTAGGATTCCTGGTCACTTTCCAGATTGCAAAGGCGAGTGAGTATGTGGGTATACTGCGTGGTGAAGAAAAAACAAAAAAGCAGACCAATAAGATCAACGGATTCCTGTTATTGATGTTTTTGATACTCGGGCTGATAGGCGTTTATTTCTGCAATGAACAGTTTAAAGGAAGAGTGCTGGGTGAAGCTGCTTCTGATCATGGTATATTGATCGACCGGATGCTTCATATCACTTTCATACTTACCGGCGTTGTTTTCGTTATTACCCAGGTGGCATTGTTCTGGTTCGCTTATAAATACCAGGCGTCTGAGAAAAGAAAGGCCTATTACTATCCGCATAATAACAAACTGGAAGTTATCTGGACAGTAATACCAGCCATTGCACTAACTGTGCTGGTAGGGTTTGGAATTTTCTACTGGTTTAAGATCACTGGCGAAGCACCGCAAGGAGCTCAACAGGTGGAAATTGTGGGCAGTCAGTTCAAATGGGAATTCCGCTATCCCGGCAATGATAAAGTGTTAGGTAAAAAATATTTTAAACAGATCAGCAGCGAAAACCCGATGGGCCAATTATGGGACGACCCCTATAACCATGACGATGTTTATGTAAGTGGTGAAGCGATGCACCTGGTAGTAAATAAGCCAGTGAAATTAGTGATCGGGTCCAAAGATGTTATTCATGACGTAGGTCTTGTGCATTTCAGGATGAAAATGGATGCCGTGCCCGGCACACCTACTACGATGTGGTTTACACCGACCAAGACAACCAAACAGATGATTGAAGAAACAGGAAATCCGAAATTTGTGTTTGAAATATCCTGCGACCAGATGTGCGGGCAGGGACATACCGGTATGAGAGGCGAGATCATTGTAGAATCACAGGAAGAATTTGATGCCTGGATGGCGCAGAAAAAACCAAAATATTTTAGTGTATTTCCTGACAAAGATCCTAATGCAGTGAAAGACACGGCGGCTATCAAAACAATTCCTGTAAAGGATACAGCGGCGATTGCCCAATTGAAAACCAAATAAGATTATGAAAGCTGACAACATTGTGTTGTCATCAAAATAAAAGATTATGAGCGAAGCATTGCATGTACAGCAGCATACCGCTGTATCACACGGATATCATGATGAACATCATGAGCATCATAAAGAGACCTTTATCAGCAAGTATGTTTTCAGCATGGATCATAAGACCATCGGAAAACAATTCCTGATCACCGGGATGGTATGGGCTATCATTGGTGGCTTATTCTCGGTATTGTTTCGTTTGCAATTAGGGTTTCCGAATGATAAGTTCCCCATCTTAGAAACATTTTTTGGCCATTGGGCTGCAGGCGGCCAGATCAAGCCTGAATTTTATTATGCATTGGTGACCATGCACGGAACAGTGCTGGTATTCTTTGTATTGACGGCGGGATTAAGCGGAACTTTTGCCAATATTCTTATTCCTCTGCAGATTGGTGCGAGGGATATGGCTTCGCCGTTTTTAAATATGCTATCCTACTGGTTCTTCTTCCTGGCCAGTATTGTTATGATCTCCTCTTTATTTATCAGTACCGGTCCTGCGAGTGGAGGGTGGACAGTCTATCCACCACTAAGTGCTTTGCATGATGCTTCGCAGGGATCTAAATTGGGAATGGATCTCTGGATCGTCAGTATGGCTTTATTCGTTGTGTCTTCATTATTGGGTGGTCTTAACTATATCTCTACTATATTGAATATGCGTACCAAGGGTATGAGCATGACAAGAATGCCGTTGACCATCTGGGCGATGTTCTTTACTGCGGTATTGGGTGTGTTATCTTTCCCTGTATTGTTATCAGGTTTAATTCTTTTATTATTTGATCGTAACCTCGGAACAAGTTTTTACTTAAGTGATATTGTGGTAAATGGCCAGGTATTGCCCAACGAAGGCGGTAGTGCCATATTGTTCCAGCACTTATTCTGGTTCTTAGGCCACCCGGAAGTATATATCATCCTGCTGCCGGCGATGGGTATGGTGTCGGAAATATTATCCGTGAACAGCCGCAAGCCCATCTTTGGTTATATGGCGATGCTCGGTTCTTTATTCGCCATTACTATTCTTGCCTTTTTAGTGTGGGCACACCACATGTTTGTAACAGGTCTGAATCCTTTCCTTGGATCGATATTCGTATTGCTGACACTATTGATCGCTGTACCATCTGCCATCAAAGTGTTCAACTGGCTCACCACATTATGGAGAGGTAATATCCGTTTTACACCTGCTACTTTATTTGCTATCGGTTTTGTAAGCTTATTTATATCCGGTGGTCTGACAGGTATCTTCCTCGGCAACTCAACGATCGATATTCACCTGCATGATACAATGTTTGTGGTGGCTCACTTCCATATTGTAATGGGTGTGGCATCTTTCTTCGGCATGTTTGCCGGGGTATATCATTGGTTCCCGAAAATGTTTGGCCGCTACCTGAACAGCACCTTAGGTTATATCCACTTCTGGGTAACAATGGTAGGCGCTTATCTTATTTTCTGGCCGATGCACTATGAGGGATTGGCTGGTATGCCACGTCGCTATTTAGATAAAAGCAGTTGGGTTTCGTTTACCCAGTTTGCTGATCTTGATAAAATGATCACGGTTGTTTCCATCATTGTATTTGCGATGCAGTTGATGTTTGTGTTCAACTTCTTCTATTCTATTTTCAAAGGAAGAAAAGTAACAACACAAAATCCATGGGGTGCCAATACACTGGAATGGACAACACCGATCCGTCCCGGACATGGTAACTGGACAGGCGAGATTCCTGAAGTACACCGCTGGGCTTATGATTATGGTAAAGACGGAAGAGAATTCATTCCGCAAACGGAGCCGGTGGGAGCGAATGAGAGTAAGCATTAAGGCCCACCCCAACCCTCCCGGAGGGGGCTTTCGAAGAGTTTGAAAAATTGAAGAAACATAGTGATATATATTGACATTAAGGATTGAATGATGAATTAGGGACACATCCCCTCCTGGGAGGGGCGAATTAAGTGAACCTAATTCTTTGAGAAATGGGGTGGGTTGCTGATAAAAGAACAGGAAGCACAAGAGTGCGATGCAACAGGTGATGCTAATAGTACAGAAGTTGGGAACATAAAAAAATTATGTTCTTATATAATAAGCGAGAGCTGTGAAGAACAAGATCAAAGATTACGGACAGTTAATAAAGCTTTCGCTGAGTATAATGGTGGTGTTCAGCAGTGTGATCAGTTATTTGCTGGCGCCAAAAATAGTGGAGTATGATTGGGTGATGATCATTTTGTTCTTTGCAGGTGGGATGCT
>DASVOE010000030.1:0-45937 GCA_036383515.1 Chitinophagaceae bacterium | reverse complement strand
GTATTCGCCATATTTTACTTTATCTGTTTCTGCCGGACGAACATTGTTGTCAACAGACGGTTGCAGCATAGGTCCCGGGTAAGCCATAGCGATCGGCATCATCAACTGCCGGGGAGCAACTTTATTACTGATCGGCTTAAGCGTTCTTATAAAAGCAATGATACTTAGCAGATCATCTTTCGCCATTCGGTTGAAATTGACATACGGCATTATTGGAAACAGCGTATCACCGTTTTTACTAATTCCGAGGGTGATGGCACGCAATATTTCAGCATCTGTCCATGTGCCAATACCTGTTGCTGAGTCAGGAGTAATATTCCTTGCCTGTATCATCCCCGGTAATCCGACTTTCTCGTCAAACACCTCTCCACCGCCCCCTTCGCTTCCCGGCATTACAGGACCTGAGTATTTTGTAAAATCCCGTTTGCTGTGACAGTCCAAACATCCGGCTACATGGCGGGCCAGGTATTCGCCTTTTTCAATTACTTTTTTGAGTGAATCGTTTTTGTTTTCGCCGGCTGTGGTATCCGGGTTACTGTTATTACAGGAAGTAAAATACGTAATGGCGAGTGTTGCAATAAAAACAGTTGCCAATACAATGAACTTTCTCATGTTGGTGAGCAGTTTTAGGTGGATGAATATTGGTTGATGTCTTAAAGATTAAAAAAATTTATTACAATTTCAAAAAGAAATGCATGAATTGTTATATCCCCCGAAAGATCACCTGATAAGTTGCTGCACTTCCAGCGAATCATTCAATACCACCAAATCGGAACTGTACCCTTTTTCAATTCGACCCAAATCATGGTGTTTGCCGATCACTTCGGCCGGATATAAACTGCACATACGTATCGCTTCACCTGTTTGGATTCCTGCTTTCGTAACCAGGTTTTGCAAAGCGGTACTCATATTTAAAGCAGAACCACTCAATATGCCCGCAGCCTCATATTTATCACCCGTCTTATAATGCTGGTATTCTCCATCGGTTGTTTCCGTTACAGCATCAGTGATCACAAACAACCTTTGCTTCATCACCTGTTTGGCAATGCGGATGGCTGCAAAGTCCACATGATACCCATCGGGAATAATGCTGGAAAACACCTTGTTGTCATCCATTACAGCACCAACAAGCCCGGGTTCACGGTGCTGCAACGGGCTCATGGCATTGAATAAATGAGTGACGGCAGTAATACCATTGCCAAAGCTTTCTTTTGCCTGTTTATACGTTGCATTGCTATGTCCTGCTGATATAATAATATTGTACGAAAGGATCAGTTCCAATATTTCTTTGCTGCAAATTTCAGGAGCAAGGGTAATGATCTTAATTACATCTTTACCATAATCGAGTAACTGCTTTACTTCTGAAAGGGAAGGTGAATGTATCAGCGATTCAATATGTGCTCCGCGTTTAACAGAATTGATCCAGGGGCCTTCGAGGTGCAAGCCCAATATGCCTTTCCACTGTTGTTGCCAATACGCTTTTACGGCATCAATACATTTACAAAAAACCTCCTTCGTGTTGGTAGCAACCGTTGGCATACAATAAGCCGCACCCCCTTTTTCGCAATACTCTTTTAATTGATACAGCGAGTTGGGTTCGGGATAAACAGCCAGCAATTTTCCGTAGGCGCCGTAAATCTGTAAATCTATAAAGGCAGGAACAATGCAACAACCGGCAAAAGTTTCTATGGGAATGGAAGTGGGCAAATGAGAAGAGGGAATGACTTGTTGAATAACGCCATTGTCAGTAACAACTGCATGTTGTTCCAGCCATTCATTTCCTGTAAAGATGCGGTCGGCGATATAAGCTTTCTGTTCCGGCATTTTTATTTCGGCTGCTGCATTATAGTTTCCAGAATCTGCCATACAGGGCAAGATAAGTTGCTTTTTCTTTAGGAATAGCAACGGCAACTTCAGCACTACCGGCTTTGCGGGAAGGAATACTCTTTAAATCAAAATAGCTAACCTTGAAAACAGAAAAAGCAAAACCGTTGGTATATTCAATAGTAGGAGGCAGAGGCGATTTGGTTCTTATATAGCTCTTGAAATCATCCAGACCTGGTTTGGTGAATAGAGCAACAATAACAGCGATGATCAATACGGTGCCGATGATGCTTTTGAACGACATGATGATTTTTTTATAAATATATCCAACTATTCCCACTAAGTTACCGGGAGTAGCCGATATATTACCCGGCAATAAACCGGTACCCGATCCCTTTGATGGTGATAATCTCCAGTGAAGGATCTTCTTTTAAATAACTGCGGAGCTTGGTGATATAAACATCCAGGTTACGGCTGTTGAAAAAAGAATCATTGCCCCAGAGCAGGTTGAGAATATCCTTACGGTCAATGATCTTATCCCGGTTCTCATATAACAGTTTCAGTAGTTCACTTTCGCGGTAAGATAGTTTTCTTTCTTCTTTATCATTCGTGAGCACCTGGCGGTTTAATTGAAAATGATATCGCCCCATCGTCACACTATCGCCGGCTACTTTCGTGATGATTTCATTTTTATTGCGCAGCAGGCTTTGAATACGAACGATCAGCTCTTCCATACTGAAAGGTTTGCGGATATAATCATTGCCGCCCAATGAAAATCCTTTTACCACATCTTCGGTTTGTGTTTTGGCAGTGAGGAAAATGATGGGTACCGCTTCATCCAGCTCTCTTATTTCATCGGCAATAGTAAATCCGTCTTTATTGGGAAGCATTATATCCAGCACACAGATATCGGGATTTGTCTTTTTAAACAATGCTGTCACTTTAGCCCCATCACCTTCCATGATCACTTCAAAGCCGCGGCTTTCCAGGCTTTCCCGCACGATCTTGCCCAGGAACAATTCATCTTCTACGTATAAAATTTTTGTCAGGCTCATGTGTTATTTGTTGAAGCAAGGTTTGTCATAGTTTCAAAAGCTACTATGACAAAAAATATCTTTATCATTCAGCATACATTACACCTTTTGTTTTGGCAGGGTGATGACAAACGTGGCTCCTTCAGCTTCCCTATTTTCAATGGCAATAGTTCCTCTATGTTTTTTGATCACATGGGCAGTATAACTTAATCCCAACCCGTAGCCTTTGGCATTATGCGTGTCACCATGCGGAATGCGAAAAAACTTTTCAAACACCTTGTCTTTATATGCTGAAGGAATGCCGATACCATTATCAGCAATTGTCAGCTGCACTGTATTTTCTTTTTCTTCCAGGTTAATATGTATAGTGGAATTTTCTTTCCCATACTTAAGTGAATTATCCAGTAAGTTAAATACCACACTCAGCAAATGCAGGCGATCGCCCTGCAGAAAACAATCTCCTTCTGTATTAACCGAAACAACAGCCCTGTATTTTTCTATTTGCAAGCGCATGGAAGTAATCACTTCATCTACGACATCTTTTAAATTAAGCGTTTCATATTTCAGATCGATCTCCTTTTTTTCAAACATGGAAAGTTTCAGCACTTTATCTACCAGCAGGTTGAGTCGCTGCAATTCATTTTGCGAAATATCCAGGTATTCCTGTGTCCGTTTCGGATCATGAATGGCATTAAAGCTTTTCAATGCTTCAATGGCGACGCCTACAGTAGCTATTGGCGTTTTTAATTCATGCGTGATATTACTGATGAATTCATTTTTAAGATCAGCCAGCCGTTTTTGTTTCATCATATTGCGGTAGAGCAATACAAAAGAAGCGATCGTGATACCTACTAGCAATAATGAAAACAGGATAGGCAGCTTCAGCTTTCCAAACATATAACTGAATGTGCTTTGCAGGGTAAGCCCAAAAGAAGTTGGATTGGAAAAGCCGATGGTCACTGCATTAGCCGGGGTCGCACGACTGCTATCATAGCGGTCTACTTTAAAAGCAATATTGATCTTTTCTTCCTTCAGCCGGTTGGAATATGCTTCGGTTACTTCTTTCACCGTTACAGAATCTTTGAGGGCCAGTGAATCTATGTCATATAAAAAACGAAACACAGCATTCCCCGGTGACATCTTTTCATTATTTTTTAACCCGTTTTCTGTCACAGGAAGAGGAGGTAAGTGACCTTCAACAAAAACATTTTCACCTATCCCGGAATGAGCGGCACCGGAAGAAGAAATAGATTGAAGCGGTTTAACATTTGCTTTTTCAACATGTATCTCTTTGATCAGCCGGGGATCAGGTAATAAAGAATCAATTCGATGTGAAATATCAATGGTCCTGATATTTCTTTTTCCTTCTTTTAATGAATCCATTAAAAAATGACGCATGGAATCATTTTTCATGGAAACAATAATAGTTCGCTCTCCTTTGCTACCCGTCCATACAGAATCCCTCATTTTTTCCTGCACCACGTTCAGCAAAGAGATCGCCGGCTCTTTTGATCTTACAGTCCGGTTAAAAGTAACCTTGCCGGTTTTTTTTCCTGTTACTACCACATTGGAAACATTGGTAGAATCCATTTGCAGGTTTATCTGTTCGATTTTGAGTTTAGATGCCTGTAGTTTCAAAATGGTTTGACGAAAAGAAGCTGCTGTTGTGATGTCCAGGTTTTGTTTCTCCCGGTCATAATTATTCTTCAACCAGTAACCCTGGAAACCTGCGATACCCAGTATGGCAACGATCATTAATATGGAAGATACGCGGAGCTTTTTCATGATGCGTTTACAAATGTAATCCTTTGCTATGGGGCTTATCAGCGTCATTAACCTTTATTAACCTTAATGCAAGGTGGATTAACCAGCTTTGCCTTTTTGTAAGCTTAGTTTTGATTAAAATTATTAGTAATGAAAAAGTTAGTTACACTGGCCTGTGCATTGCTGACCCTCGTGACCCTGAAGGCACAACAAAAAGAAGGAAAAGTGATCTATGAACGCACTGTGCAGATGCAGGTAAGTTTTGCCGGCATGCAGGAAGAGATGCAGCGGATGATCCCGAAACAGCGAAAGGATAAATTTGAACTGGACTTTGGTAATAATCAATCCTTATACCGGCAGGCTGAGCAGGAGAATGATGATGAAACATCTTTTGGTGATGGTGGTATGCAGATACGTATGGTGGCGGCAGGATCCAATGATGTTATTTACAATAATTTTGAAACTGCTAAACGGGTTGAACAAAGAGAGATCATGGATAAAAAATTCATAGTAGAAGACAGCATCCGTCCATTAAAATGGAAAATGACCGGGGAAACCAAAATGATATTGAATCATAATTGCATGAAGGCAACCGCTACACAAATAAGTCAGCGTATACAAATGACGATGGATAATGGAAAAGCCGAACGAAAAGAGATTACCGATACCTCACTGATCGTGGCCTGGTTTGCCAGCGATATTCCCGTATCAGCAGGACCTTCCGAGTTCCAGGGTCAATTGCCGGGTGTTATACTGGAGATGGATATCAGTAATGGCAGACAAACTTTTAAAGCATTGGAGATAAAAGAAAAAGCAGACCTGGCTCTTATTAAAGAGCCTACAGGTAAAAAGAAATATACACCCGCCGAATTTCGTAAAGAAAGAGAGAAAATGATGGAAGAAATGCAGCGGAATAATGGCGGACCGGGAAGAGTAATGCGGTTCAATTAAGTTTTTATTCTCCTCATAAATAACCCCTGTCCTTCTGGAGAAGAAAGGCAGGGGTTTATTAATTTGAGTAATCGATTAGACTAACGCTGTTGGGCGGGCATATAATTATCCATATATTTTTTACGGCGTCGTTCCATTCATTCAAACTCTTTGCTCTTTGTTTATTTAGATCCTATGAAAAAAAATAATAAGGCAGTTGTAATATAAGATGTAAGCAAAAGATCTTTTTCCAAAAGGTAATATTTGTTTTCATAGCTATCTCCTAAACTGATTAACATTTCTGTTATTAAGATATTGCGATCTCAAGAGAGGGGTTGTATATTTAGAAGTACGCAATAAGCAGATATTAATTATGAATAACTTCAGTGAATATTATAAAACTATTAGTAATACTGAATTATTAACTATTCTTGAAAATCAGGGTGATTACCAGTCCTTGGCTATTGAAGCTGCAAAAAACGAGTTTTCCAGGCGAGAATTATCTGAATTGGAAGTATTAGAAGCGAAAGAGTCTATTACCACTCAAAAATTTAAAGTTGAAATACAAAAAGAAAAAGCAAGGATAATAGAAGATAAAATTAAGAACGCCCGCACTATTTTTTTTGATACGTTAAATCCTATTCAGTCAGGGATACCCCAACCTGAAAAGATTATACGATTAATTGTAATTGTATTTAGCTTCTTTTTTCTTTACGATATTATAAAAAATTACAGCATACACTGGTCCCTTTTAAAAGAGTTTACCAATTTCCCATTAATAAGCTTAGAATATTTTCTCCCGATCGTCACTTTACCAGTAGCCCTTTTTACATTCCTGATAAGAAAAAAAATTGGTTGGATTCTTTTTACATTTTACCTGATCTATTTAGCACTTTCCTCTTTAAGTAGCATAATATTAATCCTGAACTGGAGGCCGTCGGGATGGTATGCCTACGATAATTTGTTTCCCCAGCCGTCACTAATGTCTTTTATAGTTCAATTAATTTTTTTACTTGGAATATTATTTGTTGTCTGTAAATCTGGCATTAGACAACTTTTTTTTATTAGTAAGCAAAAGATGATACTTACCATTAGCCTTTCTATTCTTTTTACTTTATTTTTATTTTTGCCTTTTTTATGACTTTCTATCATCAACAATTACTGAAGCTAAAAAAAGAAATCTATCGGCATGATGCTTTATACCAGCAGATCATCAACGCCAAGCTTTTCATTGATAAACATTTTACAGAAAATATTCGCCTGGATGATATGACCGGCAAAGGCTTTTCTTTCTAAATTTCATTTCCTGAGGCTTTTTAAAAACAGTTATGGTCAAACACCACATCAATACCTGACTGAACAAAGGATCAGGAAAGCTAAACAGCTTTTACGTTCAGGCATGCCAGCTACTGAAGTTTGCAGGGCAGTAGGTTTTGAAAGTATCAGTTCATTTACCCGGCTTTTTAAAAAGATGACAGGTACTCCGCCTTCTATATTTCAAAAGAATAGTAAGATGAAAATAAAACCTCTTTCGCCCATTGCAATCGGGTATTGTGTTAATCCCTGCAAAAGAGCCTGATTCAAAAAAGCAATTCCGGACAAGTGCTTTTAAAAAAGATTATTCACTTTTACAGTGAATAATAACTAAACTACTTTTATGAAGATCAGGTTAACCAGCGTAATGGTCAACGACCAGGAAAAAGCGTTACAGTTTTATACCAACATACTCGGCTTTGTAAAGAAAACAGAGGTGCCGTTGGGCGAACATAAATGGCTTACCGTAGTCTCGAAAGAAGAACAGGATGGAGTAGAATTGTTGCTGGAGCCTCTTGGGTTTGCACCTGCCGGTGTTTACCAGCAACAATTATTCAAAGCTGGCATTCCTTTAACCGCTTTTCATGTGGACGATATTCAAAAAGAATATGAACGATTGCTGAAGCTGGGTGTCGTATTCAGCATGAAGCCTACAGCAATGGGACCAGTAATCGTTACTGTATTTGATGATACCTGTGGTAATAATATCCAGCTGGTGCAGGTATGATCATGCTTTCTTTATAAAATCTTTATACGCAACGCTGTTGATTTTATACTTTACTGATAGCAGGCAAACTACCTTTGTTCTTTGCCTGTAAAAGTATGTTACCTCAACTTTCAAAAATCAGCAAAGCCAATCAATTCCTCATTAGTGTAGGGTTAGTGATACTGGTGTCTGCCGGTTGCTATTCTCTTTCCGTATACATCGGTTATAAGGTCGTAGCTTTTATATTACTGCTTACAGTTTCACTGATCGCAATAGTCTTTGATATTTTGCCTGTGCTGATAGCGGCTTTATTAAGCGCCCTGGTATGGAATTTCTTTTTTATTCCTCCCAAATTCACCTTTCATATTAGCACTGCAGAAGATGGTTTTCTTTTCCTGATGTATTTTATTATTGCCTTTATCAATGGGGTATTAACGAACAGGATCAGGCGAATTGAAAGACAGGTAAGAGAAAAAGAAGAGAAAGAAAAGACCGTAAAATTGTATAACACCTTGCTCAACTCGCTATCGCATGAATTAAAAACACCAATTGCCACCATCGTAGGTGCAACAGATAATCTTTTGTCATCTTCTTCTAACCTTTCTGTTGATAACCGTAAGGAACTGGCAGAAAATATTTCAATGGCTGCCCTGCGTCTCAACCAGCAGGTGGAAAACCTGTTGAGCATGTCAAGGTTGGAATCTGGTTTTTTACAAATTCATAAAGATTGGTGCGATATCAACGAATTGGTCTATGATACCATCCACCGGCTTGAACAGCAATTAAAGGGTCATCAATTGCATATCAGTGTTGAAGAAAATCTTCCATTATATAAACTGGACTATGGACTGATGGAACAGGTGCTATATAATTTATTATACAACGCTTCCATCTATACACCGGCGTATGCCGATATATTTATCACAGCAAAGAACAATGCGGAAAAGATATACAACCTTGATACAACAACAGCAGAACATAGCGAAGTAAAAAATGAGAATAACTTTTTAACCTTAATCATTGAAGACCGTGGCCCCGGCTTCCCAAAAGAAGAACTGGAAAAAGTGTTTGACAAGTTTTACCGGTTAAGTAATTCAATAACCGGTGGCACCGGCTTGGGTCTTTCTATTGTTAAGGGTTTTGTAGAAGCACATAACGGAACAGTCATCCTTGAAAATGTACCGCATGGTGCAAGATTTACCATAGAAATACCGGCGGAAACATCTTATATAAATAACCTGAAAAATGAATAACGCCGCAATATTGGTAATAGATGATGAAGTGCAGATACGCAGGCTGCTGGAAATTACACTGGAGAGTAACCAATTCAATGTAGAATCAGCCGACTCGGCGAAAGAGGGGTTGCGGATAGCAGCCACTCATCCGCCAGATTTAATCATACTTGACCTGGGATTGCCTGATGAAAATGGTCATAGCGTATTAAAGAAATTAAGAGAGTGGTATACCCGGCCAGTATTGATCCTTTCCGTACAAAGCAGTGAAGAAGATATTGTAAAAGCATTGGACAATGGCGCCAACGATTATCTTGTAAAACCTTTCCGTACCGGTGAATTGCTGGCCCGCATCCGTTCTGCATTACGCAGCAATACAACAGAGGATAGCAACCCTGTGATCGATTGCAAGGAATTGCAAATTGACCTGGGGACCAGAACCGTGAAGAAAAATAATGAGATTATAAAACTCACGGCGACAGAATATAAATTACTCAGCCTTTTTGCTCAGCAGGAAGGAAAAGTATTGACACACCAATATTTATTACGGGAAATATGGGGGCCGGGCTATATCAACCAATCCCAATACCTGAGAGTATTCATTGCACAATTAAGAAAGAAAATAGAAACAGATCCTAACCGCCCTGCTTATATCGTTACGGAGTCGGGAGTGGGCTACCGGTTTATTGCTAAGGAATAATCAACGATACATAAAATTTTGAAAGATGAAATCGAATAGCATTCATTCGAACAGGGTAACTATTGCTTCGTTGCTCGTGGCGCTGGGGATAATTTATGGCGATATCGGCACCAGCCCCCTGTACGTACTCAAAGCCATCGTAGGTGAAAAACAAATTGATGAAGTGTTGGTACTGGGTGGTGTATCCTGTGTGTTCTGGACTTTAATGTTGCAGACAACAGTAAAGTATATCTGGCTTACCCTAAAAGCTGATAATGATGGTGAAGGTGGCATCTTCTCCTTATATGCCCTGGTACGCCGCTATGGAAAAAAATTGGTGATCCCCACCATACTCGGTGCAACAACTTTGTTGGCAGATGGTATTATCACACCGCCGATCTCGGTCGCATCCGCTGTTGAAGGATTGGAAGCTGTTGTTCCCCACCTTCCCACGGTTCCTATTGTTATTGTTATTCTCTCTTTACTTTTTTTCTTTCAACGTTTCGGAACACAAAAAGTTGGCGGCGCTTTTGGCCCGATCATGATCGTTTGGTTTATCATGTTATTTGTCCTTGGTATTAATCAAATACAACATTACCCGGCAATATTGAAATCACTGAACCCATACTATGCGTATGAATTGCTGGTAAGATATCCCGGCGGTTTCTGGTTGCTCGGCGCCGTATTTCTTTGCACGACGGGTGCAGAAGCTTTGTATTCAGATCTAGGTCATTGCGGTCGTAAAAATATCCGCATCACCTGGGCATTTGTAAAAATATGTTTACTGGTAAATTATCTGGGACAGGCAGCATGGATCATGCACCAGGGACAACCGTTGCTCGAAGGCCGTAATCCTTTTTTTGAAATCATGCCGCCCTGGTTTTTGATTGCCGGCATCCTCATTGCCACTGCTGCTGCTATCATTGCGTCACAAGCACTCATCAGCGGCTCCTATACGTTAATCAGTGAAGCCATGAACCTGAACTTCTGGCCACGGGTAAGGGTTCGTCAACCATCTGATCTGAAAGGGCAGATCTATATTCCCAGTGTGAATGTTATACTTTGGGCGGGTTGTATATTGATGATATTATACTTCCGCAATTCCACCCACATGGAAGCCGCTTATGGTTTTTCTATCACTATCACGATGATGATGACAACTATCCTGCTGAGCTATTTTCTTGTTTACAAACTGAAATGGAAAAAAGGGCTGGTGGTTGCCATCCTTATTTTATTTGCTACGGTAGAGTCTGCTTTTTTCATTGCTAACGTAGCTAAGATAAAAGAAAGGTGGATGTTCCTCTTCTTCGAAC
Source organism: Chitinophagaceae bacterium (assembly GCA_036383515.1). Classification (GTDB taxonomy): domain Bacteria; phylum Bacteroidota; class Bacteroidia; order Chitinophagales; family Chitinophagaceae; genus CADEDV01. Next base: position 35,141 of record DASVOE010000030.1, on the reverse strand, counting down.
TGTTCATCTTTATGGTGATGTATACCTGGTTTTATGCAAGAAAGATCAATAACCGGTTTACCAAATTTGTAGATCTTGGCAAATATGCGCCAACGATAAAGGAACTGAGTGAGGATGATAATATTCCCAAATTCTCCACCCACCTGATTTACCTTACCAAGGCCAACAACCGCCACCATGTAGAAGAGAAGATCATCAACTCTATCTTTTCTAAAAAACCAAAACGGGCTGATGTATACTGGTTTGTTCACATCAATCGTACCGAACAACCTTATACACTTACTTATGATGTATCAGAACTGCTGGATGATAAAGTGATTAAGATCACTATCAATGCTGGCTTCCGCATACAACCACGTACAGAACTCTATTTTAAAAAGATTGTGCAGGACCTGGTGATCAAAAAAGAATTGAGCCTGCATATCCGGCCTGATGGGTCTACCAAATACAATGCACAGCCTGATTTCAAATTTATCGTAATTGAAAAATTTCTTTCGGCCGAAAACGAGTTTGCATTGAAAGATGGTCTATTGCTTAATTCTTATTTCTTTTTGAAAGGACTTGGACAACGTGATGAGAAAGCCTTTGGACTTGATAAGAGTGATGTGGTAGTGGAAGATATTCCATTGCTGTATCACCCTGCTCAGAAGATAGAGTTAACAAGAGTAAACAATTAAGTTATAGGAGTATGAAACGATTTCTTTTTATTACAGGCATCAGTATCATATCAGCAACTGCTGCTGCACAGGATAGTTCGCATACCCGTTTACTTTCCATTTCTGGTTATGCAGAAATTTATTACCAATATGATTTTAATAAACCAATGAATGGCAACCGTCCGTCTTTTATTTATAGCCATAATCGCCACAACGAGTTTAATTTGAATCTTGGTTTTATAAAAGCAGCTTACGCAACAGGAAAAGTAAGAGCAAACCTTGCCCTGGCAGCCGGCACTTACATGAATGCCAACTATGCTGCCGAACCATCGGCATTGAAACCTATTTTTGAAGCTAATGCCGGTATCAAACTCAGTAAAAAGAAAAACCTTTGGTTGGATGCCGGAATACTTCCTTCGCATATTGGTTTTGAAAGTGCTGTTAGCAAAGAAAGTCCGACACTCACCAGGAGCCTGGGTGCCGAGAACTCACCTTATTTTGAAGCTGGTGCAAAGTTGACCTTCACCACTGATAATGGTAAATGGATATTGAGCTGCCTGGCGTTAAACGGATGGCAACGTATTAGCAGGCTTAGTGGCAATTCTCTTATGAGCTGGGGAACACAAATCCAGTTTAAACCATCAGGTAAAACATTGCTGAACTACAGTACGTTTATCGGTACCGACAAACCTGATAGTGCAAGGCTTTATCGGTTCTTTCATAATATCTATGGCATATTTACGATCAGTGAGAAATTAGGCGTTACTGTTGGGTTTGATATTGGATCTGAAGAAAAAACATCCGCTTCTAGGAGCAGCAATACATGGTATTCACCGGTTGTAATTATAAAATATTTCATCAGCAACCAGTGGGCTATCGCCGGAAGAGCAGAATACTACCAGGATAGGAAGGGAGTTATTATTGCCACAGGAACAGCAAATGGTTTTCAAACCACAGGATATTCACTGAATATAGATTATGTGACGGGGAAAAATATGTTGCTCCGGCTTGAGGGACGAAATTTAAGAAGCAGCGACAGAATTTTTTTTAAAAGCAATAACCCGGTAAAAACCGATATGTTTTTTACCGGGTCAGTTGCAGTAAGTTTTTAAAATAGTATGGAGGCCATTAAATTATCTCGTCATTATCCGCATGCCCCCACCGCTTCCATTGTTCAACCCGCTTTTGCTTAAACTATACGTAAAGCTCAGCAGGAAAAATCGTTTGAGTGTATTCACTTCCTTGTCTTCAATATAATTCTGGTTGGTTGTACGGCTGATACCGAGGTTACGGTTCAGCAGGTCGGATGCACTGAATTTGATTTCACCCCGGTTGTATTTCAGGAATTGCTTACTGACACTGGCATTCCAGATAGGAATCTTAGCATTGAAACCAGCCGACCGCTGGCTATTGATCGTGTAATTAAATTCTGTAGCAAGGAAAAAGTTTTTCGGCAACTGCCAGTCAATGGAGGCATTGTATTCCTGCGACAGGTACTTATTATCCAAGGAAGATTCAAGTGAATAGTTGGTTTTATTATAGTTATAGCTGGCACCGATGCCGACGTTTACTTTATCGCTGGGATTAATATCCATTCTTACTTCGGGTCCCCAGGTAAATGTTTTGATATCATTCGCCAGCTTATTGATAAACTGTTTGCCTTTATTATAGCTGACCCGGTTTCCAATTTCAAAATTGGCTTTCATAAACCGCATCGGAAGGCTGTAACTGATATTTGAATTCAGGTTATAAACACCATTCACATTGACAGGCTTTGTTCTTCTTACACCGGTGGAGAGGTTGACCGAGTCATAGCCTACGATCTTGTTCTGCGTAGTAATGACATTAAAGAACATGAACAGGTTTTTGTTTTTATAAGGAGACAGTAGATTAAGATTGCCCCTTACCGCATGGCTGTACTCCTGTTTCAGATCAGGGTTGCCTTCTCTTATATACAAAGGATTCGTATTGTCCGGCACCGGTTGTAATTGTGACATAGTCGGCTGGTTGGTAGAAGCCGAATAGTTGATGGAAAAACTTTTGAAGCGGGAGAAATTATATTTGAAGCTGGCATTCGGTAAAATATTCGTGAAATCTTTATTGATGACAGAATCTTTCACACCACTGATGATCTTTCCTTCCAGTTGCGCCTGCTGCCAGCTAAGCCCTACCGAGTAATTATATTTCCGGGCCTGCTTTCTCATCCGTATACCTGCATTGGTATAACTATAGGTGTTTTCAAAATCATTGGTCAGTGGTTGGTTTATCTTATCATATTTCGCACTGGTTTTGTTATAATCATACGTTGTTTTTCCTGACACACTTTTAGTATTACTTTTCCCCGCACTGAATTCAAGTAATGTCCTTTTCCATACGGGTTCGGTATAAACAGCCCTGGCTGTATAGCCATTCAGGTCGCCTGTAGTTTCATTTACCTGTTTGAGTGTGTCCCGTTTCGTAATACTGCTTCCAGTATAATAATTAATTACTGATTGCAGATCACCATCGCCGTTGTATTCATTTATAGTATTCTGCAGGCTCAGCGATAATGTTCTTCCTTTCCGTTTAAATTTTTTCCGAAAGATCAGGTCATTCTTAAAATTATATCCTTCATTACTGGAAATATTATTACTGAACCCTTCATTGATCATATCTCCATTTCCTGCTATTGTTTTATAATCCGTTTGTGACCTGTTCCTTGTTTTCTGGTAACTGAATGATGGAGTGATCCGCAATGAATGCATGGAATCTATCTGGTAAAGATTGTTCAGGTTGAACCGGTGTGTATTATTGAGGTTATCGGTGTATGAATGCTGGTCATAAAAATTAGTAGCTCCCTGGAAAATATTCTGCCGGTAAACATGACTTCTTGTATTGGGATTAAACCGGTTGAAAAAATAATTGCTCTGAAAATCAAGTTTGCTACCAATAATATTATTGTAATTAAGTCCGCCACCCCAGGCTGTGTTGATGCCGCCGTTACGATTTCCTCCCAAGCCGAGTGCCGCTGCATCATCTGCCGAAACATTGATATTAACATTGCCTCCACCATTTTGCCGCATCTGGTTCAGCGCACCCGTGAAGTTCAGGATATCCATAAAAGAAAAACCTTCTGCATTGGTATTGTTGCCCATACCGATAGCTGATAATTGCCGGGCGCCCTTGAATGAGTTTACGTTAAACTTGCCTTCATATCTTTCTTTATCACCAGCACCGGCCATCGCTTTTCCAAAAAGACCTTTCTTTTTATCCTTTTTCAATTTCAGGTTAATTGTCTTTTCATAATTGCCATCTTCAAAGCCGGTCAATTGCGCCTGGTCGCTTTGTTTATCATATACCTGCACCTTATCTACAGCATCGGCAGGGAGGTTGCGTGTTGCAATTTTAGGATCATTACCAAAGAATTCTTTACCATCTACTAAAACCCTGTTTACTTTTTCGCCTTGTGCTGTTACTGTTCCGTCCTTATCTACTTTTACTCCGGGTAATTTTTTCAATAACTGTTCAACATTTGCATTGGGCTGGGTTTTAAAAGAGCCGGCGTTGTATTGAACGGTATCTCCGACCAGGGTTACTGGCGGCTCTTCATTTCTTATTACAACTTCTGCCAGCACTTTGGCAATATCATTCATGATAATATTTCCGAAGTCCTTTATCTTATCCTTGTCCGTGATGGAAAAATTAGTATTACTGTTGTGATAGTTGACATGTGTGATCAGCAGGCGGTAATCACCGTTTGAAATTCCTTTCAGTTCAAATTGCCCGGCATTATCTGTCATGGTAAACGTAACCAGTGAAGAATCTTTGCGGTCGAGCACTGAAATAGTAGCAGCAGCCACGGGCAGATGGGATATGGTATCAAAAGCAACCCCTTTAATACTTCCATTCTTTTGAGCAAAAGCCGTAACAGTGAATCCAAGCAGTAGCAACAAGTAACAGAACTTTCTCATAACCATTTTAATTTACGGTTACGAAAATATTCTTACTACAGGGTTAAGGGAGTTAATTTGGATTGCTTTAATGTTAATGAAGGTTAAAACCCTGAGCCCGACGAAGGGAAGACTTAGAAGTTTTAATAAAGACAGCACTTCGACAAGCTCAGTGCCTATTCCTCAATAGTATTACCTCTCTCATTATCTTCTCTTTCTTTCGTATACACCAGCACCTTTACTTTCCATTCCATCAGTTCGTATACCATCACGATCTCTACTTTCAATTTTTTCAATTCATCAGCAGCATCGTTAAAAGAAAAAACAACACTGGTGAATTTCTTTTCTTCTGTTGGCGCTTCAAAAGCTCCTTTAAGGTAACTGGCCTGTACCGCAAGGTTATTAAGCTGGTTGTATAATGTTTTGAATTCTCTTTTGGCTTCTCTAAATTCTTCTGTCGTCAGCATCAGTGCCTGCCAGCTTCCTACCGGAATTGTTTTAGAAGAGTATTGGGTTACGGTTACCTGCTCCGCACCATTTACGTTGAAGTTGCATTGATAATCGGCAGACTGTGGATGCTCCATAATCAATTCACCCTGCAGGTTGCTGAAATGATTGGGATAATCATCGATCACTTTTTTTATATCAAAACCAATATTATTTACTACCGGAAGTTTCAGCTGAGCGATGGAGTGGTTGACAACAAATACAGAAATAGTAATAAATGCAAGGATTTTTACGGCTTGTTTCATTAGTTTTGGATTGAATGGGTTCGTAATAAAGCACAATATTAGAAAATCTTAGTTTTATTTCATACTTTTTGCTTTCATTTTTCGTTAATCCTTTATAAAACCTCCCTAATATGAAAAACAGAAACATCGTTCATGCTCACGAACAAGCGAAGATCTATCACAATTATTACAAACCTTCGCTGAACATTTTCCGTTTATTGAAATCGGTGCTGTGTGTATTTATCTCGGGTTCTTCTCCGGCAGCAGGTGTTCATGCAAGAAGAAAATGATCTTGTCTTACTAACCCCCTTACAATAATAAAGTCCCTGCTTAAGCGGGGACTTTTTAGTTTATAGACTGCGATTGCAAGGATCAATAGACGCGGATGTTACGCATATTCCGTTGCATAACCGGTGGCATGAGTGGCATTTCTGATTGCGCACCTTTGCCACCCATCTTATTCAGGTTGAATAACAGGCTTACCATAAAATAGCGTTGCAATACCATACTCCTGGTATCCTGTATATAGTTATCACCATTGGTACGGGTGATACTCTGGTTCTGATTCAGGATATCATTAATGGAAAATTTGATCTCCGCATTTTTCTTTTTGAATACCTGTTTGCTCAGGCTTGCATTCCACAAAGGAATGTTTTGATTAAATCCTGCTGCACGACCGGTATTGATATAATAATCAAAGTCGGTTGAAAGAATGAAACTGGCCGGGAAGGTATAGGATGCATCACCGGAATATGTTTGGGTGTAAAACGTCTCATTCAATGCGGTGTTCACCGAATAGGAAACTTTGGTGTAAGCCACATTAGCTTTCACGCCAACATCAAATTTTTCTTTGTTGAGATTGATACCCATCCCCTGGTTGATCGCAACAGTAGTGCCTATATTCTTTTGCTTGTATAATAAACTTACATCTCTTGTATAGGAAATATTGTTAGTGAAGTTGAGGCTTGATCCTTTCAGCTTTGGATTTTTAAAGGGCAGGCCCAATGTAAAAAATGAAAAAGCACGGTAGTAGCCATTCACATTGGAAGGAACCGTTAACTGAACGCCCCTGCCCATCGTATCAATGCTGTTGACGATTTTATTGCTGGTAGCAGTGAGGTTCAGGCTGGCGGCAATGAATTTGAACGTAAGAATATTGAACGTATTATAGCTCATATTCACATTGTGATTGAACTCCTGTTTCAATTCAGGGTTACCCGATCTCACATTTAAAGGATCAGATACATCCAGCACATTCTGCAACTGGGAAACACTTGGCTGGTTGGTTCTTCCATTATAAGATAATCGCAGGTTTTTACCCCGCATAGGTGTAAGGTTAAAATTAGCTGTCGGGAAAAAGTTAGTATAACTCTGCCGTGTTAATGAATCTTTACCTGTCATGGCCTGGTAGCTGTTGCTTTCGAGAGTTGCCCGTTGCACACCAATACCAAACTGGTAATTGTATTTTTTTTCCTGCACCCTGAAATTGGCTCCTGCCCGGTGAGCTAAAAATGTATTTTCAAAATCATTGGTTTGTTGCAGGTTCGGATTATCGTACTTATCGGTAGTTGAATTATAATTATACGTAGCCCTGTTGGAGGTGCTGCTGTTATTGGTATAGGCATAGTTCAACTCCAATAATTTATTTAAACCAAAGGGTTCTGTATAAGAAGTGCTGAGTACATTATTATTGGTAGTATTTTTTTGTTTGCTCTGCTGGTTACGGTAAAGGGTATTATAAGGAGAGCCATTGGGAAGATAAAAATCATTATCTGAAAGCGTGAAGCCATCGCTTTCGCTATTACCAAATGTATTGTTCCATCCCAGTGTAATGGTTCGTCCTATTTTACCAAATTTATGGCGGAACAAGACGTTGTTGTTCCAGTTGAGACCATCTCTTTCATTACTGTTCCTGGTTTTGCCGGTAACAGAAAGATATGCTGCAGAAGGTATCGTTGAATAAGTATAAGAAGTATCCTCGCTAAAGTTTTCAGAGTGCTGAAAAGTAATGCTGGGCGTATATAAAATGGAATTCATCGAGTCGATCTGGTATTCCAGCCGCAGGTTGATCCGGTGATTCTGATTTTTGTTTTCTGACCTTGAGGTTTTATTGAGTGTAGCGACCGAGTCGTTAAACGTGGTGCGTCGTAATATATCCTGTTGTTGTCTTGTATTTCCGTTGGAAAAGAAATAGCTGCCCGTCACTTTTACTTTATTACCCCATTGATCGGAATAATTAAATCCTGTTGACAATGATTTAATAATACCTGTATTGCTGCTTCCGCCACCGCCAAACCCACCACTTCCCCGGGTAGCCATCATTTGTCCGCCGCCCATTCCCCCTCCTCCCATTCCGCCACCAAATCCGCTAAAGCCTCCCATCGAACTGATAATATCAGAAAAAGAAAATCCCTGCTTATTAATGTTATTGGTATTAAAGAGAACAGAAAACCGCTGGTTACCTGTGAATTTATTGAAGGTGAGATTACCCTCATAACGACCCTCATCACCCACTGCCACCAGGGCTTTTGCGAAATAACCCTTGTTCCTGTCTTTCTTCAGTTTAATATTTATGGTTTTGCTACGGCTGCCATCATCAATCTTGGTAAACTTTGCCTGGTCACTCATATCATCAAATACCTGCACACTCTCGATCATATCCGCTGTCAGGTTTTTAGTTGCCAGCTTGGGATCATTGCCAAAAAACTCTTTGCCATCCACGTATACTTTTTGCACCTGTTCGCCCTGTGTTTTTACATTACCATCTTTATCTACTTCCACACCCGGTAATTTTTTCAGCAGGTCCTCGGCAGTTGCATTGGGTTTTGTTTTAAAAGCATCTGCATTGAACTGAACGGTATCACCTTTCACCACGATCGGTACGCTGGATGTAACCACCACTTCACCCAACGATTTAATATTCTTGTTCACTATTATTTCTCCCAGGTCAGCTTGTTTTTTTTCAGCAGTAATCGTTACTGATCGTGTAAATGGTTCGTAAGCCTGGTGAGATATCAAGAGTTTATACGAGCCTTCTGTTAATCCTTTTACTTCAAAAACACCTTGTTGAGTACTGATGGTAAATGTAATAAGTGAAGAATCTTTGGCGTTCATCACCGAAATGGTAGCATCGGCAATAGGTTGTTTAGCCAGCGTATCTACAAGTTTTCCCTTAATACTACCATCTGTCTTTTGTGCCTGGGCAATGGATAAAAGAGAAAAGAGAAGGGCAAGTAGTGTAATGGTATTCTTCATAAGCGGTTTACTATTGTACGAAATTAGACGTAAGAAGCCTGATTTACCTTCGGCAGTTGCTTAATTCTCCCGGAAAAATGGATGGGCTGGTTAATAGAAACGACGAATTGCTTTTAATATTTGGTATACGAACTCCTTTTCCCTTAGAATCTTTCCGTTTTCAAGCGTGATAAGCCTGATTCCCGAATTTTTAAACAGGGATAAATGCGATGCCGCTATGAAAAGTTCAGGCAAAAAATGAATTAGCTGAATAAATATTCTACATCCTCTCTTGTCAATGCCTTCACAAACGTAGCATCATCAGAGATAATGTCTTTGGCCAATGCTCTTTTCTTTTCCTGCAGTTGAATGATCTTGTCTTCGATGGTATCCTTACAGATCATGCGGTAAGCAAAAATGTTTTTGGTCTGGCCAATACGGTGTGTACGGTCAATGGCCTGTTGCTCCACGGCCGGGTTCCACCAGGGATCAACGATGTATACATAATCAGCCGCTGTTAAATTCAAACCTACACCACCGGCTTTTAATGAAATAAGAAATACTCTTACTTCATCATTATTCTGAAAACTTTCGATAGCGGTTTGCCGGTCAGGCGCTGAAGTGCTGCCATCAAAATATTCATACTTGATACCCAACTCTTCTAATTTAGCTCTTATCAACGCCAGCATACCGAGGAACTGCGAAAACACCAATGCTTTATGATCACCAATGTTCTCCACGATCTCTCTTGCCAGTTCATCCAGTTTGATGGAATGATTTTCAAATTTTTCCTGTTCATTTAATATCGCCGGTGAATCACAGATCTGCCGCAGCTTCATTAAGCCCTGCAAAATGGTGAGCTGGGATTTTTGAATACCATGCTCCTGGATTGTTCCCAGAATTTTATCACGGAAATCATTCCGGTAAGCATCATATATTTTCCGTTGCTCATCTTCCATCTCGCACCATAATATCATTTCCTGTTTTTCCGGAAGGTCCTTTGCCACCTGCTCTTTTGTTCTTCTTAAAATAAAAGGATAGAGTATTTTTTTCAAATGATCTTTGCGATCCTGCTCGCCAAACTTATCAATAGGCACAGCAAATTCCTGGCGGAAAAACTCCATCGTTCCCAGCATACCGGGATTCAAAAAATTCATTTGTGCAAAAATGTCAAAGGTGTTATTCTGCAGTGGCGTTCCACTCATACAAAGCCGGTGTTTTGCATTTAGCAAACCAGCAGCCTTTGTTACTTTACTCGCCGGGTTTTTGATCGCCTGGCTTTCATCGAGCAGCACATAATCAAATTCCACGCTCAGTAATAATTTTATATCGCTGCGCAACGTACCATAGGTAGTGATCGTAACATCGTGATCAACCAGTTCTTCTTTGATCCGGGTGCGTGTGCCGCCATGATGAATGCGATAGGTGAGGTTGGGTGTGAATTTTTTGATTTCATTCTCCCAGTTATAAATAAGCGTGGTGGGACAAACTACCAATGCTTTCAGATTTCCATTCACTGATTTGAAATGATCCATGAAAGAAAGGGCCTGCACAGTTTTACCCAATCCCATATCATCAGCAAGAATGCCGCCCCAGTTGATCTCTGTTAAATAATTTAACCAGTGAAATCCAGCGACCTGGTAAGGACGCAATATGTTCTTTAAATTGTCTGGCGGATCTACTTCTTTGATCGTGTTGAACTGGCGAAGCCGTTCATATTTTTCTTCCAGCAACACGGTCAACTCTTCTTCATCCCTTTGCTCATATAGTTCATCCACCACACTCAGGTGATAACGGGAAAGCTTTAGTGAATTACTCTTTCCTTCACCCACCCTGAATAACAGTGAATATTTTTTGATCCATTCATCGGGTAAGATACCCAGTGTGCCATCACTGAGTTGCACAAATTGCTGTTTATTGGCCAATGCCCTTTTTACTTCTGCCACTGTTACCTTCTGATCGCCAAAAACAATATCTACTCTTGCATCAAACCAATCAGTATTACTGCTGATAAAGATCTTGGTTTGAGGTTTGGCTGTATTAAACCTGAAATTCTTGAGGGCTTCAAAACCAAATACCGGAGTTTTCATATCCTTCATCGCATCCACAAACAAAAAGAACCAGTTGTTCCTCAACACATCTGTTCCTTTTAGCGCCAGCGAACCATTCTCCTCATTGTATATAAAGTTGGAATGAAGATTCTGCAGCTTCTGAATGAATGCAGTTTCTTTTTCTCGGTTGCGGTGTACGATCAGGATCTTATCGCCCTGCGGTACCACGATCTCGTTCCTGTCCTTTGATTTTGTTTCAAATCCCTTATAAGAAAATGCGGGTTGAAAGATCAGGTAATCTCCTTTTTCTACGAGAAAAAGCTTTACATCCGGGTCACCATCTTTGATCTCCTGTATTAATGATTTATCAAAATCTACTTTGTATTCCTTGGCCAGTGGCAGGATAAATTCATTTAATTTTTTGGTCCAGTCTTCTTCGGCAATACTCATTTTACCGGTGGGCAAAAATTTTTCAGCCAGGTGTATCGCTTCATTATTTTTCCAGAGGTGTAGTCGTTCGTTGTATAAAAAAAATAGCGGGCTGGGGCTTTCGTTCTCACCCAGATCATACTCCATGCTGCCGAGATTAACACGGCAATGAACGTTATAATGAGATCCGATAGCTATCGGATCCTTTTTAATGATAAAGTGTGGTCTTGCTTCTTCTGATGCCAGTTGCAGTTGTTCGAGATTATTTGTCTTAAACGCTTTTTTATCGGGCAATAAAAAGATCAGCGAATTCTCGGCCGATTCAGCAAACAGTTTTTTTAATTTGGGTAAAAGATATTCTGCCATCAGTTCTTTGGTTTCTTCGGGCAGATCATCATCTTCCTGGTGAATGATATTTTCCCAGATACCCGAGAAAGGTGAATTGCGGCTGATATATTTATTGATCTCCGTTTCCTGCAGCTTGCGTAACAAGGCCAGCAGTTCTTTATCAATCTCTGATAATTTATCTGTTTCTACATACCGGCTGATATCTAATTTTTCTACTTTGCCGGCAAAAGCATTGCCTTCATCATTGGTTTCGCCCGCCACCACATCTACGCTGAATTGCGGATAATTCTTTTTATTGAAATTGATCACTATACCGAGGCGTTGTGCTGGCTTTATTATTTCTTCAGCGATCACTTCGGGCACTTCTGCTTCTTTTTCTTTTTGAAAAGGAAGGAGCACAGGTCTTGATGGCGCTGCTACCGGCGCCACCCGTTTGATAGTTGTATCCAGCACTCTTAAAAAAGGTTTGCCTTCTTTATAGGCAAATTCAAATTTCCCTTTCAGGTCATCACTCAATGAATAGCCATAGGCCTCCAATAATTTATTTTTTTCTTTATCCCAGTTGCGGATGCTGTCGAAGTAGTTAGCGCCGTAGGCATTCAGCAATTGCACCAATACAATGATCTTGGGCAAACAAAGCGGGTGATCAGGATCATCGTAATCACAGCTGGTATCAAAATTTCTTTCTTCGTTTTTCCGGATAATGACTTTGTATTCTTCACCATTTAAAACCACGGTAGCTTTCACAGTTTCATTTTCAGCAAAATCTATTGTGGCCTTATGTGTTCGTAAAAATGTTTCGGCTTCGGTGATCGTTTCCTGGGAAGATAAAAGGCGTAATGTCTTCAGGTCAATCGTTTTCATCTTGGCCACCGTATGCCGCTGGTCATACTTTACTTCGCCGGTTTGCAAATGACCTCTGTCGATCATTTCCTGCAACTGGAATAAAGCGCCGGCTTCATGCCGGCAGATATCACCGAGATTATACGGACAACTGCAACGAAGCGAAAGACCTTTTGTGTCTTTGAATTTCTGAATGTATACTTTATAAAATGTAGAATAGATATCATCCTTTACGCGAAATACAGCTGATCCAAACAGGTCATCGTATTCCACCAGTTCACAAAAACCGATCGCATGAATTTTTTTACCCCGGCGGATCACTTCATCCGTGCCATGGGTGTATACATATTTAATAAGGTGCGGTAACGCCATAATAATATTTCAATAAACAGTGGACAACAGCAACCTGTAATTATAATGCACTTGGGGCTGCCCGTTGCGATTGCATGTTGTTTGTTTCAAAAAAGGGCAATCGGCAAAAATAAAAGAATGTAAAGCGGATTTCCTTGCAAATAAGGAGAAATAATAAATAATTTTTTACCGGTCAGAACAGTAGAAAAAATAGTTATCTTAGAAGATTTTTTAACTCTCAATCTGCAACTTCCCATCCCTGTAAACAGGCAATACATTAGCTACATCATTCGTAAGGCAAAACCGGATGTCTTCTATCAATCCAAATCTATCCACCAAACGATGGTAATGTGTAAGGTGAGGGGCAAATCCAACAATGTCTTTTTTATGCATTTTATACATTGACTCTGCCATGAGGGAACTATCGCAATGAATGGTAAAATGTTTTTTTACATTGCTGATCACAGCGCCGGCAAACAGGGTGTCTTCAAGATTGAAACGATCTTTCCAGCCGGCACAGCCCAGCACTACATTTTTCTTTTCTTTTACGAGGTAATCACAAACGGCTGATAGGTTGGGAAACGATCCGGAGATAATGGTATCGGCGCCTCTTTCCAACGCCATGTGTAATAACCGTGTGCCGTTGGTTGTGGTTAATACCAGCGTTTTATTCTCAATAAAATTGCGATCATACTCCAGCGGCGAATTGCCATGCAGTAGTCCTTCAGCAATCATTCCATCTCTTTCACCCGCAGCAATGCCATCAATCTGTTTGCTGATCTCGATAGCTTTGGGGACAGAGTCAACCGGGACTACACATTTAGCCCCGTTGTATAAGGCAGAAGCAATCGTGGAGGTTGCCCTGAATACATCAATGATCACCACAATGCTGTTGCTGAGATCATATAAATTAAGGAGGGCAGGAGACAGCGATGTATGCAGTGTGGGTGTATTACTCATAAAGGCGCAAAAATAAAGTAAGCTTCGTTAACAATGTCAAAAGGTTACTTTATCAGCAACTTCTCCCATTTATTACTCTCCGCAAACTCTTTGATCGTTTTATTCCGTTGTTCCAGCAGATTTTTCATATAGCGGGTAAGAAAAAGGCTATTGCACCATTTGCCAAAAGTGCCATACGGCGTTTCAAAATGAAACAGGTCGATGAGCAGTGTACCATTCTCACAAGGTTTAAAATAATGTTCATGTTTCATCATTTTAAAATCACCTTCGGATTGTTCGTCAACGAACATCTCATGCTTTTTCATTTCCGTGATCTTCACCCGAAGCAAGCGATTCTTAAAAAGATGTTTTGCTTTCCAGGTAACGGTGTCATCTTTTTCAATAAGACCAAACCGGGTGCCAGCCACGGCTTCTTCCTTATGTTTTGACATAGACTCCTGGTGCACACCGATATGACGGCTGAGATCAAAAACAACATTCGCGGGTGCAGCTATAAAAGTGGTAAGATGAATCGTTGGCATAGTAGCTAAACAGGATGTTTGATGTATAAAGCAGGATAAACTACCCGGTAATTGAAAATACAATCTAAACACTGCAACGCAAAAACACAACCTTATCGTATTTAAGCAAAAGGAATCTTTGTCACTTTAGCCTGCAACAGTTTATCACGAACTTTAATATATATATTAGAATCCAATGGTGTAAAAGCGGTGCGAACGTATCCCATGCCGATGGCTTTACCCAGGCTTGGTGATTGGGTGCCCGAAGTAACCACTCCAATAGTGGCGCCGGAAAAATCTTTTATCTCGTAACCATGACGGGGAATTCCTTTTTCCATCATTTCAAAACCTACGAGTTTTTTTTCGGTACCTGCCGCTTTTTGTTTTTCTAAAATTTTCTTTGCTGTAAACTCTTTAGTGAATTTAGTGATCCACCCCAGGCCTGCTTCGAGTGGCGAAGTCAGATCATCAATATCATTCCCATATAAACAGTAGCCCATCTCGAGTCGCAGCGTATCTCTTGCTGCCAGCCCTATTGGTTTTATACCGGCTGTCTTTCCTGCTTCAAAAATGGCTGTCCATATTTTTTCAGCATCATCCTCTTTGTCTTCAAAATAAATTTCTACTCCGCCGGCACCCGTATAACCCGTAGCGCTGATCAATACATTTTTTACACCTGCAAATGTTCCTTTTACAAATGTGTAATATTTAAGATTCAGTATATCCATTTCTGTTAAACCCTGCAGGATCTTTGTAGCATTCGGTCCCTGTATGGCCAGCAAACAGGTTTTATCAGAGATATTATGCATCTCTGCATTACTGGTATTGTGTTTAGTGATCCATGTCCAATCTTTTTCAATATTGGAAGCATTCACCACCAGCATGTATACTTTATTTTCTTCAATGCAATAAACCAGCAGGTCATCTACGATACCACCAGTTTCATTGGGAAAACAACTGTATTGCGCCTGTCCCGCTTTCAGTTTCGATGCATCATTACTGGTAACACGCTGAATAAGATCAAGAGCATGCTCGCCTTTCAGAATAAATTCGCCCATATGGCTTACATCAAATACACCAGCATTCTTTCTCACGGCTGCATGCTCATCATTGATCCCCGAATAAGAAATAGGCATATTGTAACCGGCAAACTCAGCCATCTTTGCCCCCAGTGAAATATGTTTATTGGTAAAAGGAGTATTCTTCATCTGGACATTTTTAGGAAAGAAAAAATTGTCCGCAAATGTAGCCTAAATTCATTTGTCCACTTCTCCCATCCTGAGATGAAGCGGAAAAATGATCTTCATTTTTTCTTTTGTCCAGTAGGGCCTTATCTGGTTAATAAGTGCGGGAACAGGATTATCATTATGCACAGCTATATATTTTTGCAATGCTGACCATGTATTAAGATAACCTTCCAGATCTTCCAGTCCCCAATCATACTCGATCGTAAACAGAGGAGTATCTATTTCTTTAAACGGAAAGGGTATCGTCTTATAATTAGTATCTACATATTTTCTTTCTTTATCCCAATACTTTTCCAATGTTTCAAAATGATAGGTTTCTATGATCGTATCTATTTCTTTTGAAATACGGAGTAAGGAATATGTCCAGACAGCGATCCACCCAGCGGGCCTGGTTACTCTTTTTACTTCGTTATAAAATTGATCGAACCTGAACCAGTGGAGTGCTTGTGCAACAGTTACCAGATCAAAACTGTTATTGGCAAAATTCGTTTGCTCTGCAGGCTGAATGGAATAAATAATATTGGGCCGTTGCACCGCTTCGCCAATTTGCTTTTGGCTTATATCAGTAGCCATTATTTTTTTAAAATGCAAGGCCAGCTCTTTCGCTGCCTGCCCGTTGCCAGTAGCACAATCCCAGGCAGCCTCTTTATTTTTTACCTGCGATAAAATAAAGTCAAATAATTCAGGAGGGTAGCCGGGACGATACCGGGCATATACATTTGCCTGCCGGGAGAAATTATCTTTCATAACCGCTGATTTTATAGCAAACCATTGCAACAATAAAAGTACAGCTTGTTTATACAAAAAACCTGTGTGTCAATGTTGTTGCTTCTCTATTTAAATTATTTGTAATAACTGCGATGAAGTCCGGTGTAGAATTATTACTACAGTCGCCTACCCATAAACCATTACTAATTAAAAGGCCTCTGTTCTATTTTTTGCGACAAACTATGCTTGTTCCTTTGTTATCTCAATTCAGTAGCTATGCAAACGGTTTATTCTTTAAAGCAGCTCAGTGGCCTGGTGATCAACAATATTGTGCCGCAGGCAACAAGTCATAAAAGTTTTTTTATCAATGATATTGATCCTGCCATTACGGTGCAGGCTGATACAGCCCTGTTAGTGCCGGCACTAAAGGATATATTACTTAAGGCCTTAGCCCATTCCGAAAATCATTGCATTCGTTTATCCGCCTCTTTTTTTGGAAATATTATTGCCGTATGTATAAAAACGGGGCTACAGCAATGCAGCACTATTGCTATTAATATGGAGGCATTACAACCGCTGGCAGAACAATTGGGTGGCAGTATCACGGTGATGTCTGATCACCGTAATAATACACTCGTGGCTTTTAGCTTTTACAATGGGTTGAGGGCAGCATAATACAGGAACACGGTTTTATAATATTCCTGACATCACTGATTATATATGGAAGTATAGTTGGCCACGGATTAACACAGATTTGCACAGATAAATACAAGTACTGTTCGCTATTAGGTCACTTAAAGGTGCATCAGCAGCTTCTTAATCTGTGTCCATCCGTGTTAATCTGTGGCTAAGACTCACATCACTTCCACGCTCCGTTCCACAAAGGCTGTAAGATCCGCGCCTTTTAATAATCCCTGTGCTAACAATGCAAGATCAAAAGCCTGTTTTGCCATAATGAATTGCTGTCCCTCTTCTGCCTGCAATAATTTACCAATGAGCTTATGATTGGCATTCACTGCTACTTTATATGTATCGGGCATAGTTCCATAAAAATTCATACCGCCACCCAGCTTGCTCATGTCTTTCATACGGCGCATCCATTCTTCCATGGTGATCGTGACCGGCATGCCGTCGGATTGCTGGCTTTCCACCTCTACTTTCATCGCGGGATTATTGATCGCTTTATCAAAGATGGTTTTCAGTTTTGTGATCTCTTCTTCTGTGAGCTGGTGTTTCTCCTGGTCCTCTTTTACGATCAGTTTATCGATCACATCAGCATCCACTCTTTTCAAACTTGTTTTTTCCAGCTTCATTTCCAACTGGTGAATGAAATGTGTATCGATCGGTGAATTCATCAGTAATACATCATAGTCTTTTTTATTAGCGGCCTGCACATAGCTGTCCTGGCGTTCCAGGTCTGCCGTGTAGAGATACACCAGTTGTCCTTCCTTGTCGGTTTGAAAATCTTTTACTTTCGCTGCATATTCTTCCAGCGTATATTTTTCTTTCTTTGTATTCTCCAGCAATAAAAATTCTTTCGCTTTGTCATAAAACTTTTCATCGGAGATAGCGCCGTACTTCACAAAAATGCCGATATCACTCCATTTCTCTTCGTAACTTTTCCTTTCTTTCTTAAATAACTCCTGCAGTTTATCCGCCACTTTACGGGAAATATAACTGTTGATCTTTTTTACATTACTGTCGGCCTGCAAAAAAGAACGGCTTACATTCAAAGGAATATCCGGTGAATCGATCACACCATGCAACAGCATCAAAAACTCGGGAACAATATCTTTTACTTCATCGGTTATAAATACCTGGCGGCTGAAAAGTTTGATCTTATTCTTCTGAACTTCAAAATCATTTTTTAGTTTGGGGAAATACAAAACACCTGTCAGGTTGAAAGGATAGTCAACATTCAAATGGATCCAGAACAAAGGCTCTTCTGAAAAAGGATACAGCTCCCTGTAAAAATTCAAATAGTCTTCATCTTTCAGATCAGCGGGAGCTTTGGTCCAGATAGGGTTTGTGTTGTTGATGATATTATCAACTTCTACGGATTTATATTTCGGTTTACCTTCTTCATCTTCACCATCGGGTACACTTTCTGTTTTGGTGCCAAATTGCACGGGCACGGGTAAGAACTTTGCATACTTATTTAATATTTCCTGGATTCGGCTCTCCTGCAAAAACTCTTCTGATTCCAGATTGATATATAAAATAACATCTGTTCCTCTTTCGGTGCGACTGCCTTCGGAAATTTCAAATGAAGTGCTGCCATCACAGATCCAGCGGGCAGGTTCAGCACCATCCTGGTAGGACAAGGTTTGTATCTCCACTTTATCAGCTACCATAAAAGCTGAATAGAATCCCAATCCAAAACGGCCGATGATCTCGTTGGCATCTTTGGCTTCTTTGAACTTTTCCATGAACTCGGTAGCGCCGGAAAAAGCCACCTGGTTAATATATTTTTTAATCTCTTCTGCCGTCATGCCGATACCATCATCTGACACGGTGATCGTTTTTGCAGCCGCATCCACTGAAATTTTTACCCGCAGTTCGCCAAGATCTTTATTGTAGTGACCCAGCGAAGCCAGCCGTTTTACTTTTTGCGTAGCATCTACGGCGTTACTCACCAGCTCCCGCAAAAAGATCTCGTTATCAGAATAGAGAAATTTTTTAATGATGGGGAAAATATTCTCGGTATTAATGGAAATGGTTCCGTGTTCCTGTACCATATTGAAATAAATTTTTAAATTTTTAGAGATGCTCCCGGGCTACATTTTAGCTGGGCGGCAAAGATATGCAAGGGATGTTCCAAAGGAGGAGTCTTTGCCAGATTGACAGCGGCAACAAGTAGATTGGGACCGTATTCATAGCATTAAACAAAAAAGCCGGACAGGAACAGTCCGGCGTACCAAAAAAAATTTTAAAAGAGTTTACTCCCGGTTCAGGCTTTTTATATCTACCACGTAAGATTTTGTCCATTTGTCGTGCCAGGGATAAGAGGGATTGCCCAATGCACTAAATGCATTGAAAGGAACAGCCCGGCATAATCCACGAAGCAGGGCAGTGTGTCCGCTGATATGGGTGCCGTCTTCATTCACTGCAACTGTGCCGGTGATCAGTTTACCCAGGGACCTTCCTTTAAAAATGGATTCGATCAAACCCATATACATACCATATAATAACAAAATGATCAATTGGCCCACCAGGTTAAATGTTTCGCCATCACCATAAATAAGTACAGCCAGATCGTAACTGATGGCTACCAGCACATAGCTTAGCAAATAACTGAATACAGAGAAACTGAGAACATCAATAATGTAGTTAAGAAACCGTTTACCACTACTGGCCTGGATTAACTGGTATTCATAATTATCAAACAGGTGTTGTTCTGTTTCGGGTGTTCTGTTTTCTTCCATGCTGCAAGGATTTGAATGGCGCCGAAAATAATACAAAGAGTTTTGTTTATATTATTTGTGGAAAAGTTACTATAAACAAAGAATAGATCTATCCGATACCCTCTATTTATGTATTAAGCGTTTCTCTTTCCCTGTTGCTACGGTTTCTTATGCCTGCAATTACTTTATTTTTTGTCAGCCACTGCAACAGTGATGTTTTGAACCCGGTCATCCTTTGATTCATTTTCTTTTGCACCCATTTGGAAATGATCTCAAAAACAATAAAGCCGATAACAACAGAAACAATCCATTCCAGATTATTGTAGGTTTTTTTATCCAGCATGGTTTTATGACTGGTAAGTCCCCACAAATTTTTGATGCTGCGGGTGGCAAAAAAATGAGATACCAGCCTGGTGGAAGCCATGCCGACAGCAAAGCCAATAAAATTGCCGAGGAAATTCGAATACAGGTATTGTATAAACTTTTGAAGAAGGTTGTTTTTCATAGCCGGATGTTGAGCATGTAAAATAATACGCAAAACCCGGTAATGCTAATGGTGTTAAAAAAATAATAGTTAGGCCATTTACAAGGTGAAGATGGGCTGAAGATCAAAACCATTCAAATGCGGGATAAAATTTAATCCTGCTTAATAAAATAATCGTATAAACAAGTAACTGTTTTCCTGATCACCGTATTATAGCCATCGGTATAAGCGGGATTACATCCGTTGGAGATGACAACAATACCAAATTTTTCTCCCGGATGAAAAAACATAGCACTGTATAATCCATAGGCCGATCCTGTATGTCCTTTCATTGTTTTGCCGGGAATCAATTTATCCGTTGTAGTGATCGCAAGACCGTAACCTTCTTTTTCAGAAAGAGGGGTTTGCATTTGCCGGGCACTCTTTTTTGAAATAATCTTTTTCCCATTATACCGGCCCAGGTTCATGTGCATGATCATATAGCGGGCGAGGTCGCCGGTAGAGATCTTCATGCCACCGGTTGGCGAAAAGACAGGCGTGCTGTATCCCATTGTATAATTACTGATCTCTTCCCTGCGTGGTGCATAAGCGGCAGGTGAAGGAATAAAGCTTTTTGTTTCCGTATTGTATTCGTAGATAGTGGCGAAACGAGATTGATCCAATGAGTCTACGCAATAGCCGCCATATAATCCCAACGGGTCGAGGATATGATGTTTGACATACTGGTCAAACCGTTCGCCTGATATTTTTTCAATGATCGTGCCCACCATATTATAATTCAGGTTGCAGTACATATAGCCTGTGCCAGGCTGGTAATCATTATAGCATTTTGCCCAATCCGGATTTTTATTGGGATTGATTGCATCGAGTGTAAAATAACCCTGGCTGTCATTGATGGAGGAGCGGTGCGATAAAACCATGCGGAGTGTGATCACCGTTTCGGGGAAGGCCGGATTCCTGGTGGTGAAGCCGACCAGCTTGCTGATATCATCTTCGAGTGATAGTTTTTTTGCTTCGGCCAGTTGCAATATGGAAGTGGCCGAAAAAGATTTGGAGATAGAAGCGATCCTGAACAGGCAATCGTTGGTGAGGCGAGTGTTGGTTGCCGAATCTTTGAAACCGAAGGATTGGGTATAGATGATCTTATTCTTTTTTACTACTGCCACTGAAAGCCCAACCACATCGGATTGCTGCATCATATCGCGGATGCAGGCTTCGGCTTTTTCTGTTTGCCCAACAGTTTGGATACAGGTAAATAAAAGGAGAAAAAGGGTGCCAACTATTTTTACTGGTATTGATCGGAGCATTGAGGTGGAATTAGTTTATAAATATAAAGAAATGGGATGTGATGAAGAAGACTTGTAATTGGTTATGGAAACAGGAAATCCATTTCTTTTTGTTAATATATTTGACAATGATACATGAAAATTATAAATACGGCTTAAAGGATGGCAAATTGGTTCATGTAAATGAAGTTGACTCAGGACTTAAATGCAATTGTTGTTGTCCTTCCTGTGAGCAACCTTTTGTCGCCCATAAAGGAAAAATCCTGACTGCACACTTTAAACATCATTCACCAACCAATTGTAAATACGCCTTTGAAACGGCCTTACATTATTTAGCTAAAGAAATAATTAACGAAGAAAAATATCTTTTGCTTCCACATCATTATTGGCTTATCCCCAGGCGATTGTCAGAATTCTATGAGGATGCAACTAATAAATTATTTTGGTATCCGCCACCATTTCTAAAAGTAAAATTCTTAAGAGTAAATTTTACTGAGGTTCAAATCGAAAAATATACAGAAAACTTTAAGCCAGATATAAAGTGTCTAATTGGTGAAAGAACGTTACTAATTGAAATTTCAGTTACTCATTTTATTGATGAAATAAAACTAGAAAAAATTAAGGCAAAAAACCTCCCTTTATTAGAAATAGATTTATCCATGCATGGACATGATATAGATAAAAAAACGCTAAGGAATATCTTATTTAATAACAAAGCAAATATGAAATGGATTCATAACCCGAGGGATGTCAAAAAAAAAGCAGAAAAAAAAGCTATTGCATCGATAATAAAATCCTTTTTAGATGAACATAGTGTAACGTTAATATCGCAAGGCATTAAGCATTTGGTGCACGAATGTCCTTTATATAGTAATTCTAATTATTCAGTTTCATATTTTGATTGTTGTAGTTTTTGTAACTATCGGCTAAGCACAATCGAGTACAAAGATGAAGATGGGTTACAATTCAAGAAAATAGAATGTGTTGGCCATATTAAACCAGAATTAGACGTGCTTTTACAACAATCAGGTAGCGTTGAAGCTTCAAGAGATTAACTATTTAGAATCCAATAACCTTACCAAATACCTATTCGGAATAGAATGTAGATAATAGCCCTTTCAGCAATTAATGGCCGGTACGATAATGGTTTTGTTTCGCTGACAAGAAAAAGAGACATGGAGATTGCCCGGATCAACCAAAAGTATGATTATAAAATCAGCAGGGTAACCAGGAGTTTTTTTGGTAGCCGCTTTGAAAAACAACGCAAGATCCGTTTACTCGAAAATCAACGTCAGCGGGAAATTAGCAGCGTGTATGCTCGATATAAAAGAGACACCCGTTATGACAACAGAAGGTATTAGGAAGAAATAATCCCTATGGTAAAGCCCTGCTCCGGCGGGGTTTTTTATAACTACATTGTATTAAAAAATCTGCACCTGTTAGGTGTTAGTTGCTTTTACCGGAACATTTAAAGCTCACTATCTTCTTATCACACCGGCTCTCTCCAAGTTAACAACTACGGGTATCGCCGGATTTCAGTAAATTACAACAGGTCTTTTCAGCCGGGCCGGCTTGATGGCATTAACTGATCTTTTTATGAGACGTATTTTATTATACTGCGTCTTTTTTATTCTGTTGCCAGTTATTCTTACTGCGCAAACAGTGATCTCCCTTAAAATCGATGGCGCTATCGGTCCTGTAACCGCCGGGTTTATTCATGACGCCATTGCAAAAGCAGATAAGCAAAAAGCAGAGTGCCTGCTTATTCATCTCAATACACCGGGAGGGTTGTTGAAATCAACACGGATCATTGTGAGCGACATACTGGAATCACCGGTGCCGGTGATCGTATATGTTTCTCCCGCGGGAGCGCAATCGGGTTCGGCTGGTGTTTTTATAACGCTGGCTGCACATATCGCTGCCATGACACCGGGCACCAATATAGGTGCAGCACACCCGGTAACCCTGCAGGGACCAATGGATAGCATTATGGGCGAAAAAGTAACCAATGATGCAGCAGCTTTTATCCGCTCCATTGCTGAAAAAAGAAACCGCAATATTGAATGGGCAGAAAATGCAGTACGCAAAAGTTTTGCCTATTCAGAAACCGAAGCATTAGAAGATTCGGCCATTGATATGATTGCTGCCAATGAACGGGAACTGCTGAACAAAGTAGATGGAAAAATTATTGTATTGAGCAGCGGAACAAAAACATTGCATACAAAAATGGCGACGATCGAACGGTTTGAAATGACTGCCATTCAAAAATTCCTGGATATTATAAGTAACCCCAGTATCGCCTATATCCTGATGATGCTGGGTCTGTTTGGTATCCTGTTCGAGTTTTTTAATCCCGGGGCTATACTTCCCGGCATTGTGGGTGTCATCAGCCTTATTCTTGCGTATTATTCTATGCATACATTGCCGGTAAATTTTGCTGGGCTGGCCCTGGTCATTTTTGGTATCCTTCTTTTTTTGTTGGAAATAAAAATAGTGAGTCATGGTGTGCTGGCCATTGGAGGCACTGTTTCTTTATTATTAGGTTCGATGATGCTGATTAAACCTGGCTCGGCATTGGAAATGGCAAAAATTTCACGGACTGTGATCATTGCAGCAACGGCTGTTTCAGCTCTCTTTTTTTTATTCATTATCGGGCTGGGGTTAAAAGCACAACGACGCAAAGTGGTGACCGGGCTAACGGCATTGATAGGAGATACCGGTGAGGTCATTCATGAACTTGATCCGTCGGGTACTGTAAAAGTAAATGGTGAAACCTGGAATGCTGAGTCACTGGCCGGCCCGATTGGTAAAGGAGAAAAGGTGAGGATAAAAGAAATGAAGAACCTGACATTATATGTAGAGCGTATCAATAACATTTAAAAAAAACGTATGCAACAGTTTCCGACAGTACCGGCAGTCATTATTGTATTTGCAATTATCGTCCTGTCCAGCGCCATCCGTATTTTACGGGAGTATGAACGGGGTGTTGTTTTCCGGCTGGGCCGCCTGATCGGAAATGATGGTGTAAAAGGTCCGGGACTTATTCTGCTTATTCCCGTAATTGATAAAATGGTAAAAGTGAGCTTACGTACCGTTGTGCTTGATGTGCCGCCGCAGGATGTGATCACCCAGGATAATGTTTCCATTAAAGTAAATGCCGTGGTTTATTTCCGCGTGATAGAACCACAGAAAGCAATCGTGCAGGTAGAGAATTTCCTGGCTGCTACTTCACAGATCTCGCAGACCACACTACGCAGTGTGCTCGGGCAATCCGAACTGGATGATCTTCTTTCGCAACGGGATAAGATCAATCACAAGTTGCAACAGATCATTGATACCAATACGGAACCCTGGGGTGTAAAAGTGACCAACGTGGAAGTAAAACAAATAGACCTGCCACAGGAAATGCAACGAGCTATGGCCAAACAGGCCGAAGCAGAACGGGAACGTCGGTCAAAAGTAATTGCTGCAGAAGGTGAATTCCAGGCTTCGCAACGGTTAGCTGATGCTGCAAAAATTTTAAGTGAACATTCAAGTGCATTGACACTTCGTTACCTGCAAACGTTAAGAGAGATCGCTACGGAAAAAAATTCAACGACAATATTCCCGGTTCCCATTGATCTGCTCAAACCATTTTTGAACAGCGGAGGAAATAAAACAGAAACTTAATTGTAAGATAATGTCTCAGTTTGAAAGATATCCCACAAAGACACAAAGTCCACTAAGAAAGCTTAATTGATCATAAACACTTTGTGATCTTAGTGTCTTTGTGGGAAATAATATTGAAACTGATACATTACCAGGTATAAACAGTTTGCTTAGCCACACCATTAAGAAAGTGGGAGAGTGAACTCATCAGCATCCTTCCAGAAAGGAAATTTTTCTCTTACCTTATCAAGGTGTGATTTATCAATAGTGATGGTAAAAATATCTTCTGCTTCTTTTTTAGCATACAGCACTTCACCCAAAGGATCAATGATCATGCTGTCGCCACTGTAATGAATTTCGTTTCCATCATTACCAACACGATTTACCCCTACTACATAACATTGATTTTCGATGGCCCTTGCCTGCAATAATGTTTGCCAGGCCAGGCTTCTTCGTTCGGGCCAGTTTGCCACATAGATAAGCACATCATACTCGGGCTCCCTCCCAACCTCCCCCGATAGGGGAGAAGTTTGGCGACTCCACACCGGGAATCTTAAATCATAACATACCTGCAAATTGATCTTCCATCCTTTTACAGAGGCAATTAATCTTTTATTGCCGGCTGTGTAATGTGCGTCTTCACCCGCATAGGCAAAGCGATGACGTTTATCATATACACCATATTGCCCGTTGGGTAACATCCAAATCAACCGGTTGTAATGATTTCCTTGTTCCTCAGCAATGATGCTCCCGGTAAGAATTATTTTTTTTGCTGCTGCTACTCTTTTCATCCATTGCACTGTTTCTCCTTCCATAGTTTCAGCCAGCCCTTTCGCATTCATGCTAAATCCTGTGCTAAACATTTCAGGCAATACCACGATCTCTGTTTTTTCTTTAATGCCGGTAATTTTTTCTTCCAGCATACGAAGATTGGCAGCCTTATTTTCCCAGTGAAGGTTTGTTTGAATGGTAGTGATGGTAAGTGTCGGCATGAAATGCTATTTGATAAGACAAGCTAAATTAAACGTATTTGTGCAAACCGATAACAGGACGATCATTATACCAATAACATGATACACAATTATTGAGAGCCGGGCGTTTGAAAAAACACTAGATTCGGGCCATAATCATTCAAAACAATCTTCAATCGTCATTATATGAAAATTTTTAGCACTGCCTCCTTACTGCTTTCAATAGTTGTTATTTTTTTCTCCTGCACCAGCGAAAAAAAAGAAAGTGTTATAGAGCCGTATACTTATAAACCAGATGACCAGCAGTTACACGATAGTATTGTTTATTTAGACAGTGTATTCTTCGCTGCCTACAATACCTGTGCTATCAATCTTGATAAGTATGCCGCCTTTTATGATGATAGCCTTGAGTTTTATCATGACAAAGGAGGCTTTATGAACTCTAAGCAAGATGTAGTGGAGAGCACCAAAAAATTTGTGTGTGGTAAAGTAACAAGAGAACTGGTAAAAGGAAGCATTGAAGTTTATCCTATTAAAGATTATGGCGCTATAGAAATGGGATTACATAAGTTTCATAACAATACCGAAAAAGAAACCACGCCATCTGAGCCTGGCAAATTCATTATCATCTGGCAGCATAAGAATAATGAATGGAAAATCAAAAGAGTGGTCAGCCTGCATTAAAAACGAATAATGAATAACCCGGTTTTTATCAGAAATTATATTTAGCCCCTGCAGTTACATAGAACGTTTCTTTACCACGTTCAGAAAGATCAGGACGGCCTTCTACCACCACCAAATTCCGGGGAATAACATAAGCCGGATTGGCAATCAATTGCAATTTTCCTTTGGCCAATACTATGGGCATAGAAAATTCGTAGGACAGGATATTGAACTGGTTCACATTTTCAGTGATCTGTTGTTCTGTGCCGGGAAAGAAAATAAAATTGCTTCTCTTATAATAGGTTTTGCTGAAGCGTTGTGTGCCGGCATATATGTAGGCGGAAGGATCAACTACTATAACAAATCCATTACCGGGCTGAAAACGAAAAATATGATCAAGACCACCCGTAACACCATAGTCAAGATTGTCACTTAGTTTAAGGTCTGCTCCGGCCGTCATGTTAATGACCTTATTCATCCAGGTAAAATTGGAAGTGAATTGGGCCTTTAAAGCTGATTGCACTAACTGGCTGTTGTCTTTATAAATGGGCTTAACTAAGAAAATATTGGTCAGCAATTTTTTTTCGCTGCTATGCTGGTATCCGAGGGTGGCAACGGTTCCGGCATATTCAAACTTCGAGACCTTATTATTTACAAATACAGGGGCCGCCGTAAGATAAAAACCTTTTCCAAACCATAATTCAGCCAATGGAAATACACCACTACTTTGTAAACTATCGGTACGGCCGTAATAATTCAGGTTATTGTTATAGTATATCCCCAGTCTAAATTGTGCTTTGTTCTTTATTGCTGTTGTATCAGCCTGGCTATTTGCCTTCAACGACAGAAGACATATAAACGTTACTAAAAGAAGGATGGGTTGCTTTCTCATAACACGGATTTAAAACCGATAATAATCTCCGTCACCTGTTGATGACGGAGATGTATGTGTATGGTGAAGTCTACGGATTAAAAAATTACTGTTTGTTTGCGGACGCCTTTGTTGAAGTCTTTACTTCCGTATTAGCATTTGCACTTGCTTGTGGTTTTACAGAAGAAGCAGCTCTCTTTGTTGCTTTCACGTCTGATTTTATTGCTGTCTGCGCTTTTGTTTTTGTCTCTTTTACTTTTTCTACTCCGGCCGCAGCTTTTGTTTCAGCAGTTGCTGCAGTAGTAGCAGTAGTTGATTCTGCTTTGTCAATCACCTTCGTTCCGTTTACCTTCACTCCTGCATCAGCACCGGCTTCACCGGCAAGTGCAGTTTGTGCAGACGTATTACCTGTCTGCGCAACATTACTATTGTGAGAAGAAGCAGCGGCGCTTGCTTTTACATTGGCATTAGCATTGTTCTTCACATGCTCTTTTGCAGCAACAACAGTCGTAGCGGCCTGCGTTGTTTTAGCATCTACAGTAGCTGCCGCCTGTGTTTTTGCATCTATCGCTTTACTTGCGGATGCCTGCATAGTACTTTTTGTTGCCTGTGTAGCAGCATTCGTTGTTTGAGTAACCGCTCTTGTACTGGTAGTCGCATTTACTGCAGTTTGGGTAGTAGCTCCGACACCCAGGTTGACCTGTGAAAATGCAAAAGATGAAATACAAACTGAAAGAGAAAGTACGATTGATTTTTTGATCGTCTTCATAGCTTATCGTTTTTGGTGATTAAAAAAATTTCCAGCGCTATAGTGGTTTACCCGGTTCCTGTTTACGAAAACATTATGCCAACTTTTATTTCAGAATAAAAGTATCTGAGTTACAGATATTTTTGTTTAATGGGGTGGTGTGTTCGGAGGCTTGTAGCAGTTGTCAGACAGAAGATGATAAGCAAGGTTTAAATGAGGTGGGAAAATAAAATTTTTTATACAGCAATCTAAATTCGGATCGGTTACGTATGACAAGGCTGGGCGTGTACCAGTTTGAATTTTTCACGCAATGCCGCTAAGTAATCCAAGACGCAAAGACTATATCCTTAGCAACTTATTTTCTTTGCTCTTTTGCGTGATATAAAAAGTACCTTATAATTTTGAAACTGATACACTACCAAAGCTGGAACATCTATATAAATAAAAAAAGCAGTTTACAATTGCAAACTGCTTTTAATGCTATTATAAAAAATAATATTACTCTATTATATCCTGCAGTAATAATGCCGTGCAGGCATTGGCCAATAAAAATTTTTCTGCCGGATCTGTTTTTCGTAAAAACACCATGCCCTTATCAAGCTGCGAAACAGCAGCAACCGGTCTGTCCTGTGCATCACGAAACTCAAACCCCACGGAGCCAGCTAATATATTTCCCGACTTATTTTTGTTTTCCAGTTTAGTAACAGGAACAATGGAATAATATTCTGTGTTACTTTTTGCCAGGTAACCAATGTATTCCTTTGGCTTTGCCTGCGATCGTTGATTATCGATCACCATTTCCCATGGTCTTTCCTCTATCCCTGATGTATAGATCTGAACATAGTATGTACTTGATGATCGTCCACCAATACCTACTATGTCCATTCCGATATTCAAAAGACTATTGGGGTTCTTGCCTACTTCTAATTCTTTTGCATTGAACCTGGATACGCAATACACTTCTGAAAGATTATTTCCTTCCGATAAATTGAACCGGATCGTTTGCTTTTTATTGATATACTCCATGGAAATGATATTCACCCATTCCTGTTGCACAGTACCACTATAACCAATCCCTATTTTGGATGAATTGCCTTTGGTCCATGATCTTTTAATGTTGGTAGTTGCATATTCACCAAACATGATCTTTTGTTTGATGCGGGTGCCATTTTTTCCTTTTACAATATACTCGTCAGTACTGGTTTTTAATTCATCGCTTACTGACATCTTAACGGGTGAGCAACTGCCGGCAAGGATGGTTGCCAGCGTAGCGTAAATAATTTTCTTCATACTATTTGGTTTCTTTATCGTCTTCAAAGATGCTGCACATTGTTGTTAAGCGGCATTAACAACCGTGTCATTCATCCTTTTCTTTACATGAATTGAGTAAAACAGACGACCGGCGACAAACCATCTTTTCATTACGCCCAAATTCTTTTACCTGAAAGCTCTTTCCTGAATATTATTTATGGTTAACACCTCCATATCTTCCGTATAAATTTGGCAGAATTGATTACCTGCAGGTATAATGCATCAAAGCTCTGTCCTATTACCACTCCGTTCTTATCATAGATTACCGAAATGGTATTGCAGGCCGGACCTAAAAAATAATGATGATAAACAAGCTGAGACCCGAATTGATACTCATCAATCACCGGGCTACATTCACAGTTATTATTACCATTAATAACCGCCTGTATGGCAGGAGGAATACCTGTTTCTGTTACAGGCTTAGTGCAGGAAATAAAACTTAAAACACAAAACAGGATTAAAAGATATCTGGACATTTTTTTTAAACGCCTGACAGCCTTTTTAGGCCAGACGCTGCAGCAGCATTGTTAAATACCGGGTGCCGCTATAAATTCACCGGGTCTATTCAATGATCCGCAGCTTTGCATAATTCAGCATGATCTTCTTCTCTCCGTTATGTTCAAATTTTACAGTGGCAATTGGATTATGGGCAGCCCCTTCCATCTTCAGTACTTCACCAAATCCAAATTTCTGGTGCTCTATTTTTTGTCCTGCTTGTAAATTAGTAGTGTCGCTAGCAACAAAATCGGCCGATACTTTATGCTCCACCGCTTTTGCATAGGTTGTTTTGGGAGCCAAATAAGAAGGTGTTTCTTTTTTAGCTGCTGGTTTTTCATTGAAATAAGTTCCTCCCTGTTTGCTTACAGATCCTGATTCGCCATCCCATGCCCCTTTCATCCGATCAAAGGCAGGTCCACGTCCCCAGTTATTAGCACTTTGATTTTTTGATCCACCACCGGCAAAACTTCTGTCTAAAAATTCGGCAGGTAATTCTTCCAGGAAACGGCTGGGTTCATTTTGCACCAACGATCCAAAACGATAACGGGTATTAGCGTAAGTTAGCCAAAGGCGGCTCTTGGCTCTTGTGATGGCTACATAAAATAATCTTCGTTCTTCTTCCAGTTCTTCTCTTGTATTGATGCTCATACCGCTCGGAAAAAGCGTTTCCTCCATCCCTGCTACAAACACACATTGAAATTCGAGACCTTTTGCAGCATGCACCGTCATTAATTTCACCACATCTGCATTGGGATCTTTCTCGTCCGCATCCGTTAGCAACGTGATTTGTTGTAAATAAGCCGCTAAACTTTTATCTCCTACCTCTCCGTCTTCTTCGTTGAGGGGTGTTTCGATCCATTCTTTGATAGAGTTCAGCAATTCCTGTATGTTCTCATAGCGGGCAACGCCTTCAGTACTCTTATCATTGAAAAGTTCTTTAATGATATTGGTTTGTTTGCCTACATGAAAAGCCAGTTCATACGCATTGTTTTTGGCGAGCATGCTATGAAAACTGCGGACCATCAATACAAAGTTTTCAATCGCCTCTAATGTTCCGGATCGGAAACCCGCCTGCTGCGCCTGTTCTAAAGCTGCCCACATCGGGACGTTATTTGTATTGGCATACAGCACCAGTTTATCAATAGTTGTTTTGCCAATGCCTCGTGCCGGGAAGTTGATGATACGTTTTAATGCTTCTTCGTCATTAGGATTAACGATCATTCTCAGGTAAGCAATAAAATCTTTGATCTCTTTGCGCTGGTAAAAACTGATGCCTCCATAAATAACATAAGCAATGCCCATGCGACGAAGATTTTCTTCAAAAGCACGGCTTTGTGCATTGGTGCGGTAAAGGATGGCAAATTCCTTATTGGCATAGTGGTTACGCAGCTTTTGTTCCTGTATCGAATCAGCGACAAACTTTCCCTCTTCATTATCTGTCATCGTCCGCACCAGCTTTATCTTTTCGCCTTCACTGTTATCCGTCCAGAGCACTTTAGGTATCTGCCCTTTATTGTTCTTAATAACTTCATTGGCAATATTCAATATACTCTGGGTGCTGCGATAATTCTGTTCCAGCTTTATCACTGCTACATCATCATAATCTTTTTGAAATTGTAAAATGTTCTGGATAGTGGCGCCGCGAAAACTATAAATGCTTTGTGCATCATCTCCCACTACGCAAATGTTTTCATGTTGCGCCGCAAGCAGTTTCATGATCTCGTATTGTGCAGGATTAGTATCCTGGTATTCGTCAATTAAAACATAACGGAATTTGGTCTGGTACCGCATCAATGCTTCAGGATGTTCTTTCAACAAGCGGTACATCTGGTAAAGCAGGTCATCAAAATCCATGGCCCCGTTCTTAAAACACCGTTTGTAATAGGCGTCATAGATATTACTGATAGCAGGCCGGTTGGCCCGCATGTCTTCCTGCTGCAGGTAATAATCATTGCGATATTCATCAGGACCTACGAGTGCATTTTTGGCGGAAGATATTCTGTTGTAAACCAAGTTGGGTTTATAATGCTTATCATCCAGGTCCAGTTCATTAATGACGGTCTTCACCACACTCTTGGCATCATCCGTATCATAAATAGTAAAACTATTAGGATAACCGAGGCGATGTGCTTCTTTTCTTAATATCCTGGCAAACACACTATGGAAAGTACCGATGTATAAATTTCTTGCTTCGCCGCTACCGAGGATATGCTCGATCCTTTCTTTCATTTCCTTGGCTGCCTTATTGGTAAAAGTGAGTGCCAGTATATGAAAAGCATCAACACCCTGTGCCATCAGGTGAGCAATCCTTGTCGTCAATACTTTTGTTTTGCCACTACCCGCACCGGCCACGATCATTAATGGTCCTTCAGTATGTAAAACAGCTTCTTTCTGCCGTTCATTCAACCCCTCTAAATAATTTCTCATATTCAATGATGATCCCCCGCTTATTGAAGGATTATATGACCGCAAGTTACGAAGCCATGCGTGATTTAAAGGCTCAGAAAAGGCATGCAGAAAAAAGAAAAGAGCTTATGAATGGTTCATAAACTCTTTTTCCTATTCCGAAAAATCAATCTCCAGGTTATTTTGTTTTACTTTTTGATTTCAATTCTTTTCCTTCAGGAGAAAAATGAATGGTCTTTTTTTCTGTTCCTTTCTCAAGATCCACTTTATAGCTCGTCATATTTTTATCATTCTCCATATCTACTTCGGTAATAGTAAAGCCGGGGTATTTGCTATTAATCACTTTGTTTACAGCAGCAGGAAGTTTGTCATTGCTGATTTTCGCTGTAGTAACAATCCAGTCACCATTCCAATCATACCATGTGGTATAATCCATATCATTCCACCTGTACACAACCTGGTAATCCATACTGTCCGGGCTCGTGGTCACAGCCGTATTTCTATTTTGCCGGGTCCAGGTTACATTCGTAGCTCCGGTATATTTTTTTTCAAATGTTGTGCGGGTCTTATCTGGAACTGTTATGGTAGCTGTTTCATCTACCGGCTGTGGGGTTACCACAGTAGCTGAATCCTGGTTTGTATTCGTTGCGGTTTCTGTTTTGTTGTCATTACAGGAAATAACCGTTCCTGCAAATGCACCTGTCAATAAAATAAATGCCAATGATTTCATGAGTTGTTTTTTTTAATGAATAATAGTTGTTGGTCTTAAGGTCATTACCCGGTAAGCAGCAATTAAGCTCCTGCACCATCTTTATACAAAACACAGGCCTTAAAGCGATGCCATCTATGCATCGCTTAGGAATCAACTACATGATAAAAAATGATAATTTATCAGGAGAAAATGAAGTGATGAAAGGGGGAAGAATTACCTCCCTGGTGTTGAATTATTTGATCGTTCTGCGTTTGCTTTTTTTAAATTTCTCATGGATCACTTCACTCATGGTTTTGTTATAAACTTTGCCTTCAAGCCATGAGATAATATCGAGGTAAGCAAATGATCTTGTTTCAAACCTGTTTTTTTCGAGGTGCTTTACTTTGTGTAAAAACTTTTCCATCTCCGGTTTCAATTCATGCCGGTTGATGGAAAAAGAGCGGCGTAAAAACCGAAACATTTCTTCTTCAATCACAGTCAGGTTTTCCATACGGGACATAAAGCGATAGACAGAACGGCTTAGTGGTTCCATCAGTTCCGTGTTACCCATTTCATAATGAGCCAGCAGGTGTTGCAAGCGGGCATAGCATTGCAGGTCAGTACGCAATTCGCCGGGTTCGTTTATTATTTTCTGCAGGTAATCAATACAGGTACTATAGTCGCCGCTCCCAAAATAAAGTGTGGCAATTTTATAATTCAGCACCATGATGCGGTGTGCATCCAGGAAGAGGGAATATTCTTCAAGCTTTTCTTCAATCCCCGCAACAATCTTCAGTCCTTCTTTGAAACTGCCCTCCATGAAATGCTGGTTGATCTTTGCCGTAGAGATGTAAACAAAGGCCTGTATGCGAAAGTTATCATGATCTTTCACCCGGCTCGTTTGCGCATAGTGTTCAAATTTTTTTAATGCCTTATCAAACCCCCTGTAATTACGAAGATCAAAATGCGCATTCAATAAATAGTGTAATCCTTTTATATAGTGACCTGTTTCTACCCGTATCATCAATGGTTGGGCATCAAACAGGTCAATCCATTTTTGTGCATAACGGTAATATTGTAAAAAGTCCTGGCGGATAAAAGCATACCAGCAATAGCTTTGAAATAAATACATCTGTTCATAAAAGCCAGTTAATCCATGTGCATTGGCAGGAAGATTATCCCGCATAAATTTTTTAACCCCTGCCTCATCTTTTTTATTCCGGGCATGGCCGTAACGGGTAAACCAACTGAATAATAGCAATGACAGGTTACTTAGTCTTGATACTTCATCAATATGCCGGCTAACCTCATTGGCTTCCAGGGCCAGTTGTTGCACCCTGTCCTGCATGCTTCGGGTAATATGAAGCCCTTCTATTCTTTTCTCCAGCGCAATTACCTGTGTAAGGAAGTTGAATTTCTGATTGGCCTTTGCCAGTTCTTTTACCCTGTCGAGAATACGGATGCTCTGGTGAAACAACCCTTTCTTATATAATATATGAGCATAATCAAATTGCTCATTTAGTTGAAGATCGAGACTATCAGTGCTTTTCAATAAGCGAAGACTTGCCAGTAACTGCTTATATAAATGCGTTTTTAAATTGGCCAGCTGGGGTTTTTCTACACCCGGAAGTTTTTTTAGCAAGATCTTCTCATCGTACTCTTTTAAAGTAACAATAGCATCAAAGAGGTGAACGATTTTGAGTTCTTCACGGGCTGAACTTCGCTTGATATAGAGTTTAAAATGCCTTTTTTCGGCCTTCTCCAGCGAGTGAACCAGTTGAAATAATATGTCGGTTGAGCGGTTGGACATCATTGCAAATTTATCCTGAAACACACAGCTGGCAAGGTTCTTAACAAAATGGTAACCCTTTAGGCATCATAAAATCCTTTCCAATTTGGCTTGAATGGACGACCTGCTGCCCCTACTTTTGACGTATAAAGATGCAAGGTTTCAAAAAGGCAGCAATCGTTGAGAAGAGATGGCAATTCGTCAGAGGCCTTAGCAGTGATAGAAAAATACACTACTCGTAAAGATTTTCATATGGCAAGCAATCGTTAGAGGTCAGTCCGTTTCTACGGAAGGGCCTTTTTTGTTTAAAGGCCTGCTAAAATAGTTATTTCCTGAATAGCAAAAAATCTATTTCTCTTTTTTCCTGATTTTTTTCATTGTAGC
>DASVOE010000029.1:0-86139 GCA_036383515.1 Chitinophagaceae bacterium | reverse complement strand
ATCTCTATTTTTACCACTTGTTCATCTTTATCCAGCCCTGCAGTTTCAGCAAGTGGTTAAATCCTGAAAAGCTTTATTTTTTACAACTGATTTTGAAGTACTAAAACTCCAGGAATGAAATTTTTTTTATCGCTAAGCGCTATTCTTTTTATTACTATAACTACGCAATGCCAGTCACAGTTTACTATTTTTGGCGGCCCACAGGCTACTACAGCGAGTTACACCGTGGAGGGTGTTAAACAAAAAACCAATTATAAATTCGGAGGTCAGTTAGGTGTGGGAATGAAAGTTCCTTTTGAAACCCGTCTTTATTTTGCTCCTGCCCTGTTCTATAGTATGAAAGGCTATAAAGTAAAGTATACTCATTTTGCATATCCGCCCGATGTGGAAGCAACGGACAACAACACTACTTTTCATACTATTGAAACAGCTTTTCTGCTGCAATATGATTTTACAAATGCCCCGGATCATTTTTTCATCAAGGGAGGTCCTTCTCTTGATTTCCAGATATTGGGTAAAGAAAAATTTCATAAAGCCGGTAGCTTAATTGACCGCAGTATGCCTTTTGGATATGATAAATACGGGCATTACTCAGCCAACATGCTATTACAATTTGGCTATGAAATGAGCAATGGTGTTTTCTTCTTTGGACAATACACACATGGTTTAGCCAACGTCAACAATACCGACTTAGGACCCCGTATCCGTCATAAAGGATTTGGTATTTCAATCGGCAAATTCATCTGTGGCAATAAACAGTGATGCAGTAATGTATCTTCCCCGTTCATTTTATTGTTTTCGTTCCTTAGCGGCTGTTGAGAATTTCAAACCAGCAGCATCCGCTGACTGTTGAATGAATTAGTCATGTTCAAAATCGTTTCAACTTTTTGTATTCTTTCTTCAATTGCAATCCTGCTTTTTTCATTTGCACCAGCAACTGAAGAAGGTATTACTGTTACTGTAAGCCATCTTCGCAGCAATAAAGGTCATGTGCTGGTAAGTCTCTTTAAAGATGAGGCAGGGTTTCCTGCTAAGGCAGAAAAAGCTTTTCGTAAAGCAACCGTGAATATCATCAATAAAGAGGCTGTGATCACTTTTTCATCCCTGCCGGCAGGCAATTATGCAATTGCCATTTTGCATGATGAGAATGATGACATGAAAATGAATACTAACTTCCCCGGAATACCTAAAGAAGGCTATGGCTTTTCCAATAATGTAATGGGCATAGTAGGCTCGCCTTCCTTTAATAAGGCCAGCTTTAAACACCAGGGAAGTTCAGTAACCTATGTAACTATCAGAACAAGGTATTAGTTCTTGTATATTTTTATAAGTTTAGCGCCATCACTTTTTATATATCCCCTGTACATCCCTTCCGTACAAAAAGGCATAGCGATATTGCCGTCTTTGTCTACTGCAATCAGTCCACCATCACCACCTAATGCCGGTAATTGCTTCATCACCATTTCATCTGCAGCCGCTTTCAGTTTCATTTTACCATACTGCATCATATCACTTATACTTTTAGCCATCACAAGGCGAATAAAATATTCACCCCAGCCAGTGCCGCTTATGGCAACAGTTTTATTGTTGGCATAAGTGCCTGCACCAATAATCGGCGCATCTCCTATTCTTCCGAATTTTTTATTGGTCATTCCACCCGTGCTGGTAGCAGCAGCAAGGTTACCATGACGATCCAATGCGACCGCTCCGACAGTACCATATTTATCATCCCTGTTTTCCGGCTGTTTTAACGATGACATTTTCTTTAATAAAGAATCAGCTACTTGTTTTTCTTTTAATGAATCCTGTTGTCTTGCCCGCTGTAAACTTCTCCACCGGTCTTCGGTATAGAAATAAGAAGGATCCACGATCTCCAGGCCCTGTTGCTGTGCAAACTTCTCTGCACCCTTTCCTGCCATCATCACATGGGGACTTTTTTCCATCACGGCCCGGGCAGCAGATATGGGATTTCGGATAGTTGTTACGCCTGCCACTGAACCTGCGGCCAGGGTTTTTCCATTCATGATCGCAGCATCGAGTTCATTCTTTCCTTCGTTGGTAAATACGGCTCCTTTGCCGGCATTAAAGAGTGGATTATCTTCCATCGTTCTTACCGCAGCTTCCACTGCATCAAGAGCAGTTCCCCCATTCTTTAAAATTTCGTTGCCTGTTTGCAAGGCTTTATCCAATGCGGCAATATATGCGAACTCCTTTTCCGGGGTCATCTGACTTTTCAGGATGGTTCCTGCTCCCCCATGTATCACCAATACGTACTTATCCTTTAATGTATCCCTGGCTGGCTGGGCCAAAACTGTGTTAAGAAACAATACCGAAATAATGAAGAGCAGTTTTTGCATGTTATAATTTTTCAGCAATTTAGGTAAATGTTTATTGTGGGGAATCCCGTATTCCAGATCAAATTAACCCAACCATCAATTCGATTAATTTTAGCCTGGTAAGACCATTCATCCAGCCAGTGTTGCTAAACCATAAAATAAACGACTAACTAATTGGTATTGAATTTGCCTTAAAGGCTGTATTACCTATTTTTACATCTCAAACTTCTGAATCTGAAGAGATTCAAAAAAATATTACTGTGGTTTTTCCTTTCGCTGCTTTTCCTCATTGTGGCGCTTTACGTATTTATTCAAACACCTTTTGGACAAAACTGGATAGGCAGGCAGGTTACTAAACGGCTTTCCCGTGATCTGCAAACAAAGGTCAGCATTACCAATGTGGACTTTGCGCTTTTCAACAAAATGCAATTACAGGGAGTTTTGATTGAAGACCGGGATCATGATACTCTTTTGTATGCCGGGCAGGTAAGCGTTCGGATTACCGACTGGTTTTTCCTGAAGGATAAAGCAGAGCTAAAATATATAGGTCTTGAAAATGCGATTGTCAAATTTCAACGTATAGACTCTGTATGGCGGCAACAATTCTTTTTAGATTACTTCAGCTCACCCAAAACTGGTGTAAAGAAAAAAGATGCGGGGATTGAATTTGATCTGAAAAAGATCGAATTAAGAAATGTGACTTTTGTAAAAAAAGACGGATGGATCGGGCAGGATATGATCTTTTATACCGGGGTGATGAATCTTGATGCGAATAACATCAATCTTTCAGGAAACAATTACGAGATCAATTCGCTGTACCTGAAAGATCCCATTGTTACCCTTAACAATTATACCGGTCGCAAACCAACCGATACATCAACCGTAATACCTGCTGAAAAAGTTTTTGTAAGAAATGATTCGGTGCTTTTTTGGAATGCAGGTGGCATGCAGGTAATGATCGGCAATGTGAAAATTGAGAATGGTACTTTCAAATCTGATAGAAAGACTGACCGGGATGCGTATTCCTATTTTGATGGGCAGCATATACTTTTCAATAACATCAATGCCGAGTTAAGTAAAGCCCGGTTTATTGGTGACACGGTTTATTCCAACCTGAAGTTATCCGCCAAAGAAAGAAGCGGGCTGGAAATAAAAAATCTTTCAGCCGACCTGAAGTTAATGCCACAGGGTATGGCTTTCTCTGACCTTACCCTGCAAACCAACCGCAGTACTGTCCGCAATTTTTTTATGATGTCTTATAACGACATGAGCGACATGAATGATTTCATTCATAAAGTAAAAATGTCGGCCAATTTTGACGGTTCCTATATTGACAGCGATGATATTGCTTTTTTTGCACCCACTATGAAAAGCTGGAAAAAGAAGATCACGATCAACGGTAAAATGAGAGGACCCGTTGATGACCTAATCGGCAGAGATATGGAAATACTGGCTGGCAATAGCACCGTGTTAATGGGAGACATTACGCTGACAGGACTGCCGGATATCAACCAGACCTTTATTGATTTTAAAGCCAATGAATTCCGAACTACCTATAGTGATGCGGTAACCATAGTTCCTGATCTTCGAAAAGTAACATCGCCAGATCTTCGAAAAATTCAATACTTCAATTTCAATGGAACGTTTACCGGTTTTATCCGCGACTTTGTAACCTATGGTACCATTCAAACCAACCTCGGTAGTGTAAAGAGTGACCTGAATATGAAATTACCCCGTGGACAATTGGCTGTTTACTCCGGTAGCATATCCACCGATAATTTTCAATTAGGTCAATTTCTTGGCGATCCTAATCTTGGCGCCATCTCTATGGAAGGAGAGGTAAAAGGAAGAGGCTTTACAGCAAAGAACCGTAATGCAGAAGTGAAAGGGAATATCAGGTTTGTTGATTATAATGATTACCGTTACCAGAATATCTCTATCGAAAAAGCCACACTTGATAAAGAAAAATTTATTGGAACAGCTTCAATCAACGATGAGAATGCAGAGTTTACATTGAACGGCCTGATCGATTTCAATAAAAAAACACCGGTCTTCAATTTTGTGGCTGATGTAAAAACAGCCCGGCTCAAAAACCTCAAGCTTACTAATGATAACCTGGAGTTTAATGGAAAATTTAACCTCGACTTTACAGGTAGTAATATTGATGATTTTCTCGGCACAGCCCGCATCAGCGATGCCTCGCTGACCAAAGACGGAGTCAGGTTACCTTTTGATTCACTTGTACTTTCTTCTTCCTATGCCAATAATATTAAAACACTGACAGCGGCTTCCAATGAATTTGAAGGTTCTCTCACCGGCAATTTCAACATTGCTGATTTACCGGACGCTGTATTACTTTTTTTAAATAAATATTACCCGGCTTATATCGACCCGCCCCGCCGGCAACTGGTCAACCAGTCTTTTCATTTTGATCTCAAAACTTATTTCGTTGAGGATTATATCAGGATGATCGATTCCAATCTCGTTGGTTTTAATTACAGTACTGTCAGCGGCGATCTGAACGTAAAAGAGAATAAACTTACCATGAAGGCCGATGTTCCTTATTTCAAATACAAGGGATATGATTTTACCAATGTGTCGCTTACAGCAGATGGAAGTCTCGATAGTCTTTCCTTAGCCGGCAAGACATCCAATATGAATATCAATGACAGCCTTAATATACCGATGGCTGAATTCAGGATCAACAGCAGCAATGATGTATCGAAAGTACATATTACAACAGGCGCCAATATCGCTGTAGACCGGGCTAATCTTAATGCAGTGGTACGAACGTATAATGATGGAGTGAAAATTGAATTTGATCCGTCGGAGTTTGTATTAAATGGCAAAACATGGAGCATTGATGAAAATGGCGAATTGCAATTCAGAAGTAATACACCAGCCAGTGGTTTATTGGTATTGCGGGAAGGTGAGCAGGAAATTTCAGTCCGCACTGTTCCATCTTCTAAGGGTGGCAAGTGGAATGACCTGCTGGTGGATCTTAAGAAAATAAACCTGGATGATATTGCTCCTTATTTGTTACCCAGTAACAGGTTGGAAGGGATGCTATCCGGTAATATTAAAATTGAAGATCCTACTGGTGATCTCATTATCACATCGGATAATATACAAACAGAACAATTGCGGCTTGATAATGATTCACTGGGTGCAGTAAAAGCCAACGTATATTATGACGGCAAGTCAAAAGAGCTAAGGATAAATGGCAACACGCTGAACCAGGAAAATTATCTTGACTTTAATGCTGATCTTTTCTTTGGCGATAAGGAACAACAGAAAAATAATGTGATTTCCTTGAAGCCAAGAAATTTCCAATTGAGTATACTGGATCGTTTCCTGGGAACATTGTTTTCAGATATCCAGGGCTACATCACCGGTGATGTAGCCATTAAAGGCGCCTTTGATGATTTGGATGTTGTCGGCAAAGGAAAACTGAAAGATGCCGGGCTAAAGATCAATTTCACGCAATGCTTTTATAAAATACAGGATACTGAAATTGAATTAAAAGCCAACCAGATCAACCTGGATAATATTGTTTTAACCGATCCCGTAACCGGCAATCCCGTTTATGTAGAAGGAAAAATAGAACACAATTCTTTTAAGAATATGTTCTACAACATCAACGTCTCTACCCGTAAAAAACTCACCTCAAGTCCTGAGTTCAACAAACCCGTATTATTATTAAATACAACGTATAGAGATAATCAGCAGTTTTATGGAAGAGTAAAAGGAACAGGTTCCTTTGCACTTACAGGCCCCCAGTCAGAAATGATCATGGCCATCAGTGCCATTGCTTCGGATAAAGATAGCAGTGCGATTACCATCCCTCCTTCCAAAAACCGTGAATCCGGGCTTGCAGATTTTTTGGTAGAAAGAAAATTTGGCCGGGAAATGACTGATTCGGAATTAAGCAGTTCAGCTACCAATATAATCTATGATGTGGATGTGACTGCGAACCCGATGCTGGATGTAAAAGTTGTTCTGGACGAACTTACCGGTGATGAAATAAAAGGTAAAGGAAGCGGTACGCTTAATATCCACTCGGGCACGAGCGAACCATTGCGTATAAGAGGCCGTTTTGATATTGAAGAAGGAGACTACTTGTTCACATTCCAGTCCTTTTTCAAAAAACCATTTGAACTGAAAAGAGATCTTGAAGCCAACAACTATATTGAATGGACAGGTGATCCTTACCAGGCAACCATACACATGGACGCACAGTTTGTTGCAGAACGGGTAAGCTATGCACCGCTTGTAAATTCATTATCCAATGTCAATTCTAATATCTCTAATTTCCGTGGTGACGTATATGTAGTAGCTAACCTTACAGGACAACTCTTTAAACCGGTTATTAATTTTTCTTTGGATTTCCCTGCAAACAGTCCCGCAAAATCAGACCCCGGACTTCGTTTTAGTTTGCAGCAATTACAGTCCAATCAAACAGATATGTATAGACAGGCTGCTTACCTGATCGTGTTCAACAGTTTTGCACCTGTGGAAGGTTCGAGCACAACAGCAGGAGTAGGTTTAGACATTGGTGATATTGCTACCAATACTATTTCAGGAATTTTCCTGGGTGTTATTAATGAGCAGTTGAATAGAATATTGGGTAAGCTTTTTAAGAGCGACAAATATTCACTGAATCTGAATACTTCTATTTATAACCGAAATCTTATCAGTAACAGTAGTACAGCTATCAACTTAGGAAGCAATGTCAATTTCTCCATTGGACGATCTTTTTTTAATGACCGCTTTATCATAACAGCCGGTGGCGGATTTGATGCACCCTTGCAGCAATCCAATATTCAACAAAGCATTCAATTGCTTCCGGACGTAACAATGGAATGGCTGATCAACCCGTCAGGTTCTATCCGGGCTTCTTTCTTTTACCGGCAGAATGCAGATTATCTTACTAATACAAATGGTAATGGCCCCGGCAGAGCCACCCGTTATGGTGGCAGTCTTACCTATAAAAAAGAATTCAATACATTGGGTGAATTGCTGCGCAGCAAAAAGAAGAATAAACCACTGACACCAAATATACCTCCACCTGCTACTGCACCTGAAGCCACCAAACCTGAAGAAGAAAAAATAAAAACGGGTAATCATTAATTACTCTTTGTCGAGTATCTCATGTCCCAGTTTATCTCTTTTCGTTTGTAAATATTTTATGTTATGCGGATTGGGTTCTATTTCAATCGGAATATTTTCTACGATCTCCAGTCCATAGCCCACCAATCCTACTCTTTTCTTTGGATTGTTGCTTATCAGTCTTAGTTTGGTGATGCCCAGGTGACGAAGCATTTGTGCGCCGATACCATAATCCCGCTGGTCCATTTGAAAGCCCAGGTGAAGATTAGCTTCTACTGTATCCATGCCTTCTTCCTGCAACCGATAAGATTTTAATTTGTTCAGCAACCCGATGCCCCGGCCTTCCTGGTTCATGTATAAGATCGCCCCTTTCCCTTCTTTTTCTACCATCTGCATGGCTTTATGTAGTTGTTCACCACAATCGCAGCGGAATGAACCCAGTATATCACCTGTAAAACAGGAAGAATGCATCCGAACCATGATGGGCTCATCCTTTTGCCATTCTCCTTTTAATAAAGCAAGATGTTCGTTGGTTGAATTTTTTTCACGAAAAGCAACGAGTTGAAAATCGCCATACATTGTAGGCATATCCACTCTAACGATCTCTTCAATCAGCGAATCTGTTTTGATCCGGTATTCGATCAGGTCTTTAATAGTGATGAGCTTAAAATCAAACCGTTTGGCTACTTCTATCAATTCCGGTAATCTTGCCATCGTTCCATCATCATTCATGATTTCTACCAATACGCCACCATGAGGAGATGGAAAACCGGCCAGTCTTGCCAGGTCAACAGCCGCTTCGGTATGCCCCGCTCTCCGCAATACCCCACCTTTTTTGGCCCTTAGAGGGAAAATATGTCCGGGCCTTCCAAGATCTGATGATTTTGTTCGGG
This sequence comes from Chitinophagaceae bacterium, assembly GCA_036383515.1. Lineage (GTDB taxonomy): Bacteria > Bacteroidota > Bacteroidia > Chitinophagales > Chitinophagaceae > CADEDV01. The sequence continues at coordinate 77,801 of DASVOE010000029.1, read as the reverse complement.
GATCAACCAGGGCCTGTATCGTCTTAGCCCTGTCATGTGCCGATATACCTGTAGTGCATCCATGACCCAAAAGATCAACAGAAACGGTAAAAGCAGTTTCATGCAAAGCTGTATTGTTATTCACCATCAATTCCAATCCCAGCTCATCACAACGCTCTTCGGGTAATGTAGCGCAAATGAGGCCCCTGCCATGTTTAGACATAAAATTGATCACTTCCGGAGTTACATTTCCGGCTGCGGTGATAAAATCACCTTCATTCTCCCTATCCTCGTCATCCACTACTATTACGAGTTTTCCGTTTCGTATATCTTTTATCGCATCTTCAATCCTATCAAACATATATTCGGTTGTTTATGCAAATGTAAAACAAATACAAAGTGCAATTGTTGGCAACTGTCAAGGCAGCAAAAACGATAATAATCCTGTCTTAATGCAGGCTTGGCAAGGTCATAATATGTTAATTATTTGTCTATATTTAGTATAAGAATATTCCCTTTCTTTGCAACCGAAAACTAATTAATTATGCTTAAGAGAAAATTACTTCTTCTTGCTATCTTTTTTTGTGCAGGAATTTCATTGACTGCACAGGTAACCACCAGTAGTATAACAGGTATTGTAAAAAATAAGGCTGGGGAGCCACTAGCAGGAGCTTCTATTTCCGCAACCCATGTTCCAACGGGAACTACTTATAAAACAATTGCCCGCAACGGAGGTCGCTTTGAAATCAGTAATATGAATCCTGGGGGACCTTACACGGTTCAGGCGACATTTGTAGGAATGTCCCCGGAGATCAAAAGCGATATCACTCTTAATCTTGGAGAATCTGTCCAGGTTGATTTCGAATTACTTGAAAGCAAAAATGAGTTATCCAATGTAGTAGTGACCGGGGCAAGACAAGCAGCAAAAAATGGAACAGAAACCACAATTGGTCGTGATAAAATGGAAAACCTTCCTACGGTAGGAAGAACTCTTGCTGACTATTTAAGAGCTACTCCACAAATAAGAATAAGTAGTGGCGGGCAAATCAGCAGTGAGGGTGCTATGTCATTTGCCGGACAAAACGTACGCTACAATTCTTTTTATGTAGATGGTGCTGTTAATAATGATGTGTTTGGTCTCGCTTATTCTGGCACAAACGGTGGTCAATCGGGTATTGCACCGCTGTCAATAGATGCTATTGACCAATTCCAGGTATCAATCTCTCCTTATAATGCATCATTGGGCAACTTTACAGGTGCTGCTATTAATGCAATTACCAAGTCGGGTACAAATGAACTTCATGGATCAGGTTATTATATTTTTCGCAACGAAAACCTTTCAGGAAAAACACCTACCGGTCTTAAAAAAGATGCAATCAAAATGCCGTCTTTCAGTAATAAAACATTTGGTATCACGCTGGGTGGGCCAATAGTAAAAAATAAGATTTTTTACTTTGTAAGCGCAGAAATACAAAGAGACCAGACACCAAGCATATTTACGCTTAAAGACTATCAGGGCACTACAAAAGATCCTGCTCTTATACAAAGATTGGTGGATACCATCAGGATTCGCAGCAATGGTTTTAATGTAGGCGGATATACTAATAATGTAAATGAGACAAATGCTGAACGTATTACTGGCAAAATAGATTGGAACCTCAGTGACAAAAACAAATTATCATTAAGCTATCGCTATACACATGGCGACAGGCTTGTGCCACTTGATAACGGACCTACCCTGTTACGGTTTGAAACAAACGGATACAGATTCCCTACGACTACACACTCGGCTTCTGCAGAATTAAAGACCAGTTTTTCAAAGAATATGAGCAATAGGTTATTATTGACCTTTACCAATGTAGAAGATGACAGGGCGCCGCTCGGCAGCGGAAATCCTATGCCATTGGTCCAGATATTCGACGGACCTGTAGCTTCTATTAATTTTGGAACAGAAGCTAACTCCACCTTCAATTATCTTAAGCAAAACACTTATAATATTGTTGAACAATTTAAATTCAACTTAGGGAAAAACAACTTTACGGTAGGTGCAGAAGCAGAATCCTATAAAGCTTTTAACTCCTTTATTTCAAATACTGCAGGAAATTATCGTTATGATAGTCTGCAGGCCTTTTTCAATAACAGCGCCCCCAATCAATACATTGTCAATTATCCGCTTTTAGGCAGCACAGATGAAAAAACTACAAAATCCGCTGCTGAGTTCAATATTTTCAAAGGGGCTGCTTTTATTAATGACGAGATCAGGGCAACTAAAGACCTGACGATAGTATTGGGTCTCCGGGCTGACTATTACAAATTCCCAACCAGTCCAATTTCCGATAGATTTGCTATTGATTCGGCTATGCCAAAATTTGCTTTATATCACGACCTGAAAGGAGGAATGCCGGGATTAGCTCCTACTATTCCTGTATCAATATCTCCACGGGCTGGATTTACGTATCAATTGCCGGAGGAAAAAATTACAATACGAGGCGGATTTGGCTGGTTTGCAGGACGTATTCCATTAGTATGGCCAAGTGCAATATATAATAACAACGGTCTTTCCCAGGGAGGTTATACGTTGAGCTCTTCTCAAAACGCAGGTTTAAGAAGCCTTATTAAATACCGGACAACTCCTTATACCCCCTCAGAGATAGGACTTACTGTAGCAGATGCCAAAGGAACATTAGTTATAACTTCTAAAGAATTTAAGATGCCAAAGGTTTTTAGAACCTCCCTGGCTGTTGATAAACGTTTTGGTAAAGGCTGGCTGACAACATTCGAAGTCTTATATACCAGAAATGTAAACGATGTCTATTATAGAAATATCAACCTGTTACCTCCGACATTGAGGATGGTCTCAGGTCCTGATACAAGGAATGTTTATCCGACTTCAAATACTATTCCTATCAGGTCTAATGGCACCAATCCATACCAGGCTGCATACTTGTTGTATAACGCACCCGGCGAAAAACCGTTTTCCTATAATTTTACTGCATCCATCAGTAAAACAAGTAGCACACTCAATATGAGTTTGAGCTATAATTATGGAGAATCTTTTGTATTAAACGAAGCGCAAAGCTCTACTCCGGGAAGTCAATGGAATAGTATGGAAACCGTGAACGGACGCAATGCACTGGTATTAACCAATTCTGACAATAGCGTTGGCCACAGGATTTTTGGTTATGTAAGTAAGAAATTTATATACGCCAACAAAAAGGTGTCTACAACCGTATCTCTGACATATACAGGCCAATCCGGTCAGCCATTTAGTTATGTTTATAGCGGAAGTACTCCTCCTATCAGGGATGGACAAACCAATAATGACCTGGTCTTTATCCCAACTGCAGAGCAGTTACAGGCCATGACATTTGTTGCTACTCCATTTAGTGGTGTTACTTATACTGATGTTCAGCAAAAAGCCGCTTTTGAAACATTCATCCAAAATGATAAATATTTAAGAACACACCGTGGTCAATATGCAGAAAGAAACGGAAGCCGTATTCCGTTTTCACATATCATTGATCTTAAAATTGCACAAGGTTTTCACATAACCGTAGGTAAGAAAAAATATACTGCTGAAGTCGCATACAGTATGTTCAACTTCACCAATTTCCTTAACCGCGATTGGGGTCGTCAATATGTAGTAAACTTTGATAACTACGGCTTGCTTGGTTTTAGTTATACTAATGCTGCTACAAACCTGACGCCGAGATACACCTTTAATCCCAATACACCCAAGGCAGAAACTGTTTACAACCGTTTCAACCCAACATATACGGCAAGATGGTTAAGCCAATTAGAATTCAGGATTAAATTTTAATTCGGAATAAATAGTATAAAAAAAATCCCGGTGTTTTATCCACCGGGATTTTTTGTTTTCGTACTAAAGAAAATCCAATGCTGTAAACTTGTTCAATAAATCTTATCCTTGCCCCCAGCCCCACTTCAAAAATTCAGGCATCGCTTTTCCCCAGGTAGCTATATCATGTCTTCCCTCCGGCATTTCCACGTAATGAATATCTTTTTTTTCATCGTATCCTTTTGCCACCAATTCACTGATAAGATCCAGGGTATCATCAATTGAATCAATGATACCATTATTATTACGATCTTTTTTTTCATCCATATTACCACATTGAAAAAAGAATTTCAACCCGGGATGCCAGGCGCCGCTACGAATTACCTGGTGCATGATGCGGTGTTGCTGGTCATCATATTCTTTTTCCGATTGATCAATACTACGCCACCACAATGAACCTGAAAACACACCCGCTTTACTAAAAGTGGCCGGGTGATTCCATACTACATCCAAAGCACTAAGGCCGCCGAGCGAAAAACCTGCAAATGATTTTTCTTTGAACGAATAAATTTTATGCTTCTCGCCGATGAACGGCAGCAGTTCCTCCAAAATAAAAGAAGTGTAGGCAGGGGCTTTACCTCCCCAACCCAGGTAATCAGGATGCCCGGCTACCCCGTATTCCATTTTCCTTTCCTCGCCTGCATGAATAGCAACACATAGCAACGGCCGGATGGCATTCGTTGCACAAAGCTTTTCCAGGATGGATTCAAAACCCATCTCTTCCATATTCTGGCCATCATTAATCAGCAATAAACTTAATTGAGAAGGATCGGCAATATTGCCTGGCAGGTAAAAATCAAGCTTTACATCCCGTTGCAACCACTTAGACCTGATCTTATAATTTTCAACCGATATACCTGACACATTCATCCCTTGCATGGGTTCAAAAATAAGGATTTAATAATACAGGCAAACAGATCCAGTTTACTGAATGAGACGTTTGATTGATTGCCCGGACAAAGACATGAAAGAAAAGATTATTTTATTTCGGCAATCCAACCAGCATTTGTTAATTTGAAGGTGAAAAATAAATTTGATACTGTCTTATTTCCGCCAGTTCTTGTATTGCACAGGCAGTTTTCAATTATCCATTCATTAAACTATGACTATGAAGAAAATTGGAATCCTCCACGGCAAGGAACGATCTTTTCCTGAAGCTTTTGTTGCCCGCGTCAACAGTAAAAATGTGCCCGGCATTGCAGCCGAACCTGTTCGGATCGATAAAGCGATGCAGGGCGAATTTAGCGGCTATACCGTTATTATTGATCGCATTTCACAGGACGTTCCTTTTTACAGAACATGGTTGAAGAATGCAGCCGTTACCGGCACAGCTGTTATTAATAATCCTTTCTGGTGGAGTGCTGACGATAAATATTTCAATAACTGCCTGATGACAAAAGTGGGTGTGCCTGTTCCAAAAACAGCTATCATTCCATCGAGAGATTTACCAGATGATACATCTGACGAATCATTTGCCAACCTGGCCTTTCCATTAGACTGGGATTCTATTTTTAAATATGTCGGTTTCCCGGCTTACATGAAACCGTTTGCCGGTGGCGGATGGAAACATGTATATAAACTGACCAGTGCAGAAGATTTTTTTCAAAAACATAGTGAAACGGGCCAGTTGGTCATGTTGCTGCAGGAAGAAATTGTTTTTACAGAATACTATCGCTGCTATTGCATCGGTGGTAAGTATGTTCGCATCATGTCGTATGAGCCCCGCAACCCGCATCATCTTCGTTATGTAGCCGACTTCAAACCTTCAGCGGAAAGATTACAACAGATGACAGATATCGTTCTCCGTATCAATAAATATCTCGGTTATGATTTTAATACAGTTGAGTTAGCCGTTCGTGATGGCATTCCTTATGCCATTGATTTTTGTAACCCGGCGCCCGATGCAGAAAGATCAGGTGTAGGGGAAGAAAATTTTGAATGGGTAGTAGAAACTGCTGCCAACTATGCCATTGAAAAAGCAATGAGCAATGTTGAAGGCGCTGATAACTTAACCTGGGGTGAATATGTAAAAAGAGGTGCTAATAAAACTCCATTGGTATAATGTTTACCGTGTACAATATTGATGATGATAGCTACTCTACTGTAGAGGAACCTGATCCTTCCGTAACCTATACCTATGCAGATTACCTGCAATGGAAATTCGAAGAAAGACTGGAACTTTTCAGGGGAAAAATATTTAAGCTATCGGCCCCGAATACAAAGCACCAGGCTATTTCACGCAATCTTAGTGGTGAAATATTTAACTTACTAAAGAAAGGGAAATGTAAATTTTTTACTGCTCCCTTCGATGTAAGACTCCCGGTTCAAAACAAAAAAAAGGACGCAGAAATAAACACTGTAGTACAGCCGGATATTTGTATTATTTGTGACCCTTCAAAAATAGATGCCCGTGGATGCTGCGGCGCACCTGATCTTGTAGTAGAGATACTTTCTCCCGGCAATTCAAAGAAAGAGGTAAAGTTGAAATTTGCTCTGTACGAAGAAGCTGGAGTAAGGGAATATTGGATTGTTTATCCGGAAGAAGAAAGTATTGCCGTTTTTCTTCTAAAGGATAATAATAAATATGATGGTGCCCTCCTTTATGCGGGCGATGAAATTATTGTTTCTAATTCAGTTCCGGGTTTTTCTATTAACCTCGCTGATATTTTTACTAAATAATTACTATGATTCTAAACTATAAAACTTTTACGCTCGGTGTTGAAGAAGAATACATGGTAGTAGATCCAACCACTCATGAACTGAAAAGTCATGAACAGAAGATCGTACACGAAGGACAGAAAGTGATAAAAGACAAAGTGAAAGCGGAGATGCACCAGGCCGTTGTAGAAGTGGGCACAGATATTTGCCAGGATATTGATGAAGCTTACCAGGATGTGTCGTTATTGCGCAAAACGATATCCGGCATTGCCAGCAATCTTGGCTTTGCCATGGGCGCATCAGGCACGCATCCGTTCAGCCATTGGGAAAGCCAACTGATCACCGATCATATCCGTTACAATGAAATTGTAAATGAATTACAGGAAGCAGCAAGAAGTAATCTCATTTTTGGATTGCATGTGCATGTGGGCATGCAAAGCCGGGAGATGGCCAATCATATTGCTAATTCTACAAGATATTTTTTGCCCCATGTATTTGCCCTGAGCACCAACTCCCCTTTCTGGGAAGGGAGAATGACAGGCTACAAATCGTTTCGCACGAAAGTGTTTGATAAATTTCCCCGCACCGGCATACCCGATGCGTTTGACAGCATTGAAGCGTATGATAACTATGTAAAGCTGCTGATCAAAACGAATTGTATTGATAATGCTAAAAAGATATGGTGGGATCTGCGGGTGCATCCTTTCTTCAATACGGTAGAGTTCCGTATTTGTGATGTGCCGATGACCGTAGACGAAACCATTACTATCGCTGCTTTGTTCCAGGCCATCTGTGCAAGGATCTACATGCTTCGTTCCAAGAACCTCAACTTTATTCAATACTCCAGGGCCTTGCTGAATGAAAATAAATGGAGAGCCAGCCGTTATGGTGTGGATGGTTATATGATTGACTTTGGAAAAGAAGAAGAAGTGAATACCCGTGCCCTGATCTATGAGTTGCTTGACTTTTTGGATCCGGTGTTGGATCACCTGGGTAGTCGTCACCGTATTGCCTATGTACATAAGATGCTGGAACAAGGCACAGGTGCTGACAGGCAATTAGCTGTATTTGAAAAAGAAAAAAATCTTTCTGCCGTGGTAAAATACATAGAGGAACAGTATTTAGCGGGATTATAAATAGTTTATAGTTTGTAATCCATTCGGAGCATTGCACTCATTTAAAAAATATGACATTTTCATTCATCGGGATAAACCTGCTGACTGTGTCTTTTATCAGCATTCATTTCTTTTGTATCGCACAAACACAATCGCCAGCTTTCAACGTCTTAGCTTTTTACACCGCTAAAAATGATCCTGCTCATATCAGTTTTGTACACGAAGCCAATCGTTGGTTTTTGCAAATGAGCAGCCATCATCATTTCAAATATGACTCTACCAATAACTGGAATAAATTGGACAGCACTTTTCTATCGCAATACCATGTCGTTATTTTTTTAGATACCCGCCCTGATTCTATACAACAGCGGACAGCTTTCCGGCAATACATTGAAAACGGTGGTGGTTGGATGGGGTTTCATTTTTCAGCGTTTGCACTTACTCCATCGGCCTATCCTCAAAACTGGGATTGGTATCATAATGAGTTTTTAGGTTCAGGAGAATTTGTAAGCAATACCTGGCGACCGACATCTGCTGTTTTAAAAGTTGAAAACAGAAAGCACCCGGTCACAAAACATCTTCCAAAAAAATTCAATTCATCGCCCAATGAATGGTACCGCTGGAAAAATGATCTTTCCAAAAATCCGGACATAAAGATCCTGTTATCCATTGATACGTCCAGTTTTCCTCTTGGCACCGGCCCTAAGCCACATGAAATATGGCACAGTGGTTATTATCCCGTTGTATGGACCAATACAAAGTATAGCATGATCTATTTTAATATGGGACATAATGATATGGATTATGAGAAAGGAACGAATAAAGAATTATCGTTCACCTTTAATAATGAAATACAGGATAAACTGATCATGAATGCGCTATTATGGCTGGGCAGAAGAAACCGCTAACATATTTGCGGATTTGCAAGCTTATATCTTCCCCGCATCCACATCCTTAATAAACTGTATCACTCCATTCATGAAAACCTTTTGATCATCCCACATGGATAGATGACTGCCGTTGGGGCAATAGAGATAACGACCTTTTTGTACCATCTTACTTTGTTCTTCCATGGCATTAGGATCCATGGTATCATATTTTGCTCCTACCATCAGCGTAGGCACTTTTATCTCTTTCAACCGGTTTTTGATGTCCCAGTTGGCTAACCTGCCGGCAATACCAAATTCAGAAGGGCCCTGCATCATCGTATATATTTCTCCATTCAAATGTTTCAGTGAACGATTAGCCGGTTCGGGCCATTCCGCCAACCGGCATAAATGCTGCGCATAAAAGTTGGGCATCAGTAATTCCATATACCTTGGATTGGCAAAATCGCCTTTTGCTTCAATAGCTCTTACTTCTGCGAGTACTTTTGGATCCATCTGTTTGGCCAACACTTCGTCTGCATACTTTCCATACTCCGGCGCACTCGCTACCATATTACATACCAGCAATCCTTTCATATTATCCTGGTATTTCAATGCATACTCCATACCCAGTATACCACCCCATGAGTTTCCCAATACATAAAAATTATCTTTCGTAGCGCCTATGGCTTTACGTACCTGCTCCACTTCTTCTACAAAACGTTCCGTTGTCCACAAGCTGCTGTCTTTGGGTTGATCACTATAATAAGAACCCAACTGGTCGTATTCATAAAATTCAAAGCCTTCCTTGGGAAAAAAACTTTCAAAACATTCCATGTACTCATGTGTCATAGCCGGTCCACCGTGCAGCAACAGAACTTTGATACGGGGATTGTTGCCAAAACGTTTTGTCCATACCCTGAACTCACCGGCGGGAGTTTGAACCGGGATCATTTTGATACCGGCCATTTGCACACCGCTATCACCATAATTAAAATACTGAGCAACTGATAAATCACCAGTGGCACTCATTTCGTTTTTTTGCTTACAGGAAAAAAGGAATAAAGTGATAAAAGCAAAACAAAGTATTCTCATGACCGTTGATTTTAGCAAAAGGTAAAGAATTTCCTTAATTTCAAATTCAATAAAGCTAACACTATGAGATCGTTTTTGTTACTGGCCTTTTTGTCCCTAAGATTTTTGGGGTATACACAAACCAAATCAGACTCTATTAAACTGGTAAAAGAGTCATTAAAGCTGTATGATCTTTCATTCACCGACGACGAAGTAGATTCCCTACTGGATGGATTGAAAGAAAACAAAGATGTGTATTACAAAATGCACCAATTGTACCCGCCCAATAACCTGACCTATCCTTTTGCTTTCAACCCTGCTGTTGGACAAAAAGTATCCAATAAAAAAGAAAAGATAAGCTGGGTTATTCCTAACCGCACAGAACTACCTGCCAACAGGAACGATCTGGCTTTTTATTCTATACCTGAACTGGCAGCGTTGATCGTCAATAAAAAAATAAGTTCTGTTGATCTCACTAGGTTTTTTATCAATCGTTTAAAAAAATGGGGAGATACCCTGCAATGTGTTATTTCTTTAACAGAAGACATGGCCATGGCGCAGGCCCAACAAGCTGATGACGAAATCAGGCAAGGTATTTACCGCGGACCTTTACATGGTATTCCATTTGGATTGAAAGATCTCTTTGCGGTAAAAGGAACAAAGACCACCTGGGGCAGCACTCCGTACAAAGACCAGGTAGTGGATGAGGACGCTTTTGTATATAAACAATTGCGAAAAGCAGGTGCCGTGTTATGTGCCAAGCTATCGTTAGGTGCACTGGCGTATGATAATAAATGGTTTGGTGGCGCTACCAAAAATCCATGGAATTTAAAACAGGGATCAAGCGGATCATCTGCGGGTTCAGCTGCATCTACTGCAGCAGGGTTATTACCTTTTGCTATCGGCACAGAAACATGGGGCTCTATTGTTTCGCCCTCTACCCGTTGTGGTGTTACTGGCTTACGCCCCACATTTGGATCGGTAAGCCGAAGCGGTGGAATGGTATTGAGCTGGAGCCTTGATAAGATCGGTCCTATTTGCCGTAGTGCGGAAGATGCAGCTATCGTGTTTGCTTTTATTCATGGAACCGATAATAATGATCCGGGATCGGTCTATCATACATTTAATTACACAGGAAAGATCATTGATTGGAAAAAATTGCGCATTGCTTATGCTGCTAATTATTTTAAACGACTCGACAGCAGTGCCAATGAATGGAAAGTATTGGATGTGTACCGGTCGTTGGGCGCTACGGTGAAAGCGGTTAGTTTTCCTGATTCAGCTATTTACCCGTTCAACATTATGGGTATAGTGATCGGCGCAGAATCCGCAGCCGCTTTTGATGAACTCACTAGGACCAACAGGGATGACCTGATTGAAAGACAGGACAAAAATTTCTGGCCTAATACTTTTCGTACTTCAAGAACAATCCCTGCAGTAGAATATATCAATGCTAACCGCTATCGTTCTAAACTATGTAAGGACATGGATGCTTTTATGAAAAATTATGATGTGGTGATCGTTCCCAGTTTTGCCGGCAATCAATTAGCGATGACCAATCTTACGGGGCATCCCGTGGTTTGCATGCCGGATGGATTTACTAAAAACGGAACGCCTCAAAGTATTACACTGATCGGTAATTTATACGATGAAGCCACTATCTTAGCGGCCGCCAAAGCCTTCCAGGATAAAACACAACATCACAAAAAACATCCTGAAAAATTTTTGAATTAAGAATAAAAAAAACTAAGAATGAAGAGTTATTTCATAGCAATACTTGCTGTTTTGCTATTATCGTGCAATACAAAGGAAAAAGCGGACCTGCTGATTTATAATGCTACGATCTATACGGTTGATTCTTCTTTTTCTACCACCGAAGCAATGGTAATAAAAGAAGGAAAGATCATAGCTACAGGAAAAATGGCTGACCTTGAAATAAAGTATGACGCCAAAGAAAAACTGGATGCGCAGGGAAAATTTATTTATCCCGGTTTTATAGATGCCCATGCACATTTTGTGGGATATGGATTGAGTTTGCAACGGGTAGATCTTACGGGCACCAATAGCTGGGACGAAGTAATTGAAAAAGTAAAAGCTTTTGCTGCGCAAAACCCGACTGGCTGGATCACCGGTCGTGGTTGGGATCAAAATGACTGGAGTATAAAAGAGTTCCCTTCCAATTATCAGCTGAATGAACTATTTCCTGATCGCCCGGTATTGTTAACAAGAATAGACGGACATGCTGCTGTTGCGAATAAAAAAGCATTAGAATTAGCGGGCATCAAGCCCGGTGATAAAATTGATGGTGGTGAAATAGAAACGATTTCTCCCGGACCAGCATCATCCTTTATTGAAAAATATTTATCCGGCATTTTAGTAGATAATGCTGTTGATCTCGTCTCCGCAAAAATTCCTGCTTCAACAGATGAACAATTCAGGAATGCATTGCAGGTAGCGGAAAAGAATTGCTTTGCGGTGGGCTTAACCACTATTGATGATTGCGGCTTAGGTTTTGAATCTGTTGACAGGATAAAAGCCTTACAGGACAAAGGCGATCTGAAAATGCGATTGTATGTAATGCTGAGTGATGAAAAACCAAATTATGATTACCTCGAAAAAAAAGGGAAGATAAAAACTGACCGGCTGAATGTAAGAAGTTTTAAAGTGTATGGTGATGGTGCATTAGGATCAAGAGGTGCCTGCCTGCTGCAACCTTATAGCGATAAGCCCGGCTATCATGGTTTTTTATTAAGTAATCCTGCACATTTTGATTCGGTAGCCAGCTGGATCAGCAATAAAGGTTTCCAGATGTGTACACATGCCATCGGCGATAGTGGCAACAGGACGATGCTGCATATTTATGCCAAATACCTGAAAGGGAAAAACGAACTACGCTGGCGGATCGAACATGCACAGGTAATCAATCAAAATGACTTTGATTTATTTGGCGCTAATTCTATTATTCCTTCGGTGCAGCCTACCCATGCTACCAGCGATATGTACTGGGCCGGTGATCGCCTGGGTAATGAACGAGTGAAAGGAGCTTATGCTTATAAACAATTATTACAACAGAATGGCTGGATACCGTTGGGCACTGATTTCCCCGTGGAAGATATTTCAACCTTCAAAACTTTTTATGCAGCGGTAGTAAGAAAAGATGCAAAAGGATGGCCCGATGCCGGGTATCAAATGGAGAATGCATTGACAAGAGAAGAAGCATTGAGAGGAATGACGATATGGGCAGCCAGGTCCAATTTTGAAGAAACCGAAAAAGGTTCGCTGGAAAAAGACAAGCTGGCTGATTTTGTGATCCTTGATGCCGACCTGATGAAAGAGGCCCCGGAAAAATTATTGCAGGTAAAAGTATGGAAGACTTTTTTGGGCGGAGAGAAGGTGTATGAGAGAAAATAAAATTTGAACCACATAGGCATATAGATACATAGAAAGATAAGCATCGATAACGCTATGTGAAAATTATGTGGCCTGTATAACGTTGAAAACTTCAGATAAGTGATCATCCCCTCCCCCGGAGGGGCGAATTAAATAAGTAATGAATAATAAACGACCGGGGTGGGTTGTTCAATAGCGAACAGAACCCTGAATGGAGCGTCGCAAGGGACGATGTCACTAGTACTACAGCCCGGAATATAATTTCTCTTATTGAAAACTAAGCTAATCCACAATTGGGGGAAAAATCGTTGTTTCGACGACAAATTACGGGCTCAAAAAATCATTAAGTTTGCAAAATGGGCTTCACTGAAAAAAGATTAGTACGCATTGCAATCCTTGACCTCTATGATGGCAAAGCCAACCAGGGCATGCGTTGTATCCGCGAGATCATTGCACACTGGGCTACTGTAAATGGCGTACAAGGAATATTTGATGAGTTTAATGTGCGCCAGAAAAATGAACTTCCTGATACGTCTTACGATATCTATATTTCAAGTGGCGGCCCCGGCGATCCTTTGCAAAGCCGCTTTGAAGATTGGGACATTGAATGGTGCCGCTGGCTCGATAAAATGGAACGCTGGAATAATAATCCTTCGAACACAGGTAAAAAATATATCTTCTTTATCTGTCACTCGTTTCAATTAGCCTGTCGTTATTTTAATGCAGGCCTGGTTTGCAAAAGAAGATCCACGGCATTTGGCGTATTCCCTATTCATATGCTGGAGGCGGGGAAAGATGAACCGGTATTTGATGGTCTTCGTGATCCTTTTTACGGTGTTGACAGTCGCGACTTCCAGGTGATACAACCCAATCATGATCTGCTCAACAATATGGGAGCACAGGTATTATGTATTGAAAAAAGCCGTCCGCATGTGCCTTATGAAAGAGCGGTGATGGGCATACGATTCAATGATTACATGATCGGTACACAATTTCATCCTGAAGCCGATGCAACGGGTATGAGCATTCACCTGCAGACTGAAGAGAAAAAACAAACCGTAATTGAAAGTCATGGCGAAGATAAACTCATCAGTATGCTGCATCACCTGAATGATCCGGATAAGATCATGTGGACGCATGCTCACATCCTTCCTAATTTTTTGAACCAGGCCATCGGTAAGTTTGAAATGGCAGAAGTATGATTTTTTGCCAGCTCTAGTTCCCTGATCATCGCCTGTTGTGTCACCCGATAGCTATCGGGTCACTTGTGGTTCTTGTTCACTACTCAGCTTTTAGCTTATCGAAGAGTAAAAGTATCAACAACCCACCCCGGTTTCTAAAAGAATCTACTCCCTCAACGTTGCCCCTCCGGGGGAGGGGATGTGTCCTAAATTCGTTGTTTCTTGTTTGGCTTTTCTGTTCATTTTTTCAACTCCAAATTTCAATCTCTCCCTAGAGAGGCAGCAACAATTTGTCATAAATAAAACATCAAAAGGGGTGGTTTAAAGCAGCAATAGTTTTTAATGTCTCTAAATCTTTGGCGGCTGTTTATGCTTGCAGTAACTTACTTTGTATAAACGTTTTTGCATGGTACCGGCACTTCGCAAACATTTCAACGAAACATTTACACAAGAGAAATACCAGGCTTTTCTTCATGAACTGAACCAGGTGCATCCCGGTGCTATTGAATTCAGGGTAGCGGAAACAGCCCTTTTTATTCCAAAAGATTTCACACAAAAAATGCTGGATGCCTGCGAAAGCATTGTTGATGTTATCGTAGATCCCTCGTTTAAAGAACTTACTAAAAATGCGATCCCAAAAAACCTGCAGGTGCCGGGTGAAAATGATCACTCCCATTTTATTGCGTTTGATTTTGGGATTTGCATCAATGAAGCCGGTGAATATGAACCACAACTGATCGAGATGCAGGGCTTCCCTTCGTTGTTTGCCTACGAAGTGCTGATTGATGATGTATTCAGAAATCATTTTGAAGTGCCTGCCAACTACTCAGCTTATCTCGGCGGGCATACCAAAGCATCTTATATCAAAGAACTAAAAGAAATACTGCTTGGCGACCATGGAACAGAGAATGTTATCCTGCTTGAGATATTTCCGCACCAGCAAAAAACAAAAATTGATTTTTACTGCACTCAAGATTATACCGGGGTGAAACCAGTTTGTATTACGGAGCTGATCAAAGAAGGAAAGCAATTGTTTTATATGAATGATGGAAAGAAAACAGCGGTGAAGAGAATTTATAACCGGGTGATCTTTGATGATCTTTTTCAGCAACCGGCTGAAGTGCAGGAAAAAGGGAAGATATTTTTTGAAGAGTTGGATGTGGAATGGTGCCCCCACCCTTCCTGGTTCTATCGGATCAGTAAGTATACATTGCCGCCAATACGGCATCCGTATGTGCCGGAGACTTTTTTTCTGAATGAAGTAAAACAAATGCCTTCGGATCTCGAAAATTTCGTGCTGAAACCATTATTTTCTTTTGCGGGACAAGGTGTGGTGATTGATGTAACACAAAAAGATATTGATAATGTAAAAGATTCGGAGAACTGGATATTGCAACGCAAAGTGAAATATGCGGAAGTCATTCAAACGCCGGATGATCCGGCCAAAGCTGAGATACGGATCTTTTATTTCTGGAAAGATGGCGCCGCAAGACCAACACCAGCTAATAACCTCGCCCGGTTAAGCAAAGGCAAGATGATCGGTGTAAGGTATAATAAGGATAAGGAATGGGTGGGTGGAAGTTATTGTTTGTTTGAAAAGTAATACCATTATGGTCGCAAAGTTTGAAATCGAATCTGTATTCGGATTAATCGCACGGGGTCAGATAGTGATAGCTGCAAAAAGACTGGATAATGTAATTTTCCGTTTAAGTGATAAATCGAAGTTGAATGACGTACCAATCGAGAATTTCACCGACATACCCAAGGCACATGATAAAGATGGCAATATTAGGTATGACCTTTTTGTTTTCATTTTAAAAAATAAGGAAGATAAGGATAAGTTTGTTATAGGTCAAGTTGTTGAATTATCCCCTTGAATAAGCCAAAGCAATAACGCATTTATTTTATGACACAAATAAAGGATATTAACCCAAAAGAATTAGCTCCCGGTCTTACTGGTTATTATGCTCATGGTGAGCAACTCACTCTTGGTTTAATAGAAATAAAAGCTGGTAGTGTATTACCACAACATCAACATGTGCATGAACAAATCACTTATATCCTCGAAGGACAACTCGATATGACTATCGGTGAAAAATTTTGTTCACTTACTGCTGGTATGTATTATGTGATACCTTCCAACGTGCTTCATGGTGCTACCGCCATTGTTGATTGTAAAGTGATCGATGTGTTTAACCCGGTGAGGGAGGATTATAAGTCGTAAAATTCGTATTCAATGCCGCTTAACAGGAATAAGTAAGTTGTATTGCCGAAACTTTTCAGAGCTTTAAAAATATTGCATAAATAGGTGCAGGGCATTCAACGTCAAGTCAACAATTTTATTGGTGACCAGAAAAAACACTTCGCATATTCGGCAATACATACGTTGGCAGAAATATATCGACAGTCGTTCTAAATTAGATGGCGAAAGATATACCACAAAGTGGTATTGTTCTATATGTTTAATTTTCATTACTTGCAACTCAAATATATTTTACTGACGGCGGAACATTGACACAGGATACAATTCTGAGGGTAAGAGTAAACCAAAATCTCATTTTATGAAACAAAAATTATTCATCCTTTTGGGGATTTTAATTGGCGTTACGGCTTGTCAAAAAAAAGCCGATTCTTTTGAAAAGAATGAGGTTAATCATGTAACAAACAAATTCAACTACAATCGTTTTTTTCCAGAGTCGCAAAGTAACAATCCAACGATAAAAAGGATATTTGAGTACTTGAAGAGTGAGAATTCAAAGAAAGATTTTTTATCCGAGTTTGTTAAAATTGCGGGTTACCCAAGATGGGATAAAATCATACTAAAAGAAGGTGCGGAAATGCATAATACAGATTTTGTAAATAATAAATTTTACCAAGAAACTGACACACTTTGTATTATCCCATTAGTTACTGAAAATAATACTGCAATAAGCGGGGTTTTGATAGCGGAGTTATTGAACGGTCAAATCAACTGCCATTATAGCTTAGTAAATAATTATAATGAAATGGGAGAATTGAAAAGAAAGTTTGTGCTTAGTATGATTCAGTTTGAGAAATTCGTTTTTGGTCACACAACTTTTAAAATTTATGACAACGCATTATTAGGAAACGCCAACACAATCTTACTAAAAAAAGGCCAACCAAAAAATAGCCTAACGAAGGGGCAAATGACGAATACACTAGACGATCCGTGTGAAATCATAGAAATTTGGTATGACCCGACCGCAGAAGAATGTCATTGTACTGGGGATGAATACTATACTGGCGAGTGGTATTACCAAGGGGATTGCTTCGCTTCACCTACCATTCCATATATCCTACCATTAGACGGCGGTGGTTCCTTTTCTTTGCCAAGCACAGATCCCGGTGGAGGCAGCGGTGGCGGATCCAATAACCCTCCTTATGCTTCTACATTTACTGAAAAACTAAACTATCTCTTAAATCAGTTGGATATGACGCCAGAGTCAAGTGATTTTTTGCCAACTAGTGAACCAACTGTAAATGAAATGTATCACTATTTATACAGCAATCCAACCGATGAAAGAAAGGAGATTACCTCAGATCATATACAAAAATTAGCAATAGACCCAGATTATTCCTCATTTGTTGCTGGATATCGTACTTATTCTGGAAATTCAAATACACAATGGTGGGAGAATCAAAGCTGGCTCGACGATCCAACAAACTTTCATTTGGATATTACGCAGGCGAACAATCAGTATGACAAGTTAACTGCAGCAGAAAAAGTACTTGTAGGACTATACCCTCTGCAAGCATACATTATAAAGCAAAACGTAAGTGTAGCAATGAACACCTCTGCAGCCACGGGATTGCCTAACCCATTAAATGGCAAACAAGATGCGTTTCGACATGCATTCTTTCAGGCAATTAACACCAGGGATGTTCCTCCAAGAATATTTGGCCCAAATGCTGCATCAGGCTCACAAATTGTTTCTATGTTTGCAATTGCACATGAAAGTAAAGTGCCATCTCAGCTTGAATTAGAAAAGAAAATGGACATATTTAATAACAATGTAGGTATTTCTTATTGCTGGAATTGCTGGACAACTTCCAATAGCAGCATATCAAATGCAATTATGACTAAATTGAATAATGGGGAATTAAGATATATAAAACCGTTAGACTTCACTTCTTCACCTAATTATGATGCAAATGGCGATGGTGTTCAAGACTGCTCAACCTGCTTAAATGGCATTCTTTCAACCTCTGTATTAACCCCAACAAGTCAATAATAATGCGTTATTTATTTTTTCTATTATCAGCCTCAATTTTTCTTTCTTGTAAAGCACAACCTAAGGAAATTTTGGAAACAAAAGAAGTTATACTGAAAGACTTAACTAAAGATACTGTGATGGTATTTTTAAAGGGAGGAAACGATACATTAAATATCTTTAGAGAAATTGAAATCCTAAATAACGACAACAAGGACACCATTATTTTAGGATACTCGATAATCCCCCCAAAATTTACTGGCAAAATCTGGTTTATACAAAACAGTTTAGACAAATCAAGTGCAGTATATCTTGACCGATCAAAGGAGCTAGATTTAACTGACCCGTTTTCATACTCAAAATTATTCACGATTGGTTTGTGGAATCAAAAGTATGACCAAGGATTTGAAAAGATTGTTCTTAAATTAAAATTAGATTAAGCTATTTCTCTTCTTCACTGCCGAGTGTTTCAAAATAAAAATTTCCAGGCGATGTTTCGGCCAGCAGTTATTTAAATCAAGGATGAATTTAACCGCCGGGCTCGCCGTCAATAAGGAAGGATATTTTTTTTCTCGCAGCGAGACACCTATTCCTTAAAATTCTTCTTCAACTCCATCAGCTTCGCCTGGAAAGCATTCATCGGTTCTGCTTTTTTAGTAGCAGTTTGCTGGCGTTTCCCACTTACCGTTGGGCTCCCACCACTTCCCTTCTCTCCCGCTTCTTTTAACGATAAGGAGATCCGCTTCCTCGGGATATCTACTTCGAGCACAGTTGCCATTACTTTTTGCCCCAGCTTCACCGCTTCGTTCGGATCACTGATAAAACGATTACTTAAATGAGAAATGTGTACTAACCCATCCTGCTTTACTCCCACATCCACGAATGCACCAAAGTTGGTGATATTAGTAACGATACCCGGTAGCTTCATTCCCGGTTTTAAATCTTCCATGCTATGAACACCATCCGCAAACCGGAATTCTTCAATGGGTGACCGGGGATCACGACCAGGTTTCTCCAACTCTTTTAAAATATCTTCAATGGTAAACTGCCCAATCGTTTCCGTCACAAAATCTTTTGCTTTGATTTGTTTTCTTATCTCTGCGTTTTGTATCAGTTCATGTACGCTGCTGTTTGTTTTCGCTGCCATCGCTTCCACCACATGATAACTCTCCGGATGCACTGCCGAATTATCCAACGGATTTTTTGCATTGACAATTCGCAAAAAGCCGGCACATTGTTCAAATGCTTTAGGTCCGAGCATAGAAACCTTTTTTAGTTCATCCCTTGTTTTGAAGCCGCCATTCTTTGTACGGTATTCCACTACATTTTTTGCCACTGTAGCGCTCAATCCTGAAACATACGTGAGCAAGTGTTTACTGGCCGTGTTCACATCCACACCTACGTAATTCACACAACTTTCGACTGTGAGGTCCAGGGCTTCTTTCAAACGGTTTTGATTGACGTCGTGCTGGTACTGCCCTACCCCGATACTTTTCGCATCGATTTTTACGAGTTCACTTAGCGGATCCAGCAAGCGACGACCAATACTAATAGATCCTCTAACCGTTACATCTTCATTCGGGAATTCTTCTCTTGCCACTTCGCTTGCTGAGTAAATGGAAGCGCCGCTTTCATTCACCATAAAAATAGAAACAGGTTTTCCAAAATCGATTCCTCTTACTAACTGGTCTGTTTCTTTACTGGCAGTGCCGTTGCCATAACCGATCGCTTCTATATCATATTTCGCCACCAGCTCTTTGATGGTTTGAATGGCACCGTTCCAATCGTTTTGCGGCGCATGCGGGAAAATAGTATTGTATTTTAAAAAACTGCCGTGTTCATCAAGGCAAACTACTTTGCAGCCGGTGCGAAAACCCGGATCTATCGCCATCACTTTTTTATGACCCAATGGAGATGCTAATAAAAGCTGGCGGAGATTTTCTGCAAATACTTTGATAGCTTCTTCATCTGCCCTTGTTTTACTAAGCGTTCTGAACTCCGTTTCGATAGAAGGTTTCAGCAAGCGGCTAAATGAATCTTCGATGGCCATTCCTACCTGTTGTGTAGCAGCATTGGAAGATTCCAGGAATTTTCTTTTTAATTCTTCTACTGCTGTTTCCTTTTCAATATTTATATCCATGATGAGGAAGCCCTCTTTTTCACCACGACGGATGGCAAGGATACGATGTGACGGGCTTTGTGCCAGCGGTTCTTTGAATTCAAAGTAATCCCTGTATTTCTGTGCTTCAGCATCTTCTTTTTTCGAAGTCAATACCCTGGATGAAAGCGCAGCTTCTTCAGCAAATAATTTCCTGATAATATTTCTTGCCTGTTCATTTTCCGATATCCACTCTGCTATAATATCCCTTGCCCCCTGCAAAGCATCCGCAGTATCTTTTACCTGCTCTGTAATGAACTTGGCGGCCTCCTGTTCTACATTGACAGGCTTTTGTTCAAATAATAATTTAGCCAACGGCTCCAGCCCTTTTTCAATGGCAACGGTAGCTTTTGTTTTTCGCTTGGGCTTATAGGGCAGGTAAATATCTTCCAATTCGGTAGCGTTGATACAATCTTCGATACGTTTCTTTAGTTCGGGAGTGAGTTTACCTGCTTCTTCAATAGTTTTATTTATCGTTTCTTTTCTTTTCTCCAGTTCTTTAAAATAATTGAGTTGCTCAATGACATTGGCGATAACCACTTCATCCAGGTTGCCGGTTGCTTCTTTTCTATAACGGGCAATAAAAGGAATGGTGGAACCTTCGTTGTGCAGGTCATAAATACTATTTACCTGTTTCAGGGTCAGGTTGAGGGTGGCGGCGATATGTTGTGAATACTTAATATCCATAGGTTTTGTTTGGGCAGCAAATGTAAAGGTAGCTGGAAAAGAAAAAAATTTGTTTATACAGGTTAATTGGGCTACGTTTTTTTACAAATAAGGTAGTTCTGTTATCTTCGGGATAGAAGAACTGCGATGAAATATATACTTTTTATTTTCCACTTCATACGTTGTATACGGCCAGGTGGATAACAAGATACAAGTGTATGCATCGCCTACTATCCAACATACATGATAGGCTTTTATGTTCGTCCTATGTGGGAAGTGCAGGGAGGATTTTTATTTGGATTGACAGCAAATTCTAATCAACGCATTTTGAAAATATTGTTGGGCAGGCGAATTGGTAAATAAAAAATTTATTTGTTTACACCCACTCCTTTCGAAATATCAATTATCAGAAAACCATGATACTCCTCCGGAGAATATTCTGAAAGAATGATGCCTTATTTTTTAACAGTAAATCTCACACCTGCAAAAAAGCGGATTCCCTGGTTAGGCGCATATACATACGTAGGATCGAACGTTAATCCGTAAGGGTTTTCAGGAGTGATCATCGCTTTTCCATTGGGATCGTATATTACTTTTTTATCAAAAGGGTCATGAGCCCGGGCAATAATGAAAGGAGTGTTCTTTGCCGGTGTCCAGTTCAATAAGTTTTTGATTCCGCCAAACAGTTCAATTTTTTTATTCACCAGTTTGCTGACCTGGATATTCTGTATACTCCATACAGGTGAAAAACCCGGTCTTGGATCAGTAGCCGATAATAAAGGTAAGCGCATCGGTCCGTAGATATTGCCAGTGTAATCAATCGTCAATCCCTGCCGCGGAAAAATATAAGTGAGAGCCCAGGTGCCGCTCCATTTTTCGGTGAGTACCAATTGCTGCCTTATCTTTTTACCCTGTGGACTGGTTTCCGTTTTCATGACATCCTGAAGCGTTACTCCTAACAAACTTTTGAACCGGTGACCATTGTTCAGTTCAAGGTTCAATGTCATTCCTTTTGAAGCTGCATAGCCTCTCAGGTTTTTATAAATGATCTTATTGGGGTCGGTATCATAATCAGGAATGATCTGGTTGGTAAAATGCGAATACCAAACCGATGCATCTACATTTAACGATAATCCCTGCCACTTATAATAATTAGTATAATTGAGATTCACATTATAACTTCTTTCAGGTCTGAGTGACTCTTGTATGTCTACAGCTCTTGCACCGGTGAGTGCAGCATGTTCTTCTGTAAATAAACTAACTACCCTGAAGCCTGTACCTGCATTTAGCCGGAATACCTGTTTATCTTTCACTGACCACTTCCATGCAAACCTGGGTGTGAAGATTCCTTTATGTAACGGGTGATGGTCATACCGCAATCCTATTAAGAACAGGTGCCGGTCGCTTACCTTCCATTCGTCCTGCATAAAAATACCGGGGATAAAATATTTATCAGGTGCATTCTTCCCTGTCAACGTATCAACAGTAGCAGTTGAATTATCATCATAATAATTATACCGGCCCGCCAATCCTGTTAAGAAAGAATGTGATGAACCGATTTGTTTATCCCAGGTAAACTGTGCAAACCCTATCTTTTGCTTACCCCTGTAAGGAATAGCTCCGTAATAAGAATCCTGGTCATGACTGGTTGCAGAAAAAGAGAAAAACATTTTTTCACTTACTGGTAATTGATAATTACCCATCAGTTCCCAGCGATTGGTATAAATGCTTTCGCCATAAATGCTGTCGGTTCCCCTGAAAGTTTTATTCCAGCGCATATCACCGCCCCACCTGTCTTCATAAAAATAGCGGCCGGCCAATGTTGCTACCCGGTTATTCTTCCTGGCAAAACTGAGTTTATTAAATACCGAGATACGATGCTGCAAGGTTACATCCGTAAACTGGTCACCGTTTTTATCAAAAGGATGCTGGTAGTTAAAATAATTTATGCCCAGTAAAGAAGTTACTTTTTTGCCTGTATTAAATTTGGCACCGATATCAAGGTTGTGTTCCAGCCAGCTCGTCGTCATAAAATTAGCGGTGAACAAAGGAGCTTTATCAGGAGATTTGGTAATGATGTTTATCAACCCGCCTATTGCTTCGGAACCATACAACCCGGAAGCCGGTCCTTTTACGATCTCGATCCTATCTATCAGTTGTGTGGGTATTCCAAACAAACCATATACAGATGCAAGACTACTTACGATCGGCATGCCATCAATGGTGATCATGGTATAAGGACCTTCAAGACCGTTGATATGAATATCGCCAGTATTACACACACTGCAATTGAGTTGCGGACGAACACCATTCACGTTTTGCAGTGATTCAAATAAACTGGGAGCTGGATTTTTTTTCAGGAATTGCGGGGTATATACTTCTACAGCTACAGGGCTTTCCAGTCGTTTTACTGCTTTCATGGTTCCTGTCACTACCACAGCATCGAGTTCTTTTTGAATGGCAGTAAGTAAAATAATTATATGACTTCGGGAACCGGGAATAAATATATTACGATCAAATCCCGTTGCAGTAATATATAATAAAGAAGCAGAGTCCGGTATTTGCAATGCAAATTTTCCATTTCTATCACACACTACAGCCTGCAAAGAGTCGCTTGCCTGTATCGTAGCGCCGGGAATAGATTCACCTGTTGCCGCATCCCTCACCTCACCATGAATGGTTCGCTGTGCAAATGCTGCGGCACTCCATATTATCCCCAACAATCCAAGTAAAAAACATTTCATATTCAATGCCTCTAAATAATTTTTTAGACAAGACTAAAATTTTATTTAGACAAATGTAATATTTTAAACCCTTACACCAACAAAAAAAGACGATCTTTTTTAAGATCGCCTTTCAGGAAGCAGAGACCTCCTCGTCCTTTAGTGGTGCCGGATGCCTTTCTTTACAAAAATGTAATTGACAGGGAAAGCAGCAATAAATCCGGCCACCAACCCAAATAACATTCCTTTCCAGAATAACCCATCTGACAGGTGAGCATCCATTACACCGGGAGTGTAGACCTGCACCAGTACTTCTACTGTTTCCATCACAGCAATACTTAATCCTTCTGCTATTAATACCTGTTTCAATGCTTTGTTGAATGAAAATTTTGCTTTTAGCAATGGAACTATCCCTAACAATAGCCCCAATACAGCACCCAGTATAATGGCAAGTATCATTGTCGTCATATTGCTCATGTGCAAGCCGGTACCGATTGCCATACCGAGTATTTCACCCAGCCCGCAACCGAGCAGGCAATGAAGGGTAGCGCTGATTGCCAGCGTAAAATGATTTATTTTTTTTATTGCCTGTTTCTTTACATGTTGTTGATGCGTGGTAGAATGATGGTGTTCCATACTTCTATTTTAATGTTTATGCAAACCTGGTCGTAGCTGCAGATACATCTGGAAGCCAACCGGCATATCTCCATATAATGGCTTTAATGGTGAGGCAGGGAAGTTTAGCGTTGCTTTTGTTCCTGCTGCTAATTCAATCCCTTGTTTTTGCCAGATGCTGCGATTATATCCCAGTGAAAAAACATGAACATTGTATGTGTTATGTCCCAATTCATTCACCAGGTCCAGTTCTTCGGTAGATTTTTGAATGAACTCATACCGGCTGAAAACAGCATTCTTATTAAACTGGAAATTCTCTTCCAATAAAATGGAATGTTCTTTATGATCATCGCCTTTATCATTCAGTCCCCATATCAATGCCGTGCTGAGATGTTTATTTAAATCAATTGCGGTTGTAAATAAAGCGGAGGCTGTTGTGCGGGTAATATCAACACCAGGCTCCAATGCTTCAGGTTCATTAATGAATCCTTGTGAAAATTGTAAAGCCCAGTTTTTTGTTGGATTATAAGATAAGCGATATGAGTAACTGTCAAATCGTGCTTTATCAAAATCATATCGGTTCTCATCAGGCTCACGACCGGTAAAAATGGAACCCTCCGCTTTAAATTGTTTATACCTGAATCCTAATGTACCTACACCAAACGTAATATGGGTGGCATCCTGCCAATGATGACCTAATGGTGCATCGGGATCATTCATGGATGACACACGATGCATAAATGCCGGCGCTCCTAATGCTGGTTCGCCGGGATAACCGATGTAACCAAATATATCCATATCCTTATTGAGCATCTGGGTATAACCAATGCTCAATGCTGAAAAAAGATCATGCGGATGCTGGCGATCAACCAGCCTTTCACCTTTCCATGTTTCGCCGGATTGAAATAATAAAGGATAACCTTTCCCACCTTCGGTTAGTTTATCAAGACTCAGCATTGCCGTAGCATTGAACAAACCTTTTTTACCAACCTTCCTGTTCATCATGGCCATAAACCAGTTGGGAGAACTAAACTTACTATCTCCCCGGGTATCACTATTAAAAATATCGGTATTGGTATAGCGAAGAAAAATATTGCCATGAAACATCCAGTCTGTTTTAGCAGTTTGTTTCATCCACATATACATCGGGCTTGCATCAGGGTTCCAGGCCGTACCGGAAGCATTACGACTCATCGGCAGGTTTCTTGAATAGGCATGTGAAGGCATTGCAGGCATATCCTTCATGTCATGCAGCATATCCATTCCTCCGTGCATGGAATGATCCATGTTTTTCATTTTAGTTGTATCTGATACCGGCTTTATACTTTTTCTTTTTACAGGTTGTGTTTTTTTTACGGGCACTGGCTTTTTCTTTACCGTATCAGCAGCCGGCATTTGATGATGCTCATGCTGGGCATAAAGAGCCTGGTAAAAAAACATTGTGGCCAGCATTAAAAATAAGATTCTCATTTGCAACAGTTTTTCTTTATGAATAATGATTTAATGAATTGAAGTATCGTTTTTATGATTTTCATATTATAACATTGTAATGATCATGGCTGCACTCATTAACACCATCAACAGGTCTTCCACCAAGGTTACCTTACTAAGCGGCAGCTTGATTACTGTACCGAGGCAAGCACATTGAAAGGGTGTGTTTTTCAATAAGCTTTGTATCACTCCAATACTGCTGACACCCATTACAATGAAGGTTACAATATTTGTACCTAACAATTGAAATCCTGTAAGAAATGCGACGCCCAATGCTAATTCAACAAACGGATATACATATCCCCAGGCCGGGAATCTTTTTGCCACTACATCATAGGTGCTGTAGCCTTCTGCAAATCCTTTCAGATTCATCAGTTTGAAAAAAGAAAAAACAAAAAAGAAGCCGGACATAAAATGGCTCATCCATTGCATCCAGCTAAAACTGCCTTTTACTACCTGCACTAAAATGGATATAGCTATGATATACCCAAATATTAAAAAGATCGGTAAATAGGAAGGCTTATCTTCTGTTGCTTCTATTGAAACAGCCGGTAAGATTTTAGTATGATCGACTGACTCGCTGATCTGGTAATTCCCAGCTTTTGAAAGGGCCTCCTGGAGGACTGCAGTATCAATATGCCGGCGCATGGTAATGGTGGCCTGGGGCGATTGCAATCTTATATCTGCGGAGGATACATCACCCAGCTTGAGTAACTCGTTTTTTACCCTCGCCACACAACTCCCGCATGTCATTCCGCTTATCTCGTATGTATGTGTCATAAAGTAATTTTTGTGACACAAATATCAGCCGGGATAAAGAGCTCCTTGTTACAGAATCAGGAGGTTTTGTTACATTATTTCCATCCTAAACTTTATCCAGTGGTTTGCGGTGATGGTCTTTCAATTGTTTGAACTGTGTAGGAGTAAATCCCGTGATCTTTTTAAACTGTCCTGATAAATGAGCTACACTACTATAACCCAATTTGAAAGCCATTTCATTCAGGGTGAGTTCATCATACACCAGCCACTCTTTTACCTTCTCAATCTTTTGCAAAATGAAATACTGTTCAATTGTTGTGTTCTCCACCGAAGAAAATATATTGCTGAGGTAGTGATAGTCTTTATGCAATTTAAAAGATAGGTAATGGGAAAGATTTTCTTTCATCTCATCCAGGTTACCGTAATGCACCAACTGAATGATAGACTGCTTGATCTGCTCAGCCAATTTTATTTTCTGATCATCCAGCCACTCAAATCCTTCTTTTGCCAGTACTGACCTTATTGCTGCCTGTTGCTCGCCGGTTAGTTCCTCTTCCGTTTCCACCATACCCAACCGAATTTCCTTCATCCTGATCCCGGCGTTATTAAAAACATCCGTTACTACTTTAATGCACCTGTCGCATACCATATTCTTAACGGGTATCTGCATTATTTTTTTTCCTTTAATGCATTCAAAAATGTTCTTTCAAAACTTATCAGCCAGCTTTGTTTGGACATACGGTTCATATTACTGCTTAACTGAAAGCGGTAACCTATATTCAATTTGGCATTGCTGTTAAAAATAAATTGCAACGCAGGAGCCATATCAATATAATGCGATTTACGATCTAATGTTTGCTGGGCGAGGAATTCAGTATAGAAATTTACATTAAGCTGTTTGTAATTAGTATACTCCCTGGGCAACAGCAAATATCCGCCTGACAATACATAGTTTACCGATTGGTAATTGCGCTCAGGCACATAGATGAATTTATGATTCCTGGATCTGTCCAATACCTGGGTATGACTGACAGTACCACTCAATGCAAACTTATGCCAGAGCTGTGTGGCAATAAGCCCGGCCTCTACCCCGCTCTTATCTCCCATCAACGAAATCTCATCATAATGAAAAGGCACACGGGTATAAGAAGCGTCTGCGAATGCAGCCATACGAAAATGAGTATGCAGGTTATCCCTGGAAAGAAACCTGTATTTGCCATATAGCGATACAGATTCAAACCTGAAATTATTGGTGTGCATGTTCGCAAACGTAGTAGAAATATGTACCATCACTTTCTTACTAAACCCAAACATGATCTCGGGCATGTAGCGTTGGGAAAGGCGACGATAAATATTATCGTTCGTCACAAAATGCCCGGTCAGTTTTGTACTGATAGAATGTGCCGGCATATTGGAAGCCGGTTCACTGTAAACATACAATTCCTGGCCTGCTGCTTTTATCGAAATGAAAAAAGCAACAATTAAAAAGAACTTCGTCATACATTTTGGTTTGGCTATTTGTCCAGCAATTCTTTTAACGCTTTCTCCAATTCCTTTTTCTCCAGGTCCATGGCGATCAGTCGTCCCTCTTTATCCATTAAAAAAGAAGTAGGCAGCGCATAAATATTCCAGGCTTTTGCAGTGAGAGCTCCCCAACCGCCATTATCAATCACCTGCAGCCAGGTTATTTTGTCTTTGGCAATGGCTTTTTTCCATGCCTCCTCACTCTCATCCAATGAAATGGACATTATTTCAAAACCTTTGTCCTTGTATTTAGGATAAAGTTTAGTAAGCCCTTTATTAGCTGCACGGCAAGGTCCGCACCACGATGCCCAGAAGTCGATCAGCACCACTTTTCCTTTTAATGAGGATAACCTGAGGGTATCACCGTTCACAGTTGGCAAAGCAATTTCATCTGCCGGCATTCCCTGGCGGGGTTGCGCAGCAAGTGAACAGGAAATGATCAAAAAAGAAATAAAAAGAATTTTTTGCTGGCTCGTCATAGATTTAATTTAAAAGCTTCTCTCTTCTTTTGAAGAGAGAAGCTGATTTTTTTTAAATAGTTACATGATATATTCTTGCATTTGCAGGCACACCCTCTTTGGTGCAACAGGAAGCAGCTTTACCCGTTTGCACACAACTCATTTTTGTGGACGAACTGATCTTCTTGAATTGTTTCGCCGTCACAAAATTTTTGTCTACTACGGTTATGCTTCTCTCGCCATTTAATACCTGGTCTTTCACATCTAAAAAATGAAAGCTGGTATTACCGATCTGCACATGCTCATCATTTGTCACTTTCATTTCATTGAAGTTGCCGGTTAGTTTGAGACTGCCTACTGAAAATCCTGCATCCTCCACGGCGTTCTTTATGGCATCAATATCAACAGTTGCGCCGGATTTAAATACAATATTGAAAGCAGAATTTTTAATATCAGATTTCACCGATTCAATAAAAGGAACAGCCTGCAAAGCATTATTGATCGCTTTACTGCACATGGCACAGGTTAATCCTGTAGCCTGCAGCGTTGCCTTTGTAAACTGGGCTTGTGCAGACACAGTCATAAAGGCCATTGCTATCATTAACAATAGAGTCCTCATGATCTTACTATTTAAAGATTAATGATCTGCTTTTTTACAGCAATCGGCTTTACAAACACCATTTGCATCGCAGCAACCTTTGTCTTTGCAAGCTGACATGTCTGTGCATTTGCCATCTTTCATTTCACATTTTTCACCGGCTGAGCAACAGCTGGCTGTTTTAGTGTCAGCAGTGCGATCATACTGGCAGCAGCCATGCAATTTTTTGTAAGCGATATCAGTAGCTTTAAATCCTGCGTTATCATAACCCACAGCAGCTATGCTTTTCTGGATCTTTGCTGTATTAGTAGAAGTGCTTTTATACTTTACGGTCAGCTCTTTGGTTTCTTCGTTCCATTCAGCTGTGCTGGCACCAGCATCTTTAGCTGCTTTTTCAATTTTAGATTTACACATGCCACAGTTACCAGAAACTTTAAATGATTCTGTTTTGGTAGTTTGGGCAACAGAATCCTTCGGCAAACTCAGGATTGTGATTGTCATAAAAAAAGCTAGGCAGGAAGATATTTTCAACGTTTTCATGATTGTAATTTTTTAAGATAAAATAATTAATATACGGCTGTTTAAAGTGCATACATCAGTAAGTGGTTCATTCATGACCGATAGCTATCGGGTCACCATTGATTCACTATTAATTATCTCAAATCCTGAAAACGTTATTCTGCAGGTAAGTATCCTGTGCAGATAATAAAGGCGGGGAATGATTGTGAAAATGACGTTGTTCATCTGCATGATAAAATGCAGCGACAATATATACAGAAGGGGTAATAGCGATAGGCTCAAAGGAAGGTATCTCGTAAGAAGCGATCAGTGTTTTATTCTGATCATCATTCATCTTTACGATCTTCACCTCATCGTGACAGCATCCGCTGGATTGATGAATTTCCATGCCACACTGGCTACATTTCTTTGCTTCTACAGAAAAAAGAGAGGTTGAAGCCAACTGGTTCATACAATAATGGAAATTGATCACTACTCCGCAACTAACTACGAAATAACAAACTGCCACTATGGATGCAATAAGCTTTTTCATGAACAGATCAAAGGTAACACGCAATTGGCAAGTTTTCAATTACCGGTCATAAATTATTGCCAACAAATTGGCTGTCAGTTAACAAAGCTCCAGAAAATACCAAATCGTATGACGAGTCCGGGATAAGGACAACCTGGTGCAGCCAGGTTGTTATTGGTAAATCCAAATCCCCCGAGGTCACGCATCGTATTCAGGTTTTCACCCCGTATATAGAATTTGATGCCCTTGATCCTGAAATGAACATAGGCAGCGATATCAGGTGTCTTGTCGCGAATAGTGATACTATCCTGGTAAAAGAACTGGCCTGTAACCGGGGAATAATTATCCGCTTTATAAGGGCTATGGTAGCGAACTTCCAAACCAAAAGCAATGTCCAGATTTTTGAGACCGAGATTACCTTCATAACCGATCCTGTTGCGGGTAAATAGTTGGGGGAGATTTGCCGGTGCATTCCCGATTGCCTGTTGGAAATAAACATCAGCATGCCAGTTCCATCGTTTACTCAACCTGATCGTTTTTTGTAAACCGATCTGCAACACGTTGAATAAGGCATTCTCCTGTTTCAACTGCGAAAATTTAGTAATATAGGTATAGTTAGTAAGCAGGTAATAATGGCCCGTCAATTTTAATTTAAATGCAGGCTGATAGACCGAAGCAAAAAAATGAGTGCTGTTCTCTTTTTTGAAATCAATAGCGGTGGGCAAAAAATAAAAACTGCTCCGGCTGTCAAAAATAAAAGACGGAGTACGGTTCACATTTTCAAAACCCAGTTGCAGGTAGCCAATCTTTTTACCCAATAGCCGCTGCAGACTGGCATACGCCTGGTAATCGCCGGCATTAAGACCGGTAAAATATAATTTACCATTGGCTTCAATATCCCATTTCAGGTTGCGGGTCTTGTTGCGATATTCGGCGTGACCATACACATTGTAAAACGATTTCTTCAATGTCCTGAACTCACCCGTGAGATTTTGAACCGCAATACCCAATTTGATAAATTGTTGCTGGTTCTTTGCATCCGGAAACTGGTAAATAGAAAAATCGTTGACAATCTCCTTCCAGCGATCACGGAAATAAACCGTATCACTGGACGGGATCTCATAATTATAATTGTCCTTATAATAAGCTGAGTCAGGTTCATAAACCGAAGTACTACTCACAAACGGGTTATCGGCATACACATATTTATAAGTGCTGTACGAAATGGTATGTTCAAATCGTAATCGTGGATAAAACAGGGGAATAACAGTTGAATCCGTAACGATGGAATCTTTCCGGCCAAAATCATATTGCTGGCGCATCAATACTGTAAATTCACTGTACTTATTTCCCGTACCAATTTTTGTATTGAAAAAATCTAACCCAATAGGATTGTCACCACCAAGTTTGGTATCAATATTATAACGGTCTTTATAAATAGGATCATTAAGATAATCCTTATCATCCTTCATACCGCCATTTTCAGATGCCTGTAATTTGTTTTGTAAAACAGTAAAATAATTATTGTAACGCTGGTTCACCGAACGGTACCAGGAATTCACTAAATAATTATTATGATTTGTTTTTTGATTCTTGAAAAAACCGGGAGAATTAATAAGGCGGTAGTTGAATGAAAAATTCCAGTTGGGTTTTATGTTTTGCGTGTGAAATACTTCGATCAGTTGTTCGGAACGGCTGCCCAGGGCATAATTCAATTCAGAATACGGACGGGTGGTATTAAAAAATCTTATGCGTTCTAATTTCCATTTATAAATATCGAGGGCATGAAAGCCCGGATCCCAACCGGCTGTAAAACGGGGAGAAAATAAAAGAGAACGGGAAGCCGTTCCATTATTACCCAGGTAAATGTTAGTGGCAGGAATAGGAAATCGTGTAGTGTAATCGTTGATGGAAGAATCAATCAGGTAATTGCGGGTAGAATCGAGATAACGGTAGTGGATCGTAATGGAATCAGCATTTTTATCTCTTCGTTGCAGGCTATCCTTACCGCCACTACCCTGGCTAGCGCCTCCTATACTTTTTATCCTGTTGCCAAAGCTGCGGATAGGATCCTGTGCCAGCATATCCGTTGAAAAAATGAGAAGCCCTATCAGCAGCAGGTATGTAAGTTGATTTCTCAGTGTACAGTTTTAATTGAACAGGCAAAATAACGTCGCAAAAATACATCCGATCGTTATCGGATTGCTAATTTCATTTTGTTAAATGGCTGCTATCAATTCTTTAAAGATGGTTGCTAATTTAGGTTCGGCGTGTTTGGCTGCTTCCAGTACTTCTTCATGCGTAATAATGTTGTCTTCTTCCCGGATACCTACATCGGTAACCACGCTCATGGCAAATACAGAGAGTCCCATGTGATTCGCCACAATGGCTTCCTGTACCGTACTCATGCCAACCACATCAGCACCGAGTACATGAATCAGTTTGTATTCAGCTCTTGTTTCAAACGTAGGGCCCGTTACTGCCAGGTATACGCCTTCCTTCACATCATAATTGAACCGGCTGGCTATATCTTTTGCTTTAGTGATTAGTTCTTTTTTATACGGCTCGCTCATATCGGGAAAGCGGGGACCGAATTCAGCAATGTTTCTGCCAATAAGAGGATTGGGTGTAAATAAGCTTACATGGTCTTTGATGATCATGATATCACCAACATTGAAGGAAGGATTAACACCACCTGCTGCATTCGATAATAATAACGTTTCAATACCCAGGAGTTTCATCACCCGGATAGGATATACTACATCCTGCGCTGCATATCCTTCATAAAAATGAAACCGGCCAGCCATCGCCACAACGGTTTTACCACTCAGCTTGCCAAAAATGAGTTTGCCTTTGTGACCTTCTACGGTTGATACAGGGAAATGGGGTATGTCTTCATACGCCACTTCTTTTTCTATTTCGATCTCGTTCACAAAATTGCCAAGGCCACTGCCCAATACAATGCCCACGCCTGGTACATGCTTGTATTGTTTTTGAAGAAACTTAACCGTTTCCTTCAGCTCTTTCATTGTTTTTTTGGTGCTCATATAACTGCAGATAAGTGGACAAACGTACAGAAAAAAAAGTCAATATGCATACCGGGTAAAATCACAATACTCTTCATCACATAACAATTTTTGTAAAACCGGATCTTTTAATACATCCTCGTAGCGCATCCATTTACCATCCACTTTTACTTTATTATATACTAAACGAATGCCATGGCTATAGTCTACCCACCAATTGATATGCCCGGTGTATAATGGCTGGATAGGCTGACCATCCGGTTTGTGCCAGCCGTAGATCGCTTCCCGGTCAGGGCGGGTATCTCTTGGTATTTTACCACTGATCACCACATCTTTTTTTATACCGGCTATCAAGCCCTTCTTACCCTTTCGCTGTCCTTCAATGATCAGATGATGATGCCACATGGTAACAGTGCTGTCCCTGAAAGCAAACATTGGTACCGGCTCCAGTTTTACACTCGCTGCTTTATAAATATCATTCACCATTTTGCGGGTAGGTAAAAAACAATCCAGCTTGTCCGCAATCTGCTGCGCCGCCATTGGCGTTAAAGGAATTCTTGCCCAATTATCCTTAGTGCCAATGCTGAGATAGTCCGGCGATACATAATAAGTGGCATGAATCGTTTTTCCGCTTGCAGAATCGGTGATGGATATTTTTACGGGTACAAATTTTTTCAGAAAATAAGGCACATTCCCGGCGAGAATTTCTTTTACTGCCATTGAATCCCTTTGTTTCCATGCGGCCTTTGCAGCCTGTTGATAGAAATCATGCCCGGAAACCGATGAACTTCTTTCCGGCCAGTTTATTTTTATTGCCGGAGCACAGGAACTAACAACAATAATAGAGTATAGCAATAACCATTTCATACAGTAAAATAAATAAGATAAAAACAGGCGATGCCCAAAGAGGCGGAAGATAGCAAAAAAATATCCGCTGCTCTCACCTGTCGTCCATTATCTATCACCTGCCTTTCTTATCTTCGCCACAAAATTTTTCCCGTATGAATCTCCACGAATACCAGGCTAAGGAATTACTCAAAAAATACAATGTACCCGTGCAGGAAGGATTTGCCTGTACCACTGTGCAGGAAGCTGAAGATGCTTATCGCCAGATAAAAACACAGACAGGCAGCAAATTCGCTGTAGTAAAAGCTCAGATACATGCAGGCGGCCGGGGCAAAGGAACCGTGAAAGAAAATGGAATTAATGGAGTGAAAGTGGCAAAGTCATTAGAAGATATCCAGGAGTTTGCCAGTAAAATATTAGGAGGCACACTGGTAACCGTCCAAACAGGACCTGCCGGTAAAGTGGTGAACAAAATTTATGTAGCGGCCGATATGTATTATGATGGTCCCAGCGAAAGAAAAGAATTTTATCTCTCCATACTACTTGATCGCAGCAAAGGCCAGAACGTGATCATGTATAGCACCGAAGGCGGAATGAATATTGAAGATGTAGCACATGATACACCGGAAAAAATATTTAAAGAGTGGGTGCATCCTTCGGGTGGGTTGCAGGGTTTCCAGGCAAGAAAGATCGCTTTTAACCTGGGATTGAGCGGTGAAGCGTTTAAGAATTGCGTAAAGTTTGTTACTAATTTATACAACGCTTATGTAGGTTTGGATTGTTCGATGCTGGAGATAAACCCTTTGTTCAAAGCATCTGATGATAAGATCATTGCAGTGGACTGTAAAATGGGGTTGGATGAAAACTCACTGATGCGTCATGCCGATCTTGCTTCCTTAAGAGATACAACGGAAGAAGATCCTACCGAAGTAGAAGCTGGTAAGTATAACCTGAATTTTGTGAAACTGGATGGCAATGTAGGCTGTATGGTAAACGGCGCTGGACTGGCAATGGCTACCATGGATATGATCAAGCTGAGTGGTGGTGAGCCGGCTAACTTTTTGGATGTAGGTGGTACTGCGAATGCACAAACGGTAGAAGCTGGTTTTAAAATCATCATGAAAGACCCTGCTGTGAAAGCCATCCTGATCAACATCTTTGGTGGCATCGTTCGTTGTGATCGTGTGGCGCAGGGTGTAATTGATGCGTATAAAAATTTAGGTAATATTAATATACCGATCATTGTTCGTTTACAAGGTACCAATGCTGAAGAAGCAAAGAAACTGATCGACGAAAGCGGGTTGAAAGTGCAGTCGGCTATTTTATTGAGCGAGGCGGCAGATTTGGTGAAGAAGGCAGTGGCATAAGCCTTCGCCTGTCGAAGGCTTTTATATATTTGATCCCGGCTGGTGCCGGGATTTTTTTTGCCAACGCGTCAACCAGGTTTTTCAATTTCAGCTACCATTTTGTTTTTATATTTAGAAAATGAATTTAACTATTCGTCGCATCCAGCCATCCGACAATCCTATCATCGCCAGCATCATTCGTGCTACGTTAAAAGAATTCGGCGCCAATCACCCCGGCACTGTATATTATGACCCTACCACCGATGCACTGTTTGAATTGTTTCAAAAAGAAAGATCAACCTATAATATTGCAGAACTGGATGGAGAGATCGTTGGTGGTGGCGGTATCTATCCAACTGATGGCTTATCACCTGATACCTGCGAACTGGTAAAAATGTATTTGTTGCCCAAAGCAAGAGGTATCGGCCTGGGAAAACAAATGATAGAAAAATGTTTGCAACAGGCCAAAGAAAATGGGTTCAGTAAAATTTATTTAGAAACGATGAATGAACTGAAGCCAGCATTGAAAGTATATGAGCGAATGGGTTTTGTTTATCTCGATGGACCGATGGGTAACAGCGGGCATTTTGGTTGCCCTTTATGGATGCTTCGGAGTTTATAGACTTAAGTCGACAGTCAAGCACTATCATAACTCACTGCTCATAACTGACCCGACACCATCTCCACTTCATACACAGGACTAAACAAATACAATCTTCCTGTTGCCACTTCCACACATTTAAATCGTTTTCGCAACTTGACTCCTTTTTGAAATACTCTGCCATCACTGGTGCGGAATAAACTTTGAGCCGGTAACTCTTCCACAAGGCGATAGCCGTTTTTACCGGTATCATATTTTCGCAACACCCGTAGCAAACCATCTTCTGCACAACTGCTGGCTGCAGGATTTTTTAAAGATTGCTGCAATTCTTTTTCAATATCGCCGGGAAAAATTTTATGTAATAAAAATTGATGCAGGAACTGGCCATAGATCGTTTTCCATTCTTTGCCATGCGATTGCACCTTGTTACCGTATTGCTCAAAAGTGACAAGATGGGCTAACTCATGCAATAGCGTTATCAGGAAAGAGTAGTTATTGAGATTACCATTTACACTGATGCGGTGATTGGCATGATGAGTGCGATGCCGGTAATCACCCAATACACTTTTTCTTTCTTTAGCTACGGTAAGATGAACTTTATATTGACGGAGATAGGCCAGTACCGGCTCGTAGGTACCTGCTGGTAAATAATCCTGTAATTGTGCAATGTGAACTTCTTTCTTAGGCATTCTTCTTTTGCTTCAGCAATTTCATCAAGGCAGATACTTCAATAAACGTATAGACCAGGTATAACCCCATGCAGGTGAATAAAGAAATTTTATTTACCTCTTTGCCGGTCATTTTTATATAAATAAAAGCGGAGATAGCGATCACAAAAAATTTAATGATAAAACTGCCATACATCGCCCTTACAAAAGCCTGCGGATTGGACGATTGCAATGCCCTGTAAGAAAGAAAAAAAGCAAAGAAGCTTACCAAAAAAACCAGCAGGTTACCAACGATCAGCACATCCTGGTCGGCGCCCCATTTCAGCAACCAACTTTTACTTGCTATAAAAAAAGCGTTGAGGATAATAAAGATCAACAGCAGGGGTCGCAGCAACTTCAGGCTATTCTTGTTCATTATTCTTTTTATTCCCGGTATCCCGGATGAGTTTATAAAAAATTCCCGTTAAGACAAGCAAAGGTAAGGCGCAGGAGAACAATGGCAGAGTATGTAACCAGCCATCTGCTTTGATACCTATAAAAACAGCAATAGCCAGAGCAACCATGATCTGGGTGCCCAGGCTTGCATACCGGTAAATGTCCCGTTTATTTTTATTTGACAGCGGCGACTGCTTCATTAGTAGTTGCCATTTCAACCACATTGCCTCCCATATGACATTGGCCATTAAAAGTAGCAGTAGGCTCTACCTGCAGTTTGCCAGCATATAAATTGCCGGTTACTTCACATTCGCCTCTCAGTTGCAGGAGCTCTTTGGTCCTGATGTTACCAGAAACCTTTCCTACAATATCGGCCTGGTTGCCGGAGATATCTCCTTCCACCACTCCATTGGACCCGATAACAATTTTTGCTGAACTGTGAATGTTGCCGATGATCGTACCATCAATACGCAGATCACTGTTGCTGCTGATGTCGCCTTTTAATGTAGTGCCGGCGCTGATAAGTGTAGCACCATTGCCACCGTTGGTTTTTTCTGGCTGCATGTCGGTTTTGTTTTTAGTGTTAAACATAGGTATGTAGATTAGTCATTTGAAATCTCTGGTTTGGGAACTTTTAGTTGCGTTGTATCCAAAACAACCGTTCTTGTTCCCTGTAATGGCCCCTTTCTTAATCCTTCCTGGTACTGCTCCATGTTCTTCATTTGCTGAGCCATATCATCCGCCTGGTATTTAAGCTGGCGATATTCACGGCCAATTCTCATATCATCATATCCCGGAATATAATACTTAAGCGGTGTAAAGACAATCAGGGCAACTGTGAGTCCGACCAACAGCACAAAAACTGTGCTTAACATGATGTAGACACTCAGCCTCGATAACTTAAACGTCACAACCTCTTCGTAAGTATCGTCGTTCATAACTACCAACCGATAGCGGTTGCGTAATCTTTTCAGCGTGGTGCCTGCGTCTAACTTGACCATAGCTCTCTGTTAATAGAATTAAAGGTAAGGAAGCCTGTTGATTCTGAATGCAGTAGTCAAATAATCGGGATAAAAAAAATGGCCTACTTTCGTCAGGCTATTAGTTATTTGCGCAAATTGTAGCACGGAATCAGGCAGTAAAAATATTTTCCTGCCAATAATAGCATTATTGAAAAAATTATACGACTCATTTTATACTAAAATGTTTGAAATTCAGTTAATAAGACTTTAGTTTGCGACGGAAAATGCGACCTATCCCATATAAACTTATTGCGGTTCTATTTCTTATCCTCTGCCAATTTACTGATGCTGCTTATGGGCAGTTGGGAACAGGTATTGATATTAAGAAACCCAAAGAGTACGAAGAAAGAGTGCTTAGGTCAGAAAAATCAGATCAGAAAAAATTCACCCTCCCCCGAAGATTTATCCAGAACACAGTTACCCATTACAATTATGTTTTTAACGCCAATGCGAAACTGAATGAAGTGATTGACCGGGCTAAAACTGCTTTTGTTGACGATTACGCTGATCTTCTCCCTTTTTATAATTACAAATTAGATATAACCGCCGGCGATAGCCTGCAATTGGATTCCATTATCAGCAAGTCACAAAGCGGCATTGCTCTTCATGATCTGCGGAATGACTGGGTGGATAACCTTTACCTGCTTTGGGGAGCTGCCTATTATTTGCAAAAAGAATTTGATTCGGCCTACCTGATGTTTCAATACATCAATTATGCGTTTGCAGAAAAAGAAAAAGATGGTTATTTCAAAACGATTGGCAGTAGCAGGGATGGCAATGCTGCATATAGTATCTCCACTAAAGAGAAAACAAGTTTACCCCGGAAAATATTTTCAGAACCACCCAGCCGTAATGAGGCATTTATCTGGCAGATAAGAAATTTCCTCGCACAGGACCAGTTTGCCGAAGCGGCCAGCCTGATCGTTACCTTACGCAATGACCCTGTTTTTCCCAAACGTTTATACAATGACCTGGAAGAAGTGCAGGCCTATTGGTTTTATAAGCAAAATATTTGGGATAGTGCCGCCGCTCATCTTGAGCAGGCGCTGGATAATACTACCAGCAAACAGGAAAGGGCCCGGTGGGAATACCTTGCGGCGCAATTATATGAACTCGCCGGTCAGTATAAAGAATCAGAAAAACTTTATGCCAAAGCCATCGGGCATACAACAGACCCGATACTGGATATATATGCAAGGCTTTATTCCATCCGTGTAAACAAAGACGGTGGTGAAGGATATATTGATAAAAATATTTCGGAATTATTAAAGATGGCGAAGAAAGATCGCTATGAAAATTACCGGGATATCATTTATTACATGGCGGCGCAAATGGAATTGGAAAAAAATAATATGGATGGCGCCATGCCCTTATTATTAAAAAGTACAAAATACAGCAACAACAATCTTACTAACCGGAATAAAGCTTTCCTGCAATTAGCTGATATCTCTTTTATCAAAAAACAATACCGGCTTGCTTATAACTATTACGACAGCTTGAGGATGGATGACCTGGCACTTAAAAACCCTGAAGAGATCCTGCAACGTAAAGAGATGCTGGGAAGGATTGCTTTCAATATTGAAATAATAGAACGCCAGGATAGCCTGCAACGAATCGCTGCTATGCCCGAAGATGAACGTAAAGACTATGTAAAAAAATTAGCCCGGCAACTACGTAAAGAAAAAGGATTAAAAGATGAAGGTACAGGTGGTGCATCCATGTTGACTGTTGGAAATGCTACACCCTCCCCTACTCTTTTTTCTGATAGTGAAACAAAAGGCGAATGGTATTTTTATAATACAAATTCAAAACAAAAAGGGGTAACAGCTTTTAAAGCCAAATGGGGCAACCGGCCGAACACAGATAACTGGCGCCGCAGCGCTTCCATATCTGCGATACAGGACAAGAACAATAAATCAACTGCTGCCAATAATCCAACATCAGCTACAATAAAAGCACAACCCCAGGAAGCTGATACGGAAATTACTTTTGATGGTTTGTACGACAATCTTCCGCTCACTACTGAGTTGCTGAAACAATCGAATGATTCTATCCAGGCAGCTATGTTCCATCTTGGCAAAGGATATATCCAGGATATTGAAGATTGTAGTATTGGCACAGAAACCTTAGAGACGCTTCGTACCCGTTTCCCTGCCTTTCATCCCATGGATGAAGTGTTATTCAATCTTTATTATTGTTATAATAAGAATGGCGAAACCAATAAAGCAGCGGCGATCAAAAAACTAATGAGTGAAAAATATGATTCGAGCAATTTCACCACTATTATCACCACGGGTAAAAATCCTGCTTCCAAAACAAACAATACAGATGCCACCAGGGCCTATGAAAAAATTTATGACCTCTTCATTGAAGGTAATTTTGCAGAAGCCATTGCACAGAAAAAAATAGCTGACAGCCTGTATAACAAAAGCTATTGGACTCCGCAATTGCTCTATATCGAAGCCGTATACTATATAAAACAAAAAGAAGACAGCACAGCCATTACTGTACTGGATAATATTATAACACAATTCGCTACTTCCCCGTTGGCAGGCAAAGCCGCTAATCTTATTGCCGTATTGAACCGGCGCAGCCAGATCGAAGAAGAGTTACGCAATCTCAATATTACCCGTCCGCGGGAACCGGTTGCCAACAACCCGGTTGTCAATACTAACCCGGTAATTACGTCGCCGGTAAAAAAAGATTCCATTGCTGTCAATCCACCTGTGATACCGCCGGTAGTAAAAAATAATAATCCGCCGGTTGATACAGCTACAAAGAAATCTGTGCCATCTATACCCGCTTCTTCTTTCTCCTATGCAGCCGAGGCTCCCTATTATGTAGTGCTTGTACTGAATAAGGTGGATCTTGTATTTGGCAACGAAGCAAAAAATGCTTTCTTCCGTTACAACCGGGAAACTTTTTATAATAAACAGTTTACCATTGAAACCGTGGAGATAGATCCTGACAATAAATTCATGCTGATCAGCCCATTTAAAAATGCAGAGGAAGCAGTGGCTTATGTAGAAAAGACAAGACCTAAAACAGCTACAGACATCATTCCCTGGCTGAAAGGTGGTAAGTACTATTTTACTATTATCACGGAAAAGAACCTGGAAATTCTCAAAGCCAATAAGAATATTGAGGGCTACAAAACATTCCTTAATCAATACCTGCCGGGAAAATTTTAAACCGTTTTCACTAACTGCACTTGACGTAAATACAGTTGCAGGTTTTTACAGGTACTTGTACTTTAACTATATATAGCTTTGGCAAAAGATTAATCAGGGTGCTTCTTTCACAGTCAGGCTTTTGCTTATTTTCGGTGCATGATTTTTGCTGAACTATCATTTTCGCATTAACCACAACCATTCAATACATGAAAAAATCAGTCCGCATTTTCTGGCGCATCTTCCTGTTTGGGTTGAGTGCCTTTGTTCTATTGATTTTATTAGCTAACTGGGGCGTATTGGGTAAGATGCCGTCGCTTTCGGACCTGGAAAACCCTACTATTCAACAGGCATCGGAAGTATATGCTGCCGATGGCACCCTGATGGGAAAATATTATACAGAAAGGGGAAACCGCAGTAACGTTAAATACAGGGATATATCGAAGCATGTGATCGATGCACTGATTGCAACAGAAGATGAACGTTTTTATGAGCACTCCGGCATTGATGTAAAATCGACATTACGGGCCGCACTAACTCTCGGTGGCCAGGGCGGTGCCAGTACGATCACCCAGCAATTAGCGCTGAATCTTTTTAATGAAAGATCAAAAAATAAAGCAGTCCGGGTGGTTCAAAAATTGAAAGAGTGGATCATTGCAGTGAAACTGGAAAGAAATTTTACCAAGGAAGAGATCGTAACGCTTTATCTCAATGCAGTTCCTTTCGGCAATAACATCTATGGTATACGCAATGCCTCCCGAACCTTTTTTCAAAAAGAACCAGACCGGTTGAATATTGAAGAAGCTGCTTTATTAGTAGGCATGCTAAAAGGAAACAGTATTTATAACCCCGTTAGAAACCCGGTTGCAGCAAGAGATCGCCGTAATGTAGTACTGGGACAAATGGCGGTGAATCATAAGATCACAGAAGAAGACGCCACTAAACTAAAAGCGAAGCCTGTAAAACTTAATTATAAAAAATTAGATGAGAATACAGGCTATGCCCCTTATTTCAGAGAAGTGTTGCGGGATGAAGTAAGAGACGTATTGAAAGGTGTAAAGAAACCTGACGGCGGCAGTTATGATATTTACGAAGATGGCTTAAAAGTCTATACGACGATCAACCCCCGTATGCAGGAATACGCAGAGGAAGCGGTTGCATTACAACTGCCAGTATTGCAGAAAGCACTTGACGCAAGGCCAAATATTAAAAACGGCTCTGTCTGGAAAGAACATCAGAACGTTTTAGAAGCCGCGATGAAACAAAGCGACCGCTGGAAAAACCTGGCAGATGATGGGCTGAGTGATAAAGAGATCAAAGCTACTTTCTATCAGAAAACACCGATGAAGATATTTGCCTGGAACAGTAAAAGAGAAAAGGATACAGTGATGACGCCTTTTGATTCCATCAAATATCACCGGCAGATGATACAAACCGCTTTCATGGTAATGGATCCCACAACCGGGGAAGTAAAAGCATGGGTAGGTGGTATTGATTTTAAAACATATAAACTCGATCATGCCAACTTAAAAACAAAAAGACAGGTTGGTTCTACCATTAAACCTTTACTCTATACACAGGCGATGGAGGAAATAGGTTATACTGCTGAAACAGAAGTACTGGATCAGCAACAAAACTTTGGTGGCGGAAGATTGGTGCCTGCTACCTCCAAAACCTGCACAGGCCGATCGATGACAATGGCTTCAGCCCTTGCCTGGTCACGCAACTGCGCTACGGCTTATATTATGAAACAGGTAGGGCCGCAACGTTTTGCTGAATTTATTTCACGACTAAATATTCCAACTAAAGTAGAGCCCAATCCCTCGATTGCGTTAGGAGCCTGTGAACTTTCATTGTTTGAAATGATGTGGGGATATTCCATTTTTGCTGGTCGTGGTTTTTCAACCAAACCTTATTTTATCAGCCGTATTGAAGACAGGAACGGAAATGTGATCAAACGTTTTGATTATAGCGCCAACCGCAAAGAAGCGATCAGCGAGGTGACTGCCTATAAAATGGCGCAGATGATGGAAGGTACCGTTACAAAAGGTACTGCTGCTGGTTTGATGTATCGCCTTGGTGCTGCTGAAATGGGTGGCAAAACAGGAACTACCAATGATAACTCAGACCTCTGGTTCATTGGCTATACACCCCAGTTATTAGGTGGCGCCTGGGTAGGCAATGATGATCGTTTTATACGGAATGAAAGTGGAAGCGTTTATGGCGGCGCAGCTACCCGGCCTATCTGGGAAGCATTCTTTAAAAAAGTATATGCTGATAAAACGCTGGGTATAGAGAAGGATGCAAAATTTGTAAAACCTGCCGATATGGAATCAGAGATCAACAGCGCAGATGTTCTTCCTTATATTGAAAATGTTGATCCGGGTGCACAAGGTGAAGACCAGGGTGTAGGTACTGAACAGGATTACAATATGAATAATGAATATATTGGTGGTGAGTCAAAGCCATTTACAGAAGATAATGTGCCGGTGAAAAAAGATTCAGTCAATAGAACCCCGGCCAGCAACAATGAAAAACCTATTGGTGCACCAATTGAAGAGCCCAAAAAAAAGAAAGGTCTGTTGAAAAGGATCTTTGGGAAAAAAGATAACTGATACTGATCATCGCTTACCGTTTTCAAAAACGCCCTGCAAATTGCGGGGCGTTTTTAATACCCCTATTTTAAAAGAAATAAGAAGCTGTTTAGAAAGAATAGAATTGATATAAACTCATCGATCGCTATAAATAGTCTAACTCTATTTGTAAAAACAGGAAAGCCTCCTTACCAGGAGGCTTTCAATATATAAAGTAGATTAATTGGCTTATTGGAAATAACTCAGTTTCATTTCCACCCTGCGGTTCTTCTGGCGTCCTGCAGCAGTTTTATTATCTGCTATAGGCTCCGTTTCACCATGACCTGCAGATGTAATACGACTTTCTGCAATTCCTTTACTTATAATATAGGTTCTTACAGAAGCAGCACGATTATCACTTAACACCTGGTTTTTTTCATCGGCGCCTACATTATCTGTATGCCCGTCTATAGCTAATTCCATTTCAGGATTGTCCTGCATGATCTTCACCACTTCATTCAACCCCTTGTAAGATTTGCTCACCAGTTTGGCACTACCTGTAACAAATAAAATATTATTAGCGGCCACATCCACTTTTTTCTTTACTTCTTCAGAAATAACAGGGCATCCCTGGTTATCTGCAGGACCTGCAAGGTTGGGACATTTATCTTCTTCATCATTCACTCCATCTCCGTCAGCATCCGGAACCGGGCAACCCTGATAACGGGCAACACCAGCCACCGTGGGACATTTGTCTTCTTCGTCATTAATACCATCCTTATCTGTATCTGGTATAGGACAGCCCTGGTATTTTGCCAGGCCAGCCACAGTAGGGCATTTATCTTCTTCATCATTGATACCATCTTTGTCTGTATCAGGAATAAGACAGCCGTTATATTTTGCCAATCCTTTTACTGTTGGACA
Source organism: Chitinophagaceae bacterium (assembly GCA_036383515.1). Lineage (GTDB taxonomy): Bacteria > Bacteroidota > Bacteroidia > Chitinophagales > Chitinophagaceae > CADEDV01. The sequence goes on along the minus strand of DASVOE010000029.1, from coordinate 32,814 downwards.
TTTATCAAGATCATCAGTGATGCCGTCGCCATCTGTATCAGCAGGAGCAGGTGGTGGTGGCGGAGGTGCAATTACTTTTGGCTCTTTCTTTTTACCAATTGCACCAGCAATACCAATTGCATGTTGAAAATGATAGTTCGCCGTTTCAGTAGTTACCGGCACCCGGTATTGTGAAGTAATAAAAAGATGAGACTCATCAAAGAAATTCACTTTTAAACCTACACCAAGCGGTATAGTTGCTCCATAGTAACTTGCATACGTATGGGCGCTGATACCGGCAATCAGGTAAGGTTGCACCCAATATTTTTCGGACACCATTTTGAAATTCAACGTAGCGTCAGCCGAGAGCAAAAATTTGTCACTGCTAAAAGTCTTACTGGGGAAAGGATACTTTACAAACGTGCCTCCTATTAATCCGGCAAAGTCAAGATGTTTTTTTAATCCTTTGAAATAATGAACAGCCAGGCCGGGTGACATTTCATTAAAGCCAGCCCATTGTTTGTCACGTATTACCCGCCCCACCGTACTATTGCGTATTTTTTCAGCGGTTTTAAAATCGGTGAAAAAAAAGCTGATGCCTATAGCAGGTCTCCTGATCTCATCATCCTGGGCATGAGCCATAGGTGCCAATAAGTAGAGAGCAATACAGATAGCTAGTATCTTCTTCATAAAGAGATAGTTTGGTTTAGTAAACTGAGCAAAAATAACAGGTATGTTCAATACCCTAAAATAAATTATTTGATTAATTTTCACCGGCTTGGAAAGTATTTTTTTCACCAAAATCTCCACTGCATTCCATTTTATTTTCCACTGAAATATCTTTCCTGCAGCTTTTTATCTTCTCCATAAATATCGTCGTAGAAAACAATGCCCGCCGATTTTCCTTCGCAGGTAAAATACCGGATATATACGGGCAGCCGATTTCTGACGGGAATACTATGCTTTTCTTTTTTACTTAACCAGCTTTCCAGGGAATCAATCAGGGGCACCCGGGCAGTATCCACCTCTATTTTTTCCGTGCTTTTTGCCTTATCATTCCGGATAATATAATCAGCCAGTTTTTGCCATTCCTGCACCCGCACACAGCCATGACTCAGCGTCCGCACTGCCAAACCAAACAATGACCGCTGGTTGGTATCATGCAGGTATACCGCATATTTATTGGGGAAATTAAATTTTAATACACCGAGAGCATTGGCATCACCACTGCCCTGCACTACTTTATAAGGAATGCCTTTACTGTATTTTGACCAGTCAACCGTAAAAGGATCAACTTCTTCTCCGTTCTTATCCACCAGGCTAAAGCCTTTACGGGCCAGGTATCCTGGATTTTGTTTTATCGCAGGCAGTATTTCTTTTACAATAATGCTATTAGGCACCGTCCATTGCGGATAGGTAATGATCTCCGAAATAGCGCTGGTGAGCAAAGGAGTCCGGGTAATTGGTTTGCCGCAAATGATCTTTGATTGCAGGACCACAGAATCGCCATGCTGAAGTTTCATGGTAAACGAAGGAAGGTTTACCCAGATATATCGCTCGGGCATTTGTAGCGGCAATAATTTGTAACGATCCAACGTAATGGCTATACGGATAAATCTTTCCCGGTCCGTAATGTTTAATAACCGTAAAGTGCCCTCGCCTGCTTTTCCATCTACTGTGATGTTTTTTTGTTTCTGAAATTTCTTTACCGCCGCTGCAAGTCGCAGGGAATCTGCAGCTACACTATCATAGGGAATATAACCGCCTTCAAACAATCGTGTCTGCAATGCTTTTTTGAATGCCAGCGTATCAGTTTTAGATGAAGGAACAATTGTATAGATCCTGTTATCAGCACTGTCCAGGAATTTTTGCAGTCCTGCTTTTATCAAACGATACCCTTCATGCTGGGGTTCCAGTGCAGTCATAATGCCTGCTAATGATACTCCCCTAAACAAGGAATCCAATTGCTGAATATAAAAGTCATTACTTAGTAAAGAGTCTTTTCGTAATGAAACACTATCGTTGGGTAAGCGTCCCAGCCTGATGTCTTTTACAAGATGAATAAAGGCATCGGTCAGCATCAGATCGGCCTTTGACCATAAGACGGCATCCCGTTTGAACGAGGTGGAAAGCGAGTCGTAGTTAAACCGCAAGCGGATAGTTTTTAAGAGCTCAAGATGATAATCTTCGGGGAAAAGACCATATAGCTTACAATGATTTAAAAACTCTACTAAAGAATCAGCAACCGGTTTCCATGCTTCTTTGCTGCTCCATAGCGGAGTAAACTGGTTTTTTTCATAAATAACCTGGCTAAGCTGGGAATTAAAAAGGAAAACAGAATCACCAATGTTTCCGTCATTGGCAGCAGCAAATTCCAACGACTGCTGTATAATCTCAGGAGCTTTTTTATCCAGCTCTTCAGGCGTTACAACGATGGCTGAGACAGGTGGCTTTTTAGCAGTTTCCCTGCAGCTAATGGTACAGATCAATAGCCATAAGACTATAATGACTGAAAATGAACAATACTTTTTACTCATGGATGATGATGGCAGAAGACAATTATAATCTTTTTATGCTAATTTACCTGCTTACTACTAAAAGGCTATGTATTACAAATTAAGAAATCCCTTTTGCAATGGATTATTGATGATCCTTATTTTTTCAACAATGCCTGTGGGTAAAATTATAGCCCGGGATACCAGCTATACAAAACCCGCCTTAACTGATCAATGGAAGCAATATAGGCAGCAAGTGTTGCATGACCCTGCCAAAAAAATGGTAGAATTAAAATCGTTGATACCAGGTATTGTTTATGATCTGCGCTATGCAACGACTAACAATTTTATGAAAAGAAGGATGTACCCTGCCGGCACTTCTGTTACTTTTTTGAGATCACCCGCAGCAAAAGCATTACAACAGGTGCAACAGGAACTCAGTACAAAAGGATTGGGATTAAAAATATTTGATGCCTACAGGCCCTGGTCGGTGACGGCAAAGTTTTGGGAACTGGTACATGATGAACGATATGTAGCTAATCCATCTAAGGGCAGCGGACATAACCGTGGCATTGCTGTTGATCTTACTATCATCTATTTAAAAACAGGAGTTGAGTTGGATATGGGAACCGGTTTTGATAATTTCACCGATACAGCTCATTCAACGTTTACTCATCTTCCGGAAGAAGTTTTACAAAATCGCTCACTGCTGAAGTCTGCAATGGAGAAATATGGTTTCACCGTTTTAGAAACAGAGTGGTGGCATTTCTATTTGCCTGAATCAACAAAGTATGAGATACTGGACATTGATTTTAAAAAAATGAATAAAAATTTATAGCGCAATCACTTCTATTACAGCACCTGTATTGATGGGACCATATATATGCGGAAACGTATCAGCCGTAGAAGGCGACCAATCAAACACATATTTGCTGGTCAATTTATCTGTATCAATCACCAATTTTATTAACCCGGTTTGCCCGGCAAAATATCTTTCGAGCACACCGGCTACCTGGTGATCCTGCGAGCAATGAATAAATCCTTCCGACTGTAAGGAAGGCGCTTCATAAAAACCTTTTGCTTTAGCTGCATTCCATTCAGCAGCTGTAGTAACATGGTAAATAATTGGCATAATCGTTAAATTCTACAGGGTCAGGAAACCACCCGTTTGCTATGTTGTTCGAATAAAAATAAATCAAGTAGCGCTACAGCCGTTGCTGCTTCTAAAATAACCGGTGCTCTTAACGCCACGCAAAGATCATGACGACCTTTTACCGAAAAATCTTCCATCTTACCGGTATCCCAGTTTAAACTGTTTTGTTCTTTAGGCGTAGAAGCTGTTGGTTTGATCGCAATACGAAATACCAGTTCATTGCCATTGCTGATGCCACCTACAATTCCACCGGCATGATTGGTTCTTGTTTTACCTTCCATATTCTCAATCGCATCGTTATGCTGCGAACCAAACATTTTCGCAGCAGCAAACCCGCTTCCGAATTCAACACCCTTCACAGCAGGAATAGCAAAAGCGATATGTGCCAATTGCGATTCCACTGAATCAAAAAAAGGTTCACCCAAACCAACTGGTAACCCATTTACCCGGCATTCAACTATTCCACCCACGGAGTCCTTCGCATCAATTGCTCTTTGTAATCCTTTTTCAAGATCAGGTTCGCCAGCTATTTCAATGACTTCAGCTTTTATTGTAACATTACTCATCAACTTCTTCGCAATAGCGCCTGCTGCTACTAATCCTGTTGTCAATCTTGCGCTGAAATGTCCGCCACCCCGATAATCTTCATGGCCGCCATACTTCTGGTGTGCTACCCAATCAGCATGACCCGGTCGGGGGATGCTTCTTTGTTTATCGTAGTCAGCGCTTCTTGTATTATTGTTTTCAAACAGGATAGCGATGGGTGCACCGGTTGTTTTACCATTAAACAGGCCGCTTTTGAAAAAAGGATAATCCGCTTCCTGTCGTGGTGTAGTTCCTTTTTGTTTGCCGCCTTTTCTTCTTTCCAGGTCGGGTAACAGATCATTTTCAGTTAATGCTAAGCCGGCAGGACAGCCATCAATAAGAATACCCACTGATTCGCCATGCGATTCACCAAAAATGGAAACACGGAATATGCGGCCAAAACTATTCATGCAGTTTGAACTTATTGTTTAAAGATACATCAGCTCCCAGCTTTTGCAAATCTTCATAAAAATCAGGATACGATTTATTGACAGCCTGGGCTTCTTCAATTACCATTTCACTATCGGCCCTTAAAGCAGCTACTGCACAAGCCATAGCAATCCGATGATCATGATGAGAATGAACATCAGCACCTTTCACTTTACCCGTACCATAAATGATCATCTCATCATCCTCGAGATCAATGGTTACTCCCATCTTATCAAACTCGTCCTGCAGGGTTATTGCACGGTTACTTTCTTTATGTGTTAAGCGACTCACTCCCTTGATCGTTGTCTTTCCCTTGCAATAAGCCGCCAGCGCTACCAGTGGAGGAAACAGATCAGGGCAATCGGTAGCATCAAAATAAAAACCCGTCATAGCGGATTGATGTATTCTTATTCCTTTTGCTTCGATGGCAATACCGGCATTGGCATCCATTAATGCATCAACAATCGCCTTGTCGGCCTGGGTAGAAGTGAGATCCAAACCATTTACTATTATCGGGCCTGCAATGGCTCCTGCAACAAGCAGAAACGCACCGCCGCTCCAGTCACCTTCTACAGTGTAGTCGTGAGTTGTGAGTCGTAAGTCGTGAGTCGGTTCGCTATTAAAGATAAACTCTTCATAGTTTCGATTCTCAGGAACTCTTAATCCAAATTTTTTCATCACATCTAAAGTGAGATCGATATAAGGTTTACTTTTTAAGTTGCGAACCTTTATTGAAACACTTGAAATAGCAGCGTCTTCGGAAGCCCCTCCCTTCTGGGAGGACTTAGGTGGGGCCGCTGCATACGCCATCAGCAACCCGGTCAAAAATTGCGAACTCAAAGATCCATCCACTTCAATATTCGCTGGTATCAATGGCCCTTGTACGGTCAACGGCAATTTTCCATTTTGACTTTTAACTTTTACACCAAGCTTCGGTAATATCTCATCAAAAAAATCCATCGGTCTTGTTGCCAAACTACCGGAACCATTAATGGTGATCTCTTTATCACTTAATGCCACTAATGGTGTAAACATTCGTATACTTAAACCTGATTCACCGCAGTTGATCTCATTGGAAACAGGATTAACACCCGAACTATTAATGATCAATTCTTCTCCATTTACTTCTGCTTCTGCACCCAACGCCTTAACAATTCCTATCGCAGCTATATCGTCATTGCTATGACCCGGATTATGAATAATGCTCTTACCTTTCGCTACCAATGCCGCTGCACAGGCCCGTTGCATCGAACTTTTAGAAGCCGCTGCCCGGATAGTTCCTTTTAATTGTGATGGTCGTATTGTTGCTTTCATGAATAGAATACTGATGACACGGATCGCACTGCCAAAAACAGATCAGTAACTATCTGCCTGGTCAGCGTTATCCGTGTTCTATTAAAGGTTATTAATTATTTTTTCCAACTCTTTCATCGGGATACTCTTCACCAGCCCCCTTCCTATTTTTTCCAGTAAAATATAATTCATCTCTTTTCTTTCTCTTTTCTTATCCATCTTCAGCACTTCCATTGCTTTGGCTTTATCAAAAGAGGCGTAAGTAGGCAGCCCATATTGTTCCAGCAACTTTACTACTTTATCAGTTTGCCTGAAGCCGGTAAGTTGTTCGGAGATATGACAGGCATAGGTCATGCCGACAGCTATGGCCTGGCCATGTGATAGCTCATATTGATTCTCCAGTGCGTGACCTAGCGTATGACCAAAATTCAATAACCGCCTCTCTCCTTTTTCAAATTCATCCTGCTGCACCACTTTGGTTTTGATAAGGGCATTCCGCATTACCAGTTCACTGATTGATTTCTTCCGGTTTTGATATACTGTAAAACTGTTTGCATCCAATGCACGGAACATCGCCGCATCTTTGATACAGGCATGCTTAATGATCTCAGCAAAACCATTTTCCCATTCGGTTTGCGGAAGTGTATTCAGAAAGCTCATATCATGCAGGAGAAATGTTGGCTGCCGGATTACTCCTACCATATTTTTATAAAAGCCCACATCTATTCCATTCTTGCCGCCGATCGATGCATCGACTAACGCTAATAAAGAAGTAGGAACAAAACCAAAGGCAATCCCCCGCATATACACTGATGCGGCATAGCCTGTAATGTCAGTGATCACGCCCCCACCCACTCCGATCAATGTTGTTTTGCGATCGGCTTCCATTTCTATCAATTGCTCAATCACTGCATCAACAGTTGCCTGTACTTTAAATTCTTCGCCGGGTTTTAAGATGATCGTGTTCCACCCCCTGAACCGGTGCTGATGGTGACCATAGATGTTCTCATCTGTAATGATGACGGCATTCTTTGGATCAACTATCTTTTTTAATAAGGGAATACCAGCATCGAAATAATAATCAACTGATGAATTGGAAAATTTATACGCTCGTTTAGTCATATATATTTCTCGCAGCACCGCAACGGCGCAACGAATTTAAAATTGCTCAATAGAATTACTAAGTACAAGTGTGCGACGCAAGGGACGATGATAGTAGCAATGCAGCCGGGTTAATAACCCACCCCAACTCACTAAAGAAATTTATTCCCCTTAATCCGCCCCGCCCTGGCGGGGAAGCACCTCTCACTATTCACCATTGACCATTGACCACCTTAACTATCCAGCACCTTCTTCTGATGATTGATACTTTCCATGTGTACCGCATCAAAATACTTTGTAATAAATTCTTTGCTAAGCCCGATCTTCTCTCCTTTTGCACTGGCTCTTTCAATGATCTCGTTCCAGCGGTTGGTCTGCAGGATGGTGATATTGTTTTCTTTTTTATACCGGCCTATTTTTTCTGCGATCTTCATTCGCTGGCTCAGTATCTGCATCAATTCATCATCCAAATGATTTATTTTTTGACGCAGGGCTTCCAATGCTGCATGATATTCTTCCGAATTCACATCTTCTTTTCTCCAGATGATCGTATCCAGCATTTCTTTTAACTGTTCCGGCGTTACCTGCTGTTTAGCATCGCTCCATGCATTGTCCGGATCTATATGACTTTCGATCATCAGTCCATCATAGTCAAGATCTATAGCCCGCTGCATTACATCCAGTAAAATATCGCGGCGGCCACAGATATGTGAGGGATCGTTGATAATTGGCATATCGGGATGCTTCAATTTCATTTCAATAGCGAGGTGCCACATCGGTGCGTTGCGATATTCGCTGTTGCCATACGAACTAAAACCACGGTGTATCAAACCAATTTGTTTTATGCCAGCCCTGGCTATTCTCTCCACGGCCCCTGCCCACAATTCCAGGTCGGGATTGATAGGATTTTTAATCATCACCGGCACATTCACGCCTCTCAATGCATCAGCGATTTCCTGGACACTAAACGGATTCACTGTTGTCCGGGCGCCGATCCATAATACATCTACTTCAAAATTCAATGCATCTTCTACCTGTTTACCGGTTGCTACTTCCACGGTTGTAGGTAAGCCGGTTAATTTTTTTGCCTGCTGTAACCAAGGCAATCCTTTCGCACCAATACCTTCAAACATGCCCGGTTTGGTACGGGGTTTCCAGATACCGGCACGCAACATATCCACTTTGCCGGTAGCGGCCAGGCGTTGTGCGGTTGCAATTACCTGCTCTTCAGTTTCAGCGCTGCAGGGCCCGCTGATGATCAGCGGACGCTTATTCCAGGCCTGTTGTGTTTTGCTAGTTGTTGTTTCTTCGATCGTTTGCATATTATAGTTGATTTGTAAAGTTATTAATTATGTTGTCAGCTCCGGTAATTCTTATCATCTTATGTTGCGTCGCACTTTTCAGGGTTCGGTAATTCTATTCAGCTATCGTGAGCAGTTAATTCATTATTCACAATTATTTTATTATCCCTTGATCTTATTTCGCATTCCGGCCTCGCCTCCCTTCCTCCTCTCCAAAAGAGAGGAGGCGGTGCGGCTTATCTCTACCCATCTTTATAACTACCACATCAACTACATATCTCTGTTCATCATTTTCGAAGACCCTACTACTATTTAACTTCTTCGAAAAGTAAGGGCTGTGCTTTGATGGTCTTCTCCTTTAGAGAAGGTCGGGATGAGGCTCCCTACTTTATTATCCTCCTTATCTTATTCGCATTTTCAATCAACTTCATCAAATATTCATTATCCTCTTTCTCAATACTCTCTTTAAACCTGGTCAGCTGTGCGATATGTTCCTTCAATACATCCAGCACATTAACCCGGTTTTGCATAAAGATGGGTACCCACATCGCAGGATTACTTTTTGCCAACCGCACGGTGCTTTCAAAACCCGCTGATGCCAGTTCAAAAATGGCGTTCTCTTCTTTTTCTTTTTCCAACACGGTATTGGCCAACGCAAAAGAAGTAATGTGTGAGATATGACTGACATACGCCGCATGCAGGTCGTGTGCATTGGCTTCCATTTCCAGGATATGCATCCCGATCTTTTTATACATTCCTTTTACCCATTCTATCGCATCAGCATCACTTTCATTGGCATTACAAATAATCACGGCCTTGTTTTCATAAGCGCCACGCACTGCCGCCTGTGGTCCGCTGTATTCGGTACCCCACATCGGATGCGTGGCTACATATCTCCCCCTTTTGGGATGATCTTTTATAGCATTGATCAATTGAGCTTTGGTTGAACCCAAGTCAACTACGATCTGCTGACCTACTTTATTCATGATAGCTGGCAACAGGCTCACTAATGTATTCACAGGTACCGCCAATACAATTACATCGGCTGCTGCGATCGCTTCATCCAGTTCCATTATTTCATCTACCAGTTCCAGTTCTATTGCTTGTCTTGCATGTGCTGCATTCGCATCCACACCAATTAATCTTGATGATAATTTCTTTTCGTGTAGCTGAATGGCGAGTGAACCGCCGATCAACCCTACTCCGATTATAGCAATAGACTTTCTCTTTCCGGCCTCCTCCCGACCTCCCCCATCAGGGGAGACCATCGGCGCACCGGCCCCGCCCTTCGCAGTTTCATTTTTATCAGTTATCATCTTTATATCGGTTTTCTATTTCTTAATACATTTTCAGATGCCGGGTTCTAGACTTCTCCGGAGGAGTTTTGAGAACCCTTAATCCTCTTTATCGCTTCTTCAAGCTTTTCGATAGACGCACATAAACTCACTCTTATATACTTATCACCTGCATCACCAAATATGCTGCCCGGTGTTATAAATACATTGGCGTTGTATAAAACCTCATCACTTAGTGCGTAACCATCTTTATAAGAAGATGGAATTTTTGCCCATACAAACAGACCGGCCTGCTGTTTTGAAAACTTACAGTTCAACAACTGAAGTAATTCAAAAACTTTATCCCTTCTTTCTCTATACACTTTATTCACCTGTTCCTGCCAATCTTTTCCTAATGACAACGCTTTGGCTGCCGCCAGTTGCACAGGCAGAAACATACCACTGTCCATATTGCTTTTAAACCGCAACACCTCTTCAATTCTTTCTTTAGCCCCACATAACATTCCTATTCTCCAGCCGGCCATATTGTGTGATTTACTTAAAGAATTCAACTCGATCACACATTCTTTGGCATCGTCAATGCTTAATAAACTCATCGGGTTATCATTCAGGATAAAACTATAAGGATTATCATGAATGATGAGAATATTATGCTGTCTTCCGAAGGCCACCAGTTTTTCAAACAGCTCTTTGGTGGGCAACTGACCTGTGGGCATCTGTGGATAGTTCACAAACATCAGTTTTACCTTCTTCAGATTCTTTTTCTCGAGCTTTTCAAAATCAGGTTCGTAATTATTTTTTTCTTTCAAGACATATTCCACACATTTACCACCTGCCAATTTCACCGCACTGCGGTAAGTTGGATAGCCGGGATTCGGAACCAGCACTTCATCTCCTTTATCGAGATATGTCATACAGATATGCATGATCCCTTCTTTACTCCCAATCAGAGGCAATATTTCTGTAGCCGGATTCAGCTCCACATTATACCACTGCTTGTACCAATCACTCATTGCTTGTCGTAATATGGGTGAACCCTTATAATTCTGGTAAGCATGTGTTGTTGGTTTGGCGGCTTCTTCCTGCAATACGTTGATCACATCAGGGTGTGGTGGCATATCCGGGCTACCAATACCAAGATTAATAATAGCTTTACCGGCTTTATTCAATTCATCAATCTCTCTCAATTTTTGAGAGAAATAATATTCGCCAATCCCTTCTAACCGTTTACTTGTTTTCATTTTATCATGGATCGCTCCTGAGGAGCGTTGTTTTCATTAATTACTTTTATACTCTTTCTTTCTATTCACTATTTACTATTCACCATTCACTACTCCTACTTCCACAATCCCCTTTTATAAACTCCATAAATTTTTATCTCCGCCGTCAACGGCTTAATCGTTTCTATCACTTTAGTGAACTGTTCTGCTGAATCAAACTCCATATCAGCATGAAAACTGTACTTAAAATCACTGCCTGGAATAGGGAAACTTTGCAGCTTGCTCAAATTGATACCACCTTCAGCAATTGTAGTGAGCACCCTGGCAAGACTTCCCCTCGAGTGATCAGTATGAAAGTTGACAGAGGCTTTATTAGCTTCTTCAATTGGGCTCGCCCCATCTTCTCTTTTCAGGATCAGAAATCTTGTATAATTATTTTTTAGTGTGTGAATGTTAGGAGCAATCACATCGAGTTCATACAAGTCGGCGGCCAGCTTACTGGCAATTGCAGCAATATGTTTGCTCTTATGCTGGTGCACCAATTTTGCACTCAACGCTGTATCATCTGTTTCTACCAGTTTCCATTTATACTTATCTAAAAAATCATAGCATTGCTGCAGCGCCATGGTATGTGAATGCACTTCACGGATGTCTTCGAGTTTCACTCCCGGGTTTACCAATAAATTTTGCCGTATCTGCAAATAAATCTCGCCTACGATCTTCAGGTTAGATTTTTGCAACAGGTTGTAATTAGCAAGAATACTTCCGGCAATAGAATTTTCAATCGCCATTACGCCTCCATCACTTTCTTTTTTATTAGCTGCAATGCGGATCACATCACGGAAAGTGGCACAGGGAATTACTTCAGTGTCCTTCCCGAGAAATAATTGTGCAGCCACCTGGTGAAAACTACCCTCGTAACCTTGTATAGCAATACGGCCCCCATCCGACTTCCCCCGCAGGGGGGAAGCCACCAACTCACTAGCCTCGCTTTTCGACAATGCTGCTTTTTTTTGTGCTTGTGTCATATTCTATTTTTCAAATACGATAATGTCTTAAACTTTTCAGACTCTTAAGCCCCTCCTTCGGAGGGGTTTGGGGAGGCCTTATAAATTAAGAATCCCGGCCTGTCTGGCCGGGATTCTCTATGTTGATTTTTAGTTGTTCTTATTCTGATTTCAACAAAAGCATTCCCGGCTTCATTTTAAAAAAGAAGTAATAAAAAAAGAAACCAAAATATGTTTTCGTCATCATCATAGGACAAATGTAGTTTTTGCAATTGTTATCTCCAACAACTATTTTGATTATTTTCTTCCGCCACCACTTTCTGCATCATTCATCCTGATTTTCCGGCCCCGATAATTTTTTCCATCAATAGCCTTGATCATTTTTTTGCCGGCTGAAGGTTCTATTTCAATCCAGCTTGTCATTTCTTTCATGTCTATACGTCCCAGCACTTCTTTCTTAAGATCGCTCATGTCGAGTATAAACTGAAGGAAGCTTGCTTTATAAAAACCATCTTTGGTTCCCAGGTTCACAAACAGTCGTTGGTAATTTCCATTGCCGCCAAAACTTCTACCGCTTGTATCCCTGTCTCTTGCTGAAGCTGGTCGTTCAAATCTTCCTCCTCTTGTATCAACAGTTCTCCTGTCACTGGTTCTTCTATCATCACCCCGCATATTCAGATCAGCTGCATTTTCATAATATTTCAGGAAGCGATCAAATTCCAATGCAGCCACCCGTTGTAAAATTTCTTCCTTTTCGATGTCGCCAAATTTTTCCCGCAGTGTAGGCAGGTAGGTTTCATACTGGCCATGACTGATATCAGCCTGCAACATTTTATCAATGAAATTGAAAAACTGTTTCCGGCAAACATCTTTACCTGTAGGAATATCCATCTTATGCACCTTGCTATTCAATATCCTTTCTATTTGCCGCAGGCGGTATATTTCCTTTGGTGTTACAATAGAAACGGATATACCACTTTTACCTGCACGTCCTGTTCGACCGCTGCGGTGAGTGTATACTTCTACATCATCCGGCAATTCATAATTGATGACGTGGGTAATTCCTGTTACATCAATACCTCTTGCTGCTACATCTGTTGCAATCAGGAGTTGAATACTTTTATCGCGGAATAAACCCATTACTTTATCCCGTTGCTGTTGGGTAAGGTCGCCATGTATGGCATCAATATCATATCCTTCTCTTGTTAATCGTTCAGCGATATCCTGTGTATCGGCCTTGGTACGGGCAAACACAATTCCGTAAATACCCGGGTTAAAATCAATGATCCTTTTTAAAACTTCATACCGGTTATGATGCTGTGTAGCATAATACTGGTGATCAATATTAGCAGCGCCTGCATTTGACTTACCAATGGTAATTTCAAATGGCTGCTTCATATATTTTTTGCTTACCTGCCTTATCTCTGCCGGCATAGTAGCACTGAATAGCCAGGTGCTCTGTCGTATCGGTGTATTTTTTAAAATAAACTCGATATCTTCTTTGAAGCCCATGTTAAGCATTTCATCTGCTTCATCCAGCACTACGTAATGGATCTTCTCCAGGTTGATTGCCTTTCGTTCAATCAGGTCAATAAGCCGTCCGGGTGTGGCCACTACGATATGCGTTCCTCTCTTCAGGTCTCTTATTTGTTGGGTAATGGATGTGCCGCCATAAACGGCAGTAACAGTCATCGCCTCTTTTTTATTTTTAAATGTATCCAGGTCGCTGGCTATTTGCAGGCACAGTTCACGGGTGGGGCAAATGATCAGGGCCTGTGGGTAACGGTCAGTATTATTGATAAGCTGTAAAAGAGGAAGGCCAAAAGCAGCTGTTTTACCGGTGCCGGTTTGCGCCAGTCCGATAAAATCTTTTGTCCCCTGTAATAAAACAGGGATAGCTTTTTCCTGGATGGGAGTTGGCTGTGTAAAACCTAACACCTGTATTGAATTCAATAATCCTTCTTCAATTCCTAAATCGGCAAAAGTGGTCACTTTGTAAATTTTAAATGTTGGGGTGATAAGGCGGCAAAGGTAATGTTTTCAGGCAGGGAATAAGATTAAAAAAGCCATCCCGATATAATCGGGATGGCCCTTAAGGTTTGCTTACCATGATAAACAAGTATCATTGGAGGTCAGACGTTAGCCATGACCCAAATTTGCAAAAATTAATTCTTCTTCAAAGTATCAGTTGCAGCTTTAGCAGCTGAATCGATTGTAGCTGTAGCAGCACCAGCAGCTGAATCAATTGTAGTTGCGGCAGCAGTATCAGTAGTTGTAGTTTTGTCTGAATCATTGTTACAAGCTACGAAACCAAGGCTAGCTACTGCTAATACGATAAAAAGCTTTTTCATTTGTTGGGAATTTTGAGTTTGTTTGTTGAAATATTTCGCTGTTTATACCCTGATCGGGAAAAGGTAACCCGTAATTTTAATTTTTTTTTCAACTCCTTCAGGGTTACTATTTGTAGAAAACTGTATAAATAACGGATTTAGTGAAACAAGAAAATAACGAAAAGGCTTTATTAGAAGGATTGGCCCGAAACGAAAGCAAGGCAATAGAAACGATTTACAGGGAGAACTATAATATGGTTCAGGCCCTGATAATCAACAATAATGGCTCGGCTGATGAAGCCAAAGATATTTTCCAGGAAGCCATGATAGTTCTTTATGAAAAGGTAAGATCGGGGACTTTTGAGCTGAATTGCCAGATAAAAACATACGTTTATTCGGTTTGCCGGAGATTATGGTTAAAAAGGTTGCAGCAGTTGAGCCGCTTCCCGATCCCGGTTGAAAGCCTGGAAACAACCGTGCCGGTGGATGATGAAATTGAAGGACATGAACAGCGGAACATTGAGTACGAGATGATGAACAAAGCGATCAGTCACCTGGGCGAACCCTGCAAAAGTTTACTGGAAGCCTATTACCTTCAAAAAAGAAATATGCAGGATATAGCTGCCAGTTTTGGATATACCAATGCCGATAATGCGAAGAACCAGAAGTACAAGTGCCTGATGAGACTGAAAAAAATATTTTTTACCCATTACAAAAACGGGAACCAGTGATGAATGAAATTCAACTTTTGGAAGCGGTCGAGAGATATATCCGTGGTGAAATGAATCCCGGCGAAAAGCTTCATTTTGAAAATTTACGTCAATCTGATGCAGACGTGGACCAGTTGGTGGTAGAGCATACCCTGTTTCTTCAGCAAATGAATCGTTTTGGAGAATGGCAAACCTTTCGTGGCCATTTGAATGAGACACATGCCCAACTGGCCAGTGAAGGCAAGATCAATTCCGCAGGATTGAAAGGCAAATCCAAAGTAATTTATTTATGGAACAGGTATAAGCGTACCGCTGCTATTGCTGCTTCTATTGCCGGCATTACGGCTATTGCAATCAGTGCATTGATTTGGACCGTCTCTCCTAAAGCTCCTTCTGCCGCCCAGTTGCAGGAGTTAGGCAGAGAGGTAACTGAAACAAAGCAAAAAACAGACAGACTTGAAAACGCTATTGCTGATGTTAAAAAAACAAAAGCAGATGTTCCTGTTATTTCTTACAAAACGGTAGGTACCGGTTTCTTTATTGATGCAAAAGGATTGATGATCACCAATGCCCATATTGTCAAGAATTCTAGAAATATCAGTGTGGTTAATTCGAAGGGAGATAAATTCAATGCCATCGTATTAAAACTGGACGTGAGACGTGATGTTGCGATTATTAAAATTGATGATGAGCAATTCAAACCCTTTGCTTCCCTTCCTTATGGTATCCGTAAAACTAATTCAGATATTGCTGAGCCTATTTTTACACTGGGTTTTCCAAGAGATGAGATCGTATATGGCGAAGGCTACCTGAGCGCTAAAACCGGTTATCTTGGTGATACATTAAGTTGCCAGATCTATATTCCTGCTAACCCCGGCAACAGTGGTGGTCCTATCTTCAATCATAACGGTGAAGTGATCGGTATTCTAAGTGCCAGAGAAAAACAGGTGGAAGGTGCGGTATTCGCTGTTCAATCCAAATATATTTACCAGGCATTGGAAGATTTGAAGAAAAATTCTCTTTATCACAATATCAAAATGTCTTCGAAATCACAGGTAGCAGGTCTTGAAAAAACACAACAGGTGAAAAAGATACAAGACTATGTATTTATGGTAAAAGGAGATTAAGGCATTTCCAAAATATTTATATATAAAAAAGCTGTTCATTCATGAACAGCTTTTTTAGTTGGGAGATGCTTATCAATAACTCATTTCCATAAATAAGCCGGATACTCACCGTTTGCAATAAGCTGGTTCAGGCTATTCTCTACAAAAGGGGCATCTTCCTTATAGGTTACCCCAAACCAGGATGACGTAGTAGGAATGATTTCTACCTTACCGCCTTCTTTTATAAACCGGTCAGCAACGATAGGAATAAAAAATTCAGACTTGACTTCCTTGCCGTGTTTTTCCAAAAACTCGTTGAATAATTTTTGAGTGTAAGAAAAGAAGGAAGGATGAAAACACCAGAAGTTCATGGATACCCTGGTATCCAATGACAATTCTTTAGGTTCTAATCCATCATCACAAATGATCTTTCCTTCTTTTTTAGCGATATTGATCCGTTCAGTAATGGTGGCGAGATTACCGTTGGGGTCTAAACCGCATACGCCCCTGTTCACTGTGCCGTAATCGGATAATGTTTTCAAAAGATCATATCCTACGATCGCATAGTTCTTTTCTGTACAATTATTTTGCAAAAAAGCGGAAGCATTTTCAAAAGCATTATGTCCATAAAAATCATCGGCATTGATCACGGCAAACGTTTCAGTCACTTCATCTTTTGCACAAAGAACTGCATGAGCCGTGCCCCATGGCTTGGTTCGCTCAGCAGGTATTTCAAAGTCGTTGGTGAAATATTCCAGTTCCTGGTACACATAAGCTGTTTCAATTTTGCCTTTCAGCTTTGCTTCAAATATTTCTTTAAAATCAGCAGCAAATTTTTCACGGATAATAAATACAACCTTTCCAAAACCGGAACGGATCGCATCATATATTGAATAATCCATGATCGTTTCACCACCGGGTCCAAAACCCTGTATCTGTTTCATACTGCCATAACGTGAAGCCATACCGGCTGCGAGAATCACTAAAGTAGGTTGCATAGTAAATTTTAATATTGCGATTGCGGCACGAAATTAAATAAATTCGCAACACATCATTCATTATGCAGGAACTGTTATCAGAATTAATATCAGTGGATACAATCCAAATGCCATTGCATAGACAAAAAGAGATTGATGTAGCTGTATTACGTCTTGATAAAATTCACCCGCTTATTTCAGGCAATAAATGGTTCAAGCTGAAATATTACCTGGAAGATGCATCAATGCAACAAAAAAAAACGATCGCAACTTTTGGCGGAGCTTATTCCAATCATATATTAGCTACCGCTGCTGTATGTAAGCTCAAAGGCCTCGCATCTATTGGAATTATCCGTGGCGAAGAGCCATCTGTTCTTTCACCCACATTACTACAGGCGAGAGAACTCGGCATGCATCTATTTTTTATCAGCAGGGAAGATTATGCGCAAAAGAAAATTCCTTCTGCTATTACTGCAAGCGATATTTACTGGATCAATGAAGGCGGCTATGGAGAAAAAGGAGCACAAGGCGCTTCAACTATTACAACTTGTTTTGATCAACATAATTATACACATATATGCTGTGCTGTTGGCACTGGCACCATGATGGCGGGTCTTATCACCGCTTCCCTGCCATTGCAAACAGTGATTGGCATTAGCGTGTTAAAGAATAACCTTGAAATAATGAATTCAGTAAAACCATTATTGCCGGAGGAAAAAAATAATTTCCACGTATTTCACGACTATCATTTTGGAGGTTATGCTAAACATAAAACAGAACTCATCCGTTTTATGAATGAGTTTTATACACACACTATGATTCCCTCTGATTTTGTTTATACAGGAAAACTCTTTTATGCCATCAACGATCTGGTAGAAAAAAATTATTTCCCATCCGGAAGTAACGTTTTGATCGTTCATAGCGGAGGGTTGCAGGGTAATGTTTCGCTGAGTAAGGGAACGTTAATCTTTTAGGTATTTTACGTTCCTGCCCTATCTTTGTCACGACCGATGAACGAATCCAATACTTTTTTCGTTATACATTCAATATGAAAAAACTGGTGCTGTCCCTTTTGTTCCTGCTCCCTGTTACCGGTATAACTGTTTATGCCCAGGATACGCTTCCAAAGTTCTCCGTTAAAAACGTAGGTAATAACCGCATCATCATTGGGTGGACCAATACGTTTGAAACAATAAAACAGGTAAGCATACAGCGATCATTTGATAGTTTGAAAGGATACAGAACTATTCTCACTGTTCCTGATCCTACTACGCCACAGAATGGTTATGTGGATACAAAGGCCACCAACGATCACATGTTTTATCGCCTCTATATTTTGCTTGATAAAGGCGTTTATCTTTTTAGCGAGGCTAAAAAACCGGTACTTGATTCGCTCAAAAAGACAAACTACGACAAGACTGCTCAAACAAACAGTTTAGATAATAATATAGGTATTCCCAACTTTGGGGTAAATGGCAAAAACAGGCCTGAAGTATTTACGCCATCCCTCCATGTATTTACCAATAAAGATGGGTATGTGAGCATCAATCTTCCGGATGATGAAGACAAAAAATACAGTATTAAATTTTACGAAGAAGATGAAACCTTTTTATTTGAATTGAAAAACATCAAAGAACGAACTTTCAAAATTGATAAAGCCAATTTTTACCATGCTGGCTGGTTTCGTTTTGAATTATTTGAAGATGGTAAGTTGCTGGAGAAACATAAGTTTTACCTGCAAAAAGATTTTTAGCTGGCTTGTATCAAATCCACATCAAATACGTTGGAAAAATTTTTCTTTACTTTTTCTTTCGCTTCTTCGAAGTCAATCTTTTTACCCAATTCTTTTTCAAGAGAAGTAACCTGCTTCCCGGTAATACCACAGGGAACAATGAAGTTGAAATAATTCAGATCAGTATTTACATTTAATGCAAACCCATGCATAGTGATCCAGCGGCTGCTGCGAACACCGATAGCACATATCTTTCTTTCCTTACCTTTTTTATCCGGGTCAAGCCAAACTCCAGTTTCTCCTGCAGACCGGTCGCCTTTAAGACCATACTCCGCCAGGGTGAGTATAATAACCTCTTCAATGTTGCGCAGGTATTTACCAATATCCGTATAAAATTTTTCCAGATCCAGGATAGGATAACCCACGATCTGCCCGGGCCCATGAAATGTAATATCACCTCCCCGGTTAGTCCGGAAGAATTCAATTCCTTTTGCGGTACGCATCTCTTCAGTGATCAGCACATTTTCAATACTGCCGCTTTTACCTAATGTATATACCGGGGGATGTTCAACAAGCAAAAAATGGTGTTCTGTTGTGAGTCCTGGATTATGGGTTAAGACTTCACTGACTCCTGGCTCCTGACTGTAGACTACCGACTTTTTTCGAACGTTCTCCTGCAATAACTTTTCCTGGTAATCCCAGGCGGTTTGATAATCCATCTGACCCAGGTCCTCAACTATGACATGCTGCTTATCCATGAAAAGCAAATTTACCAACAAATACTCAACCATTACCTTTGCAGGCTATGCAAGACGAATTGGAACAGGATAACCCGGATTTACAGGATAACAGCGATGAGCTATATGAGCGATTCAGCTTTAAGGTGGATAAGGGCCAGGAACCTGTTCGCATTGATAAATTTTTGACTACCCGGATTGAGCGGGCCACCCGCAATAAATTGCAACAGGCGATCAATGCAGGACTGGTATTGGTAAATGGTAAAGACGTTCGCCCCAACTATAAAATAAAAGCGGCAGATGAGATCATCATTTATTCTGATCTGAGTCCTGAAGAAACGGATGTTGTTCCGGAAAATATTCCGCTCAATATTATATATGAGGATGATGACCTGATGGTAATCAACAAACCGGCAGGTATGGTGGTGCACCCGGGTAGCGGTAACTATACCGGCACTTTACTGAATGGCATCGCCTGGTATTTGCAACAACAGAACCCGGTGCTTTCTGAGGAAACATTGCCAAGATTCGGACTAGTGCATAGAATTGATAAAAACACAAGCGGTCTTCTGGTGTTAGCCAAAAACGATGTGGCGATGCGGCAACTGGCCAAGCAATTTTTTGATCATACGGTGAAAAGACAATACCTCGCATTGGTGTGGGGAGATGTACAAAACGATGAAGGCACTATTGTAGCACATGTGGGACGTCATCAACGTTTCCGGAAATTATTTGAAGCTTACCCGGAAGGTGATCACGGAAAAGAAGCCATCACTCATTATAACGTGAAGGAAAGATTTGGTTACGTAACGCTGGTGGAATGTGTGCTGGAAACCGGCCGTACTCACCAGATAAGAGTGCACATGAAATACATAGGGCATCCTTTATTCAACGATGATTTTTATGGTGGTGATAAAATTGTGAAAGGAACCGTGTACACCAAATACAAACAGTTTGTCGATAATTGTTTTGCTATTTGTCAACGCCAGGCCCTTCATGCAAAAACCCTTGGGTTTATTCATCCGACTTCTGGCAAAGAAATGTTTTTTGAAACGGAGCTTCCTGCTGATATAAATGAGGTGATTGAAAAATGGCGGAAATACACGAGTGCGATAGGCAATAGACAATAAGCAACAGACAATGGGCAAAAACAGGAATTGTTGTTTTCTATTGTGTAAAATCAAACAATGTTGCTGTAAAAATTCCTCGTTCCCGTTTTTTAAAGATAACATCCCAGTCACCTTTATAGCGAAGCGTTTTGGGCACGAGGTAATTTCCAAATTTGGTCAGCTCCACTTCCATGTGCACATCAAAATCGTATACACCCGCGCTGTAACTGATATCATAATTGCGGGCCATCACTTCCATTGTTTTGGCATTGAACCAGGTGATCATATTATCAATAACGATCTTATCTTTTTTACCGCCGGGTAAATCTTCTTTTGCTTTTATCGAAAATATATAGCAGGATTGTCCTTCATATTCATCCTGGTCAATTGTGAAATCATAGAACCGGGCACGGTCAGGATCAAAAATATCTACCTTATCTCCCATGAAAGGAATGCCGGATATTTTTTTACCCGGATTAAAAAAAAGCATCTTCAGTTGCTCCTTGTTTTTTTCCAATCCTTTTTTTGATTTTGCACTGAACTCAATTCCTTTCACAATATTATTTTCATTGCAAATTTTGTCTTTGGTAAAAAACAAACCTGCATAAAGCTGTGCCGTATAATAATTATAGTTTTTGTTATCATCATAAAAATTGCCGGTGGTTTTTTCTTCCAGTACTTCCATAGTGCGGCAGTTCTCATCTCTGTTTTGGCGGGTTTTGCTTTGAAGTGATGCTTTCAGGTCGCCATCCTTATCAACGATACGAATATCATTCAGTGATGTAAAGCCCAATATATGTAAAGTTCGAAAGGCTTTATAAAAAGTGGTATCCTCTTTTACCTGTTTAATAAATTTGGGTATATTCAGGTCTGATCGCATCACCACTTCCGAAAGACTCATCATTTTAGCGAGTCTCTCGTTATCTGCAGAATCCTGTTGACCTTTTATAGCAGGAGCATAAAAGAAGAGTAAAAAAATAAGAAGTAACTGCTGTTTCATGGTATCCTATTCCGGAAACATCATCTTATAATCAACTTTGATTTTGCCTTTTGAAATATCATTCAGTTTACCCTTCATCAACTTACGTTTTAAAGGAGAAAGGTGATCAATAAAAAGCTTGCCCTCAATATGATCGTATTCGTGTAATATGACCCGTGCAGAAAGCCCGGTAAAGGTCGTGATATGTGATTCGAAATTATGATCCCGGAATTGCAGTGTCACTTTTTCGTTGCGGTAAATATCTTCTCTTATTTTAGGAATGCTCAGGCAACCTTCATTATAAGGCCACTCATCGCCTTCCAGTTGCACAATATGCGCATTGATAAAAACGGCTTTGATACCGGGAG
The DNA here is from genome assembly GCA_036383515.1 of Chitinophagaceae bacterium. Lineage (GTDB taxonomy): Bacteria > Bacteroidota > Bacteroidia > Chitinophagales > Chitinophagaceae > CADEDV01. Next base: position 10,908 of record DASVOE010000029.1, on the reverse strand, counting down.
CATCAGGATATTCTTTCTGTTCCTCTTCATTCATGCCATCAAACATTTGTATCGTATCCGCTACAAACAAACGAATATCCTTATTGATCTGTGGGGCCGCAAGACCAACCCCATTACTGGCATACATCGTTTCCCACATGTCTTCTATTAATTTTTCCAACCCGGGGTGCTCCGGAAGTATATCCTTAGCTACTTTTCTCAACACAGGATGCCCATAGGCTACAATTGGAAGAATCATGCTTACAAATTAATCCGGCAAATTTAAGACTATTGAATGGATCGCAAATACTCCTGCAACATAATAGTGGCAGCTATTTCATCTACCAACGCTTTATTGCGGCGTTGTGCTTTCTTAAGTCCCATTTCCAGCATGGCATCTTTAGCCATTTTAGAAGTGTAACGTTCATCTACTTTAATAATGGGCATGGAAGGAAAATTCTTTTGAAGATCTTTGATACATCGTTCAACAAGCGGCGTGGCATGTGTATCCGAATCATCCCAGTTCTTTGGTTCACCGATAATGATGAGTTCGACAGGTTCCAGGAGAAAATATTCTTTTAAAAAAGGAATTAGCTGTTTCGATTCCACTGTTGTTAATCCTGTAGCGATGATCTGGAAAGGATCTGTAACGGCGATGCCGGTTCGTTTGAGGCCATAATCTATGGAGAGGATCCTGGGCAATTAAAAAGTATAAATTAAAAATGAATAAACAGGTCAGCAATGACAAAGATGGCGAAAACAACCGATGCAATACCATTGGCTGTCATAAATGCAAGATTTACTTTTCGCAGATCGTTGGGTTTTACAATCGAATGCTGATAAACGAGCATGCCGATAAAAACAGCAACGCCTACCCAGTAGAGCCAACCAAAATGTCCATATACACCTGCACCTATTACGGCCGCTGCACTTAGCAGGTGCAACAATTCAGATACTTTCAAACCCTTTGCTTTACCAAGCCAGGCGGGAATAGAATACAATTGTTGTGATCTGTCAAACTCTTCATCCTGCAAAGCATAAATGATATCAAATCCACTCACCCAAAAGATAACAGCAAGAGAAAAAATGATTGGCAAAAGTGAAAACTGCCCGGTGACGGCTATATATGCACCGATGGGTGCTAATGATAATCCAATGCCAAGTATCAGATGGCAAAGAGGTGTAAAACGTTTGGTATAACTATACCCCAACACTACTGCTAAAGCAACAGGTGATAAATAAAAACAAAGTCTGTTTATAAAAAATGTACAAACAATAAATAATAGACTACTGATTATCGTAAACAACAACGCATTATTAGCAGAGATCGTACCTGCAGGTATTTCTCTAATTGCTGTTCTTGGGTTTTTTGCATCAAAATTTCTGTCGAGATAACGATTAAAAGCCATAGCGGCACTGCGGGCAAAGACCATACACAGAAGAACAAGAAAAAATCGAATTAAAAGGGCATAATTATAAGAACTGTTATATTGCTTTTCAATTGCAAACTTAAATTCGTGATTGCCCTGGGATAAATCAGTTACACGATGATAGGCCAAAAAAAAACCAATCATCGCAAACGGCATAGCGAAAATCGTGTGAGAGAATTTGATAAGACTTAAATAGCTTTTTACTTTCGACATCTTTTTAATTTATAATGAATAACCATCCTAAGTTCCCCTTTAGGGGGACAGGGGGTTTATCCTCCTTCTCACAAGCTCCCACAACACCACTCCCACCGCTGTAGCAATATTCAACGAATGCTTCATTCCTGACTGGGGTATTTCTATACAGCCATTGCATAAATGAATGGTGGACTGCTCCACTCCCGTCACTTCATTACCAAAGATCACCGCTATTTTTTCATTGGGTTCAAACTCAATGGCATTCAGTTTAAAACTATCCTCGGCCTGTTCTGCTGCATAAATATTATAGCCCATTGTTTTCAGTTCGTCAATGGCTGCCTGTGTAGTGGTAAAATGTTTCCAGGTCACCGTTTCTTCAGCGCCCAGCGCTGTCTTCTTTATTTCTTTGTGCGGAGGTTTGGCCGAATAACCAATAATATAAATGGCCTCTATCAAAAAAGCATCCGAGGTACGAAACACACTGCCTACATTATAAGCGCTGCGGATATTTTCCAACACCACAATAATAGGAACCTTATCAGAACGTTTAAATTCTTCTACTGATTTGCGTCCCAACTCTTCCATGCTCAGTTTTCGCATGGCGCAAATATAGCCAGGAGGTTTATTTTTTCAACAGGTAAAGCCGAAAGTTCAGTTACCTGAACACTTCCTTATTTTTGTCGCCTATGGCGAAAGCAGCGATCTCCGATACACCCATGATGCAGCAACACCGGGCTATTAAACAAAAATATCCCGATGCGATATTACTCTTCAGGGTGGGCGATTTTTATGAAACCTTCGGGCAGGATGCCGTGATCGCTTCACAGGTGCTGGGCATTACCCTCACGAAAAGAAATAATGGCGCCGCCGCCTCACTCGACCTTGCTGGCTTTCCGCATCACGCCTTGGATACCTATTTACATAAACTGGTAAAGGCCGGTTATCGTGTTGCTATCTGTGACCAGCTCGAAGATCCTAAACAAGCGAAAGGCATTGTAAAAAGAGGTGTGACAGATATGATCACTCCCGGTACTACGGTCAACGATAAATTACTGGAGCATCACAGCAATAATTTTTTAGCAGCTGTTCATTTTGCCGAAAACGAACAGTATGGCCTTGCCTTTTTGGATATATCTACCGGTGAATTTCTTTTGGCTGAAGGCGACCGGGAATACGCTGATAAATTATTACAGAGTTTCAAACCCGCTGAAGTTGTATTTCAACGACAGCAACAAAAAAAGTTCAAAGAATATTTTGGCGGTAAAATGTACAATTACACCCTTGACGAATGGATATTTGATGGGGTGTATGCTGAAGATGTATTGCTGAAACATTTTCAAACACATTCTTTAAAAGGGTTTGGTGTAGATGATCTGAAAAATGGTTTGATCGCTGCTGGTTCTGTCATACATTATTTAAAAGATACAGAGCATTCTCACCTGCAGCACATCACTTCGTTGCAGCGCATTGACCGGGACGATTTTTTATGGATGGACCGTTTTACCATCCGGAACCTGGAATTAGTGTATGGAAATACAGAAGGTAATCAAACACTATTGAGTGTTTTAGATAACACTGTATCTCCGATGGGCGCAAGGTTATTAAAACGATGGATCATATTTCCGTTGAAAAACATTCATAAAATCAACGAGCGGCTGGAACTGGTTGAATTTTTTATCAAAGAAACAGACCTGCGCAATAAGATCGTACAATCGGTTCGGTTATGCGGCGATATTGAAAGATTGGTTTCCAAAATTCCTTTGAAGAAAATTAATCCCCGTGAAGTATTGCAACTTGCCAAAGGTTTAAAGCAGGTAGAGATCATTCAGCAACTTTGCTTATCCTCTTCCAATGAATACCTGAAGCGATTAGGGGATGCCTTGAATCCCTGTCCTTATATTGCTGATAAAATTTTTAAAGAGATCATTGAAAATCCACCGGCGCTTGCTTCCAAAGGTGGTATGATGAATAGCGGCATCAGTGATGAGCTCGACGAATTGCGAAATATTTCCCGCAGCGGAAAGAATTATCTTACCCAGTTACAACAAAAAGAATCCGAGCAAACCGGTATCAGTTCTTTAAAGATCGGTTTCAATAACGTATTTGGCTATTACCTGGAAGTAACCAATTTGCATAAGAATAAAGTGCCGGCTGAATGGATGCGCAAGCAAACACTGGCCAATGCCGAACGATACATTACTCCTGAATTAAAAGATTACGAAGAAAAGATCGTAGGTGCAGAAGAAAAGATACTGAAGCTGGAACTGGAATTATTTGAAGCATTGCTGAATGAATTAGCTGATTACCTCGCACCCGTGCAGACCAATGGAAATATTGTTGCTGTGCTGGATTGTATGACTTGCTTTGCGCACAATGCTATCCAATTCCATTATAAAAAACCGCAGTTGCATGATCACAACTACTGGATCGTAAAAGAAGGTCGTCACCCGGTGATTGAAAGGAATTTACCTGTTGGCGAACCTTATATCAGTAACGATCTAGAATTAAATAAAACGGAACAACAGATCATTATTCTGACCGGCCCCAATATGAGTGGTAAGTCTGCTCTCCTCCGGCAAACGGCTCTTATTACACTGATGGCGCATATCGGTTCGTTTGTGCCGGCTACCGAAGCAAAAATTTCATTGACGGATAAAATATTCACGAGGGTAGGTGCATCGGATAATCTCAGTGGCGGCGAATCTACTTTTATGGTGGAGATGAATGAAACGGCTTCGATCATTAATAACATCACACACCGCAGTTTGATCTTGCTGGACGAGATCGGGAGAGGCACTTCTACTTACGATGGCATTTCTATAGCCTGGAGCATTGCTGAACATTTGCATAACTCGCCGCATCAACCCAAAACATTATTCGCCACTCACTATCATGAGCTGAATGAACTGGAAGAAAAATTACCAAGAGTAAAGAATTATCATATCACCAATAAGGAAGCCGGCAATAAAATTATTTTTTTACGCAAGCTGGCGCCGGGTGGAAGCACCCATAGTTTTGGTATCCATGTAGCAAAGATGGCGGGCATGCCAGCATCATTGATTGACCGGGCCAATGATATTTTAAAACAGTTGGAAACGAAACATGTGGATGAAGAGATCGGTGACGCTGTTAAAAAAATCGCCGGGCCCAAGCTACAGCTCTCCATATTTGATGCGCACAGCGAAACGTTTGACGAAATAAGAAAGCTACTTGAAGGTGCGGACATCAACCGCCTTACCCCTGTTGAAGCATTACTCAAACTCCAGGAAATAAAAAGTAAGCTGAAATAAGCATGCTGCATTCCTGTCAGATGTAACTCAGCCACCATTGATGATGTGTGGCCTTATACCTGTTATACCATTTGCATAAGGGATAAAGAAGCAGCACCACGGCTATCCAAACAACATATACTACCCAAAGATTAAATCCAAAGGAAGCTGGTCTGAAGAAGAAGGGTGTATCCCTTGATACGACCTGGCTGGTAGAATAACCACTCGCAAAAAAAGCAATTACACAAAAAAGATGGATCAAATAAAAATGCAGGATATAGAAAAAGAACGGAACTCTTCCATACGTAAGAAAGAACCGGGTCCATTTAGCCTGGATCTTTTCAAACAAAGCCAATAATAAAGTCGCAGGGCCTAAGGTCATACATAAAAACATCAGGGATGGCGGATATTTATTAGCATTCAAAAAAGAAAAGAAACTATAAAGTCCGCCTCTTGGTTGTTCCATCCATGGTAATGGGTTACCATAAGCATTGATCAGTCGCAATACAATAAATAAACCGATCAAACCAAACCCTAAAGCAATTAATCTTTTTCTTCTTGCTTCTGCCGTCACAGTATTTTTATACCAACTGCCAAAACAATATCCCAAAGCCATCACGCCTGCCCAGGGCATAAAAGCATAAACGATCATTACGCCCCTGTCTTCAGCATAAGGCACAAAATAAAATTGGGCATGATGAACCAGGTTCCACCAGAAACCTACATCACCCTTTCTTTCGGCTTCAGGATAATCAAGTAAATTATGACCCGCTACGATAATGAATCCAATGAGAAAAATCACCGGCAAAGGCAGCCAGACCAACAGTCCAAGAATGATCATACTGATACCAATAGCCCAGATCACCTGCAGGATAAGCAGGTTGTATAATGGATTATAGGTCCAGCCCAGTGTAATGATCAATACTTCTGCAATCACCAGCCAAAGACCGCGGGTGATCAAAAATTTACTCAATTGCTTTTTTGTTTTTTTCAACCCCATTAAAAATGCAGAAGTGCCTGCGAGGAAAACAAAGGCCGGTGCACAAAAATGGGTGATCCAGCGGGTAAAGAAAAGCCAGGGTGTAGTGGTGTCCATATTCAGGGGATCATCTGTAAAAGCTTCTTTATGAAAAAAATCCCGCACATGATCCAGGGCCATAATGACCATGATAATACCACGAAGCAGGTCAATAGAGTTAATTCGGTTACGACTGGTAGCAGTTAATCCGGTCATATATAGTTTTTAAAGCATAAAAGATAAAGCTTTGCCTGTTCACTTCACCAACAGTTTACTAACAGTGAGGTTGAAGCCTGTGCAAAAGAGAATAACAAATAATCCTGTCCCCCGGAACTGGTTGTTACGTTGCGTCAAACCAAACCGGTTTGCTATCATTCCAGTTTCCATTATAATTAATAAATAATTCTTCGCCTGCCTTTATAGCACGGATCGTTTTTATACTCATCTGCCCGTTTTCAAAATCCATTTCATATTCGCAATTGGATTGGTAGGAATGATTATACAGCGGCACATACCCCAGGGCCATACAGCATTGGCTTTTTTCCCCACCCCATTCAAAAATATAATCATGCAGCAGGGTTTGATCCAGCAACTTCCTGTCTTCACTGTTCATAACGATCACCGGCGCCACTTCCACTACGGTATTTGCTTTTATATTTTCTGAAGTAAAAACTCCACGCCCCATCTGCGAAGTTGGACCAATGTAGAGAAAAGGAAGAATCATATTGCGATGATAACTGGTAAGTAAACGATGATATTTTTTTAAAGATTGAAAATATGTACTACTTCACAAAATGTTTATTTTAAAAAGCTGCTTTAATGATCTACTGACATATCATCACCTCCCGCCTATTCTCTCATAACTATTATCTATTTTTGAACCATGTCGTTGGAACTGGAACAACCCAATTTACAGGAGCAATTTGAAGCCGTTATTCAAACCGAGGATAAATTGCAGATCCGTGATTTCCTGAATCACCAGAACATCAGCGATGTGGCCGAACTGGTAGATGAATATCCTGACTATGAAAGCCAGATCATCGCTAATATGTCGGTGCACCGGGCAGCCAGTGTATTTAAGATCCTTGATCTGTCCGTACAAAAAAGGATCATCCATAATTTACCCGCTAACAACATCGCTTCCTTACTCAACGATCTTCCTGCGGATGACCGTACCGATTTTTTGGAAGAATTACCGAGCAATGTGGTCAGGGAACTCATCAAGCTGCTGGACCCCGAAGAAAGAAAGATCACACTTTCCTTATTAGGTTATCCTGAAAATAGTATCGGGCGGCTGATGACACCGGACTATGTGTATGTATACCCCGACAATACGATCGAAGAAGTTTTTGCTACCATCAGGAAGTATGGAAAAGATAGTGAGACCATCAACGTTATCTATGTCATCAATAAAAAAGGTGAATTGCTGGATGACATCCGCATCAGGGATTTCATTTTAAATCCACCGGATAAAAAAGTATCCGAGTTGATGGATGGCCGTGTGGTATCACTAAATGCTTATGATGATCAGGAAACAGCCAGTGATGTATTTAAAATGAATAACAGGGTGGCCCTGCCGGTGGTGAGCAATAGCAATAAATTATTGGGCATCGTTACGATTGATGATATACTTTGGGTGGCGGAAGAAGAGTTCAGTGAGGATATGCAAAAAATGGGGGGTACAGAAGCATTAGACCAACCCTATCTTGAGATGCCTATTTTCAGGCTTTTCAAAAAAAGAATTGTGTGGTTGGTCGTATTATTTTTAGGTGAGATGCTTACGGCTACCGCTATGGCTTATTTCGAAGATGAGATCGCAAAAGCTGTAGTGCTGGCCTTATTTGTTCCCTTAATAATTTCCAGCGGAGGAAATACAGGTTCACAGGCTTCTACACTTATTATACAGTCCATGGCAGTAGGCGAAATAACAATTACTGATTGGTGGAAAGTAATGAAGCGGGAAATTATTTCGGGATTATTATTAGGAACAGTGCTGGGAGTTATTGGTTTTCTACGCATCGCCATCTGGCATACTATTTTCCCCGACCTGTATGGCATACATTGGATAGGCTTAGGCTTTACTGTTGGGTTTACTTTGTTGGGAGTTGTGTTATGGGGAACATTGGCAGGAAGTATGCTTCCTATCATATTAAAACGTCTCGGTGCTGACCCTGCAGTAAGCTCTGCGCCATTTGTCGCAACGCTTGTGGATGTAACGGGACTTGTAATATATTTTTCAATTGCATATTTGATTCTTAGTGGTAGCCTATTATAAATAATATTATGACTTGCTATGATATTAGGAACGGGTTCTTAAAAGAGTATTTATTCACTACTTTTCAGGCTATTTGCATACGTTGAAATCAATACCTTTGCTCCGCCTGTAGCAGTACAGGTCCATTAAAAACTTAATCTCATGTGTGGAATTGTTGGATATACCGGCCCAAGAGAAGCTTATCCCGTCATTATTAAAGGACTAAAACGTCTTGAATACCGTGGCTACGATAGTACGGGTGTAGCCCTTCAGAACAGTAAGGGATTAAAAGTTTATAAGAAAAAAGGAAAAGTAGCAGAACTGGAAGATAATATCGTTGGAAAAGATCTTCATTCTCATGTAGGCATCGGTCATACCCGGTGGGCCACTCATGGTGAACCCAGTGACCGCAATGCACATCCTCACTCATCTGCAAGTGGCAAACTGGCGATGATCCATAATGGCATCATCGAAAATTATGCTCAGTTAAAACAGGAACTAACCAATAAAGGTTACACATTTAATAGTGATACAGATACTGAAGTATTGCTGAACTTTATAGAAGAGATCAAAAAAAATAATAATTGTTCGCTGGAAGAAGCGGTGAGAATCGCTCTGAAAAGAGTAACCGGGGCTTATGTTATTCTTTTGCTGGATGCTGATGATCCCGGTACCATTATCGCAGCACGGAAAGGAAGTCCATTAGTAATTGGTGTGGGCAAAGGTGAACATTTCCTCGGTTCTGACGCATCACCTATGCTGGAATACACGAAAGAAGTGGTGTATGTAAACGATTATGAACTGGCTATTATAAAACCAGATGAGCTGATCCTGAAAAATCTGGGGAACGAAAAAATCACTCCGTATGTACAAAAACTCGACCTCGAACTGGCCGCTATGGAAAAAGGCGGTTATGATCATTTCATGCTGAAAGAAATTTTTGAACAGCCACAAACTATTTATGATTGCTTAAGAGGAAGGCTTGATGCTGCTGCCGGTACCATTACAATGAGTGGTATCCAGCAATACGCTGAACAATTGGTAAGTGCTAATCGCATTATTATGATCGCCTGTGGCACCAGCTGGCATGCGGGCCTGGTAGCAGAATATATTTTTGAAGAACTATGCCGCATTAATGTAGAAGTAGAATATGCTTCTGAATTCCGCTATCGCAATCCTGTTATCAACAAAGGCGATGTTATCATTGCTATTTCACAAAGTGGTGAAACAGCTGATACACTAGTGGCTATTGAAAAAGCTAAAGAAAAAGGAGCCATCATACTTGGTGTGGTAAATGTGGTCGGGTCTTCAATTGCCCGTATATCGCATGGTGGCGCTTACACACATGCCGGACCAGAAATAGGCGTAGCATCTACCAAAGCATTCACTGCTCAGCTTGCTGTGCTCACCATGATGGCATTGAAGATCGCTTACATTAAAGGAAGTATTTCCAATGACAGGTATATGGGTTTGCTGAAAGAACTCGAAGAAGTTCCGGAAAAAGTGGCCTGGGCATTGAACCATAGTGATACGATAAAAAACCTGGCAGAGAAATATAAGGATGCAAGAGACTTTTTATACCTGGGTCGTGGTTATAATTTCCCGGTAGCACTCGAAGGTGCATTGAAATTAAAAGAGATATCCTATATACATGCAGAAGGTTATCCTGCTGCGGAAATGAAGCATGGCCCGATAGCATTGGTGGATGAACATCTTCCGGTTGTTTTTGTAGCGACCAAAGATACTTACCACGAAAAAGTAGTGAGCAATATGCAGGAGATAAAAGCCAGGAAGGGAAAAGTGATCTCTGTCATTACCGAAGGAGATAATGTATCCACCGGTTTATCCGATGATGTGATGATCGTGCCGGAAGCAGATGAAATTGTAGCGCCTATGCTGAGTGTGGTTCCTTTACAACTGCTGGCCTATTATATAGGTGTGGCCAAAGGTTGTGATGTGGACAAACCAAGAAACCTGGCTAAGAGTGTGACGGTAGAGTGATTATCCGTTCATTGTTACTGGTCATCTTTATTATGCAATTTCTCAACGTGCAATAAAATCTTGAAATCACAGATAAAAAATATAAAGAGTAGCTGGTATCGACTGGTTATTTAACCGGTAACCAGCAGCCAGAAACCAGCAACTCAATATGAATATCATCAACAAACAATCTATCTCTTCTCTTGGTTATGGCTTTGTCGCCAAAGAATATATTCCGAAAGGGAAGAATGAATACTATCTCCGTAATATTCAAAACCGAAGCGGCATCCGTTACCGTAAGCTTACAGCAAATGAAACGGAAGTGCTGGTAAAAAACGGAAACACGTCTGATGATTGGGATAAGGTGCAGGTCTCCAATGCCTTCAATCCTTCACTGGTGCAGCATTGTAAATTTTATGGTCTTGTTCGTATTGGCAAACTGGAACCCTATTTTTTGGAGTTCAATAGTATCCGCCTGGCCGTTGGCCTTTATAACAGCACCATTGTTAGTTGTGACATTGGTGACAATGTGGTTATTGATAATGTGAATTTCCTGAGCCATTACATTATCGGCAATGACGTGATACTTGTAAATATAAATGAGCTGACCACTACTGATCATTCCAAATTTGGAAATGGTATTTTAAAAGAAGGTGAAAAAGAATCGGTCCGCATCTGGATTGAAGTATGTAATGAAAATGCAGGCCGGAGTATTCTCCCCTTCAATGGTATGCTTTCGGGCGATGCCTGGTTATGGTCGAGATACAGGGATAATGAAAAGCT
>DASVOE010000028.1:0-20812 GCA_036383515.1 Chitinophagaceae bacterium | reverse complement strand
GGAAATTGATTTGCTAACTAAAATACCGGCTTTTTTCCACATGAAAGAGATAGGTTTTCAGAGCAGCGAAAATTACTTTAGCTTTGCATGACCTCCCGGATTTTTCTTTTGTTTACTTCCGCTTGGTCAGGATGGGTGAGGCTAATAATCACATTGTTTTTTATTGTGTACTACATAGCTAAAGCGAAGTAGTATTGTTTTTTTAAGTTGCTGATGAGTTTTTTGTGCAACATACTGTTGCTTTATTATAAAAATTCATTGGCATTCATTTTTTGAAATTAATAACCAGGTATAATGGCTAAATATATTTTTGTTACAGGTGGTGTTACTTCTTCATTGGGTAAGGGCATTGTGGCCGCTTCGCTTGCAAAATTGTTGCAGGCAAGAGGGCTCCGGGTCACTATTCAGAAACTGGATCCGTATATCAATATTGATCCGGGCACACTGAATCCTTACGAGCATGGCGAATGTTATGTAACAGAAGATGGCGCCGAAACAGATCTTGACCTCGGCCATTATGAAAGATTCCTCAATATTTTTACTTCACAGGCCAATAATGTAACGACAGGTAGAATTTACCAGACCGTAATTAATAAAGAAAGAGAAGGGGCTTATTTAGGAAAAACCGTTCAGGTAGTTCCGCATATAACCGACGAGATAAAAAGAAGAATGTTGCAACTGGGACAAGGCGGGCAATACGATATTATTATTACAGAAATAGGTGGTACGGTAGGTGACATTGAAAGTTTACCTTTTGTAGAAGCTGTTCGTCAACTGCAATGGGAATTACCGGAAGAAGATACGCTGGTTGTACACCTGACCCTGATTCCTTATTTAAAAGCAGCAAAAGAACTCAAAACAAAACCTACACAGCACAGCGTAAAAATGCTGAGCCAGGAAGGAGTGCACCCTGATATTATTGTTTGCAGAACAGAAAAACCTTTGACTCCTGAACTGCGCCGAAAGATCGCTTTGTTTTGCAATGTAAAGATGGAAGCGGTGATAGAAGCGGCAGATGCTCCAACTATCTATGAAGTGCCTTTGCTGATGATGCGGGAAAAACTGGATATTATCGCCATGAAAAAATTGAATATCCCTGCATCTGCTGAGCCTGAATTACTAAAGTGGAAAGAGTTTTTGGATAAATTGAAATACCCCAAACATAAAGTAGCGATTGGCCTTATCGGAAAATATATAGAGCTGCAGGATGCTTATAAATCGATCCTGGAATCATTTGTTCATGCAGGTGCTATGAATGAATGCCAGGTACAGGTTATTAATGTGCACAGTGAATTTATTACAGATGATAATGTGGCAGAAAAATTAGCAGGACTTGATGGGTTACTGGTAGCGCCGGGCTTTGGTCATCGCGGGGTTGAAGGAAAGATCGTGGCGGTTAAATATGCGAGGGAAAATGGATTGCCTTTCTTTGGAATTTGTTTGGGCATGCAAATGGCCGTAATTGAATTTGCAAGAAATGTACTGGGATTAAAAGAAGCACATTCAACAGAAATGAATCCTGACACCAATGAACCTGTGATCGACCTGATGGAAGAACAAAAAAAGATTACTGCTAAAGGAGGCACCATGCGATTGGGAGCTTATCCCTGTGATATAAAAGAAAACTCATTGGCCTTTACCATCTATGGCAAATCGCAAATAAGTGAAAGGCATCGCCACCGTTGGGAGTTCAATAATAAATACCTGGATCAGTTTGAGAATGCAGGTATGAAGGCAAGTGGCAAAAATCCCGGAACCGGCCTGGTGGAGATTGTTGAGCTAGAAAAGCATCCCTTTTTTGTAGGTGTGCAATATCATCCTGAATTAAAAAGTACGGTGGAAAACCCGCAACCTGTCTTTGTTCATTTTATTAAGGCTGCAAAGAACTATGCGGAGAAAAAAACGGAGATCAAAAATCCTTTGTTGCAAAGCGAAATGATATAGCCAGTTTGGAGCCATAAGTCAATAGTCAGCAGTCAGAAAAGGCCTCTTACCTGCAATGTCCTTATTACTACCGATCCCCGACTCATTACTCCGGACTCCCACCTCTTTACCCTATCTTTGCCGTCTTTAAATTTTGACCCCCAAATGAAGTTTGATCGTAATACGGTGCTCGGCTTTTTACTGCTGGCTGCCCTTTTCATAGGATATTTTGTTTTTACCAATAAAGAACAGGCAGCCTATCAAAAAAGCCAGTTGGAAGAACAGAAAAAACTTGACTCTATTAGAAAAGCCAATCTACCGAAGATTGATCCCGTAGCCCTGCAAAAAGATTCTCTGGCGAATGATTCTGCTAGTTCAAATGTAAAAGCCGGAGATTTCCCTTCTGCAGCCAGTGCTCCCGAACAATTGGTGTATGTTGAAAATGATGTTTTCAAAATTGCATTTACCACAAAAGGCGGGCAACCTAAATGGGTGCAGCTAAAGAATTTTAAAAACCAGGACAGCGGTTTTGTAAAATTAGCCGGCACTGATTTCGATAAGATCAGCTATCCCATCAATACAAAAAATAATGTTACTGCAAATAGTGCAGATTTGTTATTCCCCAAAATCGATTCAGTAAAGAATGCAGATGGAAGTACGATCTTATTTTTTACTTCCCAGTCAGGTGATAGTGTTGCCGGAACTTCTATTACACACAGTTTTACGGTAAAGAAAGATGATTACATGATTGACTTTGGGGTAAAACTTAAAGGAGCAACACAACTTTTACCACAAGGAACAATGAATTTATCCTGGCAATATACAGCAGCACAGCAGGAGTCATCTCTTAAATATGACCAGGAAAATACACAGGTTGGATATGTAGAAAACGGAGAATTCGATTACCATACTATCGGTCGGCGCACTGATGTAAATTTTGATAAAAACGTAAAATGGATTGGTGTAAGACAACGTTTTTTCTTTACTATTTTGGTTGCTAAGAATGGTTTCTCATCCGGTAAAATAGACTGGACGATACCGGCTGACAGCAATATCGTTGTTCAGTCTACCGCCAATATGAAAGTGCCGGTAGCATTGGATGGCAATGCAGAATTCAGCATTTACTATGGCCCTTCTGACTATCATACGCTAAAGAAGTATGATATGAAATTTGAAAAACTGGTAAATCTTGGCCAGGGTATGTATGCATTTGTTCGTCCATTGAACAAATATGTTATCATGCCTATTTTTGATTTCATGCAAGGGATAGTAGGCAGTTATGGGTTGGCTATTGCCTTACTAACATTGTTTATCCGGTTGATAATTTCCCCGCTTACCTACTCCAGTTATCTCAGTGGCGCTAAAATGAAAGCGCTAAGACCAGAGATTGCTACTCTTAAAGAAAAATATGGTAGCGATCAGCAGCAGATGAGCATGGAGCAAATGAAATTATTCAGAGAGGCAGGTGTAAACCCGCTGGGTGGTTGTATCCCGGCACTTTTGCAGATACCTATCTTCTTTGCATTATTCAGTTTCTTTAATGCTGAAGTAGGACTAAGAGGAGCTGATTTTCTGTGGGCTAAAGATCTTTCTGCTTTTGATGATGTTATAAAATTTGGATTTCATGTACCCTTATTAGGGAATCATCTTAGTTTGTTTACTATTACGGCAGTTCTTACAAGCTTCCTGATCTCTATATATAGCATGAGCATGACGCCGGATCAGAGCAACCCGGTAATGAAATACCTGCCCTATATTTTCCCGGTATTCCTCTTATTTATTTTTAACAGGCTTCCTTCAGCGCTTACCTGGTATTATACCGTTTCGAATCTTGTAACATTAATACTGCAATTTGTCATTCAGAATTATATTATAGATCATAACAAGATATTAGCGAAAATTGATGCAAACCGGAAAAAACCCAAAACCAAATCTAAATGGCAGGAAAGGATGGAGCAAATGCAGGAACAGCAAAAGAAGCTGAAAGAAATGCAACAAAAGCCTAAACGTTAATTAAGTTAAAGTCCTCATAAGAAGATCCGTCCCGCCGCTGAAGCAGGACGGATTTTTTCGTTACGCAACTTATTGTCTAATTTGGCACGTCTTTCTATTATAATGATCAAACATAAGGTCAACATAAAATGAAAAATAAATTTTACTCTGCTTTCTTTTTAATTGCAATTCTGTATTCGTCTTTGGCTTTTGGTCAGAAGAGATTAACAGAGGCAACCATTTCGTATGATATTGTAATTAATACAAACAATCCCAGCCCGCAAGCAGCCGATCTGCTGGATGGCGCTACCAGTGTGGTATATCTTAAAGGTAATTCAAGCCGGTCAGAGATGATAAGTTCACTGGGCACTCAATCGACCATTGTAGATGGCAGAACAGGAAATGTAACGGTATTAAAAGATTATGGCGAACAGAAATATATGATCAATATGACGCCTGCAAACTGGAAGCAATCAAATAAAAAGTATGAAGGCATTACATTCACCTATACCAATGAAACAAAAACTATCAGTGGCTATAATTGTCAGAAGGCTATCGGAAGATTAACGGACAGTACCACTTTTGTTGTTTATTATACAAAAGAACTTTTACCTGTGAATAAAGACTTTCAATACCTGAATAAGAATTTACCCGGCCTGGCCATGCAGTATGAGGCTTCACAAGGCAATAAAACGGTTATTTATACTGTATCAAGTATAAATTTAAATCCTGTGCCACAAGCTAAGTTTGAGCTTCCCAAATCAGGTTACCGGGTAATGACTTACGAGGAGAGTTTAAGAGGAGGTAATTAATTTCTGCGGAATTGCCTGTTACCGATATCAATCTTCACATTTTCAAGCAGCACTCTCTTTTTTAAAGGAAGAGTATAAACGGTATTCCCTTTTTGATAAGAGATAGTAGTATTCAAATTAAAATAGCGGGCAGTAGTGGTATTGATGACCTGGGTGCCGCGGAAAGTATATCCAGACCGCAGAGAAAAAGAGTTGGCCTGCAATTTGTTTGTCAATAGAGATTTTGAGGTTCTGTCTTTTTTGATTTTCCCATCCCCAAGGGTAGCAAATGCACCAATCGTGCATACGCTAATTAGTAGTATCATGGCCAGTTTCCTGCCATGCATTCTTGTCAATATGTGATGATTAGTTTTCAATTGCTCACAAATGTAATCACAAAAATTGAAATTTAACAAACCGTTTATCCCGAACTTTAGTAGTTATTTAACGGCAAAAGGATGCATTTGTTACATGAAGGTCATTAAATATATTTTATTTCATTTTCACATGTGGGGAAAACTTGGAGTTTAAAAATCAGGCTTTTTTAAATTAACTTGTTGGCTATAAATATCTCAGGGGGCAAAGGGATTTTGCTGTCTGACCCGCTCTTTAAAATTCAGATCATTCAAGGTCCGACATTCACAACGCAGATATGCACACTCGTACCTCTCAGGCAGAATCAGTATATCTTCGCTGAACGGGCAAAATAAATTATTACCGGAATGAAAGAGAACCCATACCGGGAGAACCGGGAAGATATCCGTGAATTACTTAAACGATATGACAATCTCAAAAATGGCCGCCAACAATCCTTTATCGAAGAAGATGCTTTTGAAAAAATAATCGAATATTTCCAGGAAAAGGAAGATATAACGATGGCTTCGGAAGCGGCCGATCTGGCGATTGAGCAATACGCCTACTCTGCTGTATTACTAGTAAAAAAAGCCGACATCTTACTTTCGTCGCGAAATTATAAGAAGGCATTAGATATGCTGGAAAGAGCCAGCTTATTAGATAGTGCTGATATCAACGTGTACATTTTAAAAACGGATGCTTACCTCGCCCTGGATCAGCCTGAAAAAGCTGTAGTATTGCTGGAAGAAGCTTTGAGTCTTTTTTCAGGTGAAGAGAGATTAGAGCTTCTTTTTGAGCTCGCAGATGTATATGATGATTATGAAGAGTTTGATAAAGTATTTGATTGTCTCAAATTAATACTCGAAGATGATCCGAATAACGAAGAAGCGTTATATAAGATATGCTTCTGGACTGATTTTACCGGACGGAACGAAGAAAGCATAAGACTTCATCAGCATATCATCAATGAATATCCTTACAATGAACTGGCCTGGTTCAATCTTGCCGCAGCTTACCAGGGATTAAAATTATACGAGAAGTCAATTGACGCCTACCAGTATGCAATAACAATAGATGAAAAATTTGATTATGCCTACCGCAATATGGGCGATGCTTATATCCGGCTTAGGAAATACAAAGAAGCCATCGAAGCATTGGAGAAAGTGCATGAACTCGCCAAACCTGAAGATGTTATTTATGAAGCGATCGGTCATTGCTACGACCGGTTAAAAAATCATGCGCAGGCAAGGTTTTATTATCGTAAAGCCACTCATATCCGGCAGGATGATAGCAAACTTTTTTATAAGATCGCCTGTACTTATTTTAATGAAGGGCAGTGGGAGAGTTGTTGTAAGCAACTGGACCATGCCATCAAAATAAACAAACAGCCGGCTGAGTATAATTTGCTAATGGGAGAGGCTAAATTGCAATTGAATCTCTTTAAAGAAGCTGTCCAATACTTTTCTGTTGTTGTACAGTTGCGTCCCCGTAATGCCGGAGGATGGGAAGCACTTGTCCGTTGTCTCTATAAAATTGAATATTTTGAAGAGGCATTGACGCAGGTTCAGGCAGCCATAGAAGCAACTAATGGGAAATCTCTTTTCTTTTTTTACAAAGCTGCTATTCTTCTTGGATTGGGAAAAACAAAAGAAGCAATACTCCAGTTGGAAATATCTATGGAGAAAGCCCCCCGGCTTTTGAAAAAATTTATTGAACTTAACCCCTCTGTTTTGCAGAATCAGTTAGTGGTTGATGTGGTAGCCCGCTTTAAAAGAAATAAATCAATATGAGTTTTTGGAAAGGATTCTTTTAACCTTCTGAGGGTTTGTCTTATTCATTACTTGCCCCTTCAGTCATCTTTCCTATTTTTGCCGGCCGGTTGGCAAATGAAATTTATTGGCCCCTGGCATCAAACAACTATAGCAAATGAATTTTAAGTTATCGCAAATTCCTGATCGTATTTTGAAACCACGGAAATCAGGACTTACAATGGTAATGGATAAGGGCCTGAGTGTAAATGAAGCAGAAAATTTTATGAGTGCTACTCATCCGCATGTAGATATTGTAAAACTGGGATTTGGCACTTCTTTCGTTACCCCAAATCTTACCCAAAAACTGGAAGTATATCGTTCTTATGATATACCTGTTTATTTCGGAGGTACCTTGTTTGAAGCATTTCTCATCCGGAATCAATTTGATGATTATATCGCTGTTTGTAAAGAATTTGGCATCAGCTATATGGAAGTAAGTGATGGCTCCATTACTATTCCCCATGCTGAAAAGTGTGGATACATTGAAAAACTAACTAAGCATGGCATTGTATTGAGTGAAGTAGGAAGTAAAGATGCTGCTCATATCATTCCGCCTTATAAATGGATCGAGTTGATGAAAGCAGAACTGGAAGCCGGCTCCACCTATGTAATTGCCGAAGCAAGAGAAGCCGGTAATGTTGGTATCTACCGCGGAAGTGGTGAAGTAAGAGAAGGTCTGGTACAGGAAATATTAACACAGATTCCTGCTGAAAAGATTATATGGGAAGCCCCTCAAAAGGCTCAGCAATTATATTTTATTGAACTGGTCGGTTGCAATGCCAACCTGGGCAATATTGCACCAACAGAAGTAATTCCGCTGGAAGCAATGCGTATCGGCCTCCGGGGTGATACCTTTGATCTATATCTTGATAAAAAAGAAAAAGCCTGATGCGCCTCTTCGGACTTATTGGTTATCCGCTTGCTCAATCTTTTTCTAAAAAATATTTTGACGAAAAATTTGAGAGTGAAGGATTGACTGATTGCCGGTTTCAAAATTTCTCTATTGCCTCCATTGAAGAATTTCCTAAGCTTTTAAATGCAAACCCTGATTTGCAGGGAATGGCTGTTACTATTCCATACAAACAGGCGGTATTAAAATACCTTGATTCCACTGTTGATATTCCGGCAGGATTGCAGGCTTGTAACTGTATTCGTATAAAAGAGGGAAAACTGTCAGGACACAATACCGATCATATTGGGTTTGAAAAAAGCTTGCTGCCACTTTTAAAACCATATCATCAAAAAGCATTGGTATTGGGAAATGGAGGTGCTACCGAAGCAGTGATCTATTCTTTAAAGCGGTTAAACATTGGTTACAGTATAGTAAGCCGTAAAATTCATAAAGGATCTTCGCTTACGTATGCTGATGTAAATGAAAATATCATTGAAGAACACACTCTGATCATCAATACCACTCCCCTGGGCATGTATCCAAAAATGGACGAAGCGCCAGAAATCCCCTATCAGTTTATCAGCAATCGTCATTTACTGTATGACCTTGTTTATAACCCCGAAAAAACGTTGTTTCTTCAGAAAGGAGAAGAAAGAGATGCCAGCATTAAAAATGGATTTGAAATGCTGGTGTTACAGGCAGAAGAGAACTGGCAGGTTTGGAATGATTGATTAATATTGGCCCGATAACTTTATTTTAGCCTCCTCAGGTAAAGCAGCGATCTTTTTATTGTTATAATCATAGCAAACCATTCCGGTCTTTGAAGCTGCCACCAGCAATTTTTTATTATCTACTTCCTTTTCCAGTTTATAAAAAAGTTCAAAGCCAATTTTAGAAAACTCGCCGGCCGCTACAGAAGCAATTACTTTTTCTCCATAGAATAGTTCATTTTTGAATTCAATCGCTACATCACTCATGATCATACCTACGCCGGCAAATTCCATTTCAGTATAACCAAAATGCCGCAGGTATTGCATTCTTGCTTCATGTATGATGGATAGAACAGCGTCGTTTCCTGCATGGTTACCATAATTAATATCGGTAATGCGGACAGGTATAATAGTAGAAAAGGAAAACTGTTTTGGAAGATCAATCTTTATTCTTGCCATGCAGCATGTTTGCAATAAAATTAGGGAAACGATTGCTAAGCAACTTATAAGCGGGAATCTTTTAATGTATTCAGCACATCAAGGATGCCCATGAAGTTGCCGGGAGCGGGACTAACGGGAGCATCAGCCATCTTTTGTCTCCATTTTTTCAACTGGTCTTTGCAATCTTCATCTATTTCTTCACCCGATACACAACAAACAAGATCACCTAGTTTTTTAGAGATGCGCATGATTCGTCCATCTGGTGTCATCAGCATTACATAACGGCTGGCCATATTGATGGAAGAATTTCCACCCGCAAAAACAGGTGCATTTACCTCAGCACATTCCAGGTCCTGGTAAGTGCTGGCCGGATTCAACGCATCAGCAATATTTATGGGATTGGCTGCTGTTTGAAAAAACTCATTGCTTACTTTTTTCATTCTTATTTGATCATTGCGATCAAGACTTGCAAAAGTATGCTTGCTTTCCTGCAGGGCTGCATCGTTTCTCGCTTCCTGTGATTGAACGGCCTCCTCATTTGGTGCGACAGGAGAAAGCGAACCGGTCTCTGGCTTTACCGCAGGAGTGTTATTCATCCCATTTTCACTACTGGGTTTTAATGCTACTGCTTCACCAGTTTTTTTATTGGTATTTAATATCTGAATAGTTCCGAAAGCAACTGCGCCTATTAAAACAGCTGCGGCGGCATACCGTAAAAAGGGAGTAATTCTTCTTCGTGGTGCAATTACTTTTTCATCGCCTTGCTCCAGTGTTGCTTTTATTTTTTCCCAGGCTGTGGCAGGCGGCGGAGCCTGCATGTTATATAAAGCAGAAGGGTATTGTGTACTTAAACTTAATTCATCAAGGTTAGCAGTAATGGTTTCCCAAATAGCTGCTGCTGGTGTTGCCATGGAATTATAGAGTACCGAAGGAAATTTATCAGTTAAATGCGATTCATCTAAGGAGGCTGTAATTTTTTCCCAGGCACCTGCAGGTGGCGCCACCTCGTAATTGTACATCTTATGTTGCAATCCGCTACTCATGGTTTTGTTCTCACTTCTCTTTGTGTATCTATAAATTGCTTCACCATATCCTGTAAAATAACTTTAGCTCTCGACAGTTGTGATTTACTGGTACCCTCGCTGATGTTCAGCATATCGCCAATCTCTTTGTGTGTGTATCCTTCCACCACATACAGGTTGAAAACGGTACGATAACCGGGAGATAGCTCTTGTACCAATGCCAGTATATCTTTTTCAGCAAGCCCATCCAGCGCCGAAAGAGATTTGCCTTCCATGGTATTCTCTTCTTTTTCTGTTACCGGCTGCAAATATTTTTTACGGCGAAAATGTTCAATCGCTGTGTTTACAAATATTCTCCGGATCCACCCTTCAAACGACCCATCACCCCTGAAACTGTCCAGCTTTTTAAAGATCTTAATAAACCCTTCCTGTAAAATATCCTCGGCCTCTTCAGCATTTCCGGCATATCGAAGACAAACGGCGTACATTTTTGGAGAGAACCGGCGATACAATTCTTCCTGCATCCTTCGGTTGCCTTCTAAACACCCACTAATAATGTCGCTTTCGGAAAAAATTTGGTTGCGTTCGGGAGTCAATTTCAATGATTTAATTTCAGGTTATTCAAAAATGCTACCAGTTTTTGGGTAGCCCTGGCCCGGTGGCTATACAAAGTCTTCTCTTTCATGCTCATTTCTGCAAAGGTTTTATCACTGCCCCCGGGTACAAAAACAGGATCGTATCCAAATCCGTTACTACCTTTTTTTTCATGAATTATATTGCCATTGCAAATTCCCTCTAACAAAGTCTCTTTACCATTGATGATTACAGAAACTACTGTTTTGAACCGGGCACTCCGGTCTTCTTTGTCCGCCAAATTACTCAAAAGCTTTACAATATTATCATCCGGAGATCGGCCATCACCGGCATACCGGGCACTTTTTACGCCTGGTTCACCATTTAAAGCAGTTACCTCCAGTCCTGTGTCTTCACTAAAACAATTGATACCCGTCATCCGGTAAATGGTTTGTGATTTTTCAGAAGCATTTGCTTCAATACTATCATGCGGTTCCGGTATGTCAATATCAATGCCGGCTTCTTTTAATGTAAGCAGTTCAAATTGATCACCAATCACCGCACGGATTTCTTCTACTTTATGTTGGTTATTAGTTGCAAAAATGAGTTTCATGCAGGTTATAAAGATTAATGATCAGATACCGAAAAGCCTTCGCAATGTTACCCATAATTTACTTTTATGTATTTTGTCTTCTTCCAGTTCTTTTAAAGAAGGTGCATACAAAAAAGAACAATTGGCAAAAGGCTGTATCTGGAAAAAAGGAAAATTCATCGGCAACCCCAAAATCGCAGGTTCAATACCAAACAATAATGCGATCCTTGTTTTAAACTGATCAAGAATCTCTTTGTACGTTTGATGAGGTTGATTTTGCAGGTTTATTATAGCAACATCTGCGAGGCTCAGCTTACAAGCCATCAGCATATTAGTCAGTAACTGTAATTCATCATCGGGCAAATGAACTGTATTGTCATAGTTCACTATCACAAGGATATTTTTTTTATTTTCTCCCAGCCATTTCCAAACAGGAGATGGCGTTGTTATCTCCACTGCTTTTTTTTCAGCGATTGGTTTTGCTGCTATCTCACCTGTTTCTACAAGTGAGGATGAATACAAATCAGCAACTACGTTATTAGGAAGTTCAATATGATTAAGATCCATTTTCTGTCGGCAATTTTACAAATGCGTGTTAGCTTTTTTTCGTTTCTTTGAGCGTTAAAAATAAACTTTTATGATCGCAGCTATGGATATTTCAATTACAAAAGCAGAAAGAAGCAAATTACAGGAATTAAACCTCGATAATCTTCCGTTCGGCCGGTATTTCAGTGATCATATGCTGGAGGCGGATTTTGAAAATGGTGAATGGAAAAATATAGAGATCAAGCCTTACCAGCCCTTGCTCTTAAGCCCATCTGTTGCTGCTATTCATTACGGACAATCCATTTTTGAAGGCATCAAGGCCTATAAAGACAGGAATGGCAATGCTTATATTTTCCGGCCTCACGATAATTTTCGCCGGTTCAACAAATCTGCCCTGCGAATGCAGATGCCCACTGTTCCCGAAGAATTATTTATGGAAGGAATGCGCAAACTGATTGCGCTTGATCAAAACTGGATTCCTTCTAAAGAAGATCATTCATTATACATCCGCCCATTCATGTTTTCATCAGATGAAGTGATTGGCGTAAAGCCATCGGATACGTATAAGTTTATGATCATTCTTAGTCCCACTGGTCCTTACTATACGGCACCCATGCGTATTTATGTAGAAGAACAATATGTTCGTGCTGCCCCAGGCGGAGTAGGTTATGCAAAAGCAGCTGGTAATTATGCTGCAGCCATGCTGGCCACTGATGAAGCAAAAAAGAAAGGGTATGACCAGGTATTATGGATGGATGCCGCTGAACATAAATATGTGCAGGAATGCGGCACTATGAATATCTTCTTCATCATTGGAAATACTGCTATTACTCCCGGTCTTGAAGACGGTACTATTCTCGATGGGGTAACCCGTCAGAGCGCCATTGCTTTGCTCAGGGAAATGGGATTGACCGTAGAGGAAAGGGCTTTGGATATTGATGAAATTATGGAGGCGTATAAAGCAGGAATCTTGCTGGAAGTTTTTGGAACCGGTACTGCTGCAACGATTTCGATGATCCGTGAATTGCGTTATAAAGATTTTGTAATGGAATTTGATACGGATAAATGGAAAGCTGCTCCCACTGTCAAAAAATGGATGACCGATATCCGTGAAGGCAGGAGAGAGGATAAATATAACTGGATGTGGAAAGTGGTATAAAGCCTGATTCAGAGATATTTCGAAGCTATTTTACACCCTGGCAAGATGAGCCGGGGTTATTTTATCCCCGAATAGCGAATAGGCCGAAAAATAAACTTGTATTTTTTGGAACTTCACCTCTCGGCCGTTACCTTTGCCCTCCCAAAAATAAAAGGTTCAGAATGCCTACTATTCAACAGTTAGTAAGAAAAGGAAGACAAATTATCAGGGCGAAGAGCAAATCCAGAGCTTTGGATGAGTGTCCTCAACGTCGCGGAGTATGTACCCGTGTGTATACCACCACTCCTAAAAAACCAAACTCTGCGCTGCGTAAAGTAGCTAAAGTTCGTTTGACCAATAAAATTGAAGTGATTGCCTATATCCCCGGAGAAGGTCACAACCTCCAGGAACACTCTATCGTGCTGATTCGTGGTGGTCGTGTGAAAGATTTACCAGGTGTTCGTTACCACATTGTTCGTGGTTCACTCGATACGGCTGGTGTAAAAGACAGGAAGAAGAGCCGTTCTAAATACGGAACCAAGAAGGAAAAAGCTAAAAAATAAGTTGACTGGTCAAACAGTGAATTAGTTAATAAGTAATACAAGCAATAACAATTTTCAGATATGCGGAAAGCACAAGCAAAGAAACTCCCTTTAGCCCCAGACCCAAAGTTTAACGATAAACTCGTTACCCGTTTTGTAAATAACCTGATGTGGCAGGGTAAAAAAAGCGGAGCCTTCAACATTTTTTATGATGCATTGGATAAAGTAGCCAAGCAAACCAGCGAAGATGGATACGAGGTTTGGAAAAGAGCTTTGGTAAATGTTACTCCTGCTGTTGAAGTACGCAGCCGTCGTATTGGTGGCGCCACTTTCCAGATACCTGCAGAGGTTCGTCCCGACAGGAAGATTTCTTTAAGCATGAAATGGCTGATCCGCTATAGCCGCGACAGGAATGGCCGCAGCATGGCTGATAAATTAGCTGGCGAGATTGTTGCAGCAAGTAAAGGCGAAGGCGCTGCATTTAAAAAGAAAGAAGATACCCATCGTATGGCCGAAGCCAACAAAGCTTTTGCTCACTTCAGGGTATAAAAGATACAAGAACACGACTCCTCAGAACCATCTGTCGCAAGGCAGGTGGTTTTTTGTTTTGAATCAGTAAAAACAAAAAACCGCTTTATAAAAGCGGTTTTGCAAGTTAGATTCATATATTTTATACCATCGGCTTCTCATCTTCCGGCACTTCTGCAGCATCATCCTGCGGCGCTTCTACCATTTCATCATTGTCTATTGGTAGATTACCATCCGGTTCTGTTTGAGGTATCACTGGTCTTTCTTCTTTTTTTTCTTCTATCACCGGTTTGGCGTTGGGTTGTTTCACCGGCTTAGCTGCCTTTACTACTTGTTTTTTTACCGGTGGCGCAGGCTTCTTAGCAACTGGTTTTTTTGGCGCAGCTTTCTTAGCTACTTTCTTTTTAGCCGTTTTTTTAGGTGCTGCTTTTTTTACAGCCTTCTTAGCAGTTTTCTTTACAGCTTTCCTGGCCACTTTTTTCTTAACCGCTTTCTTTACTGCCTTCTTTTTAGGCGCTGCTTTTTTCTTAGCGACTTTCTTTTTGGCAACAGCTTTTCTTTTAGGCGCTGCTTTTTTCTTTGAAGCTGCTTTCTTCTTTGCTTTTTTCTTTGAAGCCATACAGTAAGATTTTGTTGGTTATTAAAAGATAGAGTGAAATAATTATCAGGATGATGAAATTACAATCATTCATTCCGAATAACAAAAATTGATCCGCCTTTCCTGATAAAATTTTTATGCAGGATGAATACGATCCGGAAGACAATCAGTGTATTTCCCATCAAGGACTAATCCATTTTCGTTATACCCGCAGGTGGAATACCGGATAAAACCCCATTTAAGATTCTTTTGCCAAAGGAGTATAAAGGAACTGCTGACAACTGGTAACCTCGTGCCGGTTTATTGCCGGTCTAATTTCCTGCTGTCCGAAGGGAGAAAAGAAGAACGATCAACCGTCTTACATTTGGTTTGTCCGAAGATATCCTGATGAGCAATACTTAGGGATTGCGAGGCAAGGATAAACTGAATGCGTGGCATATAAAATTGAGGTTCTCAACCCATTTTTTTCGGCTGTTTACCCCTATCTTTGCGCCGCCATAAAGGAAAACTGTATGAAGGGGCTGGCAACGTGTGAACTGGGTTTTTCTTCATGTGGCAGACTATGAGAGTCTAATCTACGATATCAGCTAATGCTCCCGTATTTCGGGATGTTCATACTGGCTGATTCTTTTCCCACCAAACATGTTGAATAGCGTTCCGAAAGATGCAGGGAGTGACACAACAGGCGATGAACAGGGAACTGTAGCCCACAAAAAAATATAATAACTTTTTAAATAAAATAAACTTCAAATCAGATAGTCATGGCAGACTTAAAATTTCAAAGAAACTTTGGTATCGCCGCTCACATTGATGCCGGTAAAACCACTACAACGGAACGTATCCTCCGTTACACAGGTATGATCCACCGGATAGGAGAGGTGCATGATGGCGCCGCTACTACCGACTGGATGGAGCAGGAAAAAGAAAGAGGTATTACCATTACATCAGCGGCTGTTAGCTGCCAGTGGAATTTTCCTACCAATAAGGGTAAGGAATATGCCGATACAAAAAAGTATTCTTTCAATATCATTGATACTCCCGGTCACGTTGACTTTACCGTAGAGGTAGAACGTTCGATGAGGGTATTGGATGGTTTGATCGCATTATTCTCAGCTGTGGATGGTGTAGAACCACAATCCGAAACAGTATGGCGCCAGGCAAACCGTTATGGTGTTCCCCGTATTGGGTTTGTCAATAAAATGGACCGTGCCGGTGCTGACTTCTTAAACGTGGTAAAGCAGGTAAAAGAAATGCTGGGTTCAAAAGCAGTGCCGCTGCAATTACCCATCGGTGCTGAAGACGATTTCAAAGGTGTGGTGGACCTGATCAAGATGAAAGGCATTATCTGGCATATGGAAACAGAAGGCATGACCTTTGACGAAATTGAAGTACCTGCTGATATGCTGGAAGAAGCACAGGAGTGGAGAGCTAAATTAGTAGAAGCTGTAGCTGAATATGATGATAAGCTAATGGAAAAATTCTTTGATGATCCTAACAGCATCACCGAAGATGAGATGCATGAAGCCATCCGTAAAGCAACGGTTGACCTGAGCATCGTTCCGATGATGTGTGGTTCATCATTTAAAAATAAAGGTGTGCAAACAGCACTCGATGCAGTTTGCCGTTACCTGCCGTCACCAATAGATATTCCTGATACAATAGGCGTGAACCCGGATACTGGTAAAGAAGAAACAAGAAAGCCTGATCCCAAAGCTCCGTTTGCAGCATTGGCATTTAAGATCATGACAGATCCTTTTGTAGGCCGCCTTGCATTCTTCCGGTGCTACTCTGG
Source organism: Chitinophagaceae bacterium (assembly GCA_036383515.1). Taxonomy (GTDB): domain Bacteria; phylum Bacteroidota; class Bacteroidia; order Chitinophagales; family Chitinophagaceae; genus CADEDV01. The sequence goes on along the minus strand of DASVOE010000028.1, from coordinate 4,567 downwards.
TCACCTGGATGCCGGTTCTTATGTATTGAATGTAAGAAGTGGTAAGAAAGAAAGAATCAGCCGTATCATGAAGATGTTTGCCAACAAACAAAACCCTATTGATTTCATCGAAGCAGGTGATATCGGCGCTGCCGTTGGTTTTAAAGAAATAAAAACCGGTGATACCTTGTGTGATGAGAATCACCCGATCGCCCTCGAGAATATGTTCATCCCCGAACCGGTTATCGCTATCGCAGTAGAACCAAAGACACAGGTGGACGTGGATAAGATGGGTATGGCAATTTCCAAACTGGTAGAAGAAGATCCTACACTGCGTGTGAATACGGATGAGGATTCAGGACAAACCATCCTTCGTGGAATGGGTGAGTTACATCTTGAGATCATCATCGATCGTATGCGTCGTGAGTTTAAAGTAGAAGTAAACCAGGGTGCACCACAGGTGGCTTATAAAGAAGCATTCAATACTACTATCGAACATCGTGAGACATTGAAAAAGCAGACTGGTGGTCGTGGTAAATTCGCTGATATTCAGTTTAGCCTGGGTCCGGTGGATGCAGAATGGAGAGCTGAGAATCCTGATAAGCGTTACCAGTTCGTGAATGAACTTTTTGGTGGATCAATCCCCCGTGAGTTTGTTCCGGCTATTCAAAAAGGGTTTGAGCAATCTATGACAACAGGTGTGCTGGCCAGTTACCCGGTTGATAACATGAAGATCCGTGTATTTGACGGAAGCTTCCATGCTGTTGACTCTGATGCCATGTCATTTGAACTGTGTGCGAAGCAAGGTTTCCGTGAAGCAGCAAGAAAAGCAAAACCAATATTGCTGGAGCCGATCATGAAAGTAGAAGTGATTACGCCAGCCCAGTATATGGGAGATGTGACAGGTGACCTGAACCGTCGTCGTGGTATGATGGAAGGAATGGATACCCGTGCCGGTGCAGAAGTTATCAAAGCAAAAGTGCCACTGAGCGAAATGTTTGGTTATGTAACCCAGCTTCGTTCTTTGTCATCTGGCCGTGCATCGTCTACGATGGAATTTTCTCATTATGCACCTGCTCCTAATAATATCGCTGAAGAAGTGATAGCAAAGGTGAAGGGTAAAGTGAGTGCTTAAAATTAAAACTGATAATTATACAAGTCCGGCCTTTAAAGCCGGACTTTTTTTATGCGTATTTAAAAAATAGTAATTCGGATAAGATATATATGAATTATTAACTCGAATCAACAGATAAATAAACGCATGGCATTGAGTTTGCTAACTACATGCCAGTAAAAACTCGTTTTTAGGATTCAAATCTCCGGGTCATCCGGACCGGGATTATGAAAAACACATGTTCAAAGGTTAAGGGCTCATTAATGGGTCCTTTTTTTTAACGTGTTTTTCCCATAACGTCGCCTTTGGCATTATACTTGGTCATTGCGATGCAACAAAACAGATACTCATGAAACTATCTATCACTAAGGCAATTGCCTTTTTAGCTATATTGGCTCTCTTCTTTGCAGCCTGTTCGAGAGAACAAAAAAATTCTACAACTAATCCCAATAAAGCCCGTTTGCAAGTGGCATTGACGGATGACCCGGGTGCTTATGAAGCAGTATTTATTGATGTAAAAGATATCAAAATCAATTATTCAGATGATGCTAATAGCGGATGGGAAAGTTTAGCTAATGTTCATACCGGCGAGTATGATCTTTTGAAACTGATCAACGATGATGACACCATTCTGGCAGATGCAGAAGTAGGCCCGGGAACAATAAGCCAGGTAAGATTAATTTTAGGAGATAATAACTTTGTTCAAATCGCCGGACAGCGTATCAAACTAGAAACACCAAGTGCGCAGCAGTCCGGATTAAAATTAAATATTCATCAGAAGGTAGATGCTGGATTGCTTTATAAATTATTGCTTGATTTTGATGTGGCTAAATCTATCGTTAAAACAGGCAATGGTAAGTATATGCTGAAGCCCGTTATCCGCACCGTGCTTGAAGCTGCAGGTGGCACTATACAGGGTAATGTAAAACCATTCAATTTCCAAAGCGCCGTATTAGTATTCCGTGGACCGAATGATACAGTTGCAAGTACCTACAGCAGCCTTGATAATGGAGGTTACAGGGTAAGAGGTCTTAATGCAGGCACTTATTCGTTACATTTTATGCCAGGCGATACGTTGTATCGTGATACTGTTATTTCAGGAGTAAATGTTATAAACGGAGCTATAACCGTAGTAGATACAACAAGATTGAGCAAATAAGACTTTAAATCGTAAATATTCTTTGATAATATCATGTGAGCTGTTCTACGGAACGGCTCACCTCGTTTATATCCAGTTGAGTTTGATATTAGTTATTCCCTTACGGTTCATCTCTTCTTTAATGGCAGCAAGGTCTTGTTGCTGCGAAGGAATTTTCGTTTCATGTGTTTCTACATACATCCGGTCAAATAAGGTATGAGAATCAGTGGCCAGAATTTTTTTCAGTATATCAATCTCGGCGCCCTCCACATCCAGTTTTACCAAATCAATTTTTCTTTCCTGCTGCTGCATGAAGGTAACAAGATCGGTTACTTCTATGGATTGCCCCCGGGCCGTATCCACATTTAATTTATCTGCTACAATAGAAGAGCCTACTGTAAAACTGGCTTCATCACCCGCTGCTTCTTTATGCGTATACAACTGGATCGTTGCATCTTTATCCCAAACACCTTTTTTGATCAGCGTAATATTTTTTTTGTTTTTACAGCGGCGTTCGAATGCTGCATAGGCAAGAGGGTCTGGTTCAAAGGCGATCACTGTTGCGCCGGTTGAGGCAAGCAGTTTGCTGATATGCCCTACATTGGCCCCGCAATCCAGCACCAGTGATTTTTTATTTAGCCTGAAAAGATCTGGAACGAGTTTTATATAACTGATCCATAACGCTCCTGCATTTAATATTTTTCTTTTTAGTAAGGCTGTTCGCATGTATGTAAATGTGTTGCAAAATAAACGATATGTGCCAGCATGACCAAAGTAGTATTTAACTCACCACTGGTTTTTGAGCGACAGGGTTTTTAAAGACAAATAAAACGCCAATGAGTGAACACACTACGGTGATAAGATAAAACAGAAGACTTAATAACAACGCCGCATGCTGATCTACCCCTGCATATTTAGCTGCTTCAATAATGACAAACTCACGAACGCCCAGGCCACCACCCACAGCAATGGGCAATACAGAAGCAATAGCGGCCAGCAGGAAAATAAAAATATAGATATTGCTATTTGAAAATATGGATAGTGAAAATAAAATGAAGTAAACAGAAATCAGCATGCAGCCTTGCACTAAAGCTCCTAATATAAAAGTGGACCAGAAGCCGGGCAGAAAGTCAGGAAAATATTTTTTGACTATAAAAAAAAGCAGTGGAATGGCAAGTACCGCCGCTGCAATTAAAGCAAGGACTACTATTTTTTCTTTTAGAACAATGGCGCCATATACAGCAACAATTAACCCGAGTGCAAGCAACCCGCTGAAACGGTCGAGTAATACAGCTGCTGTTGGTTTTTTATAAGAAATATTATAGCGTTTGGACAACAGGATCACTTTGTATGCATCACCGGTTATGGCGCCGGGTAAAAAAAGATTATAAAACATGCCGAGTGAAAACAATTTTATATTCTGCCATTGGGGTAAGTGAATATTGATATTACGGAAATAAATATTCAGCCGCACCGCTGCCACTATTTTCGAAATGGCAAATACCATAAAAGCAGGTAAAAGAAAAAACCAATTGGCCTTTTGTAAGGCTGCTCCGGCTTTTGCGAAATCAATTTTTGTGGCTACATACCAAAGACAAGCGATGGTAACTGCTATTTTTAAAAGCAGTATAATTGTTTTTTTGGTGATCGATGCTTTCCCTGGGGTTTCTTCCATTTAAATATATAATGCTGCAAGTAAACCTAATTTCTGAAAACTAGATTTATCGGGCGAAATTTTTTATCCGGATGTTTGTAGGTTATAGTTTATCCCGGGTAAGTAACTTAAAAATTAAATCAGAAGTATTGGTCAGCTATCAAGCTTTTATTATCATGTGGTATTTCAATTTTGTATTCAACAGGAACAAATCTTCCAACCCCTATGTCGTATTTGATAATCCAGTCCCTCTAAAAACCAAGATCTCATCGGCGTTCGTATTCAGCTTCGTTATAGCCATTCTTTGAATAAAAAATCTATAGTGAATGTCCTAACCGGTTTTCAGGCAGATGCCGAAGGCGATAACACCTTCCAGACATCACGGAGTATCAGCATCCGACCTTAAAGTGAAGCAACTCCGTCTTGATTTATTAAGTTATTTGATAACCACCAGTTTAGACCTTGGTTTTTTATTAACGGGTTCCGTCCGGTATTTTCTTTTTGCCCCCTTATTTTAATAAAAGACGCCTAATCGTTGCTCGTTTGTCCACAGCCTATAAAATTCTTTCCCAAGTATTTGGAAGCAATGCCTCTCAACCCTACCTTTGCACTCCCAAAAGAAAATTGGGATTTTACACATGTCTCAGCGAATCAGAATCAAATTGCAGTCTTACGATCACAA
>DASVOE010000027.1:0-2805 GCA_036383515.1 Chitinophagaceae bacterium | reverse complement strand
CAATGAGGGAGATGGTAAATTCAGGATAGAAGTATTGCCATTGTGGGTGCAGTTGTCAAGTGTGAATGCGGTGGAGATCGTAGACATAAATGGAGACAAAAAGGAGGATCTTATGCTGGGTGGCAATAAGTTTGTGTTTCCACCACAATTTGGGAGACTGGATGCGAGCTATGGTCATGTGCTGTTGAACGAGGGGGGAGACAAGTGGAAATATATAGGCAACCGTGAATCAGGGATGAGTATCCGGGGAGAGATAAAGGATATCAAAACTATCCATACCCAACAGGGCCAATACATCATAGCTACTGTCAATAATGAAAGACCTGTTGTGTATAGAATGAAAAGATAATTGAGTGATTTATCCCGCACAAAAAATAGTTGCAGCAAATTTTCTAAAATAAACATGAGGGTATCGTTATTATATGGACTTTGTGCTATAAGTTATGTGGCCATAACTTTTTCCTGTGGAAACAAATCATCTACAGCTTCACCTTCGCTGTTTACCCTCCTGGATAATACAGGTATTAATTTTAAAAATAACGTAGCAGATAACGATATTGATAACAGTTTTTTGTTCCGTAATTTTTACAATGGTGGTGGCGTAGCCATTGGTGATATTAATAATGATGGATTATGCGATGTGTTACTGACCAGTAATATGGAAGAGAACAAACTTTACCTGAATAAAGGGAATTTAAAGTTTGAAGACATTACAGCTGGCAGTGGCATGCGACAGGATAGTATGTGGAGTACGGGAGTAGTGATGGCCGATATCAACAATGATGGCTGGCTGGATATCTATGTTTGTAATTCTGGTCGCATGAATGACGGCAATCGCCGTAATAAATTATACATTAACGATCATAATTTATCGTTTACTGAAAGTGCCCGGGAATATGGATTAGATCACTCGGGCTATTGCACGCAGGCTTCTTTTTTTGACTATGACCTGGATGGTGATCTCGATTGCCTGCTGATCAATAATAGCCCTCTGCCTTTCAGTTCTCTCAACTATGCCAGTATGAGAGATGCTGATATAGCTCAATGGAATATTGACGAAAAATTAAAAGGCGGAGGCAATCATTTATACCGCAACGATGTTATTTTATCTTCCGGTAAAAAAACAACTCATTTTAAAGAGGTAACAAAAGAAGCCGGTCTGCACACAGGTCTTATCAGTTTTGGTCTTGGTGTTTCTGTGGGTGATATCAATAACGATGGCTATCCTGATATCTATGTGGGAAACGATTTTATTGAAAAAGATTATCTCTACATCAATCAAAAAGACGGTACGTTTAAAGATGACCTGGAAAAATGTATGCAGCATATCAGCATGTCTTCCATGAGTACCGACCTGGCTGATATCAATAATGATGGTTATCCTGAAATATTTACTACTGATATGATTCCTGACGATGATTACCGGTTAAAAACAACAGGAACGTTTGACAACATAGATCTTTATAACAGCAAATTAAAAGCAGGATTATATCACCAGTTTGTAAGGAACACTCTTCAATTAAATAATAAAGACGGTAGTTTTTCAGAGATTGCTAATTATGCAAACGTATTTGGTACCGACTGGAGCTGGGGAGCGTTGTTTTTTGATGCGGACAATGATGGCCTCAATGACATATTTGTTTGCAATGGCATTAATAAAGATCTTACTGATCTTGATTTCCTGGATTTTTTTTCAAGCGATGTTTATCAAAAAACGTTGCAGACGGGGAAGAAAAATGAAATCAGCGAAATACTCCGGCACATACCTGTAACACCACTCCCGAATCGTGTATTCAGGAACAATGGCAAATTGATGTTTGATGATGTAGGAACACAATGGGGATTCAGTACACCAACCTTTTCCAATAGTGTAGCTTATGGCGACTTAGACAATGATGGTGACCTGGACTTGGTGATCAACAACGAGAATCAACCGGCGTATGTATATCGCAACAACAGCCGTGAGCAAACGGGTAACAACTACATAGGGATAAAACTGAAGGGTAAAGGGAGTAACGGCTATGCAATAGGGAGTAAGATAAAGGTGTATGCGGGCGCATCGGTATACTACCGGGAGTTGGTACCGAGCCGTGGCTTTCAATCGAGTGTGGACTACAAGCAGGTAATAGGATTGGGTAAGCTCACTAAAATAGACTCCGTGGAAGTGATCTGGCCAGACCGGAGCTACAACCGTTACTACGACATGGCGGTAAACAAAACGCATGAACTGCAACAACCGGGGCAGCCAGGCCCACTAGGATATGAAGCACCCAAAGCAATAGCGACCTTACTGGATACAACCGGGATAATGCTGGAAAAACACCAGGAAGATGACTATATAGACTTCTACTATGAAAGGAACCTGCCGGCCTTACTATCAAGAGAAGGCCCGCAGGCAGGAGTAGCCGATGTAAATGGAGATGGATTGGAAGACCTGTACATCGGTGGCGGCAAAGGGCAGAGTGGCCAACTCTACATACAGACAGGGGAAGGGAAACTTATAAAAAAAGAGCAAAAAGACTTTTCGATGTATGCCGACTTTGAAGACGTGGCGGTACTATTCTTTGATGCGGATAAAGATGGGGACAAGGACCTGTACATAGGTGCAGGTGGTAACAACATGGAAAAGGGAAGCCGGACTTCTCAGCACCGGTTATACAAAAATGATGGGAAGGGGAACTTCAGCATCGATATCCAATCGTTTCCCAACAATGACATGAACATATCGGTAGCTGCCAGCTATGACTATGATGAAGATGGCGATGAGGACCTGTATGTGGGCAGCCGGAGTGTACCCTACAACTA
>DASVOE010000026.1:0-1608 GCA_036383515.1 Chitinophagaceae bacterium | reverse complement strand
GATATTCTTTCCCACACGAACATCTTCTACTCCATTTAATCCCAGGTTTTGCAAACCGCCCATCACCGCTTTTCCCTGTGGATCGAGTAATTCTTTGAGAGGCATTACTTTTATCTGAACTGTATAAGTCATGTCGTAATCATTTTATTCTTTTGCTGAAAAAACAAAGATACAAGAACATACGTGATGAAAATGATGGGGACGGCCAGCCATTTTAATAATATAGCAGCAACAATTCCGATTATAGCTATAACAATAAAAGGCATCAGTGCTTTTGCTGAAATGTTTTTAAATTTCAACGCCATCATAGGTAATGAAGAGACCATGAGATAACTTACCAGGAGAATAAACCCATACCAGAACCATTGATTTAATAACAGGTTTATCATACCGGTATGACCCGTATACCAATAGATGAGCGGAAAAGATGCGATCAGCAAACCGATGGCCGGAGTGGGTACGCCTTTAAAGCCATGCGACTGTCCCGGGTCTAAATTGAATTTTGCTAAACGATACGCCGCAGCAGCCGGAATAATAAAAGCTGGAAATAACCATATCTCCGAAGTATCTAAACCACCCTGCTGTTGGGCAAAACTCATCCGTAAAAACTGGTAAACGATCATCCCGGGTGCCACACCAAAACTAACTACATCGGCCAGTGAATCTAATTGTTTACCCAATTCAGAAGATGCTTTGAATAATCGGGCTATAAATCCATCCAGGAAATCAACTACTGCTGCAAGTCCAATGAATAAAGAGGCCAACACAATTTTTTCAGGTGTATTTTCCAATTGTGACGGTGGAACCAAAATATTTCCTTCATTATCTAATGGCAATAACAATAAACCCGGCTGGAGCAGGTAAATTATAGCGATGCAACCGAAAATGAGATTGAGTAATGTAAATAGATTAGGGATTTGCTTCATGCAGGCAAGATAATTTTATTTTTTCATGAGCATTTCTATGTCTTCTACAGTAATGGGGATATTTTTCATCAGATCTTTGTTACCATTTTTGGTGATCCAAACATTATTCTCAATACGAATTCCCATTTGCTCTTCTTCAATATAAATGCCGGGTTCTACTGTAAATACCATTCCGGCTTTGATCGGCTCTGTTCTTGTGCCGAGATCATGCACATCAATTCCAAGATGGTGTGATATGCCGTGATATAAATATTTGCGATAAGCCCTGTTCTCAGGATCTTCATTCTTTACATCTGTTTTCTTCAATAAACCAATTTTTAGAAATTGTTGCGTTGCTTCCTCTCCTACTTTATCTGTATAATCAATGATACTGATGCCGGGTTTCAACAAACTTTTGGCATAATCATGTAGATGAAGACATGCATTGTACACTGTTTTTTGCCTGCGGGTAAATTTTCCGTTTACAGGAATGGTCCGGGTAAGATCGGCACAATAACCTCCATACTCAGCACCAAAATCCATTAATATCAATTCGCCACCCTTACATTCCTGGTTGTTGGAAACATAGTGCAATGTCCGGGCCCTGTCGCCACTGGCGATGATGCTGCCATAAGCTGCACCTGTAGCCCGCTGACTTAAAAATGAATGAAATATTTCAGCTTCTATTTCATATTCCATCACA
>DASVOE010000025.1:0-7389 GCA_036383515.1 Chitinophagaceae bacterium | reverse complement strand
TAAGTATCAATTTTAAAAAAACAAACATGGCAAAGCTAAATTTTGGTGGCACGGAAGAAAACGTGGTAACCCGTGAAGAATTCCCGCTGAGCAAAGCTCAGGAAGTTTTAAAAAATGAAACAGTAGCAGTGATCGGCTATGGCGTACAAGGCCCGGGCCAGGCGCTGAATCAAAAAGATAATGGGATCAACGTTATCGTTGGTCAGCGTAAAGATTCAAAAACATGGGATAAAGCTGTCCGGGATGGATTTGTACCCGGTGAAACATTGTTTGAAATTGAAGAAGCTTTGCAAAGAGGTACCATCATTTGCTATCTGCTGAGTGATGCGGCGCAAATTGCATTATGGCCAACTGTTCAAAAACATTTAACTCCCGGCAAAGCCTTATACTTCTCTCATGGTTTTGGTATTACGTTTAATGAGCAAACAGGTATCGTTCCTCCTAAAGATGTCGATGTATTTTTAGTAGCGCCAAAAGGTTCTGGTACTTCTTTGCGCAGAATGTTTTTGCAGGGCCGTGGATTAAATAGTTCTTATGCAATTTACCAGGACGCTACCGGTAAAGCATTTGAAAGAGTGGTGGCACTGGGTATCGCTGTAGGTAGTGGTTATTTATTTGAAACTGATTTTAAGAAAGAAGTATATAGCGATCTTACGGGTGAAAGAGGAACATTGATGGGTGCGATCCAGGGAATCTTCGCTGCACAATACCAGGTGCTGAGAGATAAAGGCCACTCTCCTTCTGAAGCATTTAATGAAACCGTAGAGGAATTAACACAATCACTGATGCCACTGGTTGCAGAAAATGGAATGGATTGGATGTATGCTAACTGCTCTACTACTGCACAGCGTGGTGCACTGGATTGGTGGAAAAAATTCCGTGATGCAACGGCTCCGGTATTTAAAGAATTATATGAAAGCGTAGCAGCCGGAAAAGAAAGCCAACGTTCTATTGACAGCAATAGCAAATCGGACTATAGAGAAAAATTAGAAGAAGAACTGAAAGAGCTGCGTGAAAGTGAGCTATGGCAGGCTGGTAAAACAGTAAGAAGTCTTCGTCCCGAAAATCAACCAAAGGCTACAAAACCAGCAGCAGCTACTTCTTCAACAAAAGAAGTATTCAGCCAGTTGACTAAAAAGGCTGAACCAGCAAGCTAATACAACAAATATGCAGCAAGCAGTTAACAATACAATCTCTCTTGATTTTGCCTCGGCACATCTTCGCCTGAAGAAAGTGGTGAACAGAACACCGCTTACTTACAATCTCAATTTGTCGAAGAAGTATCAGTGCAATGTTTATTTAAAAAGAGAAGACCTGCAGATAGTTCGTTCGTATAAGTTAAGAGGCGCTTATAACATGATGAGCAGTTTGCCTGCTGAACAACTTCAAAAAGGTGTTGTTTGTGCCAGCGCCGGCAACCATGCTCAGGGATTTGCATTCAGTTGTAAAAAACTAAATGTAAAAGGTGTGGTATTTATGCCGGTAATTACGCCACGACAAAAAATTCACCAGACAAAAATGTTTGGCGAAGATTTTATTGAAGTGAAATTAGTGGGCGATACGTTTGACGACTGTGCGGTAGCTGCAAAAAAATATACAGAAGAAAACCAGATGACCTTTATCCCACCCTTCGATGATTATCGTATCATCGAAGGGCAGGGTACGGTCGGTGTTGAGATTTTAGAAGATCAATCCGATATTGATTATGTATTTATACCTGTTGGTGGTGGCGGATTAAGTGCTGGTGTGGGTTCATATTTCAAAACTTATTCACCCAAAACAAAGCTTATTGGCCTGGAACCGGAAGGAGCTCCTTCTATGTATGAAGCGCTGAAAGCCGGTCATCCTGTTTTACTGGATACGATCGATCGCTTTATTGATGGTGCTGCTGTAAAAAGAGTGGGTGATCTTACTTTTTCCATTTGCAAAGAAGTGCTGGACGATATGCATTTAGTTCCCGAAGGGAAAGTATGTTCAACGATTTTGAAATTGTATAACGAAGATGCCATTGTAGTGGAGCCCGCTGGCGCCATGAGTGTAGCAGCCCTCGATGACTATGCAGATGTGATAAAAGGAAAGAATGTGGTATGCATTGTGAGCGGCAGTAATAATGATATTGACCGGATGCCCGAGATCAAGGAAAGAAGTTTACAGTATGAAGGCTTGAAACATTATTTCCTGGTGAACTTTGCGCAACGACCCGGTGCACTGAAAGAATTTGTGAATTTCGTTCTCGGACCTACAGATGATATCACCCGTTTTGAATACATGCAAAAGACAAATAAAGAAAGCGGCCCTGCGCTGATTGGTATTGAATTAAAGAATCGTGAAGATTATGATCTGCTGTTGACGAACATGGAAAAATATCATATCAATTATAAAGAATTGAATAAGGATGATACGTTGTTTGGGTATGTAGTATAGAAAAAAAAATAAAGTAAAAATTAAAAAACCTGCGCTGTTGTTCTCCTTTTTGCTTTTTGATTTTAGCCTTTTACATTTTCAATAAACGAACATTCATTAGTCTACAAATCCTGTGGAAAATATCTAATAACCAGCTGCCTTTATCCCGTGAATTTTCAGTAATTTTCCAAAGTTGCTTGCTATTCATTCAGCCGACGCTGGATTTTTTTATAAATCTTCTAAAAAACAAATTGACCTATGGCGGGCAACCAGGGATTATATGATCCTTCCTTTGAACATGATGCATGTGGAATTGGCTTTGTTGCAAACATTAAGGGCCACAAATCTCACCAACACATTTCTGATGCACTCACCGTATTAGAAAACATGGAGCATCGCGGTGCCTGTGGTTGTGAACACAATACAGGTGATGGAGCTGGTATCATGATCCAGACTCCGCATGAATTTTTCTTTGATGAATGTTTGAAATTAGGCGTTCATCTTCCTGCATTTGGCAAGTACGGTGTGGGTATGATCTTTTTTCCAAAAGAAATAAGATTAAGAGAAGAATGTCGCGACATCTTTAACCGTACTGCAGAAAAGTTGGGCCTGGAGATCTTAGTGTATAGAAAAGTACCTACCAACCCTTTTGATATCGGGCCTACTGCATTGAGTGTAGAACCGGAAATGGAGCAGGTATTCATCGCTTGTCCTGATCATATTTCAAATGCTGACGATTTTGAAAGAAAATTATTTATCCTTCGCAACTACGCAGCTCATACTATTAACAGCACTGTAAAAAAAGACGCTATAGGTTTTTATGTTGCTTCACTATCGCATAAGGTAGTTGTTTATAAAGGACAGCTCACAAGCTTACAGGTGCGGGGATATTTTCCTGATCTGAATAACAAAAGAGTAGTGAGTGCTTTCGGATTAGTGCATTCACGTTTTGCTACTAATACATTTCCTTCCTGGAAATTGGCTCAACCGTTTCGCTATATAGCACACAATGGGGAGATCAATACGTTACAGGGAAACCTGAATTGGTTGAAGACAAGTGAAAAAGGTTTTACGACTCCCTATTTCTCTAAAGAAGAAATGGAAATGTTACTTCCCATTGTAACAGAGGGACAAAGTGATTCCGCCTGTTTGGATAACGTTATTGAATTACTGACATTAACAGGTCGTTCATTACCACATGTGATGATGATGCTGATACCCGAAGCATGGGATGGCAATGAGCAGATGGATCCGTTGAAAAAAGCATTTTATGAATTTCATTCCGCCTTTATGGAACCCTGGGATGGCCCGGCTTCCATTTCGTTTACCGACGGAAAGATCATCGGTGCTACACTGGACAGGAACGGACTTCGTCCTTCAAGATACTGTGTTACCAAAGATGACCGTGTTATCATGGCATCAGAAACAGGTGTATTACCCATAGATCCTGCTAATATCCTGGAGAAAGGAAGATTGCAACCCGGCAAAATGTTCGTGGTGGATATGGAAAAAGGAATGATCATCAGTGATGAAGAACTGAAAAAAGATATCTGCTCACAAAAGCCGTATGGTGAATGGTTAAATAAATATAAAATCAGGTTAGAAGAATTACCTGAACCCAGGGTGATGTTCACACACCTGGAACATGACCAGGTTTTCAAATACCAGAAAGCATTTGGTTATTCAACTGAAGATCTTGATAACATCATTGCGCCAATGGCCTTGGAAGGCAAGGAACCGATCGGTTCCATGGGAACTGATATTCCCCTTGCTGTATTGAGCGATCATCCGCAACACCTCAGTCATTATTTCAAACAATTATTTGCACAGGTAACCAATCCACCCATCGACCCGATCCGTGAACGATTGGTAATGTCACTGGCTACGTTTGTAGGCAACAATGGCAATTTATTGCTTGAAGATCCGCTTACCTGTCATAGTGTAGCATTGAAACAACCGGTGCTGAATAATCACGAATTGGAAAAGATCAGGAGTATTGATACAGGTCTGTTCCAGGCAAAAACATTACAATGTTATTTCCGTGCCAATGGAAAACCAGGTTCATTGAAATCAGCATTGGATCGTATCTGCCGTTACGCAGTGGATGCAGTGGAAGATGGTTTTAAAGTTTTGATCTTACAGGATCGTGCAATCGATAGCGATCATGCTCCTATTCCTACTTTACTGGCCACAGCCGCTATTCATCATCATCTTATCAAAAAAGGTTTACGTGGACAGGTAGGAATAATTGTGGAAGGCGCAGATGTTTGGGAAGTACATCATTTTGCTTGTCTCATTGCATTTGGTGCCACAGCCATCAACCCTTACCTCGCTCTTTCTTCTATCCGGGATATGAAAGAAAGCGGTAAGCTTAAAACCGATATTACAGAAGACCAGTTGAAAAAGAATTATATCAAAGGGGTGAATGATGGGTTGCTCAAAGTGTTTTCAAAAATGGGCATCTCTACATTACAATCTTACCAGGGAGCACAGATATTCGAGATACTGGGGTTGAACAGAGATGTGGTAGATAAATATTTTACCGGTGCCACTTCAAGAATTGAAGGAATGGGCTTGGATGAAATTGCAAGAGAAGCATTGACCAAACATTTCTTTGCTTTTAGTAAAAAAGAAATTCCTGTGGATCGCTTACCGGTAGGTGGTGTTTATCAATGGAAACAAAAAGGTGAATTTCATTTATTCAACCCGCAAACCATACACCTGTTGCAGCATGCAACAAAGATGAATGACTTTGCTGCTTTTAAAAAATATTCAAAGCTTGTTAATGAACAAACAGAAAAAGCGGCAACGCTGAGAGGATTGTTCCAGTTCAGAAAAAACCGGGCTTCCATTTCTATTGATGAAGTAGAACCTGCAGAAAATATTTACAAACGTTTTGCTACCGGCGCCATGAGTTTTGGATCTATCTCATGGGAAGCGCATACAACATTGGCCATTGCGATGAACCGTTTGGGTGCCAAAAGCAATACAGGTGAAGGCGGTGAAGATGAAAAACGATATGACCTGTTGCCAAATGGTGACAGCATGCGGAGTTCTATTAAACAAGTTGCTTCTGCAAGGTTTGGTGTTACAAGTTTGTACCTCACCGAAGCAGATGAATTACAAATTAAAATGGCACAGGGCGCCAAGCCGGGTGAGGGTGGCCAGTTGCCCGGTCATAAAGTAGATGAATGGATCGGCAAGGTTCGTCACTCTACTCCGGGAGTGGGATTGATCTCTCCCCCACCCCATCATGATATTTACTCGATTGAAGATTTAGCGCAATTAATTTATGATTTGAAAAATGCAAATCGTAAAGCAAGGATCAGTGTGAAGTTGGTGAGCAAAGCTGGTGTAGGAACTATTGCTGCCGGTGTTACCAAAGCAAAAGCTGATGTGGTGTTGATCGCTGGTCATGATGGTGGCACAGGCGCATCACCCGTGAGTTCTATCCGTCATGCGGGATTGCCCTGGGAATTAGGATTAGCAGAAACACACCAGACGCTGGTAAAAAATAAATTAAGAAGCCGGGTAGTTGTGCAGGCAGATGGTCAAATGAAAACAGGTCGTGATATTGCCATTGCTGCTTTGTTGGGTGCCGAAGAATGGGGCATTGCTACTGCAGCATTGATAGTAGAAGGTTGTATCATGATGCGTAAGTGTCATATGAATACCTGCCCGGTGGGTGTAGCTACTCAGGATCCTGAGTTGAGAAAACGTTTCAAAGGCGATCCTGACCATGTAGTGACCTTTTTCAAAATGATCACACAGGAATTGAGAGAGATCATGGCTGAACTGGGTTTTAAAACTGTGAATGAAATGATCGGCCAGGTAGATAATCTTGAGATGAGAGAAGCGATTGATCATTGGAAATATAAAAATCTTGATTTGTCAGCAGTGTTATATAAAGAACCTAATTCACTTTATACCACATTATACTGCAGTGAAGAACAGGATCATGGTTTAGCCGATAGTTTGGATTGGAAATTATTGAAAGCCGCACAGCCTGCAATTGAAAGAAAAGAAAAAGTAAGTGCTTCTTTCCCTATCCGTAATATTGATCGTACTGCAGGAACGATCCTTTCGAATGAGATCACTAAGAAATATAAATCGGAAGGGTTACCGGATAATACCATTCATTTCAATTTCACCGGAACCGCAGGTCAGAGCTTTGGTGCTTTCAATACAAAAGGTGTTACACTCGAATTGGAAGGTGATGCCAACGATTATTTCGGCAAAGGATTGAGTGGTGCTAAATTGATTATCTATCCTCCTAAAACAGCTACGTATACACCTGAAGATAACAGCATCATTGGTAATGTTGCTTTTTATGGCGCTACGAGTGGTGAAGCTTATATCAGGGGTAAAGCAGGTGAACGTTTTGCCGTTCGGAATTCGGGAGCTAATGTAGTAGTAGAATCAGTGGGTGATCACGGTTGTGAATACATGACCGGTGGACAGGTAGTGATATTGGGTAATACCGGAAGAAACTTTGCTGCCGGAATGAGTGGTGGCATTGCTTATGTCTATGATGTGAAAGGAAAATTCAGCGAGAATTGTAATGTAGAAATGGTAGATCTTGATTCCTGTGATCTGAATGACAAGAACGAATTGTTCACGATGATGCAAAAGCATTTTGAATATACGGGAAGCGCTGTGGCTAAATTCATCCTGGACGACCTGGATAATCAACTGAAGAATTTTGTGAAAGTATTTCCGAAAGATTACAAGAAAGCGTTGCAGGAAAAAGCAAAAGCTGTTAAACAAAATGCCTGATACCACATATCAATTAACTAATTTAATTAATTAACTTTTTAATTATATCATGGGGAAGCCAACAGGATTTTTAGAATTTACAAGAGAGATGCCGGATAAAAAACCGGTAGCTGATCGTTTGCAGCATTATAATGAGTTTGTAGAAAAATATAATGATGACAAATTGAACCAGCAGGCAGCCCGTTGCATGAACTGTGGCGTTCCTTTTTG
>DASVOE010000024.1:0-37908 GCA_036383515.1 Chitinophagaceae bacterium | reverse complement strand
AACCATAGTAGTTCATTTATATTATTAAACTTTTCAACTACAGGATATGCAGAAATCAGCATCAACTATCAACCGCCGCAATTTTATCCGGCTTACCGGCATCACCGGTGCAGGTTTGGTATTAGGCATTTCTGTAAAAGGAAATAGTGGTATTGCCGAGATCGCCAATCTGAGTAGCTCGGTGGCTTCGTTTGAACTGACGCCATTTGTTATTATAGAAAAATCCGGTGTCATCACCATCTTTAATACAAAACCTGAGATCGGGCAAGGAACTTTTCAATCTATACCTGCACTGATCGCTGAAGAGCTGGAAGTTTCATTGGATAAAATCATCATCAAACAAACCGGGGGCGAAAAACAATTTGGCAACAGGCAATCTGCCGGTGGCAGTGCTTCTATACGCACCAGCTATAATGATCTGAGGAAAGTTGGTGCTGCTGCCCGTGAAATGTTATTAAAGGCGGCGAGTTTGCAATGGAATGTGCCGGTGGAAGAATGCTATGCAGAGAATGCAACTGTCTTTCATAAACCTTCCGGCAAAAGCATTAGTTATGGTGACCTGGCAGAAGCTGCCGCTGCAATAGAGGTTCCCAAAGAACCAAAACTAAAAGACCCGAAAGATTTTAAACTATTAGGAAAATCAATTCCCCGCCCCGATGTTCCGCTGAAATCGTCTGGTAAAGCCATATTCGGAATTGATGTAGCTGTGCCGGGAATGGTATATGCATCGGTTGAACATTGCCCTGTGTTTGGAGCAAAGCTGGTTAGTTATGATGATACGGCTGCAAAAAAAGTAAAAGGTGTATTGCAGGTAGAAACTTGTGAAAGAAAAATCGGTCCTTTTAAATATGAGGCAGTGGCGGTGATCGCTGAAAATTACTGGGCTGCTTTTCAGGGACGGAAAGCATTAATGATAAAATGGGATTACCAGGGGAATGATAAATTCAATTCAAAAGATTATGAACAACAGCTTCGTGACCTGGCAAAAAGTGAGGGAGTTGTTGATCACAACCAGGGCGATTTTGATAAAGCTTATGCGGAAGCTGCTTCAAAACTGGAGGCTTTTTATGAAACGCCAATGGTTTCGCATTCGCCTATTGAACCCATGAATTGTGTAGCCAGTTGGCACGATGAAAATAGACTGGAAATCTGGGCGTCAACACAAGTGCCCGGTAGTATCAGGAATGAATTTCCTAAAGCATATAATATTCCTGAAGAAAATTTTAAATTGAATGTGCTGTTTAGCGGCGGCGGATTCGGGCGTCGTTTATCCAGGGATTTTATTCATGAAGCTGTTCAACTTACAAAAAAGGTGGGCAAACCCGTGAAGTTAATCTGGACAAGAGAAGATGATACACAACAGGGGCCTTTCCGCCCAATGACTTTTTCGGCGATGAAAGGTGCATTGTCTGCAGATGGTAAAGCGCTGGCATTTCAACACAAGGTTATTTCTCCTTCGCTTGATCAAAATACAAACTATGATAAAACTAAGAGTGATCGCGGCATGACGGAAGGCATCAGCGAACAGAAATATGAGATTGCTAATATTAAAAACTATTATGTACATGCGGATTTGCATATACCCTTAGCTCCCTGGCGTGCCGTAACCAGTACCACGCTGGCTTTCGCCCATGAATGTTTTATTGATGAAATGGCGGTCAAAGCAAAGAAAGATCCAATGACATTTCGTTTGGAAATGCTTTCCAAAGATTCCAGTACAAAAAATATTTTGCAAAAACTTAAAGAAGTTTCAGGTTGGGACAAACCACTTCCTGCAGGTCGTGGCCGGGGCGTAGCTCAATATGAATTTTTTGCAGGCCACGCCGGTTATGTGGTAGAAGTTTCCAAAAAAGGTACGGGCATAAAGATCGAAAAAATATATGCTGTCATTGATTTAGGAACGGTAGTCAATCCTGATACCGTGAAAGCACAGGTAGAAGGTGCAGCGGTAATGGCATTGACAGCGGCTATTAAAAACGGAATTACGTTTGACAAAGGACAAACTGTTCAAACCAATTATCACAATAATCCATTGGTACGCATCAATGAAATGCCAAAAGTAGAAGTATATATTCTTGCCAATGGAGGTCCTACTATTAAAGGTGCTGGTGAACCGGGACTACCACCATTTGCACCTGCACTATGCAATGCTATCTTTGCTGCTACCGGCAAACGTATTCGTAAACTTCCTTTTGATATAAATAAAATTTAAACACAGAACCCTTTAAAGTATGATACGAATACTATCAGTGATTTTAACGATGAGCTGTCTTTTTGTTATCAGCAGTTCTTTTTTTAAGGAAGACCGGCTCGCTGAAAGTATAAAACGGGGTAAAGAAGTATATACAACGTATTGTATCAATTGCCACATGGAAAATGGAATGGGAACACCGGATGTGGACCCGCCTCTTGCCAAAGCAGATTATATAAAGAAACCAGCAAAGACATTGATCACCATTATACTTGAAGGTCAAAGTGGCGAGATCATCGTCAATAAAAAAAAGTATAATACGATCATGCCGACACAACCTTATTTAAGTGATGAGCAGGTGGCCGATGTACTGAATTACGTTCGTAACACCTGGGGCAATAAAGTGCCGGGTATTATAACAACGGCGCAGGTGAAAGCGTTGCGCAAATAATAGCTTCATTAACAATCCGTATTCCGGCGAATAAAAAGTATGGTAAATATTACACACAAGACAAACAGTCTCCGCAAAGCCATTGCTACTGCTATCGTTTCTGTTTCGAGGCAGGAAACCATTAATGCCGTGAAAAACAAAACTGTTCCCAAAGGTGATGTAGTTGAATTTTCAAGAGCTGCAGGTTTATTGGCTATCAAGAAAACCAGCGATGTAATTCCTGATTGTCATCCCCTGCCTGTTGAATATGCGACCATCAACCATGTGATTGATGGAATGAGCATCATCATTACGGTAGAAGTGCATACCATTTATAAAACGGGTGTGGAAGTGGAAGCCATGCATGGTGCTGCCATTACAGCATTGACGATATACGATATGCTGAAGCCTTTGGATAAAGGAGTTGAAATTGCAACCATCAAACTGGAGAATAAAACCGGCGGTAAAACGGATTTCAAAGATGAAACGATCCCTAGTTTGAAATGTGCAGTTATCGTTTGTTCAGATGCTGTTTCATCAGGCGACAGGCAGGACAGCAGTGGTAAAAAGATCATGGAGAAATTAGGTCAGTATAATTTAGCAGCATCATTACATGAGATCATCCCGGATGATTTCAATACTATACAAAGCAAGGCAAAACAACTGAGTGAAGAAAGTTATGATCTTATTCTTTTCACCGGGGGCACTGGCCTGTCTCCACGAGATGTTACACCCGATGCTTTACAGTCATTAATAGACAGAGAAATTCCCGGTATCATGGAAGCCGCCCGGCAGTATGGTCAGCAACGAATGCCTTACGCCATGTTATCCCGCGGAGTAGCCGGCTTCATAAAAAATACATTGGTGATTACCTTGCCCGGTTCTCCCCGTGGTGTGGAAGAAACAATGGATGCACTCTTTCCTTATGTACTACATGTATTTAGGGTAGCCAAGGGAATCCGGCATACCTGATCCGAATCCTGGTATAAATTAACATGATAGTCCTGGTAATCATAGCTCAACACCAGGCTCATTACCTTGTTGTAGACAGGATTCTACATTATCCTCTTTTTTTATATTACTGTTTAATGGGATAAGGTTCTATTTTTTCTGGCCTGTTTCTGGTATTTCTTTGTATCAGCAGTTGAGAAATACAATACCCCCTTGAAAACCACAATCCAGATTCTTTGAAAACCGAAAAACCAAATCTATTGAAAGTCCAGATCTAATCCTTTGAAAACCGAAAACCCAATTCCATTGAAAGTCCGGATCTGAATCCTCTGAAGCCCGTTTTTAATCCGTATTCCTGTAAAACTTTTAATCAGTTCATTTTTAAAAAAATGCTATGAAAAGTGTTTACACTCCGACCCTTCCTACCGTTCCGAAAAATAGCACCAGTCTGCATGGTATGATCAATCTTCTTTCCGTTAGCAATATGCCATCAGCTATCCGTCATCGCAGTATACTGATCAACGAGATCCCGTCAGAAATACTGGTGAATGCGGATGAACAAAAACTGGCTGCTGTTTTAGGCATGCTGTTGCATACCGTTATTGATCATACCAATGACAGCTGCATCCGGATATCAGCTAAAGCGTATGGTAATGTAATGTTAGTGCACATCAAAGAAAATATTCATCCTTACGGTCAGACATTTAATTGTAAAATAAAAGAAGCACAAAAGCTGGCAGAAAAAATCGGCGGCAATGTTACTGTCACCAGTTACCGGAATGATGTTACAACCGTTGTACTAAGCTTTATGAATCTCGCAGCAGCAGCCTGAAAGTAAACAAGAAGCCCGCTGCTATAAAAAAGAATAAGGATCTAATAATTGATGGTTCCGATCTTCACTACCTGTTGCAAATTGCTGATATCATAGATCAATAACCCTGTACTCACATAACAGATCAGTAAATTATCGTAGGGGATCACATCCATATAATTTCCTCCCGTAATAGTGTACATCAATTTGGGATTGGTCGGATTTTTTACATTCACCAGCGACAGCCCGGCATTATTCCTGCAAATAAAAACTACTGAATCTTTTATTCCAAGCCCACCGGGATTTGATAGAGGGAGCACACTTTTTTGTGCCGGTGAACTGATATTGCTTACATCATAAATATAAAGCCCGTCTACAGCCGGGCCACATCTTCCACCCCGCAAGGTTACATACGCCATATTATTTTTAGCTACCACCGGATCGCAACTGCGTACATGCCGGGCTTCACCTATTTTCATAGGACTGGATGGATTGCTGATGGAATAAATAAACATGCCATCTGTTGAACCAATAAATAATTTATCGCCATAGGGATAGATCGTTTCCACCGTAAAGCCCACGTTCACTGAATTTTTCTTTACCGGATCAGCAGGGTTAGCCAGGTCATATACTTCGATAGTACTGTAATCGGCCAGGTAAAGATGATTGGCTGCAATAGTAAACCTTGCCAGTGAACCCCCTGTCCCGGTATTGTTATTATCTGCTGCAGTACTGGCGCCATCTTTCGAGCAGGAGGTTAGCAATAAAGTAAACCCCAATAGGTGAACAAATAGTAAACGCATATAATTTCTTTAAGGATAATAACAATTGGAATTATAGACCGAATCACGAACCCAGCCGGTTTGTATAGCACCAGGAGCATATACACCGCTGCATTCAAAATAAACACCATGCTCCGGTGGTGGAATAAAATAATAATATGCATAGCCGGCACTACTGCCCTGCCTGAATGCATTGGGAATTCGCTTCACCTCCGTTACTTGTTGCCAGTTACTCAGATCCAGTACTACCAGCGAGGTATATGAGTTCACATACATATAATTTCCTTTGATCGATATTTCAGAACTACCATTCACTCTTATAAAACTAACTTTTTGCGGGTTGGCAGGATCAGTGTTATCCATCACATGAATGCCATAGCCCAGGTCATTTTGAAAAATGTAATGATCCTTTACATAAATCTTTCCTGGGTTCTTCATTTGTCGTGGTGCTTCATTGACAATAGCGAGAAAAGAAGGATCCTGCGAAAAAACAGGTTTGTAACCCCATACTTTATACGGAGCTTTAGGGGGTCTTCTGCCAAAGTCCCAGCATGAACTAAGGATGATGGTGCTGCAGAGCAGCAAAAGTGTTAGTTGTCGCATGGCTGGGTTGACAACAGCGATAATGCTAACGTTGCGCTTGTTTTAAATTATTTTATTTACTGCATGTTATGTTCTTTGAATATTCTTCCTACATACGGAATTGATGCTCTGTTCAGGGTTCTGTAATTCTTATTAACATCACCAAAGGAGAAGAAAACTGTAAGTTTGATAGCAAGGGAATTACACGTTGAACTGATATGTTGCTATTGTTGTTTCGTCCCATCGGGACGACTGTTGGGTAAAAAGCCATCTATCATGATACGTCCCTTCGGGACGTTTGGTGCTTGTTGAGTGGATGGAGTACCTATGAGGAAGCATGAACTATACTATTCAGCGTTCTGGATTTCTTATCGATGGCAAGCATCTTCATCAGGCTACTTTGTATAAGCTGACATTTTTCTCAAACCCTTTCAACGGTATATCTTTGTATAGTTCTATCGGTGCATCGATACTACCGATGGAATCATACACATCTTCAGATATAAGTATCTGCGAATGAAATTCTTTATTGAGCTGTTCTATCCGTGAGGCCATTATCACTACACTTCCGGTAATCGAATACTGCTGACGGGTAGCTGTTCCAATATTACCAGTTACCGCTTCGCCGGTATGAATACCAATTCCAATCCTTGTAGGTCTTATCATTCCTTTTTGTATGGCTGTCTCCAGTTGCGCCAGCACATCTATTGCTGCATTCACTGCTTTTTGTGAAGGGTTGTGTAACGGTATAGGTGCTCCAAAAGTTACCATGCATCCATCACCCAATATCTGGTTCACTATGCCATCATGTTTTGTTACAGTATCAATAACGATACTGAGAAACATATTTTGATACTGAACGACCTCTTCAGGGCTTTTGCCCGTAGCAAAATGGGTAAAGTTGCGGATATCAATGAACATGACCGCTACCTGCATCCGCTTGCTTTCAAATCTCCCGTTATTTTCCAGCATTTTCTCTGCTACCGCTGCAGATATTTGCTGACCAAAAAGATTTTCCACCCGGTGTCTTTTCTCTGCCTCCTGTAATGAATTATTGATGCCCTGTTTGATCTGTTTGGCAACAAGACCCGCAGCAACACCGGACATGAAAAGTATAATAGCAGGAGCTGCATCATTTGTTTTAAACCGGTCATATAAGAAAATGCTGAATACCGCATACGACAGGCTCGCCAATGCCCCACAAAAGACTGATAGCGAAAAATTCAACCGTAAGGTGGAAAGAATAATAAAAATAAAATAGACAAACACAGCGGGTGATTGCAATACGTTATAAAACGGGTATTCTTTCGCTACATAGAAAATGATCAGTGAAGGCAGGCAAATTTCAAAACCGGCGTTGATAAACTGAAGTGGTAACGGATGCTTGTTACGTTTTGTCTTTATCCGGCCATTAATATAAAAAAGGGAGAGTGATTCAAACACTAATATGGTCAATGGGAAAAGCCATACCGTTGAAAACGATTCTATCCTTACTATATCTTCATCCGCCTGGAATAAGAGCCGGTTGATTAAACGCAATGCAATGGCGGCTACGAAAATAATGATAAGAATAATGATCCTCCTTCTTTCGCTGATCAAAAGTTCATGCTCGAATTTGTTTTGAAACACAGATTTCATGATGGAAGCATTGAGGGGTTGATCCTCTCTGATTCATATTCCCGATCTGGCAATACCTTCTTATCGTTTGACCCTGCTATTTTTTCTTCCTTTTCAGGAAGACATAAAAGAATAAGAAGAGATATAAAAGGCAGCAGGAAGGATACCCAGAACCAGAACTTAAAACTCCGCCCAAAACGCTTTGCCAGACACCCGATCATAAGCGGGAAGATCAATGATGCCACCGTCAGCGGAATTATAATAAAAACACTCATATATTTTTAGTTTAGTTATTTTAAATGATTATAAAAACATGCAGCCTTGTGTTAAGCAGCTTTTTTACCAGGCACAATAACTATACGATCTTGCTTTTGTGAAAAGAAATTACTCCACTGCTGTTTCGTTCTTTTATGCTGAGCAATAGTTTGCTCCAGTTCCGTATGGATGTCTTTATTTGTTTCGACGAAATAAGAATAGGACGATGGGTATAAACGCTCCCACTGCTCCAATATCCCTTTACGTTCTTTAATTGTTTCTTCCAACTCTATATGGATATCCTTTTTTTTACCAACCGGCTTGGATTGACAAGCCAGACAAATCTGTGATGTGATATATTTTCGTTTACTTTTCATACGTTTTTATTTTTTGAACTTTTAAAAACAGCAGGCAGCCGGAGCCACCCGCTGTACATTAACCCTCAAACCAACCACAAAAGTTTTTTAATTATGTCCCTTCTTTGCCGGACATAACGACGCCCAAACCAGGTAAACAACGCCTGCATATTTTACTTCCACTTTTTTAATGCAAAGTTTTGACCCGGCAATAATGGACAGCATATCCCTGTCTATATGACTGCCTGTTCTTTTGTAATGATAAGTGGCCCATTTTCGTTGCAACCAGTTTATCAGTCCATATTTACTTAAGCCATATTCGAGCAACAATATCCTGCCATCTGGTTTGCACCAGGCATTGAAATGATCCAGCACCCGTTCGGGTTTTTCAAAGGAGGATAAAGAAAAAGTGGAGACGATCGTATCAAAGCTTTCTCGATTGAACTGTAATTCATCTATTGGCGAAACAATAAAATTGGTCTTTACACCCCTTTCGGCTGCTTCTTTTTTTGCAATACCAATCATTCTTGCACTCATATCTGTTGCCGTAATGGTGGTGCCTAATGGATAATATTTAAAATTGCCTCCTTCCCCTATTCCTACTTCGAGAATATTTCCTTTCGCATACGAAAGCAATTGCTTCCGCCATTCATGCTCCAGCTTTTTCCAACTTATATTCATACCATTCATTGATTAAAAAAGAAATCCTGCTTTTACACTTACTAATTTGTCTTCTTTTGAAACACCATAGGTAGCCGTGAGTGACAACTTGTTGAATGGCAGGAACCAAAGTCCTCCACCATAACCATGATGCCATGTATCAGAATGCTCTTTAGGTATCCACACTCTTCCGTTATCTGCAAAAGCCAGCAATCCCCATACGCCTTTTACCACGTAAGCATTCAGGTTGCCAACACTCATCCTCAATTCAGTGTTGTGGTAAGCGCTTGTCTTACCGGAAAATCTGTCCCGGTGATATCCACGGAGATTTTCCAACCCACCTAAACTATTTGCCTGGAAAAATTCATATTCATCATTAAGATTAGCAGCGATGCCTGTGCGGGTCGCCAGTGTAAATCTTCCTTTCGATGTATAGAAGGATACTTCTGAAGTAAGCTGGACAAAATCTTTTTCTGATTCTTTTATATTCCTGGTATAAGCGGCGTTTGCGATAAACTTTACACCTTTTCTTGGATACAGTACATTGTCAACAGTATTAAACTGGTAACCTAATTGTGTGCGGACATATTTTTTTCTTCCAAAATCAGCTGAATCCAGTTTGGAGTTTTCAGTTGATACATACCTGTTCTCCGTATTTTCTACTTTATAGGATTGAAACTCGCTACCCACGATAATAGTATGCTTCGTTCCCAATTGCCTGTGCATAGCAGACGAAAAGGAAACCTGGCTCAATCTTACCTTGTAATAATTCTTATCCGCATTTTTATCGTTAATAGTTTCATTACCCAATCCATAATAGTTGCGGGTATAACTGGGTGAATTATATTTTGCACTGATATGCAGATCTGCTTTGCCTACAACTTCTTTATATACCCCTTTATACCATACCGACCAGGCACCGGTACTAAAGGCATAATTACCAGCCAGCGTTTGCATATAACCATAGGGTGTTTTTCCAAATTGTTGTTTTTTATATGCTACCCCGGCGCCGATAAAAAGGCCATCATCCGGATTATAGCCCGGGTTTTGAGTAGGTGCCAGCCAATCAAAAGCAAACGACCTCCGGTTATACTCGTTCTTAGGACTGGTAGAAGAAATATATTTTTTTGTTTCTTTCCCCGTTTCAAAAACATTCTTTTTATCGTCATAGATTATTGTCTGGTGACCGCTTTGTTTTATGCTGGAATGATCGATAAACAGATCTTCACCTTCACCACCAATGATGCGCAGCAGTATTCCTTTTTTAGCTTCGCCTTTAACTATAAATTCATCATCTCTTCCCAAACCATAGAGACGTATCTCATTCGTTTCTGAACGAAGAAAAACCCTTTCAAAAACGATCTTGTTTTTCAATGTACCGCTGCCTGATTTATAAACGATTACTACAGTAGAATCATCGTTGATCCTGTTTACTTCAACTATTTCTTTATCATTACTGCCGGTTATATTTACTTCCCGGGATAAGAATTTGTAATACGCTACCGCATATTTTTTAAGATCATCTCTTCTCTTTCTTAATATAGCCACCGTTTCTTTCCCGGAAATATTATAGATCGCATCCGGCATTTCGCGGAAGGCAGTTGCGATCACCCCGTTGGTAATAGCGTCCTGCAATTCTTCTGCAATAGCAAGCCACTCAGCAAGACTCAGCCTTGTTGTAAAACTCTTGTCCAGATGGATGCCATTAAAATTCAATCCATATAAATCATGAATCGTATAATCAAAGTGCTGGATTTTACGGATCGCCCATTTTCTCGTAGCTAATTGTGGAATGACCCCATCCATCTTAGAAAAGGCCTGGTCACGGTCGCGTGGAATAGGCAGGTAAACGGTTTTATCTTCCTTCTCAAAAGCAGCCCATTGCCATTGATCTTCGTGCCGGTCCCAATCACCAATCAGTATATCGAATAGTCTTGCTTTTAAAAATGCTTTCTCATCTACCTGGTGATTATTGTAAGCAAAAACTTTTTCCAACATTTTGTCGGAAGTAATTACTTTTTTTGAAAATCCAACTGCCGGATTATTTTCTTCATTTCCATCAGGACGTTCTTCGAGCAGGCAAAGTGTTTCTGCAAATCCTGTAGCGAATTCGCCTAATCTTACTGCAGAAGGAACGTATACCATTTTTGGTGTGCTATGAAAAATACCTGCAGCCTGTGCCAGCGATGCTACCACCATGGGCGCATATGGATTGGATGATGATATCTGGTCCTGTACTACATCTTCTGCAAATGTTCCTCTCAGTTCGGCAACGATCGCTTTGGATGGATCTTTATTTACAGAACGCAAAACATATTCTTTTCCATTGGCTCCTTTCAACCGGAGCGACCGTGTTTGCAACCCTCCTCCTATTTTAATGGGAGTTAATCCACCGGCTTCCGTATCCATATCCAATATTTCAACATCAACTGCCTGTGCCCATTCTTTCCTGTAATGTTCCCCCAGCATCACTCGCTTAAATTTGCTGATCTTATTATATGCTGTATTGGCAGCAACATTTATCGTTTTCGTCACCGGTTCCTGTTGGGGAATGGGTTGCGCAATAGAATCAACCGATACCCCCCACCCGATTATTATACTCACCACTCCGGCACCTATTCTCTTTTTCATTTTCTCTTTTTTAAAATTGAACAACTAATTAATTTGTAGCGGGCAGTAATTTTATTTCCGTTACTTCCTCACTTTTTTTTGTTGAAAATTTATCCTTGATCCTGTCGATAATGACATATATGACCGGCACCACTAAAAGTGTTAACAGCATAGAACTGGTTAATCCACCGATCAATGCGAGGGCCATACCATTCTTCCATTCGGCGCCAGCACCGCTTGCCAATGCGAGAGGCAGCATACCAATCACCATAGCGATCGTTGTCATAAGAATCGGGCGAAGCCTGGTGCGGCCTGCTTCGAGTAAGGCCTCTTTTGTTTTATATCCCTTTTCTTTTAATTGGTTGGTATAATCTACCAGCAGTATCGCATTCTTGGCCACCAATCCTATCAGCATGATAATACCGAGTATGGAAAAGATGTTCAATGTCTGCATGGTCAATGCCAGTGCAAGCAATGCACCTACCATGGCAACAGGAATAGAAAATAATACGACGAACGGGTAGATATAGGAATTGTATAATGCTACCATGATGAGGTAAACAAAAATGATAGAAGCGATCAACGCCATACCCATACTTCCAAAAGCTTCCGCCTGTTGTTTCATATTGCCTTCGTACGAGATGGTCATACCAGCCGGTAATGGATCTTTACCCACTAATGCCTTTATCTCTTCACCCACGGTACCCTGTGGACGACCTACTACTTCGCAGGAAACGGTAACAGAACTGATCCTGTCTTTACGTTCCAGTTTGGCAGGCCCTATTGTTCTTTCGATGGCGGCGAACTGGTCAAGCCTGATGATTTCTCCTGCTGCATTCACAAAAGATAATTGCTGCAGCTCGTTTACCGATTGCCGGTTGAATGCATCCAGCTTCACCGTAATATCATAATCGTATTGTCCCTGTGTAAGTTTTGAATCACTGTTGCCACTGAAAGCTAATTGTATCACATTTCCTACCTGGTCCATGCGAAGTCCCAGCGCCATCATTTTTTCTTTGTCAATCTTTACGCTTACTTCGGGTTTATTATTTTCAATAGAAATTTTCTGGCTCGATGTGCCCGGCACGGTTTTCATTTTTGCCAAAACCGTATCAGCAAAGTGCAATAGCTCATCTACATTATTTCCATTTAATACAAGTTGAATAGGTGCTTCGCTGGTGCTGCCCATAATATCTACCTGGCTGGTGGTGATCTTTGCACCGCCGATCTTTTCTTCCAGTTCCTTCCGTATATCCTTTGAGAATTTTTCTGTACTGAATGAACGTTCACTTTTATCCACCAGTTTTACGCTGATCTCAGCAAGATGTCTTTCACCCTGTGCTGCAAACTGGTTATCACTTTTTCCCATCGATGAAAACACGTTCAGCACTTCAGGTTTTGATAAAATGTATTGTTCTACTTCCTGTGTTTTTAGGTTTGTTTGCTGAATCGTAGCGTCCTTTGGTAATTCAACCTTCACCACCATTTCGCCCCTGTCGCCCATATTCACAAATTCATTCCCGATGAAGCCACCGCCTACCAATGAAAATGATCCAACTAATAAAACCAGGGTAGTGATCAGTACCCAACGCTTATGACCTAAACTCCATTTTAGTATAGCCGAATAACTTTCAGTAAGCTTATTGATCTTTTTTTCTACCCATAGGATGATACGGCCACCGATCTTTTTCTTACTGGGATGGGTGAGTTTACCAAAACGGGAAACAAGTAACGGAGTCAATGTAAAACATACAAAAAGACTCATCAATGTAGATACCACCACTACTAAAGAGAATTGGCGTAAAATATCTGCGATCATACCATCTACCATGGCAATGGGAAGAAACACCACCACATCCACTAAGGTGATAGACATCGCTGTGAAACCAATTTCCTCTCTTCCTTCCAGTGCAGCCTTTCGTTTATCCTTACCCATTTCCATATGGCGCTGAATATTTTCCAGCACCACGATACTGTCATCCACCAGGATACCTATCACCAGTGAAAGCGCCAGCAGGGTCATCAGGTTGAACGTAAAGCCGAAGGCGTAGATAGCGACATACGTACTCACCAACGATGCAGGAATAGCGACCATCACGATGATGGCATTACGCATACTGTGTAAAAACACCAGCATAACAAGTGCTACGAGAATGATAGCTAACACAAGATCATGATTCACCGCTTCTGCTGCCTTCAATGTAAACTCTGAAGAGTCCTGTGCCATGGCAAACTTTAGTCCCTGTGCTTCATATTCCTTTTCTAATTTTTTAATTTCATCTTTAACTTGTTCACTCACCTGCACGGCATTGGCGTCCGTTTGCTTATAGATCAATAACCCGATGGCTGTAGTAGCATTATAACGGCTGATCGTTTCAATCTCTTTGATACCATCAATCACTACCGCCACATCTTTGAGATAAATAGCACGGCCATCGCGACTGGTGATCACCACCTCTTCAATATCTTTTGTGTCTTTGAATTTTCCTGCCAAACGAATGGTTATTTCACTCGACTCATTTTTTACTGAACCTGCCGGGAAATCGAGATTAGAACTTTCAATGGCTGTTAATACCTGCTGTGCATCCAAACCAAATGCTTCGATCTTTGTCCTGTCAATATTCACACGAATCTGTCTTTCTTCACCACCCATCATGCCCACGTTGGCCACACCGGCGAGTTTTGATAATAACGGTACGATCCGCTGCTCAACGATCTCGTATAATTGCCTGTTATCAGTTTTAGACGATACAGACATTTTCATGATCGGTGCTTCATCTACAGAGAACTTTGAAATTTCAGGATCTTTTGCATCTTCGGGCAGATCGGCTGCAATGCCATTCACTTTTCGCTGCGCATCCTGCATGGCCTGGTTAATATCAACATCGGATTTGAATTCCACGATCACTTTTGAATTACCTTCCAGTGATTGTGATTTAATATTATCTAATTTTTCAAGTGAAGAAATGGCGTCTTCCACTTTTTTGGTAACTGAATTTTCTACTTCTGACGGGGCTGCCCCCGGATAAGCAGTGGATATCGTTATCACCTGTTTCGACATTTTAGGTAACAACTCATACCCGATCGAGAAATAGCTGGCTATTCCCAACAGACCAAGCACTGTAAATATCACTACGATCAGTGTCGGTCTTTTAATACTGGTTGATGTAAGAGACATATTTTTAATTTTATACTTTTTTTATTCTGATTTTATAAATGGTAAGTGGCCAGTGGTGAGTAAATATTCTCACCACTGATATTTCACTATCCCCGATCACTATTCACCACTTTATTTATTTATTGAAATAGCGGTACCATTTTCCAGGTTCAACTGGCCAGATATTACTACCTGGTCACCTGCCTGTAAACCTTGCAGCACCTGTATTTTATCAGCAGTTACGATCCCCGTTTTGATACTACGCAGTTCTGCTTTATCCAGTTTAACCACATATACTTTCGCTTCTTTTGCACTCGTCAGTAATGCACTGACAGGAATGGACAAACCTGTTTCAGTAGCCTCCATTGAAAAATGAACATCTGCCAGTATACCTGCTTTTAGTTTTTCGTTGTCATTGTTGGGAAAACTTACTTCAGTTAAAAATTTTCCTGATGCATCGGCCTTATCACTGATCATTGTGATCTTTCCTGGTTTAGGTTGCGTGAGAACAACGCTGCTGATGACTACCTCCTGCCCTGTTTCTACTTTGAATGCTTCCTGCTCCGACAGATAAATGTTTATTTTTAAATTACTGTTATCGATCAGCTGGCTAAGCACTGTGCCATAGGTAACAAATGAACCCAGTTCAACCGCTACATTTTCAATCTTACCACTGAAGGGAGCTCTTATCTGCATGTGGGCCATTTGTTCAAGCACTTGTTTTTTTTCAGCCAGTAAGGAATTGATAGTAAGCTGAACATTTTCTGCCTGCATCGGTGTAGCGCCACCCATTTGTATCAGGTTAGTATATCGTGCCAGGTCGAGTTTTGCTTTAGCAATGGAGGCTTCAATGCTGCTCAATTGAACACTATAAACAGATGCGTCCAATACAGCGATCACCTGGCCTGCCTTTACGAAATCCCCGTTGTTGATATACAAACTGACGAGCTTGCCCTGCACTTCTGATGCTATCTTCACTTCTTTCGCCGGGATGGTTGTTCCGTTAATAGTAAACGAAGTAGTAAAAGAATCTTCCTTCACATCGTATACTTTTACAGGTATTACAGGAATTTCTTTTTCCGGTTTTGCGGCTTTATCAATTTTTGCTTTGTTGTTGGCTAATACCATTCCGATACTCACAACGATAAGTAAGGAGATAATTATGAATACTATTTTCTTTTTCATTTCAGTTGATTTTTTATTTGTTGATGTTTATTATTAATCGTTTTTGTATTTGTGAAATAATTCCCAGTTAATGTTATCACCTGATTCCAGAATGATGTTATTGTCTCCTTTTTTCAGGGCGACATAATACTTTGTTCCATTCTCACCCGAAATCTCGAACAGGTCGGTGATCCAGTAATCGGCATATTCCTTTTTCAGGTTTTTTTGGAGGTAATAAGGCAGTTGCGTGGAAAGTATGTAGCGGCCTACGCAATACAGTTCTCCGTTTGATCTGTAAAACGCAAAAACTCTTTCCCCGTTAAATTCAAAATCCGCCCGGTAATATTTGTTAGCCAGGCTCCAGGTTACATCCTGTGCAGCGGCAAACTCTTTTTTAAATGCATTGATGATCTGCTGATCGGGTTCTTCAGCACTGGCCAGCATATTTATTGCACATGCTAACATCACTGCCAGTAGTATCATTATTTTTTTCATGTTTATGTTTTTAGTTTTGTTATTATGAAAGACAAATATTTATTGTTCCGTTCATGGTTTTCAGGTATATGTTTTCTGAAGCATAATCCTGGGGCCTGATGGCTGCCAGCACTACATCAATAAGATCAATGGCCAGCGCTGACTCGGTTACCCGTAGTATTATCTTTTTCATGCTATAGTGATTTTAAAAAGTCGGTTAATAATGTTCCGTTTGCTTTGTATACATCCAGGCGGCCGGTTTGTACATTGATCTGTGCCTGCAGGTGCTGGCTTCTTGCCTGGCTGAGTTCTCTTTCGGCATCGAGTAATTCCATAAGCGTTGATACGCCTTCTGTATACAGCGCTTTTCTTGAATTGAAAACATTGGATGCCAGTTCGAGGTTTTTCTTTGTAATCACATATTCTTCCCGGTTATTCTTCAGTGTGCCATTAGCGCTGAAGAGTTCCATAGTAGCCTGCTCCTGTTGGTGCTGGCTTTTCAGTTTCAATTGTTCCAGTTCGGTCCTGGCTGCATTGATGCGGCTCTTTCTGCGGTTGCCATCGAAAATGGGAATGGTTACAGCTATTCCTACCGTAGCAGTGTTATAGAGATAATCACTATTAAAAGCTTTTCCTGGTTCATTGAACTGAGATTGATAGTTGTACCTGAAATAAGAACTCAGCGCCGGCTTTTTTTCTGCATGAATACTTTTCAGTTCAATTTCTTTTGCATCAATCATCTGAGACGATAAACGGATATCTTCTCTCTGCAAAAGAGGGTTACCACTTTCAGGAGTATATAAGTCCTGGGAGATACTATCATTAATAACAGTTTCAGTGGAAGCCGGAAGACCGAGTAAATAATTAAAATAAGCAAGTTGATCATTGTATTGCGTTTGAAGTTGATTTAATTTGGATAACGTATTAGCTACATTGATCTCTAATGACTCATAGTCAATTCTTTTTAATATGCCATTTTCAAATTGTGCTTTAGCGATCCTCAGCACATCTTTCATGTTCACATAATCAAAATGGGTAGTGCGGATGGTTTCTGCATTTGTTTGCAGCGAATAATACATCGTAGCCACCTGGTACAGTAACTCTTCTTTGGAGAGGCTATATTTTGTTTTGGCAATGCTGGTTTGCAATCCGGCGCCTCTCATCTGTATCAGAAGATCTTTGCGATAAATGGTTTGTGTTACTTCAATACCGCTTTTCATGCTGTAGCGGGTACCAAACTGTACAGGTACCAAATCTTTATTGGGTTGTCCTACGATGCTTCCGGGAAGCAGCTGGGATGCTATGGCAGGATTGTATTCTATGCCACTTGAATAATTTACCTGCGGCCGGTAAAGCCCGGCGAGTTGCTTATTTTTTTCATTGGTAATGGAAATGTTGAGGCTGTCAGCCCTTACTGAATGATTGTTCGTTAAAGCAATGGTAATTGCTTCTTTGAGGTTGAGTGGGGCTGATTGACCTATTGACCTGTGTGCTACCAGTAAATAGAGCACCGGGATCGTCAGCTTCAGTAACCACTTTAATCTTTTGCTCATAATTGTGTTGTTGATTTTTGATTTAATTTTTTTAATCGCAACACAAAAATGCATCGGTGAAAAGGCGATACGGTTCGGATTTGGCAATCCGAACGGAGTTAACAGGCGGGTAGTGGTTCGGGTTTAAAAATCCGAACGTCCGAACTACGCAACCATATGAGTTTGAATCAAAAAAGAAATGATGAACACCAGGAAGAAAATAGCGTTCGGTTTAATAATTCCGTACTATTTGCCCTTTCATAAAGAAAATATCAGGTAACAGTAACAGGTATTTTTTGCTTATCCCGGTATTCCGTGGGAGTAAGACCGGTAAATTTTTTAAACACTGTATTGAATGTGGTCTTGGAATTGAAGCCTGCTTCAAAGCCAATCGAAAGAATGGTGTAATTGCTATTCCGTGTATCCAATAACAAACGTTTGGCTTCTTCTACCCGGTAGCCATTGACAAGATCATAGAAGTTTTTCTTTAACCCCTCATTGATTGCCTGGGATAAATGATGTGAAGGCAGTTGAAGCCGTGTGGCCATTTGCGTCAGGGTAAGTTCTGTTTCCTGGTAAATCTTTTCTGATTCCATGATGGAAATAATTTTGCCAACTATCTCCTCGATTTTACTTTTACTCAACCCGGTTTTCCTGGACATGTTTTTCCCACCCTGTCCTTGTTCAATACTATCTGCCTCTTTTATTTCCGCTTCTATTTTTTCTTTATTCTTGCCCGGCTGTAATTGCCATAACGTGGGCTGGGTGATCCCTTTAAAAAAAGCTATATAAATATATACCGATACAAACACACCTATCAGGAGCACCCAATTATTAAAATGTTGGGGATACTTTAATATCAAAGAATAGAAGATAATGGTAATAAGCACTAAAAGAAGGTAACCGTTGATGAGCCATTTGACCCAGTTAAGATTGATGCGGCTTGTTTCTGAAAAAAAATGACCTATAGATCGCTGGTATGATTTGAGTTGTTTCAGCGATAGAAAATAATACAGTACCCGTTGTAATAGCCGTATACTCACCGGTATAAAAGACAGGGGATGCCTGGTGACTTCCGGAGGAACTGTTTGTGACAGAGGATACTTACTTCCGACCTCTGCATAAAGCCAGTAATCAATTAAAAGATAGATCAGGAAAATGATAAAGTGAGGCCAGGCTTTTTGCCAGGTGATCACTTCTTTGAAACTTCGGACATACAGGTATAAAAAAGGCCCGATGAGCACAGTAAAAGGATCAACGAAAATTATAAACTGCCACGAAAACAGGTGCTGCCCAACGGGAATAAGGATCGGGATACTGACAAATAAAATAAAAAATGCAAGAAAAGTAGTTACAGACCTGTCGCATTTAGGATGAAAATATAACAGTGCCGCTAAAAGAACACCCTGTAGTATTCCAAAACCCGAAATAAACAAAAGCATGTTTTCAGAAATAGAAAGGATATACATACTACTCCTCTTATTGAAGGATTAAAAGCATATACTCCGAACGAAGATATAATAAAATGTATGACCTTTATGCCGGATTACTATTGACCTAATCACCAGCCAGTGTCATTTACCAGGATTATAAAAAGGGAAATAGAAGTTGCCTTTTCAAAGCATTCGCAACCAGCCTGGTTCAGGATTTTGAAATATATTTTACTGGGTCTGTTATTCTATTTTTTCTGGGGAAGCAAATTACTTTGGATCATTTTACTTTTCCTGTTTGTTTTAGCAATGGGTTTGCATTTTTGGTATCGGTACAAAACGAAGGGATGGACCAAAAATTATGGCATGTGGAAGCATGATAAAAACAAACCTGATCGGGAAAATCCATAATTTCATTATGCTGGAGTTGTGTAACTAATAGCGATCCCAAAAACTTCAGGAATAGAATAAATGTTCAGACGGGCACAGTTATGATCTTCTCTTTATCCCTGAACTCCGTTGGTGTGAGCCCCGTAAATTTTTTGAATACAGTATTGAACGTTGTCTTTGAATTGAATCCGGCTTCAAAACCAACAGAAAGGATAGTATAATTATTATTCCCTGGATCAAGCAACAACCGTTTTGCTTCTTCCACACGATAACTATTCACAAGGTCATAAAAATTTTTTTTCATTCCTTCCCTGAGTGTTTGTGATACCTGGTAAGTAGGAACCTGGAGTTTGCCGGCTAGTTGTTGCAGCGTCAATTCGGTTTCCTGGTATATTTTTTCCTGTTCCATAAGTGCATATATCCCTTTAACGAGATATTCAATTCGGCTTTCGCTTAAACCGGTTTTTGTTGACCTTGGTTTTTCAGGATCAGTTTTAGTTGTTTCAATTTCCTCTGCCTGGTGAATTTCTTCTTCTATCAATTCTTTATTTACGCCCGGTTGAGTTTGCCAGATTGAAGGTTGCAAAATGCCTTTGTAAGTAGCACCGTAAATATAAGGTGTGGCGATAACCATGTTGAGTAATAATAATGAACTGACATATTCGGGATAACGGAGTATCAATGGAAAGATCACGATGAATGAAAGGACAAGTACCAGGTAACCATTTACCAGGAATTTTGCCCACTGCAGATCTATACGGCTGGTTTCTGAAAACAGGTGACGAATAGATCGCTGGTAGGACAGTAACGCCCTGCGGGTGAGGAAAAAATATATGATTTGCTGAATAGGTTTTGCATAGGTAATGAAAAGTGTGGTAGGACGGTTTAATACTTCCGGGGGCACTTGCTTTGAGCCCGGATAGATACGGTTCAATACAGATACATTCCAGTAAGTGAGGATAAGAAATATAAAAAAAGTTATAAAATGAGGTAATGCTTTACGCCAGGTAATCGTTTCTTTAAAACTCCGGATATACAGATACAAGAAAGGCCCCGTGAGGAATGGAACAGACAAAATAAAAAAACTATTTTGCCACCCTATTACCTGCATCGAGATAGGCAGGGTCATTATTGTTGAAGTGCAACATATATACAGTGCCAGGAAAATATTTACAGCCCTGTCACTTTTGCGATGAAAGTATATCAGACCTGCTAATAAGATGCCTTGCAGAATTCCTATCCCACACAGGAAAAATAAAATTTTCTCAGAAACAGAAAGGGTAAACATATCCCTTTGAAATTTTACACGGCCAAAATAAAAAGCTCCCGGTAAAGTTAAAAAACAAAATATATGGATTGACAGTTTTTTTGAGCCGATGGCATGCGTCCGGCTTACGCAGTATTGGCTGGATCAACTGAAATACTGCATAGCAATAATTCCGCAAACCGATTTTGCAACCATAAGGCCGTCAATAACGGCCAGGTAATACAATAAGGGTTTTCGTTTTTTCAATGAGATACTAACGATTATTAATAAAATAAACGGAATGATGTTCAGCACAAGTTTGCCGGTGCTAAAATGATGTAACGAGCCATAACAAATAAAGCTGGCAAGACCGAGGAACGATAAAGGCAGGAGAATCTTGAAGAGGGTTTTACGTAACCCTATTTTAACCACAAAAGTGCTGAGCCGGGATAAATAATCACCGGCATAATCTTTAATATCGAACATGATACACAGCACAGATATAAACATAAAATTTTTTAAAAAAAGTAATACACTGATCCAGTCAGTCTTAAAACGAAGCTGGTGTATACTATCATAGTATAAAACAGGATAAATAGTAACCATGCCGGCCCAGGTAAAACCAATGATAAATGGTTTTGCACAGCCAAGTTTTCGCAGGTTAAATTTCCCGGATAAAAAATTAACCCCGTAGTAAAAGGCAGCAACCAATGGAAAAATGAAGATCAATACCCAATGATGCAGCGGCATACTTACTAATTCCTTTGTATAGTGTGTAATGAATAAAATCGTTGATAGCAATAAGATTATCATACAAACCACCTGGTTCCATCGCATCAGGCCGTAATGCCTGGTGTACCAGTTTGTGCGGAGGTTGTTGCTTATAACAGAACATGCCCGAACGTATGGATAACTATAATAAAGAACGGTAGTAATAAAGACCAGGAAGAAATAGAGGAAACCATTCAGTGGTATCCGTTGCTGTAAACTTGCTTCAATAGATAAGGTGACTGCGCAAAGTCCATAGAAGTAATTACTGTAAAAAATATATTCCAGTATTTTATTGCGCTCAGAAGCTTGTTTCCTTTCCATAAAATCATAACTAATTATTAGTCCAGGCAATACGGGTGGTTCATTGTTTAATCAACAATGAACCACTATGTATTTTTTATAGACGTCAGGATGCTTTTGTCCAAATCGTTGTTTTACCAAACATGGGCGACCCGACATATCCCCTGATCTCCAGCGCATCTCCTTTCAATTTCATTTTACTCTTGTAGGTCTTACCGCTTTTCGGATCGTATAACTCACCACCCGTCCATTCACCGTCGTCGAATGTAAAACCGGAAAGAATAACCATGTTTACTATGTTCCTGCTTCTTAATTTTTCGTCCGAATTTTTGCTGTCTTTTTTGGGCGTCCTGCCATCTGCTTCATACATTTCTTTTACCCAGGTGATCTTGCCAAAATATTTATCACCTGATTTATAGATTTCCACCTTTGCATCTTTTGCATCGTTTACCCAAACGCCTTTTATACCATCAGCATGCTGGGCAAAGAGGGATGTCAATGATACATACAACAATGCTGCTACTACAATAAGTTTTTTCATTTTACTTTTTTAATTAATTAATGTTTTTTTGAGTTGTTACCTTTTTTCTCCTTTTAGCTTAGTAATGGGGCTGCGATAGTTTTCTTTTTCTGGACGGCTTTAATGAATTCAATTCCCATAAAAATTTGTCCCGCTGCAAACAAGCCCAAAACAGTAAGCATAAATCCGGGTATCTTACTATCCCCGATCATATTTGCGATGATCGTACCAATAAGACCAGTCAAAAAAGCTATAACAAATATTAATTTGGGCTTTGCAGAGATGATAGCCTGTTTGTTAAGTCCAATTGCTAATACCAGGCTGCCGATAAAAAAAGGCAGTAAAAGCGGTACTAAAAAAACAAGCCCTTCTGCCTGCATAAAACCCATCACTCTTATTACATCTTCCTGGATAGTCACCGAATCATCCGTCATAAACCAGGCAAGCAAATGGAAAAATGCATCAGCACACAATCCCATAGCACCAATACCCAGTAATACGATTCCGATCATCGCACTCTTTTGAAGAGCAGCGATCTTTATTACGAAAAACAAAGCCACCAGGAATAAAACAGATGATATTATTTGTATGATCACTGATAACAACACAGCTATTCTGGATTGTTTTACTATTTCAAGAATATGCCTTGCATCTGTCGTTCCCGGATCAGGCATAAGAAACCAGCTAATCCAGAAAGTAACGGCTGCAAGAATCAGCAGCCATCCAGTCAGATTTATTTGTTTATTCATATTATACTCTTTTGAGTTTTACGCCGGACTACGGCATACCTGCACCGGTTCATACCTCCTTTTTTTGAATTGCAGGTATGCGTTGTCGTCCATGCACTGTTTTGTTATCTTATCTATTTGTTACTTATTAAAGCTGGCCTTATAAGTGATCAGGAGTACCTGCCGGGAAACTTGCCAGTATTTTATTCACGGTATTACTGATTACCTCCTCGGGG
Source organism: Chitinophagaceae bacterium (assembly GCA_036383515.1). Lineage (GTDB taxonomy): Bacteria > Bacteroidota > Bacteroidia > Chitinophagales > Chitinophagaceae > CADEDV01. Next base: position 14,715 of record DASVOE010000024.1, on the reverse strand, counting down.
TTTTTAGGTTGCTTTTCAAATTCAGCACTACCCGTTCCCTCCCATATCATACGATTTGCCCTGGCATCAATCACATCAATCATTAAAGAACCATTTTTGTAAGAATGCGCCTGTATTGTTGTGGTGCCAGCAGCCATTCCGTATCCGCCACCCCAGTAACCATAGGGTCTGAATGCACCACCATAGCCATATGAACTCGAACTGGCAGATAAGTACTTCTTGTTTTTAATTACGGAAACGGCATTCACCACAAGGTCGGGATCCGTATTGCTTTCTTTGTAGCCTTTCCGGATCATTTCGGCCCGGATTGAATTCCAAATACGCTCCTCATTCAGCTCGCTTACGTTTTTGTTGGTAGCCAGGTAATAGAGACTAAAGGTCTTGTAAGCAGAAAAATTGACAGACCTGTCGTAATCTGTGGTTACATTAAGTGTAGGCTTGCAGGAAAACATAACTACTGCAGGTAACACCAGTAAAAGACTTTTGATCGTTACTCTCTTCATAAAGAAAATTGTTTTTGTTTTTTAAAAAATTAATTACACTGCAAGATTAGCATACGGTAAAGGCGAAACAGTTCAGATACTGCGATCCGAACGGGTGCAACACGCAGGTGGTGGTTCAATTTTGATGATCCGAACGTCCGGAGTTTACAAACAGGTGAAAAAGAATAAGAAAGAAAAATAACAACTTGAGTGAAGAAAGGTGTTCCAAACTATCGTTTGCAAATTATTTCAGAAGCCAGATAACAAGCATGAAAATTTTTGAGGAAAGAAGCAAGAGAAAATGATGACTGCATAGTCAGCTTTGATCGTTTATTGTCACAATGCTGCCGTCATCTCCCTCCTTTTGTCCCGGTATTCTGTTGGGGTAAGTCCTGTAAACTTCTTAAACACAGTGTTGAAAGTGGTTTTAGAATTGAAACCAGCTTCAAAGCCCACCGATAGAATAGTGTAATCCCTGCTCTTCGGATCCAGCAACAAACGCTTGGCTTCTTCTACCCTGTAACCATTGACAAGATCGTAGAAACTTTTTTGCAAGCCATCATTAATAGCCTGGGATACCTGGTGTGAGGGAAAACCGATCTTGTCGGCCATATTCTGCAACGTAAGCTCCGGCTCCTGGTAAAGTTTTTCCTGCTCCATGACCAATGTAGCTTTTGAAATGATTTCTTCAATTTTGTCGCTGCTTAAGCCCGGTTTTTGGTTTTGTTGCTTATGATTTTTTTCTATTCCCTCCGTAACATGTAGCTGTTCTTCGAGTTTTTCTTTTTGTTCTCCTTTTATTTTTTGCCAGAGAGTGGGTTGTGTGATTCCTTTGTAAGTGGAAATGTATATATATGGAGCAGCGATGGCTATACTGATCAGGTAAAGAAGGTAAAAATTCTGCGGATATTTAACCGTCAGGAAAAAAAGAACCACGGAAGACAGTATAATAAATATATACCCGTTGATCAGCCATTTTACCCAATCAAGATTTATCCGGCTTGTTTCGGAAAAGAGTTGCCGAATTGATTTTTGATAAGAGATCCATTCTCTTCTTGCCAGGAAATAATAGATTATCAATTGTCCATAGCGGACACCAAAAAAAACAAATGATAGTGACGAATTAAATCCTTCCTCAGGAAATTCTTTGGCTGCAGGATATTTACTGCCCAGGTATTGTAACCACCAGTAGGTTCCAAAAAAATAAATAAAAAAAAATAAACAATGTGGCAGTGCTTTTCTCCAGGTGATCGTTTCTTTAAAACTTCGGATATAAAATAACATGAGGGGGCCGGCCAGCAAAGGGAAAGGCGCCCAAAAAAAACTTTTCTTCCAGCTAATGACCTGTAACAGGAAAGGTCCTGCCATGACAATTGAAAAACAAACAATATACAGAGCCAGGAATTTATTAACAGCCCGGTCGCTTTTTGGATAAGAATAAAGGAGCAGTGCGAGCAGGACACCCTGAACTAATCCAAATCCGGCGATAAAAAGAAAGATATCTTCTGAAATGCTAAGCAGGTACATACCTTAGTTTTGGCATCGTAAAAGTAAAAATAATTTGCCCCGGCAGGTAGATGTATTTAGGTGAACTGGAGGTTTTGCAAACGCAAATGGTAAAACTAAAAAGCTTCGGAGTTAACCGAAGCTTTTATACTTATTTGAATTTCAGTAAATCTATGCATACTCTTCTTTGGCCGTCTTGCTATATTCATCGATCAGCTTACGTTGCAATTCAAACGGTAAGGCTTCATAAGCCAGGAAATGCATTTTGAATTTCGCTCTTCCCTGTGTGATAGAGCGAAGCGAAGAAGAATAGCCATCCATCTCCGCCAATGGCACTTTTGCAATTACCTTTTGAAAATGGCCTTCACTATCGATACCTTCTACAAGAGCCCGGCGGCTTTGCAGATCACCCATTACAGCACCGGTAAGATCATCCGGGCATAATACCTCCACATGATAAATAGGTTCGAGTATCTGCGGATCTGCCTGTTGGAATGCAGTACGAAAAGCCTGTAATCCTGCAATCTTAAATGATATATCATTGCTGTCAACAGGATGCATTTTGCCATCATACACCGACACACGGATATCTCTTGCGTACGAACCGGTCAATGGCCCGTTATGCATTTTTTCCATCACGCCCTTTAATATAGAAGGAAGAAAGCGAACATCGATAGCGCCTCCTACGATACAATTATAAAAAACCAATTTACCTCCCCATTCCAGGTCGTGCACATCACGGGCTCTTACATTCAAATCTTTCGGCTCGGGCATTCCTTCATACCAGGGTTCTATCCGCATAAAAACTTCTCCAAACTGGCCAGAGCCACCACTTTGTTTTTTATGACGGTAGTTAGCTTCTGCCATTCTACGGATCGTTTCCCGGTAAGCGATTCGGGGTTTTACAAATTTTACTTCCAGTTTATGCTGGTGCTCTATTTTCCATTTTGCAACGGCTAAATGCATATCGCCCTGGCAATGGATCAGTGTTTGCTTTAATTCCTGCGAAACTTCTACCAGCAAGGTTGGATCTTCTTCCCGTAACAAATGCAAGGCCTGGGATAATTTTTCTTCATCGCCCTTCTTCAACAATTCAATGGCCACCGTCATATTAGGTGGTGGAAATTCGATAGAAGGCAATTCATAATTTTTGCCTTTTGCATGAAGTGTGTTATTTACATGTGTATTCTTCAATTTCAAGGTAGCGCCAATGTCGCCAGCTACCAGTTCATTAATAGGTGTTCGTTTATTCCCTTCCACTAAAAATAACTGGTTGATCTTTTCTACCGCACCTGTAGTTTCATTTTCCAGTTCCATTCCTGATCTGACAACGCCTGAATACACTTTAAAAAAAGATAACTCTCCTACATGCGGCTCACTCACTGTTTTATAAATGAACAGACAGGCTGGACCGTTGGCATCACAGGAAAGTTCAGCGCCACTTTTTGTTTTTTGTGCTGGCATTTCATTGGCGCTGGGGCATACATTATCAATAAAACCCATCAGCCTGCCACTTCCCATATTTCTTTCGCCTGATAAACAGAACAACGGAAACAGATCATGATTGATCATGGCTTTTTTCATCCCCAGTTTCATTTCGTCTTCATCCAATTCGCCTTTATCAAAATATTTTTCCATTAGCGATTCATCGTTACTGGCTATCGCTTCTATCAATTCTTTATGTAGTTCTTCTGCCTTTGCTTTTTCATCATCAGGGATCGGCACTTTCTCTGGTCTGCCACCAGCATCAGCAAACTTATACATCGTCATCCGCAGCACATCAATGATCTCGTGAAAACCTGCTCCCACCTGGCGGGGATATTGCACCATCACTACTTTATTCCCAAAATGTGATCTGGCTTCACGAACTGTTTTATCAAAGTCTGCATTATCATCATCCAGTTTATTGACGCCAAATATCATTGGGGTTTTAAATTTTTCTGTGTATTCCCAAATGATATCAGTGCCTACTTCCACTCCCATCACTGCATTCAGTAACATCACCCCTGTATCTGCGATGCGTAATGCAGAAATAACTTCTCCTACAAAATCATCGTAGCCCGGCGTATCAACGATATTGATTTTATAACCCCGCCATTTGGTGTGCAGGAGCTTGCTGAAAATAGAATTACCACGTTCCTGTTCAAGTTCGTGGTAATCTCCTGTAGTGTTTCGCTCTGCGATGCTGCCCCGGCGGTTAATTAATCCTGCTTCATACAGCATGCATTCCGATAAGGTGGTCTTACCGGAGCCGGCATGGCCCAGCAAGACAATATTTTTGACGTGTGAGGTATCAAATTCAGGCATGGCAATCTATTTAATAGATGAGGAGATATGTTGTCTTTGAATTTAATGGGGAAATAAAGACAAGTTCCTGATCAAAGGAAAGGTTGGTTAATGCGTTTCAATAGTTCGCTGATCCAAAAAAAAATTACAGTTATAAGAACTTGCGAACTTTTGAACCTGAAAACAATGAAGCTCTTACTGCGTTCGGTTCAGGAAATTATTAAACTCATCACGCAGTTCGAGCAGGGTCTGCTCAAGATGCTGATACCGGCCAAACAGGTTTTCATGTTCTGCTACGGTTTCATCATTCAATTGCCCATTATTAGCGGACATCTCAAATGCCATTTTCCGATCATGATTTTTGATCGCTTGTTTGAGATCGTGAATGTTGATGAGTTGAATGTGAAACTGGTTGTGGAGATGTTCTACGTCCTGGAGCTGGACTTTGGAGAGTGGTTGGCTGGCTACCTGTTGAAGTTTTGCCTTATCCTGTGTGAATTCTTCGCGGTATTTGCGAAGTGATTCTCTCCAGGAGCTGCACTCTCCGGTGAGCTGTGCGATTTCTACCTGAACCATGGGATTTAAATTTAAGTGAGCAATATTGTTCCTTATCCTTGTCTGCCGACAGAAGGTTCCCCTGGGTTTGGATGGTAATTGTAAATTAAAACTCTTTTCCCGTAAAAGCTAGCCTTTTTTTGCACAGCCGTTCACATTTTCATTGAAGCCTGGTTGGATAGTATACATTAATAATGCCACTATCGGATGACAGTGGCATTAAATATAATGGCTGTTGATTTTTATTAACCTCTTCTTCTTTTTACTGTTGTTTTTGAAGCCCGGACCTTTCCTTTTTTACCCCGGACAATGGTAGTAGTGCGTGAAGCAGAATGACCTCCCGGGCCAGTAATAGTTGTCCGGGTTCGGTTAACCCTGTAATTGTTTACAGCTACTGAATGCCTGGTTCTTACTGCTACTGATGTAACCCTTACAGGTTTATAGATAGCATGAGCCCTGACCACCCGGTGCGTATGAACAACAACGAAAGAATGATGATGTATATGCCTGGGATGCCATATATGCCAGGCATAAGGTTTCCAGGGATGCCACCAGGTGGGATAATACCGCCATCTCCAGGGAGAAACCCATGGACGATAAGCAGGTGCATAGATAAACCGCACCGATGGCCACCTCCACACATTCACAATGATATAAGGATTGGGTTCATAATTATTCAATGAAGCATTGGGCCCACTGTTTTTATTTCCTGTATTCTCCTGTAAATATGATCCGGGGGCATCACCATCGGGCTCAACGATCACTTCCTCTCCATATATATCTTTGTCACCAATGATTTGGAGCATAGCTGACTCAGGGCCTGTTTTTTCGATTTCGATAACAGCAATATCCTGGTTCTCTTTTTCAGAAACAGCTACCTGCAATACTAATGCATGTACATCTTTATCCATTTTGTCGATGACCCGCACAAAATCGATTTCCCCATCTTCATTCAAATCGAGATTATTGACATTGTTGTCCTGTGTATTAAGCAACCTTTCAAATTCTTCAGGCGATCCGGCTTTTTGAAACATTTCCAAGGTTCCCTGCAAGCTGAAATTATCTCCCGGAAGACCCGTTGAATCAATGCCTGTCTTGTTTTGAGCATTGAGCGACAAGCAGGTAGTAAACAAGAAAACTACGAGTGGAATAATACGATGGCATATTTTCATAAAACGAGTTTGTCATCAGACAGCCAGCAATTAATAAAGTTTAGATGAAGGTTAAAAAAGTAGGTGAGAAACTGCTTTACCCTCTTCAATTAATTTAGCTAAGGGTTAATTTTACTGCTTATTGTTTAAGCATTATTTTTGAAGGTTCTGAACCAATGATAGCACAAACTACCATACAACAAATTCTCAACCGTATCGATATTCTTGATGTGGTGGGTGAATTTGTAAAGCTAAAGAAAAGAGGTGCGAACTATCTTGGACTTTGTCCTTTTCATAATGAAAAAACACCTTCGTTCACCGTTTCTCCTTCAAAAGAGATCTACAAATGTTTTGGCTGTGGCAAAAGTGGTAATAGTATCAGCTTCATTATGGAGCATGAGAAAGCTACTTATGTGGATGCGTTGAAATGGCTGGCCAACAAATATGGGATCGAAATAGAAGAAACCTTTGCCAATGATGAACAACGCCAGCAGATGCAGGTGGCAGATAGTCTTTATATCATTAATGCTTTTGCTCAACAGTTCTTTGCCCGCCAGTTGTTTGAAACAGAAGAAGGCCAGGATATAGGGCTTGCTTATTTTAAAGAGAGAGGATTCAGGGAAGAGATCATTACCAAATTCCAATTAGGATATTCGCCGGAACAGAGAGATGCATTTACCAAAGAAGCTATTGCCAAACAATACAACACTGAACTGTTATTAAAGACAGGCCTGGTAGCTAACCGCAATGAGCAGTTAGTGGACAACTACCGGGGTCGTATAATTTTCCCCATACATAACCATAGTGGTAAAGTATTAGGATTTGGAGCAAGAATATTAAAGAGCAATGATAAAGCTCCCAAGTATATCAATACACCGGAGAATGAAATTTATGTAAAAAGTAAAATTCTTTACGGCTCCTATTTTGCCCGGACAGCTATTGACAAAGCTGATGAATGTTTATTGGTAGAAGGATATACCGATGTGGTGTCGCTGCACCAGGCGGGTATTGAAAATGTGGTAGCATCAGGCGGTACTTCTTTAACTACGGAGCAACTAAGGCTGGTTAAAAAGTATACCAATAATCTTACGATCATCTATGATGGTGATGCGGCTGGAGTAAAAGCGGCCCTTCGTGGATTAGATATGGCGCTGGAAGAAGGACTCAATGTAAAGCTGGTATTGATCCCGGATAAAGAAGACCCCGATAGTTATGTAAATAAAGTGGGTGCTGCTGCTTTCAGGGAATTTATTCAGAAAAATAAAAAAGATTTTATTCTTTTCCAGCTGGAAGTAGCATTGAAGGATGCGGGTACTGATTCTAGTAAAAAAGCGGACGTGGTAAACCGCATGGCAGAAACCATTTCCAAGATCAATAAGGCAGAAGATTTTACGAAGCAGCAGGATTATATTCAGCAATGCTCGCAGATATTAAAGATTGATGAAAGCGGTATGCATGCCCTCGTCAATAAGTTTATCCGGGACCGTATTGCTACCATGGAGCGGAAACTTCCTTTTGAAGAAGCGAGACAGCATGAAGAAAATGCAAGACAGGCGGAAGAGACCAATTATGATGAAGCGACTTTCAATCTTTTATTCAAAGATGAATTGCAGGAAAGAGAGGTCGCCAGGATATTATTGGAATATGGTGTAAAGAAGTGGGACGAGAACACCCTGATCGCTGAACATATTTTTGAAGAGATGGTGGATGACAGTTTGATGGATAATGCAGCTGTCATTAAACTGATCACTACTTTTAAAGCAACACTGCGACAAAGCAGTGTAAAAGCTGATAAAAATTTCTTCATCTATCACCCGGATATACAATTGAGCACACTTGCTGTTTCATTATTGAATTTTCCATACGAAGAAAGTGAACACTGGCGCAAGGAATTCAGCCAGGCGAGTGGATACCAGAAAGGATTGTTTGAACAGAGCTATGAAGATTTTATTCAAACCGTATCAAGAGAGAATGAAGATCGCCTGATGAAATTCCTCAAGATGGATGAGGACCGGACCAATGAAGAAGTAGAGTCTGCTATCAATTACCTGAAACTTCGCAAAATAAAACGAATGTTGCTGGAGAACCAGCTTGACATGGAAAAAGAACATACTCCCGATGAATACAGTATGCTTCACCAGACACATGAACATTTGAAACAAATGGAAATGGAGCTGACCAGGAAAACGGGTGCGGTCATTATCAGGTAGTGATCAATTTTGTTCCTTCATAAATTTCTGTAAGAGGAATTTGAAGCTGAACCGACTTCACTGAAAGAACTTCTTCAGTCTTTCGATATTCCTCCAACTCCCAATGACCCTTATCATTGAAACGGTAAGCCTCTATACGAATACTTCCGGAATCAACCATAATATATTCTTTCAATGTAGAGATATCCCGGTACAGTATAAATTTCTCGCCCCGGTCATAATTCCTTGTAGATGGAGAAAGGATTTCAAATAAAACCGAAGGATTTAAAACATTCCATTCGTCATCATCTTTCGTTTCTACTTTGCCACAAACAATAGAAATATCAGGATAAGTAAACAAAGAATTTTGAGGGATATAGATACGTTGATCGCTATTGAAAGGTTGACAGGATTTGCCTCTAATTTTTTGTTTTAGTTCTCCAAGTAAATTACCCGCAATGATGTTATGGATAATCTTAGATCCAGATCTGGCAAATATCTCCCACTGGTAATATTCATGCTTTTCAGATGAAGCATTTTCGAATTCCAGGTATTCTTCTATAGTAAAATGTTTTTTATCATAAGCAACCACCGGCTCTCTCAATTCTAAGTCCATACCTAAATTTACTTCATTTATTTACTCCGGCCAATAGCATATCACTGTAAGAAACGGCAATCATATCTTCCTGCTTTAAACCAAACGCTGCCACATAAAAATCACATTGCTCTTTTAATTGTTGCTGTGTAAGGTTAGCTAAAATATTTCCGGCTTCTATTTCAATAAATGATCCCAACCCCGGTACCTCATCAATATGAAATTTTACATTGTTGATATAATAAATTTCTCTTTTTTTCTTTACAATCACTTTTACCCCGGAGGATTTTGTCAGCACTTCTTTTAATCCTTTTGTATCTTCCACTTTCACCAGGTGAAAAGAGGAATTCTTTGGGCCAGCCTCATTGTCTCTTTCATAAAAGATCAGGTTGTTCTCAATATTTCCTTCCCGAAGCTTTAACCGTCCGGCGGCAACATTAAAATAGGTATCCGTTTGTTCATCTATCCCCCGAAATTCTGCTTTATGCTTAATAAGATAATCCCGTATAAACGAAGGATGATTACATGTTGCTTTTATTTCTACATTAAGAAAAGGCATATCCTGCATATTTTATATGGTAAATAAAAAAGGTTTGCTGCTTTCACAACAAACCTGAATAATTTTTAATGTGGCTGGCTCCTTAGTCCGCCAGGGCTGCAGCAGCTCTTTTTCTTGTAGTAGGAGTATCGTCATCTCTCAGGTTTTCACCCTTGATAAAACGCATAGCACTCCATACATGATCCAGCTCCACTCTTTCGATGCTGCCATACCCTTCACAGGTCAGTCGGTTCCAGCTGCATTCCCTGTTCAGGTCGGTAACGATCTTAGAAGTAGTTTTGGGATAAGCCACCCAGAATTTAGATCCGTCTTTTAATGAGGGCATAACATCCTTCAGTATTCCATTTAGCTGGTTCTCATTTACAGCGAAGACCAGTGCAAAATCAATTTTCCGCGTTTTTAACAACGGTGTCATGTTTTTGGCGAAAGATAGTTTACTGAATTGTTTCTCGATCGAAGAAGGCAAACCCTGGATTAAGAGATTCTTTTCGTCTGCCAGTTGTAACTTTTCAAAAACAGTTTGTGACATACTTGAAGCTATTTTTTTAAAGGTTTCTACCAGTTAGTCAGGCTCGGTGATCAGGCTGGTAGCTTTCTCGAAGCAGGAGTGCAAAGGTAGGCAAAAGCAGGCGTAGTAAGCACACTCGTATAAAGAAAAAACCCGCCAAAAGCTGCATGGGGCGGGTTTTTTTGATAATTCAAATCAAGTTTTAGTTCCCCATAGGCTTATAATACTGGAGAGCCTTAGGCATTAATTTTTCTAATTCAGCTATACGATGACCTTCATCAGGGTGTGTACTAAGAAATTCAGGAGGGCTCTGACCTTTCGAAGCAGCCTGCATTCTTTGCCAAAGAGCAATAGCTTCACGGGGATTATAACCTGCCATTGCAGTAAAGTTCAAACCCCACTCATCAGCTTCCAATTCCTGTTTCCTTGAAAATGGTAATAAAACACCTACTTGTGCACCTAAACCAAATGCTGTTAAAAATAAATTTTGAGTAGCAGCTGGTTTTTCAGCTAATGCGACAGAAAGAGCCGATCCTCCTAATTCAGCGATCAATCCCTGGCTCATTCTTTCATTTCCATGGTATAATAAAGCATGTGAAACTTCATGTCCCATTACTACAGCCAATGCGGCTTCGTTTTGTGAGATAGGCAACAAGCCTGTATAGACAACAATTTTTCCGCCCGGCATACACCATGCATTAACGGCTTTATCTTCTACCAGGTTATATTCCCATTTATAACCTTCCAACCGGCTGGATAATCCTTGTTGCGCATAATATTGTGTCACCGCTTTGGTAATACGCTGCCCTACTCTTTTTACCATTTCAGCATCCCGGTTAGAACTGCTGCTTACAACTTTATTGGTAGAAAGGAATTGCTGATATTGAGTAGTGGCCATGCTTTGCAATTCAGTTTCAGAAACCAGTTTTGCCTGGTTACGGCCTGTTAAAGGATTTTTGGCACATCCAACCAGTAATGACGACGCTATAAGAAAAGAGGAAATAATACGAATCATAAATATAAGTTTAGCTATAAAAAACAATCATTGTACCAAATGGGAATGAGGCTATGTATTTATTTCTGAAAATAATGGTTTCCAGGAATTTGATGGGAAATTTAAGAGTTCTCTCTGCGACGTTGACGACGGCGGTCACGGTATTTAAGAATGGGTACTTTGCTCTCCACTCCTTTTAACAACCGCCCGATGTTTTTTTGATGGGTAAGTAATACCATCAGGGCAACGGCAATCGCAAACACCCGGTAGATATGATTTTCTACATTAAAGATGACAAGAATAAATACAGGAAAAGCAACACTTGCCAGAATAGAGCTTAAAGAGACAAATCTTGTGAGATATAATACCAGTAAAAAAATGCCTACACAACTTAACGCTGTCCAGGGAGAAATGCCGAGTACAATACCGAATAAAGTAGCTACGCCTTTTCCACCTCTGAAATCAGCCCAGATGGGGAATATGTGACCCACCACTGCTGCAAGACCCAAGCCAATTTGAAGCGTTTGTAATCCCGTTTCATTAGCAAAATAATCAGGAAGGAGTAGAGAAAGTTTAACGGCCGCAATACCTTTCAGCATATCAGCGATCATAACGATAGTGCCCCATTTAGGCCCTAATACACGATATGTATTTGTAGCACCGGCATTACCACTGCCATATTCCCTGATATCAATATCAAAGAAATGCTTGCTGACCCAAACAGAACTTGGGATGCTGCCAATCAGATATGCAAGAACGATAAGTAACAGTTCGTTCATAGAACCTTGGGTTGAATGTTGGAAGGACAAATTTAAGGGAAAATGCCTTCGGGATAACATTAAATTAATACACAGGTAATCCAATCTTAATGCTGCAATTGCAGGCAGAGCCAGTTATTTTTCAGGGCTTTACCTGTCAATACCAATGATTGTTTCATCGCTGCATTCACCATATCATCTTCATCTTCCTTCAATAAGCCACTTAATAAAACGACCCCGGTGGAGATTAATTGTTGAGATAGAACAGACAAATTGTCCAGTATTACATTCCTGTTGATATTACCAAGTATAATATCAAATTGACGACCTATTATAGCGGAATTAGCCTGCCTGATGTGAATATGTTCACAACCATTCCGGTCAATATTTTCTTTGGCGTTTTCAATGCTCCAATCATCAATATCAACTGCCAGAACTTCCTTCGCTCCCAATTTTTCAGCGAGTATCGCTAATACACCTGTACCGGTGCCAAAATCAAAAACTGTTTTATTTTGAAAATCAATTTTCCGCATCTGCTGCATCATCATAAACGTTGTTGCATGATGGCCGGTACCAAAACTCATTTTAGGTGTGATGATGATCTCATGCTCAACTCCGTTTATTGTTTCATGAAAATCGGCCCGTACAGCAACAAAGTCATCCACTATCACCGGTTGAAAGTTCGATTCCCATACGGCATTCCAATTTGTTTCTTCAATAACAGATCGCTCAAAAGAAAGATGATTTTTTTCGGCGATCTCCCCCAGCGTAGCTTCGTTAAGATCGGTTGACTGTATATATGCTTTGAGATTATTCTCTCCTTCCTCAAATCCTTCGAAACCAATGCTGCTTAATGCTGCAATCAATCTATCAATTTGATCAGATGATAAATGTTGAAATTCTATTTGTATGTAGTTAGCCATTTTTTGCCACGGATTACACAGATTTACACAGAAAAATAGCCTCAGTAGGGAGGCTATTTAATTTATTATTGGAGCTCAATCTTTATCCTTAGCACTAAAGCTTGAAGTTTAGCTCTGCCTGTCTTCCTGCCTGGGCTGTGCCTGTCCTTCAGGTTTCGGCATCAATATCTTTCTTGATAATTTGAACTTACCAGACTTTGGATCTGTGCCAATGAGTTTTACTTTCACTTTATCGCCTTCACGTAATACACCATCCAATGTTTCCAGTCGCTTCCAGCTAACTTCGCTGATATGGATCAATCCCTGCTTGCCAGGTAAGAATTCAACGAAAGCGCCAAACGGCATGATCGATTTTACTGTCGATTCATATACATCACCAATTACCGGAACAGCAACAATACCCTTGATCCAATTCTCTGCTTTTTGAACACCTTCTTTATTCACACCAAACACACTGATCTCACCCATATTGTTCTTTTCTTCCAGGTTGATTGTGGTGCCCGTTTCTCTTTGAATTTCCTGTATCACTTTACCACCTGGCCCGATCACTGCACCGATGAATTCACGGTCAATGAACATCTTCACCATGCGTGGTGCATGTGGTTTTACTTCAGACCTTGCTTCTGGTATACATTTATACATCGCATCCAGGATATGTAAACGACCACGACGTGCCTGGTCCAATGCCTGCTGCATTACTTCCATTTTCAATCCATCCACTTTGATGTCCATCTGCACACCACAGATACCATCTTTTGTTCCTGTTACTTTAAAATCCATATCACCAAGATGATCTTCATCACCAAGTATATCTGTCAGGATCGCATATTTATCATCTTTGGTGATCAATCCCATCGCTACACCCGAAACGTGTTTGGAAAATGCTATTCCCGCATCCATCAATGCCAGTGAACCGGCACAAACTGTAGCCATCGAAGATGAACCATTTGATTCGAGGATGTCACTTACCACACGAACGGTATAGGCAAAATCATCACCCGGCATCATCTGTTTCAATGAACGAAGAGCAAGATTACCATGCCCGATCTCCCGGCGGCTCTGGCCTCTCATCATCTTTACTTCACCCGTTGAAAAGGGGGGAAAATTATAGTGCAAATAAAATTTTGAATCCACTGATTTGGCTGCACTTTCTACCAGCAACTCATCTAATGGAGTTCCTAAGGTAACGGTAGTAAGTGATTGTGTTTCACCTCTTGTAAACAAGGCAGCACCGTGTGGAGAAGGTAATACATCTACTTCCATATCCAATGGACGAACAGTTTCAAGATCTCTTCCGTCTAACCTTACTTTTTCATCAAGGATCATGTCACGAACCACATAATACTGCAGGTCGCCATAATAAGTTGAAGCAAGCCTCTTCGTAAGATCAGGTAAACTGCCACCTTCTTCTACATTCAACTCCTTTTTCAGGAATTCTGTCAATTCAACTTTGATGGCATCAAATTTATCGCTGCGTTCATGCTTGCTGAATTTCCCTTTCGCTACTGCGTATACTTTATCTTTTGCAAACGCATTTATTTTATCACGAAGGGCATCATCAGTTGCAGGTTTTGTGTAATCCCTTTTTCCTGTCACGCCTTTTAAATCTCTCAGTTCTTCCTGCGCTTTTACCTGTATGCGGATGGCATCATGCGCTACTTCCAACGCTTTTACCAGGTCAGCTTCGCTACATTCCTTTGCTTCACCTTCCACCATCATCAGGTTCTTATCGGTAGCCGCAATGATAAAATCCATATCCGATTTTTCCATCTGGCTGCGGGTAGGGTTCACTACAAACTGTCCATCCACCCTTGATACTCTTACTTCAGAAATAATTTCTTTAATAGGAATATCAGAAACTGCTAATGCTGCGGATGCCGCTAAGCAGGCCATGGCATCAGGCATCACTTCCGGATCACTGGAGATAAGAGTGATCAATACCTGCACTTCACACAAATAATCTTCAGGGAATAAAGGACGAAGGGCACGATCAACCAGGCGGCTCGTCAGCACTTCATAGTCGTTAAGCTTTGCTTCACGTTTAAAAAATGAGCCAGGGATACGACCAGCAGAAGCAAATTTTTCCTGGTAATCTACTGACAAAGGAAAAAAGCTCTGGCCTTCTTTAGGTTCTTTATTGGCAACTACAGTTGCGAGTATCATACAATTGCCCTGTGAAACCGTAACGGCTCCATCGGCCTGGCGGGCT